>JAUXTQ010000026.1 GCA_030678995.1 Caulobacter sp.
TTCAACGACATCATGGAGATCGACACCAGCCACCAGGTGTTCAGCTCCGACGCGCACCTGGGCGGCATCACCCTGCGCGACATGGACGACGACTTCATCCTGCCGATGTTCATCGCCATGGACCCGCCCAAGCACGATGTGCAGCGCAAGACCGTGTCGCCGATCGTCAGCCCCCAGAGCCTGATGCAGCTGGAGCCGATCATCCGCGAGCGGGCCGCCGGCCTGCTGGACAGTCTGCCGATCGGCGAGACCTTCGACTGGGTCGACCGCATCTCCATCGAGCTGACCACCCAGATGCTGGCGACCCTGTTCGACTTCCCGTTCCACGACCGGCGCAAGCTGACCCGCTGGTCGGACGTGGCCACCGCCGCGCCGGGCATGGGGGTGATCGAGACCGAGGAGCAGCGCCGCGAGGAGCTGTTCGAGTGCCTCGCCTATTTCACCGAGCTGTGGAACCAGCGCGTCAACGCCCCGCCGGCCAACAACCTGATCTCGCTGCTGGCGCATGGCGAGGCGACCCGCAACATGGAGCCGATGGAGTATCTGGGGAACCTGATCCTGCTGATCGTCGGCGGCAACGACACCACCCGCAACACCATGACCGGCTCGGTGCTGGCCCTGAACCAGAACCCCGACCAGTATGACAAGCTGCGCGCCAATCCCGACCTGATCACCTCGATGGTCTCCGAGACCATCCGCTGGCAGACGCCGCTGGCCCACATGCGCCGCACGGCCCTGGCCGACTACGAGATCGGCGGCAAGACGATCAAGAAGGGCGACAAGGTCGCCATGTGGTACGTCTCGGGCAACCGCGACGACACGGTGATCGACAACCCCGACGCCTACGTCATCGACCGCGAACGGCCCCGCCACCACATGTCGTTCGGCTTCGGCATCCACCGCTGCGTGGGCAACCGCCTGGCCGAGATGCAGCTGCGGGTGGTCTGGGAGGAAATCCTCAAACGCTTCCCGACGATCGAGGTGATGGGCGAACCCAAACGCGTGCCGTCAGCCTTCGTGAAGGGGTATGAGACCCTGCCGGTGCGGATCCCGGTGAAGCTGTAACATTCCATTCCTTCCTCCCCGGAGCGTAGCGAGGGGGAGGGGGACCGCCGCGAGGCGGTGGAGGGGGCAGCGCGGACGGGAGCGGCCCCGTCCTGAATTCAGGTCTTTCCGGCAGGTCCGGCGCTGCCCCCTCCACCATGCTCCGCATGGTCCCCCTCCCCAGCGCGCTTCGCTTGTGGGGAGGAAGGGTTTTGGCAAACTCGCCCTGATGTATTGACGGCCAGTGTTGCTTCGGCGACGGCCCTGCTCAAGGACCGCCTTCGGCAGCCGAGGAGCGGCGACCCCGCAGGGGTCATCCTTGACCAGGTCCGGCGTCCGGAGCTCACAATTCCATCAAGTCCAAAGGACGATTCTCATCAGGCGCCCAAGACCCACGCTATTTCAGCTTCCTGTAGTGAGCGTCCCGCGTGCTCCAAGCCTGAAGCATCCAGAAGACCGGGGTCAGCACCGCGCCAATGAACCGGCCGGCCTGTTTGAGGTCCTCCGGCAGATAGCGGTCAGCCAGGACGATCAGGACGGTTCCAACGATGAAACAGGCGAGAACCCAGACAAGCAGACAGCTGCGTTTCGGCTTTCGCATCAGTGGGGAGCGCGGCGCGAAGGGGCGTTCCTCACTCATGCCAGATCCGCGATCTCGTCGTCGGTCAGATCGCCCGGCACCACGGTCACCGGCAATTTCCGCGACCCCCAGTTGACCCCGTCCCGCGCGATCGAGGCGACCAGCGGCCCCGGCCCCTTGCCGCCGGTCGAGGCGGCCAGGACGAGGATCTTGATGTCGGGGTCGCCGGCGACCACCGAGCGGATGGCGGACTTGGTGTTCTCGGCGTGTTTGATCAGGAACTCGGGGTTCTGGCCGGTGACGGCGACCACCGTTTCGGCGAGCTTCTGCAGGACCATCTCGGCCTCGACCCGCTCCTGCCGCTCCATCTCCTCGCGCACGCCGGACCAGTGCTCGAACACCGCCGGCTCGATCACCCGCAGCAGGCAGACATGGCCGCCGGTCGACACCGCCCGCTTGCAGGCATAGCGCAGCGCCGCCCCGGACTCGGGGCTGTCGTCGGCGATGACCAGAAACTTGCGGCGGCTCATGGGGCGGACGGTGGCTTAGGCGGATGGGGTTCGCAAGTGGAACAAATTGTTCCGCTCACCCCTGCGAATGCCGGGGCCCAGATGACAGAACTCGATTTCAACCGGTTGGCTGTAGCGATCTTTGATCTGGGTCCCGGCATTCGCCGGGATGAGCGGTTGTTTTTACCGCCAGAACCCGACGATCCGCTTCACCTCGTCCAGCGTCGGGGCGGCGATTTCCCGCGCCTTGTCCGCGCCGGCGGCCAGCACCCGGTCGATCTCCGCCGGGTCGGCCATCAGCCGGCGCATGCGGTCGCTGACGGGACCCAGCCTGGCCACCGCCAGGTCGGCCAGGGCCGGCTTGAAGGTCCCGAAGCCCTTGCCGCCGAACTCGGCCAGCACCTGGGCCTTGGTCAGGTCGGCCAGCGCCCCGTAGATGCCCACCAGATTGTCCGCCTCGGGCCGGGCCTTGAGGTCTTCCAGCGACTCCGGCAGCGGCTCGGGGTCGGTCTTCGCCTTGCGGATCTTCTGGCTGATCGTGTCGGCGTCGTCGGTCAGGTTGATGCGCGAATTGTCCGACGGGTCGGACTTGCTCATCTTCGCCGCCCCGTCGCGCAGGGACATGATCCGCGCGCCCGGCCCCTCGATCAGGCCTTCAGGCAGCGGGAAATAGCCCGGCCGGTCGAAGTCGTGATTGAACTTGGCGGCGATGTCGCGGGTCAGTTCCAGGTGCTGCTTCTGGTCCTCGCCCACCGGCACGTGCGTGGCCTTGTAGATCAGGATATCGGCCGCCTGGAGCACCGGGTAGGTGTAGAGGCCCACCGAGCTGCGCTCCTTGTGCTTGCCGCTCTTCTCCTTGAACTGGGTCATCCGGTCGAGCCAGCCCAGGCGGGCGACACACTGTAGGATCCAGCCCAGCTCGGCGTGGGCGCTAACCGCCGACTGCGGGAAGATGCTGGCCTTGGCAGGATCGACCCCGGCGGCGATGTAGGCGGCGGCGATCTCGCGGGTCTGGGCGGTCAGCTGAGCCGGGTCCTGCCACACGGTGATGGCGTGCAGATCGACGACGCAGAACAGGCATTCGGTCTCGTGCTGCAGCCGGGCGAACTTCACCAAGGCGCCGAGATAGTTGCCCAGGTGCAGGGCCCCGGAGGGCTGCACGCCGGACAGGACCCGGGTCGGGCCGGAATAGGAGGCGGGAGGCTGATCGGTCATGGATCGGTCTTCTTGAATGGCAGGTCGATGGACGCGCGGACGGATCGCCGCGCGAAGCTCAGCGGGTATCGATCAGACGCTGCGCCATCGGCGCGGGGAGTGTGCCGCGAGGACCATGCGGGCTCGATACGGCAGAGCCGGGCCTAGAGCAAGTCCGCCGGCGGGGCGGCGGCCACGCCCGGCTTGCGACGCAGGGCTTCGCGGACCTCGGCCAGGGTCACCCCGCCGCTGCCCAGCAGCAGGACCGGATAGAGCGCCGCCCCGGCCATGGAGAGCAGCAGGACGGTGATCTCCTTGGGTCCCAGCCCGATCATGCGGACGCCCGCGAACGGCGCTTCAATGTCGGCGCGGAACAGCTGCGCGGCGAACATCACCCCGCCCAGCACGGTGCTGGCGAAGGCGATCCGCGCCAGCTTGCTCCAGGCGGCCTGCGAGGGGCTCCAGTCGCCGCGCTTGCGCAGGGCGTGGACCATCTGGGCGACATTGAGCCAGGAGGCGAAGGCGGTCGCCGCGGCGATGCCCTCGAAACCGATGACGTAGAACAGGACCAGGCCCAGGCCGATGTTCACCGCCACCGAGATCAGGGCGAAGCGCATCGGCGCCCTGGTGTCGTGGCGGGCGAAGAACACCGGCGACAGAACGCGGGCCAGCACGAAGGCCGGCACGCCCCAGCCGTAGTGGAACAGCGCCTTGGCCGTTTCGGCGGCGTCATAGGCGGTGAACTGGCCGCGCTGGAACAGGCCGTCGATCAGATAGTGCGGCATGGCCAGCAGCACGGCGGCGGCCGGCAAGGTCAGGGCCATGGCGAAGACGATGGCCTGGTCGGTGGTCTTCTGCGCCTCTGCCTTGTCGCCCAGGCTGATGGCGCGGGACAGGGACGGCAGCAGCGCCACCCCGATGGCCACCCCGACCAGGCCCAGCGGCAGCTGGTAGAACCGGTCGGCCACCGACAGCCAGGTCCGCGCGCCGTTCACCTGGCTGGCGATGATCCCGGAAATGAAGATGTTGATCTGGGTGACACTGGCGGCGATGGCCCCGGGAATGGCCACGGCGATCAGGGCCCTGATCTGGGGTGTCAGGCGCGGGATGGTCGGACGGATCTTCGCTCCGATCCGCCAGACGCCCCACCACAGGAGGCCGGCCTGGACCACCCCGGCGGCGAGGATCGCCCAGGTGGCGGCATAGGCCGAGCCCATGGCGTCGCGCGGCGGGATGACGGCGATCAGGATGGCGGCGTTGAGCACCGTCGGCGCCGCCGCCGACAGGGCGAACCGGCCACCGGCGTTGAGCACCCCCGACAGCAGGGCGACGATGGCCATGCAGGGCAGGTAGGGCATGCTGATCTGGGTCAGCACGACGGCCAGTTTGTACTTCTCGCTGTTGAACCCGAACCCTGGATTGATGGCCAGCATCAGCCAGGGCATGGCCAGCTGCAGGGCGACGGTCAGGGCCAGGGTGATGGCCGCCAGCGTCGCCAGGGCGTCGGTGGCGAGCCTGTCCGCGGCCTCCTGCCCCTCGTTGGCCAGCACCTGGGAATAGGTGGGCACGAAGGCGGCGGTGAAGGCGCCCTCGGCGAAGATTCGGCGGAACAGGTTGGGGAACGACTGGGCGGTGTTGAAGGCGTCGGCGGCCGGTGTGGCGCTGGCCCCCAGCCGGGCGGTGATCAACAGGTCCCGGGCCAGCCCCATGAACCGGCTGACCAGGGTCAGGCCGGAAAACACCATCGACGAGCGGATCAGGCCGCCCTTGGGGGCTTTCGCGGGTCGGGACGGCTCGAGGGTGCTCACGAGCCGGTTGTGCAATGGGGTGCGGGAGGGGTCAAGGCGTGGCGGATGAGGGGCGCCGAATCCGGATCAAACCTGCAAACACAAGAATCCTCCCCCCTTGCGGGGAGGGGAACCGCCGGAGGCGGTGGAGGGGTCAGAGCCAATGCGAACGGCCCCATCCTGAATTCCGGTCGTTCCGGCGAGTCCGGCGCAGCCCCCTCCACCATGCTCCGCATGGTCCCCCTCCCCTCTGCGAGGGGAGGATTCAGGGGCTATCTGGCCACGCTGGCCCTTGCCCGTTCCAGCTTCGGCCGGCCGCGGGGGCTTTGGCCGGTTTCCTCGGCGTCGAGGACTTCCATCAGGGCGGCCTTCAGCGCCGCCGAGCGTTTGGCGTCGGTCAGTTTTCCACCGCCCGGGGTCTGGACATAGAAGGCGTCCACCGCCCGCTCGCCGTAGCCGTCGATATGGGCCGAGATGATCGACAGGCCGGCGTCGGCCACCGCCCGCGCCAGGGCCTCCAGCAGGCCGGGCCGGTCGCGGCCGGAGGCTTCCACCACGGTGGCGTCCTCCGAAGCCTCGTTGTCCATCATCACCGTGGGGATGATCGAGAAGGCCGAAGCCCGACCGCCCTCGGCCCCCTTGCGCGGCTCGAAGGTCGGGGTCTCGCCCCGCCCGGCGGCTTCCAGACTGTCCGCCAGCCGCCGCAGGATGCGGGGATTGTCTTCGCCGATCGGCGCGCCGGCGACGTCCTGCACATGGAAGACGTCCAGCGCCTGGCCCTGGGCCGAGGTGAACACCCGCGCCCCGACGACGTTGCCGCCCAGGCCGGAGATGGCCAGGGCCAGGTCGGCGAACAGGCCGCGCCGGTCCTTCGCCGCGACCACGATTTCGGCGGCGTTGCGGTCGGGCCGGATGCGGGTCTCGGCGGCGGCCCCACCCTGCAGCGCCGCGCGGCGGGCCAGGGCCGCGTGGGCGGCGAGCTCCTCGGTGGTGAAGGCGGTGAAGTAGGCGTCCTCCATCGCGGTAGTCCAGCCCTTGGCGACGGGATCGGCCTCGATCAGGGCGGCGCGGGCCTCGGCGGCGACGGACGACTGGTGCCGGCGGGCGCTGGCGGCGGGATCGCTCCCCCGGCCGCCGCGGAAGGTCGCCTCGGTGGCGGCGTAGAGCTCGCGCATCAGCTGGCCCTTCCAGCCGTTCCACACGCCGGGGCCCACGGCGCGGATGTCGGCCACGGTCAGGACCAGCAGCAGCCGCAGCCGCTCGGGATTCTCGACGATGCGGGCGAAGGCGGCCACGGTGGCCGGGTCGGTGACGTCGCGCTTCTGGGCGTAGTCGCTCATCACCAGGTGATGCTCCACCAGCCAGGCGATCAGCTCGATCTTGCTCCGCTCCAGCCCCAGTCGTTCGCAGGCCGAGCGGGCGGCGCGGGCGCCGGCCTTCTCCTGCCCGCCGACCCCGCCCTTGCCGGTGTCGTGCAGCAGCATGGCCAGGAACAGGCTCTCGCGGTCGTCGATCAGCGGCATGATCGACACCGACAGCGGATGATCCTCGGCCAGCTGTCCGTCGGCGATGTCGGCGATCACCCCCACGGCCTTCAGCGTGTGCTCGTCCACCGTGTAGGAGTGGTACATGTTGAACTGCATCTGGGCGACGATCCGGCCGAACTCCGGCACGAACCGGCCCAGCACCCCCGACTCGTTCATCAGCATCAGGGTGCGGTAGGTCCGCTTGCCCCGCGCCAGGATGTCGAGGAAGGCAAGGGCGGCGTCCGGGTCGCGGCGGACCTTGGAGGTGATCAGCGCCAGGCTGCGGGTTACCGCGGTGAAGGCGTCGGGATGCAGATCCAGGTCCCGCTGGTCGGCCAGGCGGAAGATGCGGATCAGGTCCACCGGATCGGCCTCGAACACCTCCGGCCCGTCGATGGTCAGACGTCCGCCCTCCTCGTGGAAGCCGGCGGCTTCGAGCGGTTTGCGCTTGGGATTGCCCCGCCCCGGCAGGAAGCGTGACAGCCCCCTGGGCCGGGCCTTGAGGTGTTCGGTTTCCAGCTTGGCCGAGAAGGTCCGGGTCAGGGACCCGACCTCGCGGGCGATCAGGAAGTAGCGGCGCATGAACCGCTCGACGGCCGGATTGTCAGCCCGGTCGCCAAAGCCCATGCGGCGGGCGATTTCCGGCTGCAGGTCGAAGGTCAGCCGTTCCTCCGGCCGGCCCGTGGCGAAGTGCAGGTGCGCGCGCACGGCGTGCAGGAAATCGAAGGCCCGCACGAAGGCGGCTACTTCGCGACGGTCGAAATAGCCGAGTGTGAAGACCTCGGCCGGGGTTTCCACCGGATGCAGGTATTCGGCAATCCACATCAGGGTGTGCAGGTCGCGCAGGCCACCCTTGCCTTCCTTGACGTTGGGCTCGACCATGTAGCGGCTGGTGTCGGCCCGGCCGTGGCGCTCGTCGCGCTCCTTCAGCTTGGCGGTGACGAACTCGGCCCCGGTGTTCTTCATCACATCGTTGCGGAAGCGCTTCTTCAGATCCTCGGCCAGGGCTTCGTCGCCGGTCAGCCGTCGCGCCTCCAGCAGCGAGGTGCGGATGGTGAAGTCCTCCTTCGACAGCCGCACGCATTCCTCGACGGTCCGGGAGGCGTGGCCGACCTTGAAGCCCAGATCCCACAGGGCATAGAGCATGAACTCGATGACGCTCTCGGCATGGGCGGTCTGCTTGTAGGGACGCAAAAACAGCAGATCGAGATCGCTGTAGGGCGACAGCACGCCCCGGCCGTAGCCGCCGACGGCCAGCACGCACAGCCGCTCGCCCTCGGTCGGGTTGCGGGCGCGGAACATGTGCACGGTGGTGAAGTCGTAGAGGGCGGTGACCACCTCGTCGGTGACGCCGCACAGCAGGCGGGCCGTCTCCAGCCCCCCGGCGCCGTTCTCCAGCCGCTCCTTGGCGATCATCCGGCCGCGGAACAGAGCCGCCTTGAGGATCTCCAGCGCCAGCCGCCGCTGCTCGGCCTCGTTGCCCAGGGCGTCATGGGCGGCGGCCGTGAGGCGCGCGCGCAGGGCGACGCCGTCGACGACATGTTCGAGGCGGGTGGGGCGAAGACGGGGGGCCATGCCCCTTATGTGCGCTGCAACACGGGCCGGCGCAACGGGCAGCGCCTGTGTGAGGTGCTGCTGCCTGCTTTGCCACCAATCCGGCCTGTGGTAGATATGTCAATCTTTGACATATGAGGTCGCCATGGCCACCAACGTCCACCTTAGCCCCGAACTGGAGCGCTTCGCGCGGCAGTGCGTCGAGGAGGGCCGCTACAACAACGTCAGCGAGGTCGTCCGGTCGGCCCTGCGGATGCTGCAGGATGCGCAAGACCGGAAGACGGCCTTTATGGCCATGCTCGATGGCGTGCGGGAAGAAGCGGATCGAGAGGGCTGGGTGTCGGGTGATGACGCTATCGCTCAAGCCAGGGCGGCCATAGCCGCAGCGGAAGCGCGGCTAGGCCCCGATCCAGAATGAAGGCGGCGCTTTCACGCACAGCGACCAGAGATTTTCTGGCGGTTGTCGATTCCATCAACCTCGAAAGCCGGCGAGCGGCCAGCAAATTCACCGACGAGGTGGAAGACGCGCTGATCCGGATCGGTCGCCATCCTCAGATTGGCGCCGAGAGGCGAGAGCTGGCTGACCCGCCTGTTCGATTCTGGACGCTCCAGCGCTATCCGTACGTCATGATCTATGACGCTGCTGCGAGCCCGCCGAGCATCCTGAGGATCCTCCACGGATCGAGAGACCTGCCTGAGCTGCTCAGCGGTCTACGGACCTAGAGCATCCCCTTCAGCCGATAGAGCGCTTCCATCGCCTCTCGCGGACTCATGCCGTCGGGCTCCAGCCCCTTGAGGGCTTCCTCCACCGGGCTGGGGCCATGCTTCACCGGCGTCGGCGTTGTGGCCGCGAACAACGGCAGGCCTTCCAGCCGGGCCGGGGACTGGGCCTCGCTCTCCAGCCGTTCCAGCACCTCGCGGGCGCGGGCGACCACGGCGGGTGGGACGCCGGCCAGCTTGGCCACCTGGACGCCGTAGCTGCGGTCGGCTGGGCCGGGCCCCGCCTCGTGCAGGAAGACCAGGTCGCCGTTCCACTCCTTGGCCCGCAGGCTGAGGTTGGAGACGTAGGATAGCCGGTCCTCCAGCGCCGCCAGCTCGTGATAGTGGGTGGCGAACAACGCGCGGGACCTGTTCACGCCGTGCAGGGCCTCGGCGCAGGCCCAGGCGATGGCCAGGCCGTCCCAGGTCGCGGTGCCCCGGCCGATCTCGTCGAGGATGACGAAGCTGCGCGGGGTGGCCTGGGTCAGGATGGCGGCGGTCTCGACCATCTCGGCCATGAAGGTCGAGCGGCCGCGGGCCAGGTCGTCCCCGGCGCCCACGCGGCTGAACAGCCGGTCGACCACGCCCATGGTCAGGGATTTGGCCGGCACGAAGCAGCCGGCCTGGGCCATCACTGCCAAGAGGGCGTTCTGGCGCAGGAAGGTCGACTTGCCGGCCATGTTTGGCCCGGTGACGATCGACAGCCGCGCGCCGGTCTCGCCCGAGCCGTCCAGTGTGCAGTCGTTGGGCGTGAAGGGCTCGCCGGCGCGTTTGACCGCCGCCTCGACCACCGGATGGCGTCCGCCCTTCGCATCGAAGCCGAACGACCGGTCGACCACCGGCCGGACCGCCTGCTGGTCCTCGGCCCATTCGGCGAGAGCACTGTCGACGTCGAGGGTCGCCAGCGCCCGGGCGGCGGCCTGCAGTGGCGCGGCCAGGGCGCAGGCGGCTTCGCGCCAGGCCTCGAAGGTCGCCACCTCGATAGCCAGGGCCCGCTCGCCGGCCTGGGCGATCCGGGCGTCCAGGTCGGCCAGCTCGACGGTGGTGAACCGAACCTGGTTGGCCAGGGTCTGGCGGTGGATGAAGGTCGCGTTCAGTGGCGGCTGGAACAGCGGGTCGGCCTTGTTCGCCGTCGTTTCGACGAAATAGCCCAGCACCGCGTTGTGGCGGATCTTCAGCGGCAGGTTGCTCTCGTGCGCCAGCCGGCTTTCCAGCGCGATGATCACCCGCCGGCTGTCGTCGCGCAGGGCGCGGGCCTGGTCGAGCTCAGGACGCACGCCGGCCGCGACGAAACCGCCATCGCGGGCTTGGGCCGGCAGGTCGGGACCGAGGCCGTCGGTCAGCTGCGCCAACTGGCCCGACAGGTCTGCCGACAGGGACGGATTGACCGCCGCCAGGGCCGTCTCGATCTCGAACGGCGGGGGGTTGATCGCATCACCGGCGTCGACCACCAGGCCGGACAGGGCTTCGCCGGTCTTCAGGCCGTCGCGCAGACAGCCCAGGTCCCGCGGCCCGCCTCGTCCCAGCGCCAGCCGCGACAGGGCGCGGGCCAGGTCGCCGGAGCGTTTGAGGCTGTCGCGGATCGGCTCACGCAGCACCCGTCGGCCAAGGAGCCACTGCACCGCGTCCAGCCGCGCGTCGATGGCGGCCGGGTCCAGCAGCGGCCGGGCCAGCCGCGCGGCCAGCATCCGCGAGCCCGCGGCGGTGACGCAGCGATCGATACTGCCCAGCAGGGAGCCGTCCCGCTGGCCGGACGTGGTGCGTTCGATCTCCAGGCTGGCGCGGGTGGCCGGATCGATGGCCATGACGTCGGCCTCGCCCGCCCGCCGGGGCGGCGACAGGGCCGGCAGGCGGCCGGCCTGGGTCATCTCCAGATGGGCGGCGATCAGCCCCAGCGCCGAGATCTCCGCCCCCGCCAGGCCGCCGAAACCGTCCAGGGTATCGACGCCGTAGAGCCGCTTGAGTCGCGCTTCGGACGCGGCGGGTTCCGCCAGCGCCTGGGCCACCGGCTGGACCACCCCGGCGGCGCCCTTGAGGGCCGCGTTGACCGTCTCGTCGGCGAACAGCCGGTCGGGGACGAGGATCTCCGAGGGCTGCAGCGCCGCCAGGGCCGCTGACAGGCCGGACGGGGCGATCAGCAGGCTCTCCACCTCGCCGGTCGACAGCTCTACGCTGGCCACCGCCGCCTGACCGCCACGCAGGGCGATGGCCGCCAGCCGGTTGGCGCCCCGGGCGTCCAGCAGGCCGTCCTCGGTGAGGGTGCCGGGCGTGACGATGCGCACCACGTCGCGATGGACGATGGCCTTGGAGCCGCGCTTGCGGGCTTCGGCCGGGTTCTCCATCTGCTCGCAGACAGCGACCTTGAAGCCGGCCCGGATCAGCTTGGCCAGATAGGCTTCGGCCGCATGGACCGGCACCCCGGCCATGGGGATCGGCTGGCCATTGTGCGTGCCGCGGAAGGTCTGGGCGATACCCAGGGCGGCGGCCGCCTTGATCGCGTCGTCAAAAAACAGCTCGTAGAAGTCACCCATGCGGAAGAACACCAGGGCGTCGGGCTGGCGCGACTTGGCCTCGAAATACTGCGCCATCACGGGCGTCGCGCCGGTGGCGTCGGGCGCGGTCTGGGCGGGGGAAAGCGGGGCGTTCATCGCCGGCGACCCTAGCGGGGTTCGCGCGGGGCGTTAAGGGTTTCGCGGCGGGAAGAGGGGTGTCGCCCGCGGATCGAGTCTGCGTTATACGGGGGCGGAACAATAAGGGAACGACAGTCCGTGTCGAACGGTGAACTGATCCTCTACCAGGCTGACGGCGGCGGCCCGACGGTCCAGCTCCGGGCCGAGGGCGGCACGGTCTGGCTAAGCCAGGCCGAGATGGCTGAGCTGTTTCAGTCGACGAAACAGAACATCAGCTACCACGTCGGAAACATTTTCACCGAGGGCGAGCTGATCGAGGCGGCAACTGTCAAAGAGTATTTGACAGTTCAGGATGAAGGCGGCCGCTTCGTGCGACGTCCGACCAGGCTCTACAGCCTCGATGTGATCCTGGCGGTCGGGTACCGGGTACGGGGAGACAGGGGAACGCAGTTCCGGCAGTGGGCAACCACGAGGTTGCGCGATTATCTCGTCAAGGGCTTCGTCATCGACGACGCTCGCCTGAAAGGCGTGGAGCGGTTCGACTATTTCGACGAGCTGCTCGAAAAGATCCGCGAAATTCGCGCGTCCGAGAAGCGCTTCTATCAAAAGATCAAGGGCGTTTACACGACCAGCGTCGATTACGATGGCGGGTCCGAACGGGCCCAGATGTTCTTTGCCACCGTCCAGAACAAGATGCTCCATGCCGTGACGGGGCGAACGGCGGCCGAACTGATTGTTGAAAGAGCCAACGCCACTCGGCCCAACATGGGCCTGACCGCCTGGAAGGGAAGCAAGGTTCGCAAGGGCGATACGACGATCGCCAAGAACTACCTTGCCGAGCCCGAGCTCAGGGAGCTGAACCGCATCGTGACGATGTTCCTCGATGTCGCCGAGGACAGAGCCGAACGTCGCAAGTCGATGGCGATGTCCGACTGGGAGAACGAGCTCGACCGGTTCCTTGTCTTCAACGAGCGCCCCGTTCTCGCGGGAGCTGGACGTGTTTCCCACGACAGGATGGAATGGATTGCGGGCGAGCGGTTCGCCGCCTTCGACGCTGACCGCGCGGCGGCGGACCTCAGGGCGTCCGAGGCGGAACACGACGCCGAGCTGAAGGCGGTTGAAATGAAGGTGGTCAGCAGGGGCCGGAAGCCGGCCGGGTAGGTCTTCCGGGCCGGGCGCCTACGCCTTGCCCGACACCGCGCCCCAGAACTTGCTGGCCTTGCCCATGAAGCCGGCGGCCTTGGGGTGCTGCTGCTCGCCGCAAAGGTCGGCCAGTTCGCGCATCAGCTCTTTCTGCCGGGCGCTGAGATGAGTCGGCGTCTCGACGAACATCTCCACGATCAGGTCACCCCGCTCGCGGCCGCGCAGGGAGGGCATGCCCCGGCCCTTCAGGCGCACGGTGCGGCCGGTCTGGGTGCCTTCTGGCACCTTGACCGGGATGCGGCATTCGCCGTCGCAGTCCTCGCCACCGGTCAGGCAGGGGGCCTCGATCTCGCCGCCCAGGGCCGCCGTGCACATGGCCACCGGCACGGTGCAGAGCAGGTCCAGGCCGTCGCGCTCAAACAGGTCGTGCGGCGCCACCGACATGAAGATGTAAAGGTCGCCGCGCGGTCCGCCGCGCTGGCCCGCGTCGCCCTCGCCGGCGAGCCGGATGCGGGCGCCGTCGTCGACCCCGGCCGGGATGCGCACCTGCAGGGTGCGCTGGCGGCGCACGTGGCCGTGGCCGCTGCAGGTCTTGCAGGGGTCGACCACCATCTTGCCCGAGCCGCCGCAGCGGGGGCAGGTGCGTTCGATGGCGAAGAAGCCCTGGGTGGCCCGCACCCGGCCCGCGCCGCCGCAGCTGCCGCAGACCGTGGGGGTGGTGCCCGGCTTGGCGCCGGAACCCTCGCAGGTTTCACAGGTGATGGACGCGGGCACCGTGATCTCGACCTCGGCGCCGGCGAAGGCCTGCTCGAGGGTGATCTCCAGGTCGTAGCGCAGGTCCGCGCCACGGGCGGGACCGTTGTTCTGCCGCCGGCGGCCGCCGCCGAACATCTCGCCGAAAGCGTCGCCGAACACCTCGTTGAAGATGTCGTGCACGTCGCCAAAGCCTTGCCCGCCGCCCGGGCCGCCGTTCATGCCGTTGACCCCGGCATGGCCGAAGCGGTCGTAGGCGGCGCGCTTCTGCGGATCGGAAAGGACCGAATAGGCCTCGTTGATTTCCTTGAAGCGGGCCGAGGCATCCTCGCAACCGCCGTTGCGGTCGGGATGGTGCTCCATCGCCTGCTTGCGGAAGGCGCTCTTCAGCGCCGCGTCATCCGCCCCGCGCTGGACGCCCAGGATGTCGTAGTAGTCACGCATCAGCCGGCATCACCAAAAGACCGAGCAATCCCTGAGTTGGGCGATCGCCCGCCCGACTGCAAGTCTGAGTCCAGACGAGTCGGGCGGGACTTTCTCGCGTCCGCGAAGGCGGCGGCGACGTTCCCCTGGCGAGTTTTCACCACAGTTACGGTCTCCGCCGCCATGAGGCGCGATGTCACGCCGACTTCTTGTCGTCGCCGTCGACTTCCTCGAACTCGGCGTCGACGACGCCATCGTCCGAAGGCTGCTCGTCACCGCCGCCGCCGGTTTCACCCTGCTGCGCCTTGTACATGGCCTCGCCGAGCTTCATCGAGGCGTCGATCAGGGCCTTGGTCTTGACGCCGATCTCGTCGGAGTCGCCGGCTTCCAGCACGCCCTTCAGGTCGGTCAGGGCCGCCTCGATCGCGGCCTTCTCATCGGCCGAGACCTTGTCACCGTGCTCGGCCATGGCCTTTTCGGTGGAGTGGATCACCGCGTCGGCCTGGTTGCGGGCCTCGACGCCGGCCTTGCGGCGCTCGTCCTCGGCGCGGTTGGCCTCGGCTTCCTGGACCATCTTTTCGATGTCCGCGTCCGAGAGGCCGCCATTGGCCTGGATGCGGATCGACTGTTCCTTGTTGGTCGCCTTGTCCTTGGCCGTGACATGCACGATGCCGTTGGCGTCGATGTCGAAGATGACCTCGATCTGCGGGATGCCCCGCGGCGCCGGCGGGATGCCGACCAGGTCGAACTGGCCCAGCATCTTGTTGTCGTGCGCCATGGGACGCTCGCCCTGGAAGACCCGGATGGTCACGGCCGACTGGCTGTCGTCGGCGGTGGAGAAGGTCTGGCTCTTCTTGGTCGGGATGGTGGTGTTGCGCTCGATCAGCGGGGTGAACACGCCGCCCAGGGTCTCGATGCCCAGGGTCAGGGGGGTCACGTCCAGCAGCAGCACGTCCTTGACGTCGCCCTGGAGCACGCCGGCCTGCACCGCGGCGCCCAGCGCCACGACCTCGTCCGGGTTGACGCCCTGGTGCGGCTCGCGGCCGAAGAAGGTCTTCACCGCGTCCACGACCTTGGGCATGCGGGTCATGCCGCCGACCAGGATCACTTCGTCGATATCGCCCTTCTTGATGCCGGCGTCCTTGAGGGCCTGCTCGCACGGACCGATGGTCTTGGCGATCAGGTCTTCCACCAGGCTTTCCAGCTTGGCGCGCGACAGCTTGATGTTCAGGTGCAGCGGGCCCGACGCGTTCATGCTGATGAACGGCAGGTTGACCTCGTACTGCGTGGTGGTGCTGAGCTCCTTCTTGGCCTTCTCGGCCTCTTCCTTCAGGCGCTGCAGGGCCAGCTTGTCCTTGCGCAGGTCGGTGGCGGTCTCTTTCTTGAACTCGTCGGCCAGGAAGTCGACGATGCGCAGATCGAAATCCTCGCCGCCCAGGAAGGTGTCGCCGTTGGTGGCCTTCACCTCGAACACGCCGTCGCCGATCTCAAGGATCGAGACGTCGAAGGTGCCGCCGCCCAGGTCGTAGACCGCGATCTTCTTGCCGTCGTTCTTCTCCAGCCCGTAAGCCAGGGCCGCGGCGGTCGGCTCGTTGATGATGCGCAGCACTTCCAGGCCGGCGATGCGGCCGGCGTCCTTGGTGGCCTGGCGCTGGGCGTCGTTGAAATAGGCCGGGACGGTGATGACCGCCTTGGTGACCTTCTCGCCCAGGTGACGCTCGGCGTCTTCCTTGAGCTTCATCAGGATGAAGGCCGAAACCTCCTGCGGGCTGTAGTCCTTGCCGGCGGCCTTGACCCAGGCGTCGCCGGTCGGCCCCTTGACGATATCGTAGGGCACCATGCCCTTGTCCTTGGCCACCACCTCGTCGGTGTAGGCGCGGCCGATCAGCCGCTTGATGGCGAACAGGGTGTTGGTGGGGTTGGTCACCGCCTGGCGACGGGCCGGCTGGCCGACCAGTTTCTCGCCGTCATCCAGGAAGGCGACGACGGACGGGGTGGTGCGGGCCCCTTCAGCGTTTTCGAGCACCCGGGGCGTCTTGCCATCCATAATGGCGACGCAGGAATTGGTCGTTCCCAGGTCGATACCGATAATCTTGCTCATGGTGCGGTCTCTCTTAGCTCCCTGACAGGCGGACGGCGGCGACGAGGGCCTTTTCAAAAGCGCCCCGGTTTTTCTCTTCCGTCCCCGTTTGGATCCTCTGGACTGGACTGGAGGGCTTTCCGCTTGGGGAAAGCCGCTTGCTCAGTTCGCCATATGGGAAGCAGGGCGCCTGCCGCAAGAGCAAAACCCCCATTCCAATGAGGGCTTTGGCCCGAACTTCGGGGCGCCCCCCATTTGAGGTATGCAGAAAACCCTATCTGTGACCTTCTTTGCGGGCTTTGAGGGGCATTGTTCAGGAGGGAATCATGGCCACTTTATCCACCCGGCTTCGCGCCGGTCTCGCGCTCGCCGTCATGGTGGCGACCACCGCGCTCACGCCGGGCCTGGCTTCGGCCGAAGACCGCCGGGTCCGCATCATCAACGAAACCAGCCACATCATCGTACGCTTCTATGCGTCGAACGTGGGCGCCACGTCCTGGGAAGAGGACATCCTCGGCCAGGACGTTCTGCGGCCCGGCCAGTCAGTCGTGGTCAACGTCGATGATGGTTCGGGCTACTGCCTGTACGACTTCAAGGCAGTGTTCGACGACGGCGACTCCCTGGTCCGCCAGCGCGTCGATGTCTGCAAGATCTCCAGCTACCGCTACACCGAAGACTGACGAGGGCGGCCAGAACCGGCAAGCCAGGGCGGACGGCGACGAGCCGTCCGCCCCTACTGCGTTGTTCAGTGTTTGACCCAGGCGTCGATCTCGCCGAGGCGTTCGCGCCGCACCTTCGCCCGATAGACGGCCGCTGACAGCCCGGCCTTGAGCCGCGGCGGGACCTCGCCCTCGGCCTTGGCCATGGCCAGAACCTCCCCGGCGACGGCCTCGTCGGCCCAGCCGCCGGTGATCCGCGCCAGCATCCCGACCATCGAGCCCGGCGCGAACAGGGCGTCCGCCTTGGTCTTGTTGGCCTTCAGATAGGCCCAGGTCATGGCCGGGAAGTTGCCCGAGGGCCCGCGCAGGATGTTCTGGCGCAGGGTATTGGGCGCCTCGTCGCTGAGGGCCAGCACCAGGGTGCGCCGGGCCAGCGCCTCGTCACGGGTTTCGCCCAGCAGGCCGTAGAGCTGCTGTTTCTCCAGGGCGTTGGTCGAGGCCCTGGCCGTCGCCCGCAGCTGCTCCCAGGTCGCCGCGTCGGCGTTCATCGCCACCACCCGAAGGGCCGGTTCGCGGATCGCCGCCGGCAGGGCCGAGGCGTCGGCGCCCATCCGGGCGTAGCGGGCGTGGGCCTCGGCGACCACGGCGGCGTCGTCGAAGCGTCCCAGCGCCTGGATCAGGTCGGCGCGCAACAGGATGGCGGTGGCCGCCTCGCCCGGGGCGGGGGTCCAGCCGGTGCGAGCCCACACCGGCGCCAGCATGGCGCGGGCGCGGGCGCGGAAGGCTGCCTGGCCGGGGTTGCCGTCGTAGAGCCGGTCGATCTGGCCCAGCACGTCGGTCACCTGCATCCAGACCACCGGATTGGCGTCAGCCGGCAGGCTGGCGGCCAGGTCGAGCCATTGCGCGATCGGGGTCACGCCCTCCTGGCCAAAGGCCCAGTAGTCGTAGAGCAGTCCCAGCTGGTCGACGGGCGCGAGCCTGGCGAAACCGGCTTTCAGCCGGGCAAACGCCTTGTCGTCATAGGCGGTGCGGAAATAGCCGGCCTGACCGGCGTTGACCAGGAACGGGACCCGGCCCGGGCCCTTGATCCGCTCCGACTGGCCCATCGAGATCACCCCGCGCCAACCCTGGCCGGACTCCGGCCAGAGGGTCGCCACCGGGGTCGACCAGCTCAGCGGCTTGCGCGAGGGGGCGTCGACGCCGAAGCGGCGCTGGGTCACGCGCCAGGCCGAGCCCAGGCTGGTGACCTTGATCAGCGGCACACCCGGCTGGCCCGTGAAATCGTGGGCGATGCGCCGGATCGGCTGACCCGAGGCGGTTTCCACCGCGTCCCACAGGTCGTCGCTGACGGTATTCCCGTAGGCGTGCTTCTTCATGTAGGCGCGCAGGGCGGTGCGGAAGGCGTCCTCGCCGACCCAGGCCTCGATCATGCGAATGACGGCCTGGCCCTTCTGGTAGCTGATCTGGTCGAAGGGGGCATTGCGGGCGTCCGGCACCGGCAGCACCACCGGATGGGTGGCGGCGCGGGCGTCCAGGTTCATCGCCCCGTCCCGGGCGGCCATGTCCTGCAGCCAGACCGACCATTCCGGATGGAAGTGATCGGTGGCCTTGGTCTCCATCCAGGAGGCGAAGCCCTCGTTGAGCCACAGGTCGTCCCACCAGCTCATGGTCACCAGATTGCCGAACCACTGGTGGGCGATCTCATGGGCGATGGTGGTGAAGGCGTTCTGGCGGTCGGCCTCGGTGGAGACGCGTTCGTCCACCAGCACGGCCTTTTCGAAGTAGAGGATGGCCCCCCAGTTCTCCATGGCCGAGAAGCTGGCCGCCCCGCCAGGGATGGCCACCAGGTCGAGCTTGGGCAGCGGGTAGGGCGTGCCGAAATAGTCGTCGTACCAGGGCAGCAACTTCTCGCTGGCGTCGAGGGCGAATGCCGCCTCGGCCGTGGAGCCGCGCTTGACCACCACGCCGACGTCCACGTCGCCGACCTTGCGGCTAATCCGCTCGAAGTCGCCCATGGCGAGGAATAGCAGGTAGGAGCTCATCTTCGGAGAGACGGCAAAGGTCGTGCGGGTCAGTCCGCCTTCCAACGCCGAGGTCGTCTCGACGGGCATGTTGGACACCACCATGTCGGCCGTGGGGGCGTCGACCGTCAGCTTGAAGGTCGCCTTCAGGGCCGGCTCGTCCCACATCGGCGCGAACCGCCGCGCGTCGGGCGCCTCGAACTGGGTGGCCAGCAGGCGTCGGCTGCCCTGGGCGGTGTCGTAGTCGACCGAGAACAGACCGAAGGCCTGCTCGTTGATCTTGCCGGTGTAGTCGATGGCCAGCCGGTGCTTGCCGATGGTCAGGGGCTGGGCGAACACCAGGGTCGCGGTCTGGGCGTCGTTGTCGAGGGTCACCCTGGGCGAGACGTTGGACCCGTCCAGCTGGACCTTGCCGAAGGTCATGTCGGCGGCGTTGAGCACGACCGTGCTGGTGGCCTTGACCACCTGGACGTCGGCGCCGACCGAGCCGGTGAAGGTCAGGGCCGCCGTATCGGGCCGCACGGTGATGTCGTAGTGGACCGGCACGACGTCGGTGGGCAGCACCTGCCGCGCGGCCTCTTCCTTGCCGCCACAACCGGCCAGCAGCATCGTCGCCGCCAGCGCCAGACCAAGACCAACGCGTTGGATCACGGATATGTCCTCTCAAAGCCGCTGGCAGGGTAAACTGAACTCGCGTGGGCAGGATCATGAAGGATTTGTCAGGTTTCACACTGCTCCCGGGCCGGCTGGACCGGACGGCCCAGGAAGCGCTGATGGGCGAGGTGCTGACGGCCGCGCGGGCCGCGCCGTTCCACCGCCAGGTCACGCCCGGCGGCAAGCCGATGAGCGTGGAGATGACCGGCCTTGGCCCGCTCAGCTGGATCACCGACGCCGGCGGCTACCGCTATGAGCCGACCCACCCGCTGACGGGCGAGCCCTGGCCGTCGATGCCGGCGATCCTGCGGGACCTGTGGGTCGAGCTGGCGGATGTCGCGGTCCCCGCCGATGCCTGCCTGGTCAATCTCTACCGCGAGGGGGCGAGGATGGGCCTGCACCGCGACGAGGACGAGGCCGATTTCCGCTTTCCGGTGCTGTCGGTCTCCCTGGGCGACACCGCGATTTTCCGCATTGGCGGATTGAAGCGCACCGACCCGACCCGGTCGGTGCGGCTGGCGTCGGGGGATGTCTGCCTGCTGGCCGGGCAAGCCCGGCTGGCGTTCCACGGCGTGGACCGGATCGTCTCCGGCTCGTCCCGGCTGGTCCCGGGCGGCGGCCGGATCAACCTGACCCTGCGACGGGCGCGGCCGGCCTGAGGCTTCCCAGCATCGGCCCTGCGGGGCTAGGGTGGGCCAAAGATACGAGGGAACCCCGCCATGCTTAAGCTCACCCGCCCCGAGGGCTCGGAGCCGCGCGACTTCGACCTGTCCCGCCGGGCCCTGCCGGGCCTGTTCTTCGCCGGCTACGCGGCGGCGGCCGTTTCGGCCAGCGCCGAGCCGATCAAGACCGACACCCTGGGCCTGATCACCGACACGGTGATGATCCCCGCCGGCGACCGGAACATCCCCGCGTACCTGGCCCGGCCCGACGCCCGGGGGAAGAAGCCGGTGGTGCTGGTGGTTTCGGAGGTGTTCGGCATCCACGAGTACATCCGCGATATCTGCCGGCGGCTGGCCAGGCTGGGCTACGTGGCCATCGCCACCGACCTCTTCGCCCGCCACGGCGACCCGGCCCCGCTGGTCGACTTCACCCAGATCCGCAACATCGTCGCGGCCGCCACCGACGCCCAGGTGATGAGCGACATCGAGGCGACGGTCGGCTGGGTCGCGGGCCAGGACTTCGCCAACCAAAAGAAGATGGCCATCACCGGCTTCTGCTGGGGCGGGGCGCAGGTCTGGCTGGCTTGCGAGCGGATGCGCCACTTCCGCTGCGGTGTGGCCTGGTACGGTCGGCTGTCGCGGCCGTCGGCCGGCCAGTTCCTGTCCGAGCCGGAGCGGGAATGGCCGCTGGACCTGGCCGGCTATCTCAAGGCGCCGGTGCTTGGCCTCTACGGCGGCAAGGACCAGGGTATCCCGGCTGCCGACATCGAGGCCATGCGGCGCAAGCTGCGGGAGTTCGAGAAGGAGGGGTCGGATATCGTCCTTTATCCAGACGCCCAGCACGGCTTCCACGCCGACTACCGCGCCAGCTATGACGCCAAGGCCGCCCAGGACGGCTGGCGCAGGATGATCGACTACTTCCGCAAGCACGGGGTGAAGTAGGGCCGGGGACATGTACCGCAGGCACATGTCCCCTATTCCGATTTCACGGACGGCTCGATTGGGGGACACGTACCTGAAGGTACATGTCCCCGTTACCCCCGCAGCTTCCGCGTCAGGGCTTCCAGGTCCCGCGACAGCTGGGGATCGTCCGCTTTCAGGGCCTCGATCCGCCGCACGGCATGCAGCACGGTGGTGTGGTCGCGGCCGCCGAAGCGCCGGCCGATGTCGGGCAGGGAGCGGGTGGTCAGCTGCTTGGCCAGCCACATGGCCGCCTGCCGGGGGCGGGCGACCGAGCGGTTACGGCGCTCGGAAACCAGGTCCGCCTGGCGCAGGCCGAAATGTTCGGACGTGGCCTTCTGGATGTCGTCGATGGTGATGCGCTTTTCGGCGCCGCGCAGGTGCGGGCGCAGGATCGCCTGGGCCTCGTCCAGCGACAGGCCGCTGACCTGCACGCCCATGCGGGCCACCAGGGTGTTGAGGGCGCCTTCCAGCTCCCGCACGCTGTCGGTGAAGCGGTCGGCGAGGAACTGCAGCACTTCAGGCCTGGCGCTGGCGGTGAAGCCGCCCTGACGGCCCAGGGCCGCCAGCTTGCGCTCGAGGATGCCCAGGCGCAGGTCGCGGTCGGCCGGCTCGATGCCGCAGACCAGGCCCGCCGACAGGTGGCTGCGCAGGCGCGCGTCCATCTCGGTGATCTGGGCCGGCGGCCGGTCGGCGGAGAAAACCACCCGGCGGCCGTCCTCCATCAGGGCGGTCAGGGTGTGGAACAGCTCTTCCTGGGTCGACTGCTTGCCGGCGACGAAATGCACGTCGTCGATCAACAGCAGGTCGGCCGTGCGCAGCTCCTCCTTGAACAGGGCGGTGGAGCGATCCATCACCGAGCGCACGAAGGTCGACAGGAAGCGTTCGGCGCTCAGATAGACCACGCGTTTCTCGGGGGCGGCCTTCATGGCCTCCCAGGCCATGGCGTTGAGCAGGTGGGTCTTTCCGAAGCCATAGGCGCTGTGGAAGACCACCGGATTGAAATGGCCGTCGGCCCAGCTGGCCACCCGCCGGGCGACGGCGTGGGCAAATTCGTTGGCCGGGCCAGGCACGAAGGTATCGAAAGTGAAGCGTTCCTGCAGGCCGGCGATGCGGCCGGGCCGGGCGCCCGGCGTCGGGGCCAGGGCGGGGGCGTCGGTCGCCACCGGATCCATTACCTCGATGGCCTCGGCGATGATGTCCATGCCGCCGGTGTCGGCCTCGAATTCCATGCGGGACTTCAGGTCCAGGCTGCGGCCGTCCGGATCGTGCTGGGCCCACAGCTCGCCGATGCGGCGCCAGGCGTTGCGGCGGATCCAGTCACGGGCGACCCCGGTGGGGGTGACCAGCACGATGCCGCCGCCGGTGATCTCGCGCAGGGCCGCCTGGGCGAGCCATGAGCCGAATGCAGCCTCGCCCAGCTCCTGGCGAAGGGCCATACAGGCCTTCGTCCAGACAGCTCCAGCAGAAGTTTGCGACGGCATCATTCGCGCGCCCGTAATAGTCATTGGCCCCACCCGATATTGCTACGCTTCCGTACCCACGACACCCCTCCGCCCCCACGGTGGAGAAGTCCTCAGCTCGACGCAGACAGGGTCCGGGCCGGCGGATGCAGGGCATCCGTCGTCGCCTTGGCATACCCAAAAATGGAAATGGACCAACCGTCGAGAGCCTCACACTAGCGGCCCAAAAAACCGTGGGTCAAACCGGAAATTTGAGTCCGGACGCGGATATTTCTGTTGACTCGCGAGGGGCCCTCGCGCCGCAAGGGAATCCGTTAACGACCCTCGCTTTGGGTGTGGGAATTCGCCGCACACGCGAAGCGCGCGCACGAAAAACCGGCCGGCGCTGGAGGCGCCTGCCGGTTGTTCAAGCTGCTGATTTTTCGGGCGAACAGCGTTCGCCGGCCATTTTCGGAAAGACCGGGGCTCAGGCCGCCGAGAGTTTCTTCAGCTGGGCGTTCAGGCGCGAGACCTTGCGCGAGCCGGTGTTCTTGTGAACCACGCCCTTGGATACGGCGCGCATCAGTTCCGATTGCGCGACGATGAAGGCAGCCTTGGCGGCGGCGGCGTCGCCGGCGGCCAGGGCTTCGTCGAACTTGCGCAGGAAGGTGCGCACGCGCGAACGACGCGCCTTGTTCACTTCCGTGCGGCGCTCGATCTTGCGGATCGCCTTCTTGGCGCCGGGATTATTGGCCATGGGCTTGTAGAACCTCAGAACGGACAGGCGCACACGGGCGCGCCGAATAAATCGAAGGGCGGGCAAATACAGGAAGGCCCCCACCCGGTCAATGCGAGTCTGGCTCTCCAGCGGGACCGATGTAGGGTGATCCCATGGATCGCCGCCTTTTCCTGCTCTCGACCCTCGCTCTGACGGCCTGCGCGCCGCTGGGCCCCCGCCGGCAACCCCTGGTCTGCGACCGGGGCCTGGGTGAGACCCTGACCCGCGCCTGGGCGGCTTTCGGCGAGGACGGGCGGCTGGATATCACCGAGGCGACGGCCCCCGAGTTGCTTGATCGGGCGGAAGGCACGCGCTCGGCCGTGGTGGTCACCGGACAGGCCCTGCTGGCCAACCGGCTGCAGCGGCTGGGACACGTGCGGCTGGAGCATCGCTGGGAGACCTCCGCCGGCGAGCGCAAGATCTCCATCCTGGTGACCAAGGGCGGCGGGCTGCCGCAATGGCGAGCCCTCAGGTTCGCCCGGTGGCTGGCCAGCGAGGCGGCCCGGCCTCACCTCAAGCCGAAGATGCCGATCCTCTTTACCGTCCCCTGAAATCGGGCTTCCGCTTTTCGACGAAGGCGGCCATGCCCTCCTTCTGGTCCTCGAAAGCGAACAGGCTGTGGAACAGCCGCCGCTCCAGGGCTACGCCCGTGGTCAGGGTGGTCTCGTAGGCGGCCTCGACCAGTTCCTTGTTCATCATCACCGCCAGCGGAGAATGCCCGGCGATCTTGCCGGCGGCCTCCAGGACGGTTTCCAGCAGCTTGTCGACCGGCACGACCCGCGAGACCAGGCCGGCGCGCTCGGCCTCGGCGGCGTCCATCATCCGGGCGGTCAGGATCATGTCCATGGCCTTGGCCTTGCCGACGAAGCGGGTCAGGCGCTGGGTGCCGCCGATGCCGGGCGAGACGCCCAGGTTGATCTCGGGCTGGCCGAACTTCGCGGTTTCCGAGGCGATGATGAAGTCGCACATCATCGCCAGTTCGCAGCCGCCGCCCAGGGCGTAGCCGCTGACCGCCGCGATCACCGGCTTGCGGAACTGCTCCAGCTTGCGCGCCGCGCCGGTGAAGAAGTCGAGCTTCATCATGTCGGCATAGGACTTGTCAGACATCTCCTTGATGTCGGCGCCGGCGGCGAAGGCCCGGTCCGAGCCGGTCAGCACCAGGCAGCGGACGGTCTCGTCCAGGGCGGCGGCGTCCAGGGCCTGGCCCAGCTCGTCCAGCAGCTGGCTGTTGAGGGCGTTGAGGGCTTCGGGGCGGTTGAGCCGGATGAGGGTCACGCCCTCGGACGGCGTCTCGACGATCAGGGTCTGGTAAGTCATGGGCCGGTTGTGCCCGCCGACCGCGCGTCGCTCAAGCCTCTTCGATCAGGGACCCTCGACGGTGATCCCTCTTGCCCGCAATAGCGCCGGCACGCTGTCGGGGCCGACCAGATGGCCGACGCCGACGATGATCACCGTCTCGCCCGACCCCGCCAGCCGCTCGGCGATGACTTTCGCCCAGCGCAGGTTCCGCTGCACGATCAGGGCGTCATACAGATAGAGGGAGGTCTGTTTCATCGGCGTCAGGCCGAGGGTCTCGATGGCCCCGGCGTCGCCGGCGATCCAGGCGGCGACCAGCCGGTCGTAGAAGCCGGGATCCTCCTCCAGCTGCCGCAGGGTGTCCTCCAGCGAGGCGATCTGATCGGCCATGGGCGCATTGGCGAAGAAGGCGATCTGTTCGTCGGGCGTCTCGAAGGCGCGGCGCAAGGCCGTGGGCGCGGCGGCGGCCAGGGTCTGCTCGACGCCGGAACTGACCAGCGCGCCCTGCCGCGCCAGGGCGGTGACGCCCAGGATGATGTCGGCGTACCAGGGCCGCAGCCGATCGATGTGGACCAGCGGGATGCCCAGGACCGTGCTCAGCCGCTTCAGTCGGGCCTGGCCCTGCGACGAGAGCAGGGCCGACAGGGTCTGGCCCTCCGCGAGGTAGGCGCTGGCCTGGCTGGCCCGTGACGCCGCGGCCTCCGCGTCGGCGCCCATGGCGGTCTCGAACCAGATGTCGTCCGCCCGGGCGAGCGCCTCGTCCAGCCGTGCGCTGCGCCAGTCCAGCTCCCGCGGCAGGACATGCACCGAGCCGAACAGGACAATGGTCGAGTCGGCGTCGCGGACGATCCACATTGGCGGCTCGGCCACCGCTGGACCGGCGCTGGCCAGCAGCAGCACCGCCGCGAGCCATCCAGACAGGAAACGCTTCATCATGACCCCCGACGCCGTCCGGCCCGGATCATCTCTGGCACCTGGGGCAATAAAAGGTCGATCGGCCGCCCTGCACGATCCGGGCGATGGTCCCGCCGCAGCCGGGCGTCCCGCAGGGCTCCTTCTCGCGGCCATAGGCCTGGAAGCGGTGCTGGAAATAGCCCAGCGCCCCGTCCGTGGCGGCGAAGTCGCGCAGGGTCGAGCCGCCGGCCGCGATGGCCTCCTCCAGCACCTCGCGGATCACCGCCACGAGCGGCCCCAGCCTTGCCCTGGGGATCTTTCCGGCCGGTTTCAGTGGCGAGACGCCGGCCCGGTGCAGGGCCTCGCAGACATAGATATTGCCCAGGCCCGCAACGATCCGCTGGTCAAGCAGCAACACCTTGGCGTTCTGTTTGCGACCGGCGAAAGCGCGGGCCAGCAGGCTGGCGTCGAAGTCCGGCCCCAGGGGCTCGGGGCCCATGCCGGCGAACCAGGGATGGCTCTCTACCGCCCCGGCCGGAATCAGGCCCATGAAGCCGAACCTGCGCGGGTCGGAATAGGTCACCCGCCCGCCGCGGTCGGTCTCGAACACCACATGCGCGTGCTTCGGATCCGGCGGGGCGGCGTAGATGAACTCGCCCGGCCGTACGGTCCCCTCGGCGGCCTCGATCTCGAACCGCCCGGTCATGCCTAGATGCATCACCAGCACGTCGCCGCGATCCAGATGGCCGAGCAGGTATTTGGCCCGCCGGTCCAGCCGGGTCAGTGTCGCTCCGGTCAGCCGCTGGACGAAGCCCTCGGGAAAGGGAAACCGCAGGTCTGGCCGCCGCTGCTCCACACGGGTCAGCCGCGCGCCCTCAAGGACGGGGGCCAGGCCCCGGCGGACGGTTTCGACTTCGGGAAGCTCGGGCACGGCGCGTTCCGCAAAAGTGTGAGCGGTTTTGCGATCAGAACGCGCTCAAGCAAAGGATCTCTCCAGCCTTGGCTAGCCGACTGGGACGGCGGGGTCCATGCGCGACGGCGAGGTTGCTGACGCGGATCGGGCGTCACGCCCGCCGCCCTTCCGGATGCTGATACACCCTGAAGGCCTTGATGGAATGGTCCGCTCCGGACGGGGCCCTTGGTCAAGGACCGCTTCGCGGCCGCCCAGCGGCGGGCCCGCAGGGCCCGTCCTTGACGAAGGTCCCGCCGGAGCAAGAATGCTCATCAAGACATCAGGTCGTTCTCCGCCGCGAGGTGGCCGGTGTCTGAGCCACGCTCGCCGCTAGCCGACCCGCTCGCGCGGGTCTATGAGCAAGGCCATGAGCGAGAGCACCGCCAGCTTCGGCTACCGCGACGTCGATCCGGCCGAGAAGCCCCGCCTGGTGCGGGGCGTCTTCGACCGGGTAGCCAGCCGCTACGACCTGATGAACGACCTGATGAGCGCGGGCGTCCACCGGCTGTGGAAGGACGCCACGGCCGCGCGGCTCAATCCCCAGCCTGGCGAGGTGATCCTCGACGTGGCCGGCGGCACCGGCGACATGGCCCGCCGCTACGCGAAGATGGCCCGCTCGGCCCAGGAGCGTCGGGGCGGCGACGACGCGGCCATCCATGTCATCGACTACAATGCCGAGATGATCGCTGCCGGCCGGGAGAAGGGCGCGCCGCCCGAGGTGACCTGGGTCGTCGGCGACGCCCAGCGGCTGCCGCTGCCGGATGCCTGCGCGGACGCCTATTCAATCACCTTCGGCATTCGCAACGTGACCGACATCAACGCCGCCCTGCGCGAGGCCCGGCGGGTGCTGAAACCCGGCGGCCGTTTCGTCTGCCTGGAGTTCAGCCGGCCCACCGGCATGGCCCTGCGCGCCGCCTATGACGCCTGGTCGTTCAAGGCCATTCCGCAGATCGGCGAATGGGTCGCCGGCGATCGCGAGTCCTACCAGTACCTGGTTGAGAGCATCCGCCGCTTCCCGGACCAGAAGACCTTCGCCGGAATGATCGAGAAGGCCGGGTTCGCCCGCGTCAACTTCAGCAACTTCACCGGCGGCGTGGCGGCCCTGCATGCGGGGCGGGTTCTCTAGGGCGATGGGCTTCAAATTCCCGCTCATCCCGGCGACCCGAAGGGCGGCGCCAAGCGCCAACGCCGGGACCCAGATTCAGCTACGGTCATCAGGTCAGGATTCTAGGTCCGGCGCTCGCAACCGGGCCCCGGCCTTCGCCGGGGAAGCGGTCTAGGGAATGGACCTGTCCGCCTTCTTCCGATTGCTGGCCGCCGGCTGGACGCTGGTCCGCGCCGACGCCCTGATCCCGCGGGAGCTGGACGCCGTCCTGCCGCCGGGCGTGCGCACGGTTGCCCGCGTCCTGCGGCTGTTTTCCGGACGTCAGGCCCGCGACGGCCGCCCCGGCGAGCGGCTGGCGCGGACCCTGGAGCGGCTGGGGCCGGTGGCGATCAAGCTGGGCCAGGTGCTGTCCACCCGGGCCGACATCTTCGGGGCGCGGTTCGCCGGTGACCTGTCGCGGCTCAAGGACGCCCTGCCGCCGTTTCCCATCGACGTCGCCAGGGCGGAGATCGAACGCGAGTTCGGCCGGCCGGTAGCAGAAATCTTCCCCGTGTTCGGCGAGGCCGTGGCCGCCGCGTCGCTGGCCCAGGCGCACCGGGCGGTCATGGCCGATGGCCGCGAGGTGGCGGTCAAGGTCCTGCGGCCTGGCATCGAGCGGCGGGTCGGCGCCGACAGCCGCACCCTGCTGATCGCCGCCCGGCTGATCGAGGCGCTGGTTCCGCCGGCCCGGCGGCTAGAGCCGATGGCCTTCGCCCGCACGGTGATCCGCTCCCTGCAGCTGGAGCTGGACATGCGTTTCGAGGCCGCCGGCGCGGCGGAGCTGTCGGAGGTGATGAACCGCGACGGCTGGATGCGCGCGCCGAAGGTGGTCTGGGACGGGGTGGCCAAACGGGTCCTGACCCTGGAGTGGGCGGACGGCCTGGCCCTCTCCGATCCGGCGACGCTGGAGGTCCCCGGCCTCGACCGCAAGGCCATCGCCGACAACCTGATCCGCGCCTTCCTCGCCCAGGCCCTCGACCACGGCGTGTTCCACGCCGATCTGCATGAGGGAAACCTGTTCGTCCTGCCGCCCTCGGGCATCGTGGCGGTGGACTTCGGCATCGTCGGGCGGCTGTCGCCGGAGACGCGGCGCTATCTGGCCGAGATCCTCTATGGCTTTCTGACGCGGGATTACACGCGGGTGGCCAAAGCCCATTTCGACGCCGGCTACGTGCCCTCGCACCATGATCCGGAGGCCTTCGCCCAGGCCCTGCGGGCGGTGGGCGAGCCGGTGTTCGGCCGGGCGGCCAGCGAGCTCGCGATGGGCCGGCTGCTGTCGCTGCTGTTCGAGATCACGTCGCTGTTCGACATGCGGCTGCGGCCCGAACTGGTGCTGCTGCAGAAGACCATGGTCACGGTGGAGGGCGTCGCCCGCCGCCTGTGGCCTGACCACGATCTGTGGGCCGCCGCCGACCCGGTGGTCCGCCGCTGGATCGCCCGCGAACTCTCCCCGGTCGCCCGGGCCCGGGAATTCGCCGACGAGGGCCTGCGGGCCCTGCGCGCCATCGCCCGCCTCGCCGAGGCCGACAGCGAGAAGACGGTAATCATCGAGGCCGAGCGGACGCCGGGTCTGGTCTGGTTCGCCGCCGGCGCCGCGGTTGCCGGCGGGGCGTTCCTGCTGGCGCAGATGTTTGGGTAGCGAGTCTGCACCAGCCCCTATCAGCGCCAGACGCTGATACGCCCTGAAGGCCTTGATGGAATGATGCGCTCCGGGCGGTGACCCTCGTCAAGGACCGCCTTCGGCGGCCGCGAAGCGGCGGCCCTGCAAGGGCCGTCCTTGACCAGGGTCCCGCCGGAGCAAGACTGCTCATCAAGACATCAGGACGAGACCGCCGGGACCGAAAGCACAGGCAAAGTCGCGCCGGCCATGCGGCGGAGTGTCAACCCCACCCGCGCTCACGGATCCCTGCGACAGGCGCGAAGATGACGGCGCCCCTCAGTCCCCCTCACGCTTCCGCCGCGCCCCGCCGTTGGCTTCCCGCGCCTTGACCGTCTCCCAGTAGGCTGGGCCCTCGTCGGGCTTGAACATGGTCCGGGGCAGGCCCTCGCGGGTGGCCACGGCGAAGACGTTGCTGGCCGGGTGGTAGATCAGCCGGTCGCCGTTGGCCCGGGTGATCACCTGGGACCCCTTCGGCGGCTTGTTGACGAAAGCGTGCGCCCTGGCCACGAAGGCCTCCACCGTCGTCGCCCCGAAGGCCGCGCCGTTGCGCTTGAAGGCCCGCTCGGCGTTCTGCTGCGATGTGAAGCGGCGGTTGGACGACCACTTCGGCCTGCCGTCGATCGTCTTCGCCGGGACGACCCGCGCCTGCGCCGCCTGTCGCGCGCCCGGCGCCGCCTGGTCCGCGCCGACAGGCGGAGCCGCGACCTGCGCCTGTTTCACCGGCACCGCCGAGGCGCCGCCATCGCAACCGGCCAGCAGCGCCGCCGCCGCCAGAACCGGCCAAGCCCTGTTAAACCCCACCATGCCAACCCCCATGTTTCAATCTAAGAGCGCATAACGAACAAACTAAGAACACGGGTTTCGCATTTGGTCAAGCGCCTCCGTCGTCGTATGCAGCGACAGGATTTCACGGCCCTGACGGGGACAGACTTGAGCGAGCGGCGGGTTCTCCTGATCGTCGGCGGCGGCATCGCCGCCTACAAGGCGCTTGAGCTGACGCGCCTGCTGCGCAAGGCCGGCGTGGCCGTGCGGCCGATCCTCACCGAGGCCGGCGCGCGGTTCGTCACGCCGCTATCCCTGTCCGCCCTGGCCGAGGACAAGGTCCATGGCGAGCTGTTCTCCCTCACCGACGAGGCGGAGATGGGCCATATAGAGCTCAGCCGCTCGGCCGACCTGGTGGTCGTGGCCCCCGCGACGGCCGACCTGATGGCTAAGGCCGCGCATGGCCTGGCGGGCGACCTCGCCTCCACGACCCTGCTGGCCACTGACAAGCCGGTGCTGATGGCCCCGGCGATGAACGTGCGCATGTGGGAGCACCCCGCGACGAAACGAAACCTCGCCACGCTCAAGGGCGACGGCGTCTCGTTCGTCGGGCCTGACGAGGGCGCCATGGCCTGCGGCGAGTTCGGCTTTGGCCGGATGGCGGAGCCGGAGGCGATCTTCAACGCGATCATGGGCCTGCTGGAGGGGCCCGCCGCCCGCCCTTTAGCCGGTAGACATGTGCTGGTGACCGCCGGCCCCACGGCCGAGGCGCTCGATCCCGTGCGACTGCTGACCAACCGTTCCAGCGGCCGCCAGGGCTACGCCATCGCCGGCGCCCTGGCCGCCCTGGGCGCGCGGGTCACCCTGGTGTCCGGTCCGGTGGCCCTGGCGACCCCCGCCGGCGTGACCCGCGTCGATGTGGAATCCGCCCGCGACATGCTGGCCGCCAGCCAGGCGGCGCTGCCGGCCGACGCGGCGGTCTGTGTCGCGGCCGTGGCCGACTGGCGCCCGGACGAGGCCTTCGGCGTCAAGCTGAAGAAGGGCAAGGACGGCCCGCCGACCCTGACCCTGGTGGAGAACCCTGACATTCTGGCGACCCTGTCGGCGGCCGGCCCTTCGCGGCCGAAACTGGTGGTGGGTTTCGCCGCCGAGACCAACGACGTGGAGAAGCACGCCCGGGCCAAGCTGGCGCGCAAGGGCTGCGACTGGATCATCGCCAACGACGTCACCCAGCCGGGCGTCATGGGCGGCGAGGAAAACGCGGTGCTGCTGATCACCAGCAAGGGCGTCGAACGCTGGGACCGCGCCCACAAGGACCAGGTGGCGGCCGATCTCGCCGCCCGTATCGCGACGGCTCTGACGTGACCCCGACCATCCCCATCGTCCAGCTGCCCCACGCGCAGGGCCTGCCCCTGCCGGCCTACGAGACCCCGCTGGCGGCCGGCATGGATCTGCGCGCGGCGGTTGGCGAGCACGAGCCCCTGACGCTGCAGCCGATGGCCCGGGCAATGGTCCCGACCGGGCTGACGTTCGCGGTGCCGGCCGGGTTCGAGGCCCAGGTGCGGCCGCGCTCGGGTCTGGCGGCCAAGGCGGGGGTCACCTGCCTCAACACGCCGGGGACCATCGACGCCGACTATCGCGGCGAGGTGAAGGTGATCCTGATCAATCTGGGGGAAGAGGACTTCGTCATCCGCCGGGGCGACCGTATCGCCCAGCTGGTCATCGCACCCGTGGCGAGCGCGTCATGGCGGGAGGTGACGAGCCTGGACGAGACGGCGCGGGGCGCCGGCGGGTTCGGCTCAACCGGCGCGGCCTAGGCGGGAATGCCGTGCAGACCCACGTAACCCAGGAACCCGGTGGCAAAGCTCAGGGCCGCGATCCACAGGAACGGCTTGAGCACATCGTAGGGGTGATCGACTGCGGCGCGCATGACGCTTTCTGGTCCTTGTATGGGCCGGGCATTCAACGCTTGAACACATCGGCGCCCCCTTGGTTGCAGGCGTCGTCTGAACAGATGATGACGTGATTCGCCTGACAGTCGACCTTGCCGCGAGGGAAGTCGCTCGCCAGTTGAATCAAACGGGTGGCCGGCTGTTCATCCCGGGAGCCGCCAGCGAGCCCCTGGCGCTGTTCGAAGCCTACCGCCGGGAGCCCGGCCTGGCCGCCGGCCTGACCTTCGTCAGCGCCCATGTGCCGGGCATCAACCGCACGGACTGGGCCAGTTTGCACGAGACCGCGCGGGCCGAGGGGACGTTCGTCTCGGCCGACTGGCGGGCCAGCTTCGAGGCCGGGCGGTTCGCCTTCCGGCCCCTGACCTGGTTTCAGACCTTCCGCTGGCTGGGCGAGACCCCTCTGGACGCGGCCATCGTCCAGGTCAGCGAGCCGGACGCGGACGGCAATGTTTCGCTGGGGATCGCCAGCGACCTGGCGCCGGCGGTGCTGGCGCGGGACGTGTACAAGGTGGCGCTGATCAATCCGGCCATGCCGAGGGTGCGGGGGGCGGTCTATCCGCTGGCCGGCTTCGATCTGGTCGCCGACGCGTCGCACGATCTGCTGACCTACGCTGCCGGAACGCTCGATCCGGCCTTCGACGCCATCAAACGCCATCTGCAGGGCCTGATCCCGGCGGGCGCCAGTGTGCAGTTCGGGGTCGGCAAGGCGGGGGTCGCGGCCCTGGCGGCGCTGGAGGGCATGAAGGGGCTGCGCATCCATTCGGGGATGGTCACCGATCCCCTGCTGCCGGTGCTGGACTCCGGGGCCCTGACCGAGGTGGTCACCGGCCTCGCGGCGGGAAGCCGCGCCCTCTACGACCGCTGCGGCGAGGACGCCCGGATCCGGTTCGAGCCGTCCGGCTTTACCCACGACATTCGGGTGCTGGCGGCGATCCCCCGGCTGGTGGCGGTCAATTCGGCGATCGAGATCGACCTGTTCGGCCAGGCCAATGCGGAATTCCAGGACGGCCGGCAGATTTCCGGGGTCGGCGGACTGACCGACTTCCTGCGCGGAGCGCGGCTGTCTGACGGCGGCCTGCCGATCCTGGCGCTGCCGGCCAGCGCCCGACGCGGAGAGATCAGCCGCATCGTGCCCCGGTTGCCGCCGCTGGCGGTGTCCGTGCCGCGGGCCGACGTGGGGCTGGTGATCACCGAGCACGGGGTGGCCGACCTGCGCGGCCTGACGCTGGACGCACGGGCCGAGGCGCTGATCGGGGTGGCTGATCCGGGACATCGGGACCGGCTGGCGGATGCGTGGGCGGAGATGCGGCGGGGGCTTTAGGCCGCGACTCCAGGGTTCCGGGTGCTGATACGCCCTGAAGGCCTTGATGGAATGATGCGCTCCGGTCGGCGTCCTTGGTCAAGGACGACCCTTCGGGTCGCCGCTCCGCGGCCGCCGAAGGCGGTCCTTGAGCAAGGTCCCCGCCGGAGGAAAACTGGCCGTCAAGCCATCAGGGCAGGTCCGCCTTCGCATTGATATTCGCGAACGTCGCCCCGTCCTCAAAGCGCACGGCCACCGCCCCGACATCGCCCAGGAACGTCCGCACCGCCGGATGGCCCCGGGCCAGCTCCGACTCCAGCGAGGCCAGCAGGTCGATGCTCCACAGGGCGCACAGGGGGTAGGGACCCTCTGCCGTTTCCACGAACGCGGCGAAAGCCTCACCGCCCGCGGCGATCAGCCGGGCGACCATGTCGGGTGGGGCGTGGGGCGTGTCGCAGGGCAGGGTGGCCAGATGCGTCGCCCCCAGGCCGCTGGCCCAGCGCAGCCCGGCGGCTAGGCCCGCCAGAGGCCCGTCGGGATGCGCGGGATCGTCGGCCAGCACCACTATGTTCAGACCTTGTGCGAGGGCTTCGGCCCCCGACCCGGCCGCGGCGCTGACCGCCAGGGCGGCGCAGTTCGGGCGAAGGGCGCCCAGCGCCCGCTCCAGCAGGGTCTGATCGCCGAGGCGCGCCACGGCCTTCTCGGACCCGAACCGGCGGGACTGTCCTCCGGCGAGAACCAGTCCGCAGATCACCGCGCGACCGCCAGCCGCACGGGCATGGCCTTGTAGGCCGGCGTGCCGCTTTTCAGGTCGCGCTCGCCGAGGGCCAGCAGCGGATTGGCCTCGGGATAATAGGCGGCCAGACATCCGCGCGGCAGGTCTCGAGCCACCACGGTGAATCCGCGCACGGCGCGGTCCTCGCCGTCGTCGGCGAAGGCGGCGGTGATATCGACGCGGTCGCCGTCGGCCAGCCCCCGCGCGGCGAGGTCGTCCGGATGGGCGAAGACTACGTCCCGGCGGCCCTTCACACCGCGGTAGCGGTCGTTCAGGCCGTAGACGGTGGTGTTGTACTGGTCGTGGCTCCTGACGGTGGTCAGGACCAGCACATCCGGGTCGCCCCGACGGTTGTCGGTCTGGCCGGGATCGTCGTGGCGGAACGGGATCAGGTCGGCCTTGCCGCTGGCGGTGAGCCACACCCGCTCCGACGACGGAACGGGCAGGCGAAAGCCGCCCGGCTCGAGGATGCGCTGGTTGTAGCCGGCGAAGTCGTCGGGAAAGGTCGCCTCGATGCCGTCGCGGATCCGGCTGTAGTCAGCGGCCAGGCCCATCCAATCGATGCCGCTGTCCGACCCAAGCGTTGCGCGGGCGATGGCCGCGACGATCCAGGGCTCCGACCGCAGATGCTCCGAGGCCGGAGGGTTCAGGCCGCGCGAGGCGTGGACCATCGACATCGAATCCTCGACCGTCACCGCCTGGCGCCCGCCGGCCTGGACGTCGATCTCGGTGCGGCCCAGGCAGGGCAGGATGTAGCTCTCCTTTCCCGCCAGCAGGTGGGTGCGGTTGAGCTTGGTGGCGATGTGGACGGTAAGGTCCTGACTTTCCAGCGCCGGGAAGGTCAGGGCCGGGTCCGGGGCGGCCACGGCGAAGTTGCCGCCAAGGCCGATGAACACCTTGGCCGTCCCCGCCCGCATGGCCTCGATGGCCTCGACCACCGTGTGGCCGTGTCGGCGCGGCGGAGTGAAGGCGAAGGCTTTGCCGAGAGCCGCCAGGAACTCATCCGACGGCTTCTCCGTCAGGCCGACGCTGCGAGCGCCCTGGACGTTGGAATGGCCGCGCAGGGGACAGATTCCGGCGCCCGGCCGGCCTATGTGGCCGCCAAGCAGCAGCAGGTTGGCCAGCTGCTGCACGGCGCTGGATGACGAGCGGTGCTGGGTGATGCCCATGCCGTAGCAGAGGATGACAGCCTTGCTGCGGGCGAAGATGGCCGCGGCCTCTTCGATCTCCGCGCGGGTCAGGCCGCTCTCGGCTTCGAGCTCGGGCCAGTCGCGGGCGGCAAGATGGGCGGCCAGGGTCGCGAAGCCTGCCGTGTGCTGATCGACGAAGTCACGGTCGATATGGCCGCCGGCGACCAGGACCTTCATCATCCCTTCGCAGACTGCCGCGTCGCCGCCGATGCGCGGCTGGTAGTAGCGGTGGGCGATGTCCGTCCCGCCGAGGGTGGCCATCTCCACCGGGTCCTGGGGCGAGGTGAACTTCTCCAGCGCCCGTTCCTTCAGCGGATTGAACACCACGATCGGCGCCCCCCGCCGGGCGGCGTCGCGCAGCGTGCCCATCATCCTGGGATGGTTGGTGCCCGGATTGTGGCCGAAGCTGAAGATTGCGTCGCAGAGGTCGAAGTCCTCCAGCGTCACCGAGCCCTTGCCCAGGCCCAGCTGCTCGGCGAGGCCGACGCTGGTCGGCTCGTGGCACATGTTCGAGCAGTCGGGGAAATTGTTGGTGCCGAACTTGCGGCCCAGCAGCTGGAACAGGAAGGCGGCCTCGTTGGAGGCCCGGCCGGAAGCGTAGAACTCGGCCAGGTCGGGGTCGGGCAGGGCGGCCAGCACGGCGCCGGTGCGGGCGATGGCCTCGTCCCAGCTGGTGCGGACGTAGGTGTCGGTGGCGCGGTCGTAGCGCATCGGCTCGGACAGCCGCCCGAGGTCCTCCAGCGCGTGGTCGCTCCAGGTCTTCAGCTCACGGACAGTTTGAGCGCCCACCGCTTCGGGCGTGGCGCGCCTGGTCGTGGCCTCCCAGGCCACGGCCTTGGCCCCGTTCTCGCAGAATTCGAACGACGAGGTGTGTTTCGGGTCCGGCCAGGCGCAGCCTGGGCAGTCGAAGCCGTCCGGTTGGTTGGCCGACAGCAGGGTCTTGCCGCCCTGCAGCACCGTCTCCTGGTCGGCCAGGGCGCCGGCCACCGAGCGCAGGGCGCCCCAGCCGCCGGCCGGCTTGCGGTAGTCGCTGACGCCTTTCGCCCGGCTCACGGGGCGATCCTCTCGGGCCGGGTGAACACCGTGCAGCCGTCGGCGCGGGCCAGGGCGACCAGGGTCATGCCGCACTCCTCGGCCTTGCGGATAGCCAGGGCCGTGGGGGCGGAGATGGCCACCATCAACGGGAAGCCGGCCACGGCGGCCTTCTCGACCATCTCGTAGGAGCAGCGGCTGGTGATCACGGCGAAGCCCGCCGCCGCGTCAAATCCGTTGCGCGCCGCCCCGCCGATCAGCTTGTCCAGGGCGTTGTGGCGGCCGACGTCCTCACGGACAAGCCACAGGTCGCCATCGACATCAGCGAAGGCGGCGGCGTGCATGGCTCCTGTCAGGCGACCCAGGGTCTGCCGGGTTTCCAAAGCGTCGATGGCGGCTTCGATGGCGTTGCGGGAGACCACCTCGCCATCGCCCAGCGGCGACAGGGGCCGCACCGCCTGGGCCAGCCGGGTCACCCCGCACAGGCCGCAGCTGGAACGTCCCTCCATCGACCGCGACCGCGCGTTGGCGCGACCCTTGCGGCCTTCCGCGGTCAGGCGGATGTCGACCCGCAACCCCTCGTCGAGGCTTTCGATGGTCACGTCCGTGATGTCCGCCCGGCCGGCAATTCGCTCCGACAGGGTGAAGCCGACCGCGAGGTCCTCGACGTCCGAGGGTGTCGCCATCAGCACCACATGGGGGCAGCCGTCGTAGAGCAGTCCCACCGGCGCCTCGTCGGCCAGCGGCCGCTCGATGGCCGTGTCGCCGCTGACGCCACGCCGCCACTGTCGGGCGGGGCGGGTTTCCACGGGATGCAGGCTGGCTTTCATGGGCGGAGACTAACCCGGAAATTCGCCCCGGCGCCTGCCCAGATTTGATCGTGGAGCGGCGCCGGCCGCCGGGGATCAGGAGGCCTTTGCCAGGCGCGGTGTCATCAGGGCGATGTGCTGTTCATTGAGGGCGCGCGTGTGGGTCTCGGCCACCGTGGTCAGCAGTCTGACGACGGTGCGCTCGGACGCCGCCGCCGGATCGAACGACGCCCTCCGGTCAAGCACCTCGAGGATGGCCGCGTCGGTCGCCGACAACACTCTGGCGCACATGCTCCAGGCGCCGAACAGCCGCGCTTCGGAGGGCCCTTCGGCGAGAATGTTCACGTCGCGATGGCGCGGATCCCGGACGATGCTTCCGAACCGGCTGCGCACCGCCGAGACCGGGCCTTCCAGCGCCTGAACGAACCAGCCCCGGTGCGCGATCAACAATCCGGTGATCCCCTGGTTGGCGTTCTCGCGCACCGCCACGCGCAGGATGTCCTTCAGCGTCTCGTCCATATCGGGCACGACGTTGAGTGTGACGCGGCTGGCGTAGACGATCCGGTGGAGGGACTTCATCTGTTCGGCCTTTTCGCGGCCCATCGGGGCCCGCTCGGGAACCGCATCGGTAGCGAGGCGGCGATAAGCACACCCTAACGCGAAACGATTCCGGGCCGGGTGAGACGAACGGTCACAGCAGCCAGGCGTTCAGGACAGGAGGTCGTCCGTGTGTTCGCCCAGCTTCGGCGACCGCAACCCCGGCATCCGTTCGCCGTCGATCTTCACCGGCATGGCCAGCATGTGCAGGCCCTGCGGCCGGTCGGGGTGGTCGACGACGTCGCGCATGCCGACCTCGGCGACGAAAGGATTGTTCAGCGCCTCGAACAGACCGTTGACCGGCCCGAACGGCACGCGGCCGGCGAACAGGGCCGTCCAGTCGGCGGTGGCGCGGGTCGCGAACAGGGCGTCGAGCGCCAGCGTCAGGGCCGGCAGGTTGCGCGCCCGGTCGGCCAGGGTGGCGAAGCGCGGGTCGGCGGCCAGGTCGGGCCGGGCTGTCGCCCCGCAGAACTCGCTCCAGAACTTCTCGCTCATGCACATCAGCTGGCCATAACCGTCCCGCGTCTTCACCCGCTGGACGGGGGCCAGCGAGGGATGGGCGCCGTTGGGCAGGCGCGGTGTCGGGTGACGCTCGTTCATCGCCCATACGGCCGGATAGCTGAGCTGATGCAAGGCCACATCGAACAGGGAGACGTCCACGTCGCAGCCCCGGCCGGTCGCCCGGGCCGAAAGGATGGCGCTGACCACCCCGAAGGCGAAGGTCGCCCCGCTCATGAAGTCGATGATCGACACGCCCATGCGCACCGGCGGCCCGTCCGGCTCGCCGGTCAGGCTCATCAGGCCGCACTCGGCCTGCATGGGATAGTCGTAGCCGGGCCAGCCCTCGCGGCTGTTGCCGCGCCCGTAGGCCGACAGGCTGCCGCAGACGATGGCCGGATTGACGGCCTTCAGCGCGTCATAGGTCAGGCCCAGCTTCGCCGGCTGGTCGCCGCGCAGGTTGTTGACCACCGCTTCGGCCGAGGCGACCAGCCGTTCGAAGGCGGCCCGGCCGTCGGGCGTCTTCAGCTCGATGGCGGCGGATTTCTTGCCGCGCGAGAAGGTCTGGAAATACTGGCTATCGTTCTCGCCCAGCAGGAAGGGGCCGGTCGGCCGCGAGGCGTCGCCGCCCATGGACGGAGCCTCGATCTTGATCACCTCGGCGCCCAGTTCAGCCATCAGCAGGGTAGCGTAGGGCCCCGCGCCATAGTGTTCGATGGTCAGGACGCGGACGCCCTCCAGGGGGCGTCTCACTGACAGGTGTCCATGGCAATGCCTCCGTCGCGCCCTTTCCGGCTAGGGCGGCCGGGGCTGTCGGTCAAGCCGCTCGGACTTGCATTTGCGAAACATTCGCATTACCGCCCTTGTCATTTGCCGCTTTCGAGGGCCCTCGCCTTGACTCCGTCCGTACTCGGCCGGCTGTTCTTCAACGCCAACGGCTCGGCGGCGGCGCTTCCGGCGATGAGCATCGCCAGCCCGGACAACCGTTATACCGGGCCGGTGAACTTCCTCGAAAGCGCCGTCAGCGACGGCGAACTGGCCAACCAGGCGATCTACCTGTTCGATACCGTCGAGCTCACCGACGACCTGCAGTTCACCGGTGGTCTGCGCCTGGAGCGCAACGAGGGGGAGTTCGTCAACACGCCCTACACCTGGGTGGTCGGCTTGCCGCCGACCCGGGCGGCCGGCGCGACCACGGTGGCGCGCAATGCGGAGTCCCTGCTCTCCTGGCGCCTGGGCCTGGTCTACAAGCCGACGGGGAACTCCAGTCTCTACATCGCCTACGGCAACACCCGGACCCCGTCGCAGGCGACGGTCAACGGCGGCTGCTCCACCACCGGCGTCAACCAGAACTGCAACGTCGAGCCGGAAGAGGGCAGGGTGCTGGAGGTCGGCGCCAAGTGGGACGCCCTGGACGCCCGCCGCGCCCTGCTGTTCGACATGGACCTGGCTATCCAGCGGGCGGGGGCGACGCTGGGCCAGGGCGATCCCTCGATCGTCTCCCTGACCGGCGCCTACCATAACCTGCTGCGGATGTGGGCCGAGACCTGAGGCCCATTCGAGGATTGATCCAGATCAGCGGGTGCACACACTCAAAGTTTACCGGTCGCCGCCCATGGTTGTGTGACACAGGGCGGGATCAAGTATGGCCGGCGCAAAGACCGGAAATCGAAAATCCAGACGGCAGGCGCCCACTTCGGCGGCCGCGCGCTGGTTCTTCGACAACTCCCTGGACATGTTCGCCGTGGTCAACCGCGATGGCATGTTCACCGACGTCAACGACGCGTGGGAGCGGGTCACCGGCTGGACCCGGCAGGAACTGGTCGGAAAGACCATCTTCGTGTTCCTGCACGAGGATAGCTACGAAGAGGCCAAGGACTCCCGCCGCCGCATGAAACGCGACGGCCATACGGTCAACCAGCTGAAGATCCGCCGCAAGGACGGCAGCTGGATGTGGATTCAGGGCCGTTCGCGGCTGGATCCCGCCGGGGACATGGTCGGCACCCTGCACGACATCACCGAGGCGGTGCTGCAGAAGGAGGAGCTCGAGGCGGCGCGGCGGACCCGGGCGATGCTGTCCGAAGCTGCCGGCATCGGCACCTGGAGCTTCGAGCCGGGCGAGGACCACATCGAGTGGTCGGAGGACATCCTGGCGCTGTGCGGCTGGACCCAGGAAGACATCGACAACCGGGTGAAGTTCTACGCCATTGTCGATCCGGCTGACCGCGAAGCCGTCAACGCTGTCTTCTCCCGGGGCGTGACCACCGGCGAGGGGGCCACCATCGAGCATCGGCTGATGACCCGGGACGGGCGCTGGCTGACCATGCGGGCGACCTTCCGCACCGAACGGCGCGGCCCCGTCTTCGCCCTCAAGGGCATCTCCCAGGACGTCAGCGCCCTGGTCGACGCCCGTGACGCCGCCCGCGAGGGCGAGGCCCGCGTTCAGGCGCTGATGGAGCAGGCGCGCATCGACGCCTGGCGCCAGGAACTGGCCCTCAGCGCGGCCGACGCCGGCGCCTTCGAGATCGACCACGCCGCCGGCGGCTTCTGGGCCAGCGAGCAGTTCTTCCGCCTCGTCGGCCGACGAATGACCTACGAGGAGATCGCCGTTCCGATCTGGTCGTTCGTGCATCGTGACGACCGCGGCCTGGTGTTCGAGACCAACCGCCGGTGGGCCCGCGGCGAAGAGAATATCTCGATGGAGTTCCGCATCATCTTGCCGGACGGCGAGGAACGGTGGGTGCGGTCCTTCTACCGGCTCGATCGCCCGACCCGGAAGGGCGTGGGGCTGGTGCTCGATATCGACGCCCGCAAGCGGCAGGAACTGGCCCTCGTCGAGGCCCAGCGCGCCGCCGAGGCCGCCGCCGAGGCCAAGGCCGCCTTTCTGGCCAACATGAGCCACGAGATCCGTACACCGATGAACGGCGTGCTCGGCGTCCTGCATCTGCTCAAGGGCGAGGCCGTCAGCGAAGGCGGCCAGCGCCTGCTGGATGAGGCCCTCAGCTGTGGCGAGATGCTGTCCACCCTGCTGGACGATGTCATCGATTTCGAACGCATCGAAGCCGGCCGGCTGGAGCTCCAGGATCTGCCGGTGGACGCCGGCGACCTGGCCCGCAGCGTGTTCCGGCTGCTCGAACCCCAGGCCCGGGCCAAGGGCCTGACCCTGACGTTGGACGGCGCCGAGGATCTCGGCTGGGTGCGGACCGATCCGGTCCGGCTGCGCCAGTGTCTGTTCAACCTGATGGGCAACGCGGTGAAGTTCACCCTGCAGGGCGGGGTATCGCTGCGCTGTGAGCGGCCCGCGCCCGGGCGACTGGCCTTCGCCATCCAGGACACTGGCGTGGGCATCCCGCTCGACGCCCAGGACCGCCTGTTTGAACGCTTCCATCAGGCTGACGCCTCGACCACCCGCCGGTTCGGCGGCTCGGGCCTGGGCCTGGCCATCACCCGCCGGCTGTCGGAAATGATGGGCGGCGGGGTCGAGTTCACATCCGTTCCGGACGTGGGATCGACCTTCCGCCTGGAGATCGCCGCGGCCGACGCCGAGGCCGTCAAACCCGTCTCCGGCGATACCGGCGCCCTGCTGGACGGTCTGCGGGTGCTGGTGGTCGAGGACAACGCCACCAACCGCATGATCGCCGTGAAGATGCTTGAAAGCCTGGGCGCGGTCTCTCAGACGGCCAGCGACGGCGCGGCCGGCGTCGAGGCGGCCGGGGCGGCGGTCTTCGACCTGATCCTGATGGACATCCAGATGCCCGGCATGGACGGCATGGAGGCCTGCCGCCGCATCCGCGCCCTGGCCGGCCCGTCAGCCCGGACGCCGATCATCGCCCTGACCGCCAACGTGCTGTCGCACCAGCGCGACACCTATCTGGCGGCCGGAATGGACGGGGTGGTCGGCAAGCCGGTCTCGCCCGCCGCCCTGCTGGCCGAGATCTCGCGCCTGGCCGCGGATTCGCCCGCCGAGGCCGCCGTCGCCTGAGCACCTTCCGCCGCCGCGCGGTTCTGCTAGACCTTGCTCCGGTCATTGGGGGAGGACGGCATGTCGGATGTGACGGCGGGCGAGAAGGCGGGCGGCGAGCCGCCGACATCCATGCGCACGGTGGTGCTGGCCTCGTCGGCCGGCACGGCCTTCGAATGGTATGACTTCTTCGTCTTCGGCACCCTGGCCTCGATAATAGGCAAGAATTTCTTCTCCGAACTGAGCGACACGGCCGGGGTTCTGGCGGCCCTGGCCCTGTTCGGGGCGGGCTTCTTCTTCCGGCCGCTGGGCGCGCTGATCTTCGGGCGCATCGGCGACAAGTCGGGTCGCAAGGGCGCCTTCCTGATCACCGTGATCCTGATGGGCGCTGCGACCTTCGCCATCGGCCTGCTGCCGACCTACGCCATGGCCGGACCGCTGGCGCCGTTGCTGTTGATCCTGATGCGGATCATCCAGGGCACGGCGCTCGGCGGCGAGTACGGCGGCGCGGCGATCTACGTCGCCGAACACTCCCCGCCCGGCAAGCGCGGCGCCATGACCGGCTGGATCCAGACCTCGGCGGCCTTCGGCCTGTTCGGCGCCCTGATCGTCATCCTGGTCGCCCGCACCACTCTCGGCGAGGAGGCCTTCCTGGCCTGGGGCTGGCGGATACCCTTCCTGGTGTCCATCGGCCTGCTCGGCATCTCGATCTGGATGCGCCTGAAACTGTCCGAGAGCCCCTCGTTCCAGAAGCTCAAGGACGCCGGCGAACAGGCCGAGCACCCCTTCCGCGAAGCCTTCGGCCAGTGGAAGAACCTCAAGCTGGTGCTGCTGGCCCTGGTGGCGATTATGTTCGCCCAGGGCGCCGTCTGGTACTGCGCCTTTTTCTACCTGCCGGTCTTCCTGGAGCGGTTCCTCAAGGTCGGGCCGAGCACGGTCAACATGCTGGTGATGGCCGCCGTGGCGGTCAGTGCGCCGCTCTACGTCTTCTTCGGCTGGCTGTCCGACAAGGTCGGGCGCAAGTGGGTGCTGTGGTTCGGCATGACCCTGGCCCTGGTCGCCTTCTTCCCCGCCTTCCACCAGATGGCCCGCTTCGCCAACCCGGCCCTGGCCGAGGCCGAGCAGCGCACCCCGGTGACCGTGGTCGCCGACCCGGCCGCCTGCACCCTGCAGTTCGATCCGGTGGGCAAGGCGGTGTTCGTCACCTCCTGCGACATCGCCAAGAGCGCCCTGGCCAACGCCGGGGTGTCCTACGTCAACGAAGCCGGCCCGGCCGGCCAGGTGGCGCGGGTCGATATCGGCGCGGCCGGGGTCCTGTCGGTCGAGGGCGGCGCCCTGGACAAGGCCGGCCTCAAGGCGGCCAAGGCGGACTTCGAGACCCGGCTCAAGGCGGCGCTCGCAGGGGCCGGCTATCCGGCCAAGGCCGATCCGGCGCGCATCGACCTTTTCGGCGTGTTCGGCATCCTGCTGATCTTCGTGGTGGCGGCCACCGCCCTCTACGGGCCGCAAGCCTCGACCCTGGTGGAGCTGTTTCCCACGCGGGTGCGCTACACCGCCCTGTCGCTGCCCTATCACGTGGGCACCGGCTGGGTCGGCGGGTTCGTGCCGTTCACCGCCTTCGCCATCGTCACGGCCACCGGGGATATCTACGCCGGCCTCTGGTACCCGTTCGTCTTCACCCTGATCAGCGTGGTGGCGACCCTGTTCCTGCTGCCCGAGACGCGGGGCCGGTCACTGGACGATTAACGCCGCCCCGCCGGCCGTTCCACGACCCGTCCCACGGCGTTGGCGGCGACCACGGCGATCACCGCGATGGCCGTGGCCACGGCGCACAGCATCAGGGCGCGGCCCTCGCCGCCGGGCAGCTGCACGGCCTGATAGATGGCCGTGGGCAGGGTCAGGGTCTCGCCGGGAATGGCGGCGGCGAAGGTGATCGTCGCCCCAAATTCGCCCAGGGCCTTGGCGAAGCCCAACACCGCCCCGGCCACCAGGCCGGGCCCGGCCAGCGGAATGGTGATCCTCAGCAGACGGAGCAAGGGCGGCGCGCCAAGGGTTCGCGCCACTTCGTCGACCTCCGGATCGATCGCCTCGATGGCCAGCCGGATCGGTCGCACCATCAGCGGAAAGGCCATCACCGCCGAGGCCAGGGCAGCGCCGGTCCAGTCGAAGGCGAAGACGATGCCCAGCTCCGCCAGCGGACGGCCCAGGGGTCCGTTGCGGCCGAGCAGGATCAGCAGGGCGTAGCCGGTCGCCACCGGCGGCAGCACCAGCGGCAGATGCACCAAGGCGTCCAGCAGCGAGCGGCCGGGAAACCATCCCCGCGCCAGGGCCCAGGCCGCGGCGAAGGCCACCGGCAGCGAGACCAGCGTCGCGGTGAAGGCGACCTTCAGGGACAGCCCGATCGCCTCCAGGTCCGCCGGGGTCAGGCCGCTCACGTGTCCGGCGCGGCGAGCAGAACCTCCACCGCCACCCCCGCCTCGGCCAGGGCCCGCACCTCGCGGGGATCGATCGGGCCGGTGACCAGCCGCACCACCTGCCGCCCGGCGCGGGCCAGGGCGATCAGGTGTTCGGTCCCCGCGTCGCCCAGCGTCAGCCGGCCGGCGTCGCGGCGGGCCATGGCCAGAATGCCCGGCTCGACCCCCTCGGGAATGACCAGGCAGTCGGCCTCGGCCAGGACCCGCGCGGCGCGCAGGGTCAGCAGGTCCGAGGGACCCTTGCCGGCCACGAAGCGGACCAGCCCGCGCGGCTGCACGCCTCGGGTCAGAGCCTCGGTCAGCAGGGCGCCGGCCCGCTCCATGTCGCCGTCGATGGCCGCTTGGGCCGCCGGACTGGAGAGGGCCTCGCGCAGGAAGGCGCGGCGGGCGGCGGGATCGGGCAGGGCCTCGCGGACCTGCGCCTGGTGCTGGCGCAACAGCGCGGCGACCCGGCCGGAACCCTCCGGGATGCGGGTCTCGATGGCGTTGCGGATGAGGGACGCCAGCATCGGCGCTCCGCCGCCGGTGCCCACGGCCGCCACGACCTCGCCCCGGTCGATCAGGGCCGGGGTGAAGAAGTCCGACAGCTCTGGCCGGTCGACCACATTGACCAGCGCCCGCGCCGCCCGGGCCGCGCCGGCGGCCGCCTGCACGAACAGGTCGTCCCCGGCGATGAAGGCCAGGATGGCGCCCGAATAGGCCCCGGCGAGGAAGGCCGACGGTCCCTCCAGCCGCACGATGTGGGCCGGCGAGCCTTCGAACAGCCGCGCCTTGGCCTCGGCGGCCTCGCCCGTGCCGGCGATGACCACCTTGCGGCCGGCCAGGGGGAAGAAGGCTGGGAAGGCGTCCACCGGCGCTCCGTCAGTCCGCGCTGCAGCTGGCGTAGGGGCCGCCGGGGAAGCCCGACAGGGTGGCGCCGGCGCCCTTGCCCCAGATTTCGTAGCCGCCCGAAGCATAGCGCGCGCCGGAGGCCGCGCGGGTCGAGGGCAGGGATTTCGTCACCCCGCCGGCGGACACCCTGACCCGGCCGCCGGGCTGGTTCCAGGCCGCGGTGAAGCTCTTGCCGCCGGCGCAGCGGTAGATCAGCGGGCTGCTGTCGGTTCCCGGGGCGGGCACGGTGGCGCAGCCGGCCAGCGTCAGGCCAAGGACGACGACGATGAGGGACAGGCGGCGCATGGCGCGTTCCTAGTTCTGGGCCTTTAGATAGCTGATGATCGCCGCCCGCGCGCCTGGTTGCGCCACACGCGCGAACATCTTGCCGCCCGGCGCGAAGCCGGCGGGGTTGGCCAGGTAGGCGTCGAGGCTGGCGTCGGTCCAGGTTCCGGCCTTGCCCTTCAGCCCGGCGGAGAAGTTGTAGCCGGGCGCGGCGGCGATCCTGCGGCCGCTGACGCCCTTCAGGCTCGGCCCGGCCGGACTGTTGACCCCCGTCAGGGTGTGGCAGCTCCTGCACTGGGCGTTGTACAGCGCCTGCCCGTCCTGGGCGGCGGCGGGAACAACGGCGGCCAGGGTCAGGGCGGCGGCGAGGGCGAGGCGCATGGGCGGGCTCCGTGCTGGGGTGTTCACCCTAGACCGGACCGCAGAAAAATTCACTGGCGCGTCCTCGCCTTAACAGCGTTAAGATGGTCGCGGTCGCTGGACCTTGCCAGATCCGCGACCCAACTGGGGAAGCTCTCATAGGAACGGCTGGGCCATGGCCATAGCACTCGAAGTCAACGGCAAGGCCGTGTCTGTCAAGGCGGCGGACGATACGCCCCTGCTCTGGGTCCTGCGGGACGAGCTGGGCCTGACGGGGACCAAATACGGTTGCGGCATCGCCCAGTGCGGGGCCTGCACCATCCACATCGACGGCCAGCCGGTCCGCGCCTGCCAGACGCCGGTCAGCGCGGCGGCGGGCATGAAGATCACCACGGTCGAGGGTCTGGGCGGTCATCACCCGGTGCAACAGGCCTGGGTCAAGGCCGACGTGCCGCAGTGCGGCTACTGCCAGTCCGGCCAGATCATGAGCGCAGCCGCCCTGCTGGCGGAGAAGCGCAATCCCAGCGACGCGGACATCGATGCGGCCATGAGCGGCAATATCTGTCGCTGCGGCACCTACCAGCGCATTCGCGCGGCCATCAAGGACGCGGCCGGCATCGCCGCCGCCCTTCCGGCCAAGGGGGTCTGACATGAACGCGCACAGCAAGATTGCCCAACCCTCACGCCGCGACCTGGTGGTCGGGGCGACTATGGTCGGCGGCGCCCTGCTCGTCGGCTGCTCGCCGGCTGACCTGCTCAGCGCCGGGGCGAAGACGCAGATCGGAGCCTTCGGCCCCTTCGTGAAGGTGGCCGCCGACGGCGCCGTCACCGTGGTCAGCAAGCACATCGAATTCGGCCAGGGTAGCCATGCCGGTCTCGCCGCCATCGTCGCCGAGGAGCTGGACGCCGACTGGACCCGGGTGCGCGTCGAGTTCGCCCCGGCCAACGCCAAGATCTACGCCAACTCGATGATGGGCGCCCAGGGCACGGGCGGCTCCTCGGCCATCGCCAACAGTTGGCAGCAGCTGCGCACGGCCGGCGCCGCCACCCGCGCCATGTTTGTCCAGGCCGCCGCGGCGAAATGGAACGTCCCGGCCGCCGAGATCACCGTCCGTGACAGCCTCGTCAGCCATGCCAGGTCGGGTAAGTCGGCCGGGTTCGGCGAGCTGGTCGCCGACGCGGGCAAGGTCACGCCGCCGGAAGCCCCGGTGCTGAAAGACCCCAGGACCTTCACCCTGGTCGGCACCAGCCGCGTGCGGCGCAAGGACAGCACGGCCAAGAGCAACGGCACGGCCCGCTATACCCAGGACGTCCGGATGGAGGGTCTGCTGACCGCCATGGTCGCCCACGCTCCCCGGTTCGGCGCCAAGGTGAAGAGCTTCGACGACACGGCCGCGCGCAAGGTGGCCGGGGTGGTCGACGTGATCCAGATCCCCACCGGCGTGGCCGTGGTGGCCCGCGACACCTGGTCCGCCCGGCAAGGCCGCGAGGCGCTGAAGGTGGTGTGGGACGAGACCAAGGCCGAGGGGCGCGGGTCGGACCAGATCATGGCCGAATACCGCGCCGCGGCCGCCGGCAAGGGGCCCGAGAGCCTCAAATGGGTCCCCTTCGACTCCAAGGGCGACGCTGCGAAGGCCACTGACGGCGAGGTGTTCGAGGCGACCTACGACTTCCCCTACCTGGCCCATGCGGCCATGGAGCCGATGGACTGCGTGGCCATCGTCAAGGGCAGCAAGGTCAAGCTGATCCACGGCTCGCAGTCCCCGACCATGGACCAGCTGGCGGTGGCCAAGGTCGTCGGCGCCCTGCCCGGGTCGGTCGAGATCGAGACCCTGCTGGCCGGCGGCTCGTTCGGCCGGCGGGCCAACTTCCAGGCCGACTACGTCGCCGAATGCGTCCATATCGCCAAGAAGCTCCCCAAAGGGACGCCGCTGAAGCTGGTCTGGACCCGCGAGGACGACATGCGCGCCGGCTATTTCCGGCCAATCACCCACCATAGCGTCCGCATCGTGCTGGACAAGGACGGCTATCCGGCCGTCTGGCGCCAGCGGGTTGTGACCCAGTCGCTGATGAAGGGCTCGCCGATCCCGTCGAAGGGGCCCCTCGACGCCACGGCGGTCGAGGGCGCGCTTGGTTCGCCCTATCTGAAGGCCACGCCGGTGGTCGACGCCCAGCTGGCCACGCCCGATGTCGGCGTGCCGGTGCTCTGGTGGCGCTCGGTCGGCGCAACCCACACCGCGCATGTGATGGAGCACACCATCGACCAGCTGGCCCGCAAGGCCGGCAAGGATCCGGTCGAGTATCGTCGCGTCCTCTACCAGCGCGCCGGGGCCAAGCGGCACCTGGCGGTGCTCAACCTGGCCATGGAAAAGGCCGGACCGGTCCCAGCCGGGCTGGCGCGCGGCGTGGCCGTGCACGAGTCCTTCGGCTCGGTGGTCGCCCAGGTCGCCGATGTGCGGCTGGCCGATGGGGTTGATCCGAAGGTGGAGCGCGTGGTCACCGCCATCGACTGCGGCACGGCCGTGGCGCCCGACCAGATCGCGGCCCAGATGGAGGGCGGCACCTGCTATGGCCTGTCCGCCCATCTCTATGGCGAGGTGGTGGTCGACAAGGGGGCGGTCCAGCAGACCAACTTCGACGGCTACCGCGTGCTGCGCATGAACGAGGCCCCGCTGGTGGAGACCCACATCCTGCCGTCGGACAGGCCGCCCTCGGGCGTCGGCGAGCCCGGCACGCCGGTGATCGGCCCGGCCCTCGCCAACGCCATGCTCGGCGCCGGCAAGCCGCCGGTGACCCGCCTGCCGATCGTGCGGAACGTCTGACCCACCTCTGATCCTCCCCGCAAAGCGGGGAGGGGGACCGCCGGAGGCGGTGGAGGGGGCTGCGCGGAGCTATGGAGGATAGCCGCGTTCTGACTCTGACCTCTGATGCCAACGCCGACCCCTCAGTCAGGCTCCGCCTGACAGCTCCCCGGCGAGCGGGGAGCATCGGCCTGGGGTTCATCCACGTCGAACAGGACCCCGTCGTCGTCGGTCGGGATCAGCGTCAGGCCATGGGTCATGGCGCCCAGAAGCCAGCCGGCGCCCCGGTCGCCGGCAAGGGCCTTGAGGGCGGGAAACAGCTCGGCCGAGAACAGCGCCGGATGGCCCCGGCGACCCTGGCAAACGGGCGCCGCCGCCCGCGCGCCGGCGGCCATGGCTTCGGCCAGATCCCTGGCGATCCCATGCGGGATCCTCGGCATGTCACCCAGGAAGACGAAGGCCCCCGCCGTGTCCGGGGGGAGGCTGCCGATGGCCGTGCGCAAGGAGGCGCCCATGCCCTCGGCGTGTCGGGCGTTGTGCAGCAGGTGCAGCCTCGCCGCCTCACCCACCTGGTCGGCACGGCGGCTGGCGGCCTCCAGCACCTTGTCGTCGGCGCCCCAGACGACGGTGACGGTCCGCACGGGCGCGGCGAAGGCGGCGTCCAGGGCGGCGTCCAGCAGCAGGCCCTCGCCCCAGGGGGCGGTCAGCTTGCCGCCGCCGAACCGGCTTCCCGCCCCGGCCGCCAGCACAATCGCTTCAAGGGGCCCTGTCTTCACGGCCGTCTCCGTCCTATTCTATGCAGCCTATGACGCCCGCACTCGCCCGTCCCGCCCTGATCGACGGCTTTGGCCGCACCGTGACCTATCTGCGGGTCTCGGTGACCGACCGCTGCGACCTGCGCTGCGTCTACTGCATGGCCGAGAAGATGGTCTTTCTGCCCAAGGCCGAGGTGCTGACACTCGAAGAGCTGGACCGGGCGTCCAGCGCCTTCATCGGCCTGGGGGTGCGCAAGCTGCGGCTGACCGGCGGCGAACCGCTGGTGCGCAAGGGCTTCATGAGCCTGGTCGAGAGCCTGTCGCGGCATCTGAAGAGCGGGGCGCTGGACGAGCTGACCCTGACCACCAACGGCACGCAGCTGGCCATGTTCGCCGCCGACCTGGCCCGACTGGGCGTGAAGCGCATCAACGTCTCGCTGGACACCCTCAAGCCCGCCCTGTTCCGCACCCTGACGCGCGGCGGGGACCTGGCGAAGGTGATCGGCGGCATCGAAGCGGCCCAGGCGGCCGGAATCGCGGTCAAGATCAACGCCGTGGCCCTGGCCCGGGACAACGCCGCGGAGATCCCGGAACTGATCCAGTGGGCCCACGGCCGGGGCCTCGACATGACCCTGATCGAGACCATGCCGCTGGGCGAGGTCGAGGCGGACCGCACCGACCAGTTCCTGTCGCTGGCGCAGGTGCGGCGTGAACTGTCCAGCTACTGGACCCTCACTGACCTGCCGCTGAACACCGGCGGCCCGGCACGTTATGTGCGCATCGAGGAGACCGGCGGGCGCCTCGGGCTGATCACGCCCCTGAGCCACAATTTCTGCGAGGCCTGCAACCGGGTGCGGCTGACCTGCACCGGGACCCTGCACACATGTCTGGGCCGCGAGGACGCAAGCGACCTGCGGGCGGTGCTGCGCGCCGGCGGGTCGGACGAGGATTTGGTCGACGCCATCCGCCTCGCGGTGGACGCCAAGCCCCAGGGCCACGACTTTCACATCGGTCTCGGCGAGGGCCCTGCCCTGTCCCGCCACATGTCGACGACGGGCGGCTGAGATGGCCAGGGTGCTGCTGTTCGGCCGTCTGGCCGACGCCGCCGGCTGGCGCGAGCGGACGGTCGAGGCCGACAGCCTGTCGGCCCTGCGCGCGGCCCTGACCGCGTCCGACGCCCAGCTGGGCGAGGCGCTGGCCGGTCCCGGGGTGCAGGCAGCGGTGGACAAGACCATCCTGCGCGGCGACGCCCCCCTGACGGCGGCGTCCGAGGTCGCCTTCCTCCCGCCGATGAGCGGCGGATGAGCGTCACCCTCCAGGCTGAGCCGTTCGAGCCGGGCGCCGTGCTGACCGCCTTCACGGCCGGCCGCACCGAGACCGGCGCGGTGGCCAGCTTTACCGGCATCGCCCGGGCCGAGGCCGGGGCTGCCACGGCGCTGGAGCTTGAAGCCTACCCGGGCTTCACCGACATCGAAATCACCCGCATCGGTGCGGCGGCGGCGGCGCGGTGGAGCCTGCAGGACTGGCTGGTGGTCCACCGGGTCGGCCAGATCGCTCCGGGCGAGCCGGTGGTCTTCGTCGCCACCGCCAGCCGCCACCGCCGCGAAGCGTTCGAGGCCTGCGACCACCTGATGGACTATCTGAAAAGCCGCGCCCCCTTCTGGAAGAAGGAGCACGGCCCGGATGGCGCCCGCTGGATCGAGCCGACCGATCGTGACAGGACAGACGCCCAGCGCTGGGAGACCTAAATGACCTCGCCCATCCCCATCGGCGGCAAGATCGACGAGAGCCTGGCGGTGACGCCGGTGCGCGTGGCCGTCCTGACCGTCTCCGACACCCGCGACGAGGAGAGCGACACCTCCGGCCATCTGCTGGCCGAGCGGGTGAAGTCCGCCGGGCACGAGCTGGCTGACAAGCGGATGGTGCGCGACGACGTCGCCCAGATCCGCCAGCAGATCCAGGCCTGGGTCGCGTCCGGCGCCGTCGACGCCATCGTCACCACCGGCGGCACCGGCCTGACCGGCCGCGACATGACGCCCGAGGCTGTGCGGCCGCTGTTTGACAAGGAGATCGACGGCTTCTCGGTGATCTTCCACCTGGTCAGCTACCAGACGGTGGGCCTCTCCACGCTACAGTCGCGGGCGGTGGCGGGGCTGGTGAAGGGGGTGTTCGTCTTCTGCCTGCCCGGCTCGAACGGGGCGGTGAAGGACGGCTGGGACAAGGTCATCGCCGCCCAGCTCGACAGCCGCCACCGGCCCTGCAACATGGTCGAGCTGATGCCCCGACTTCTCGAGAAATGAGGCTGCTGGAGTCATGAGCAGGCTGACCCATATCGACGACCAGGGCCGCGCCCGGATGGTCGACGTCTCCGACAAACCCGCCACGGCCCGCGAGGCGGTGGCGACCGGCCTGGTCCGCATGGACGCCGCGACCCGCGACCTGGCCCTGTCCGGCGACGCAAAAAAGGGCGACGTCCGCGCCGTGGCCGAGATCGCCGGGGTGATGGCGGCCAAGCGGACCGCCGACCTGATCCCGCTGTGCCATCCGCTGGCGTTGTCGAAGGTGGAGGTGTCCGTAACGCCGCACGACGACGGTCTGGCCGTGACCGCGCGGGTCAAGACCACTGGCCCCACGGGCGTGGAGATGGAGGCCCTGACCGCCGTCTCGGTCGCCTGCCTGACCATCTACGACATGCTGAAAGCCGCCGACAAAGGCATGGTCATCGACGCCGTGCGGCTGGAAGAGAAGACCGGCGGCCGGTCCGGGGAATGGAAGCGGCTGCATACCTTGTAACTGTCCTCTCCCACTTGGGAGAGGGAGACCATGCGAAGCATGGTGGTGAGGGATGCGCCGCTGTTCGGTGGCTGGAGCGCGGATAGCCGTCTACCACCGCGCTCCCCTCTCCACCAGCCTTCGGCTGGTCCCCCTCCCCCTACCGGAGGAGGTTAGAGCGAGTGCAAATCACCTCACCCACCGCCGCGACAGCCACCTCCCACGGCGCCTTGCCGCCGAGGTCGAGGCCGATGGGGGCCCGCAGCTTGCTGATCGCGCTCTCGTCCACGCCAGCCGTCCGTAGCCGCGCCAGCCGCTCGGCCAGCCGCTTGCGCGCGCCCAGCAGGCCGACATAGGGCGCCGCGGACGGCAGGGCGGTCGCCAGCGCCTCGTGATCGATCTCGATGTCGTGGCTGCAGACGGCCACCGCCGTCCAGGCGTCGAGCCCGATGGCGGCCAGCGCCTTCGCCGGATCGTCCCGGCTGTAGGCGACGCCGGCCAGCGGCGGCGGGGTTGCCGGGCCGCGCGGCCGCACCAGGGTCGTCTCGAACCCCGACTGGGCGCCCAACTGCGCGATGGCCAGGGCCGTCGGGTCGCCGCCGATCACCGCCAGCCGCCAGACCGGGTCGTGCCGCCGGACCAGCGCGCCGGGCAAGGGCTGGGGCTCCTCGCCGCAGACCCGCCGCTCGCCGTCCGACACCCAGACCGCCGGCCGCCGCGCGTCCATCAACCGGAACAGCTGCGCCGCGGCCGCGTCGTCCGGGACGATCCGCTCGACCAGGATCTCGATCCGCGCGCCGCACAGCAGGCGGATGTCCGGCCAGGGGCTGCCCTCGCCATAGACCAGCCGCCGGGGCTTGCCATCCTCGAGGCAGGCCCGCGCGTGGCCGGCCACGTCGCCCTCGACACAGCCGCCGGAGAGGAAGCCCGAGACCAGCCCCCCGGCGAAGACCATCTGCGTTCCCACCGGCCGCGGTCCGCCGTCGCCCAGAGCCGCGATGGTCGCCAGCGCCGCGGGCCTGCCCGCCGCCAAAGCCTTGCGCAGGGCCGGACGCTGGTCGTCGGCGAGGCCGTAGTCGGGCCAGTCGGGCAGGGGTGTGTCCATGGCCCGACATTAACCCCCGCTAAACGCTCTCGATACCGCTTCCTTAAGGGTCTGGCGCGCATGGTTACCCGTGACTTCACCACGAAGCCGGGAAGGGACATCGATGGGGCGCGCCGCCTTCATACCCTCGCCACCGGCCCCCAAAGGGGGCCCGCGCCTGCGCGCCTCCGGCTGCCGGCTGTGGGACGAGAGCGGCGACGAGCGCATCGACTTCGACATGTCCGGGGGTTCGGCCCTGCTTGGTCACGCCCATCCCGCCGTGGAATCCGCCGTCGCCGACGGCGCGCCCGCCGAGGGTCTGGCCGAAGCGGCCCTTTCCGATCTTCTGCCCGGATCCCGCGCCGTGCGCTTCTGCGCCGAGGAGTCCCAGGCCCTGCCCGCCGCCATCGACGCCGCCCGCCGGGCCACCGGCCGCCGCCGCGCCGCCGTCTGGGAAGTGGGCGCGGGGGCCTATGGCGGGGTGGATGACCTCGCCGCCATCGTTATCGACCCGCTGGACGCCCCGCTCGCCGATCTTGCCGCTGTCCGCCGCGCGGCCGACGCCGCCGGGGCGGTGCTGATCTTCGACGAGGGAGCCTCCGCCTTCCGTGTGCATGAGTCCGGGGCCCAAGGCCTCAGCGGCGTCTCGCCGGACCTGGCCGTGTTCGGCTCGGCCCTGGCCAATGGCCGCTCGATCGGGGCCGTGACCGGCCGCACCGACCTGATCTTCGCCCTCGATCCGGAGGACCTTCCGGCCCCGTCAACGCCCTCGCTGGCCGCGGCCGCGGCGACCCTGAAGTTGCTCGCCGCCGACCCCGTCGCGCCGCGCCTGCGGGTCCTGGGCGCCGAGCTGCAGGCCGAGGTCGCGCGTCTGACCCAGGCCGCCGCCGCTGACAGTCTGTTCACCCTCGACGGCGATCCGACCCTGCCCACGCCCCTGTTCGCCCGTCCCCAGATCGAGGGGCTGTGGCTGCGGGGCATGGCCGGGCGCGGCTTCGTCGTGGTCGGACCACACGCCCTCTGCGCCGCCCACGGCGAGCCCGAGGTCGCCGCCCTGGTCGCCGCCTACACCGCCCTGCTGCCGAAGTTCGCCGAGGAGGGCCGCCGTCTGGGGCCGATCCCGCGTGGGCAGTTTGTTTACGACGTCCGTCCAGAAGGACACGCATGACCTCCCTGATCACCAAGCTTGGCCTGGGTTCGGCCCAGTTCGTCCCCGGCGCGTCGACGCCCGCGCGAGGACGCACGCCCGAGGTGGAAGCCCGCGACATCCTCACCATCGCCGCCCGCGGGGGCCTGTCGGTGTTCGACGCGTCCGGCGCCTGGGGCCGCTCGGAGATCCTGCTGGGCGACCTGATGCCCCGGCCCCTGCCGTTCCGGCTGGTGGTAGCCAGCGTGCGCCCAGACCGCGGTCCCGACTTCGTCGAGGGCGAGCTGCGCGCCAGCCTGGCGCGTCTTGCCGTCGACCATGCCGACGCGGTGGTCGTGCCGTTGGCCGGCGACCTGTTCAGCCCGCACGGCGCGGCCATGTGGACCCGCCTGCAGCAGCTGCGGGACTCCGGCCTGATCGGCAAGATCGGCGTCTCCCTGCACTCCACGGACGATCCCGTCGGGGTCGTGCGCCGCTTCCGGCCCGACCTGATCCAGGCTCCGGCCTCGCTGCTCGACCAGCGGATGCTGGTGGACGGCACCCTGGAGCGGATCGCCGGCATGGGGGTCGAGGTGCAGCTGCGCTCGATCTTCCTCAACGGCCTGCTGTTCCTGCCGCTGGATCGTATCCCCACGCCGCTGAAGGCGGCCTCGGGCTCGCTGTCCCGCGTGCGTCGCATGATCGCCGAAGGCCGCAGCGACCCGCTGCAGGCCGCCCTCGGCTTCGCCCTGTCGCGTCCGGAGGCCAGCACCGTGCTGGTCAACGTCACCACCGCCGCCGAGCTGTCGGCCGTCATCGCCGCCGCCGCCAGCCCCCCTCCCGATCTCGACTGGAACGAGATGGCCATCGACGACCCGGTGGCTCTCGATCCCCGTCGGTGGGCCGCAGCCTAGGGCGCGCCCGGCAAACGCTCAGAAGGAGCCGTCGCCATGACCCTCGCCATCGTCCAGACCCGGATGGGCTCCAGGCGCCTCCCCGGCAAAGCTCTGGCCCCGCTGGCCGGTGCGCCGCTGATCTGGCGTCAGCTCGAGCGCCTGAAAGGCGCGCGCACCCTTACCCGCATCGTCGTGGCCACCAGTAACGAGCCGGCCGACGACGCCCTGGCCTCGTGGCTGGTCTCCCAGGGCCAGGCCGTGTTCCGCGGCGCGCCCAGCGACCTGCTCGACCGATTCGCCCGTTGCGCCGTCTCGGCCGGCCCCGCCGCCCATGTGGTGCGGATCAAGGGCGACGCGCCCTTCGTCGACCCGCGGGTGATCGACGAGGCTGTGCGCATCGCCAGGGTCAGTGGCGCCGACTATGTGTCCAACCGCGACCCCGCCAGCTTCCCGAAGGGGATGGAGGTCGAGGTGATCGCCATGCCGGCGCTGGTCGCCGCCGCCGCCGAGCCGCGCGAGACGATGGCGCGGGTTTCCCCGACCGCCTTCATCCGCGCCAACCCGGGCCGGTTCTCGGCCGCCAGCTTCAGCCACCACCGCGACCTGTCGCGGCTGGACTGGCGGGTGAAGACCGCGGCGGACCTGGCCTTCGCCCGCTCGATCTACGGCGCCCTGTACGCCGCCGACCCCGGCTTCGGCATGGCCGATGTGCTGGATATCGTCGGCGGGCGCCAGGACCTGGCCAGGATCAGTTACGCAGCCTGACGCCGACGAACAGGCCCCGGCCCGCTTCGCCGTAGCCCAGCGATTGCTGATAGTTCTCGTCGGTCAGGTTGGTCACGCGGGCGGTCAGATCAATGCTGTCGCTCAGCCGCCAGCTGCCGCGCAGGTCTGCGACAGTGAAGCCGCCCCGCCGGGTCGGCGCAAAGGTCGAGGGGTCTGAATCGGCCTGTTCCCCCTCCGCCCGCACGGTCAGCGACGCCTTCAACCGATCGCCCGTCCAGGCCAGGCTGACCGAGCCCGCCTGCTCGGGAACGCGCAGCAGTTCCGCCCCCGTGGTTTCGTCGACGGCGTCGGTGAAGGCGTATGAGGCCCGCACTGTGAGCCGGTCGGTCAGCGCCGCATCGAGTTCCGCTTCGACCCCGGTGGTCAGGGTCCGGTCGATGTTCACGTAGCGGCCGACGCCGTAGCTGATCTGGTCCTCGACCTCCAGTCGGTAGCCGGTGAGGCGGGCGTTGAGGCGGCCGTCGTCCCTACGCCAGGCCAGCGCGACGTCCCAGCCTTCCGCCGTCTCAGGCGTCAGGCCGGTGGAGGGTCCGGCCGGGAAACAGAAATCGCAGACGGTCTGGCTGATGGTCGGGGTCTTGAAGCCCTGGCCGAAGCTGGCCGACAGGGCCAGGCCGCCGCCCAGGTCCAGCACTCCGGCGAGGCGGGCCGTGGTGCTGGCGTCATAGGCGTCCGGCGCGTCGTGGCGCAGGCTGGCGGTCACCGACAGCCGCGCCGCGGGGGCGAAGCGGACCACCCCGAACGCCGAGCCGGCGCCCAGGTCGGCGGTCGCGCCGGTGCTGATCGAGGCCTCGGTGTCGTCCCGCTCGATCCCGACCAGGAAGGCGAAATCGTCGTCCGCCCCGCCCCGTCCGGCGGTCCAGCGCAGGGTTGTGCGGCGGGCGTCGTAGCTGGAAGGGAAGGCGGAGAAGTTGTCCCGCGTCAGGTCATAGACACTGACGTCGAACACCTGGTCGAAGCCCAGCAGGCCGTCGGCCGTGACTCGCGCAAAGCCGGTCCAGCTGCGGCTCTCGCTGCGGTCGGCGGTGTCGCCGAAAGTGAAGAAGGTGTCGTAACCGTCGAGATCGACCCGCGCCTCGTTGTAACGCACCCGGCCGTCGAGCCGCAGGTTGTCGCCGAGGGTCAGCCGGCCACCGGCGCCCAGGGTCCAGCTGGTGAAGCCGTCCGCCTCCGCGCCCACGGCGGCCTTGGAGACACCATCGCTGGCATAGGCCGAGGCGGACACGCCGAACGCGCCCTGGTCACCCGAGACGCCGAAGGCCGCCGTCCCGCGCAGGGTCCCGAACGACCCGGCTTCGGCCGAGGCGCGCCAGCCGTCCAGCTCGCGGGTGGTGAAGGAAATGGCCCCGCCGATGGCGTCCGAGCCCCACAGCGAGCCCTGTGGTCCCGACAGCACCTCGATCCGCTCGACGTCGCCCAGGTCGAGGCTGGAGAAGTCGAACCCGCCGTTGGGGCTGGAGGGGTCGTTCTGGACCACCCCATCGACCAGCACGAGGGTCTTGTCGGCGCCGGCGCCGCGCATGCGGACGTAGGTGACGCCGCCGAAGTCGCCGTTGCGGCTGAGCGAGAGACCCGGGACGGTCTCCAGCAGATCGCCGACGAAGACGGCCTGGCTGCTTTCGATGTCCTCATCGGTGATCACCCGCACGCCCGGAGCATCGCCGATGCGGCTTTCCAGCCGGGTCGCGGTGACGATCACGTCGCCGACGGCGGTGGCGTCATCGGCAAGGGCGGGAGAGGCCAGGGCCAGCAGGGCCGTGGTGGTCAGGAGAAGGCGCTTCATGGCGCGGAGGTCCTTGTACAAGGAGCCCGCGCGGCGCCGCGTGGCGGATGGGTCCAAAGCGAACGTCGGCGCGCCGGCCGGCGGTCGCTTCGACGGGAAGGCGAGCCTTCCCCGCGCCATCAGCCTGGACCCGGGCTGCGGACGAGCGACGGCGGCGGCAGGTCTCCTGGCTCACGGGTCGCTGGACTGCGTCCTCGCCTTCCCGGTTTCCCAGTGGCGTCCCCTTCACGTGAAGAGGCGCGGACGCGGCCCTCGCCGCTGACAGTTGCGGGCACAGCCGGGGATTTTCACCCCTGTTCCCTCTTGGCCCCCCGAAGGGGGACCGCCTGCGGAGGGTTATGGGGGAGGGAAGGGTGCGGTGCAACATCCTCCCCTTTATGGGGACACGCCGGGGACATGCACTTCAGTGCGTGTCCCCTGCTGGCCGGATCAACGGGACACGCACTGAAGTGCATGTCCCGGCGCTGGTTACCCCCAGGCCCCGTAGGCATCCACGAACGGCTTGCCGAGCGCTTCGGCGACGGCCGGGTGGGTCAGGTCGCCCTTGAGGACGTTGAGGCCCTTGGCCAGGTGCTTGTCGCGTTTCAACGCGTCCAGGCCGTGGTCGGCGATGGCCAGGCCGAAGGGCAGGGTGGCGTTGCCCAGGGCCTCGGACGAGGTGCGCGGGGCGGCGCCGGGCATGTTGGCCACGCAGTAGTGGACCACGCCGTCGACGGTGTAGGTCGGCTCGGCATGGGTGGTCGGATGGCTGGTCTCGAAACAGCCGCCCTGGTCGATGGACACGTCCACCAGCACCGAGCCGGGTTTCATCCGCGACAGGTGCTCGCGCTTGACCAGCTTGGGCGCCGCCGCGCCGGCGGTCAGCACCGCTCCGATGACCACGTCGGCCTTGAGGATTTCGTCCTCGACGGCGTCCAGCGTCGAGTAGCGGGTCAGGACCCGGCCCATGAAGATGTCGTCCAGCTCGCGCATGCGGGGGATCGACCGCTCCAGCACCACCACCTCGGCGTTGAGACCCATGGCCATGCGGGCGGCGTTCATGCCGACCACGCCGCCGCCCAGCACGGCCACGCGGGCGGGCGGCACGCCGGGCACGCCGCAGAGCAGCAGGCCCATGCCGCCGTTGTGCTTCAGCAGGGTCTCGGCGGCGGAGAAGACCGCGATCCGGCCGGCCACCTCCGACATCGGCGCCAGCAGCGGAAGGCCGCCCCGGGCGTCGGTGACGGTCTCGTAGGCGATCGCCGCGCAGCCCGACTTGATCAGACCCTCGGTCTGGGCGGGATCGGGCGCTAGGTGCAGGTAGGTGAACAGGATGTGGCGTGGCTCCAGCCGCTCCCACTCGATCTTCTGCGGTTCCTTGACCTTGATGATCATGTCCGCCCCGGCGAACACCGCGTCGGCGTCGGCGGCGATAGTCGCCCCGGCCCGGCGGAAGGCCTCGTCGGCATAGCCCGCGCCCTGTCCGGCGCCCGCTTCCACAAGCACGTCGTGACCGTGGGCGACATACTCGCGAACCGCCGTGGGGGTCAGGCCCACCCGATGTTCGCCGGGCTTGATCTCCGCTGGAACGCCAACGCGCATGGTCTTTTCCTTCCAAAAGGATTTGGCGCGGCAAATGTCCCGCATATGCCGCTAGGTCAAGCACGATCTTGCCGCCACTCGCCTGTCACGGGAGCCGACTCGTGAGCGGATTGACCCACTGGCAGGCTTGGGCTCACATCGTTCTTCGAAGAACCCTCAAGGCCCGGGAAGGGCTCCCATGACGCCGTCCGACGAAACCCCGCACGAACCCGCCGCCGACGCGCCGTCGGAGGGCCACGAGCCCCTGGCGATGGAGCGCCCCAAGGAGCGGCGGCCGTTCTGGAAGGGCTGGCACATGCCGGTCGGGGCCATCGCGGCCATCGCCCTGGCGGCCGGCTTCGGCGGCGGACTGGTGACGGCCACAGTGCTGAGCGGCGGCTTCCAGGGCAAGGACGCCGGCGGACCGAAAGGCTCGGTCGTGTCCGAGGCGCCCCAGCGCGCGTCGCTGTGGTCGATGTTCGGCAAACCCAGGGCCGCCGGCGCCCCCCGGCGTGGAATTCCGAGGCCCGAGGGCTTCGCGGTCTGGAAGACCCGCCTGGACACCAGCAAGGCGGAGCCGCTGGCCTGTATCGAGATGACCAGGCCCCTCGACCCGGGCAAGGCCTACGCCGACTTCGTGCTGGTCTCGCCGGACCTGGGCGGCACGCCCGCGGTCAGCGTCAACCCGGCCAACAAGGCCGAGCTGTGCATCGGCGGGCTTGGCTTGACCGAGCGCCGCGTGACCCTGCTCAAGGGCCTGCCCGGCGCCGGAAACCAGACCCTGGCGGCCAACGCCGACGTCGACTTCACCTTCGGCGAGAAGCCGCCCTATGTCGGATTCGCCGGCGACGGCGTGATCCTGCCGCGAGAGGACAGCGACGGGGTGGGCATCGAGACGGTCAATGTCACCCGCCTGTCGATCGAGGTCTGGCGCGTGGCCGACCGCAACCTGGTGCGGACCAGCATCAGCGCCCCGGACCCCACCGGCGAGGGCGACTGGCCCGGCGACTATGGCGACGACAGCCCCAACGACGAGGGGCGCGTGGTCTGGAAGGGCGAGGTCGCCGTGCGCGGCGGCGCCGGCGAGCGGGTGACCACGGTCTTCCCGCTGGGCGCCGTGCTCAAGGACATGCGACCGGGCGGCTATGTGATCAAGGCGCGCGACGCCTCCTCCGGCGTCCGCAAGGACGACGACGGCGGCGAAGGGACCCAGCCGGCCCAGGCGCGGCGCTGGATCGTGTTCACCGACATGGCGATGATCGCCTACGACGGGGTCGAGTCCCTCGACGTGGTCGTGCGTTCGCTGAAGACCGCCCGGGTGCAGCCCGGCACGCGGGTGGCTCTGGTGGCCAAAAACGGCGAGGACCTCGCCGAGGCCCGCGCTGACGGCTCCGGCCGGGTCCGCTTCCTGCGGCCCCTGCTGGAGGGCGAGGGCGGCATGCGGCCCAGGATGGTCATGGCCTATGGCCCGCAGGGCGACCTGGCGGTGCTCGACCTCGACCGCTCGCCGGTCGACCTGTCGAAACAGGGCATGGGCGGCCGCACCACGGCCGGCACGGAAGACGAGACCGGCGGCCGGGTCGCCGACAGCGAGATCGACGGCTTCCTCTATTCCGACCGCGGCATCTACCGGCCGGGCGAGACGGTCCACCTGTCGGCCCTGATCCGCGACCTGCAGTCCCGGGCGGTCAAGGACCGTAAGGGCGTGATCATCATCCGCCGGCCCTCCGGCGTAGAGTTCAAGCGCGTCGCCTTCGACCGCGCCCCGACCGGCGCGATCACCGCCGACATCGCCCTGCCGAAGAGCGCGCCGCGCGGCCGCTGGCGGGCCACCCTTGAGATCGAGGGGATCAAGGACGCCGCCGGGGCCCTGTCCTTCTCGGTGGAGGACTTCGCGCCTCAACGGCTGGCGGTCAGCACCGACGGCCAGGAAGCCGTGCCCGTCGGCGCCGGCGAGACCCGCCAGGTCTCCGTCATGGCCCGCTTCCTCTACGGCGCGGCGGGCGCCGGCCTGCAGACCCAGGGCGAGGCGCGGATCATGTACGATCCCAACCCCTTCCCGGCCTTCAAGGACTATGAATGGGGCGACCAGCTCAACCCGTTCAGCGAGAAGTTCATCGAGCTGGGCTCGTCGGTCACCGACGGCGACGGCCGGGCGCTGTTGTCCCTGAGCACGGCGGAGGCGGGCGACACCACCTCGCCGCTGAAGGCCACGGTCACCGCCTCGGTGTTCGAGCCCGGTGGCCGGCCGGTGCGCGAAAGCCTGTTCCTCAAGGTCCGCACCAGACCGGTCTACCTCGGCGTGAAGGTCGAGCAGGGCGACGCCACGGGTGGCAATGCCGCCCCGGTGGCGCTCAACTTCATCGCCGTGAACGCGAAGGGTCAGCGCATCGCCGCGCCCGGCGCCAGCTACACCCTGATCTCGGAGAACTGGGACTATGACTGGTTCCAGCAGGATGGCCGCTGGCAGTGGCGGCGCACCAGCCGCGACGTGGTGGTCCAGAAGGGCAGCCTGACCATCGGCGCCGGCGGGGCCGCGCGCATCGCGCGGCGGCTGGGCTGGGGCGACTATCGCGTGGTCGTCGAAGGCCCGGGCGGCGCCAAGAGCGTCATCCGCTTCGCCGCCGGCTGGGGCGCGCCCGCCAAGGACGCCGAGGCGCCCGACTTCGTGCGCATCACCGCCGGGACCGGACCCCACGCCCAGGGCGACACCATCACCCTGACCATCAAGGCGCCCTATGCCGGCGAGGCCCAGGTGGCCGTGGCCACCGACCGGGTGATCGACTTCAAGACCTTCTCGGTCGGCCCCAATGGCGGGACCGTGACTCTGAAAACCAGCGCCGCCTGGGGCGGCGGGGCCTATGTGCTGGTCAGCGTGATCCAGCCGCGCGATCCGGCGGCGACGCCAAAGCCGCGCCGCGCGCTCGGCCTGATGTATGTCCCGCTCGATCCGAAGGGGCGACGGCTGACCGTCGACCTCGGCACACCGGTGAAGCTCAATTCGCGCGCGCCGGTCGAGGTGCCCGTGACCGTCAAGGGCCTCAAGGTCGGCCAGCGGGCCCGGGTCACCATCGCGGCGGTGGACGAGGGCATCCTGCGCCTGACGAAGTTCGACACCCCCGATCCGGTGAAATGGTACTTCGGCAAGCGGGCCCTGACCCTCGACTACCGCGACGACTACGGCCGCCTGCTCGACCCGAACCTGGGCGCGCCAGCCAACGTCAACTTCGGCGCCGACCAGCTCGGCGGCGAGGGGCTGACGGTGACGCCGATCAAGTCGGTGGCCCTGTGGTCGGGCGTCGTCGAGACCGGCCTGGACGGCAAGGCGCGGGTCAAGCTGCCCGCCGCCGAGTTCAACGGCGAGCTGCGGATCATGGCCGTGGCCTGGACCGACGAGGCCGTCGGCTCCACCTCCAAGGCGATGACCGTCCGCGAGGCGGTGGTGGCCGATCTCAACCTGCCCCGTTTCCTCGCGCCGGGCGACCGGCCCTACGCCACCCTGGAGCTGCACAATGTCGAGGGCGTGGCCGGCGGTTATACCGCCGAGACCACCTCTTCGGGCGGCATCCAGATGGTCTTCCGCAAGCTGTTCCAGCTGGCGCTGGGCCAGCGGGTCGCCGAACGGATCCCCTTCCTGGCCCCGACCCGTTCGGGCATCGGCAAGGTCGGCTTCAAGGTCACCGGCCCGGGCTTCACCACGGGCAAGGACTATCCGATCCAGACCCGGCTGGGCTGGAGTCCGATCACCCGCACCACGATCGAGCTGCAGCGGGCCGGCGAGAGCTACACCCCGCCGGGGCAGCTGCTGGCGGGCATGGCCGCGGGCGACGTGACCCTGCAGGTCAGCTACTCGCCGTTCCGCGGCTTCGACCCGGCGCCGATCGCCATCTCCCTGTCGCGCTACCCCTACGGCTGCACCGAGCAGGTGGTGTCGGTGGCCTATCCGCTGCTCTACGCCCGCGAGATGGCCGCCGATCCCAAGAAGCGCTCGTCCTCGGCGGCGCTGAACGACGCGGTCGGCCGGCTGCTGGATCGCCAAACCCTCGACGGAGCCTTCGGCCTGTGGCGGGTCGGCGACGGCGAGGCCGACGCCTGGCTGGGCGCCTACGCCACCGACTTCCTCTGGGAAGCCAGGCTGCGCGGCGCCCCGGTGCCGGAAGCGGCCATGGAGCGGGCCCTGTCGGCCATGCGCCAGATCAGCCGGCCGGAAGGTTGGGCCAGCGTGTCCTACCGCCTGGAGTATCCGGAGTGGTGGTACCGCAACGCCGCTGACTCCAAGAAGGCCACCGAGCGGATGCGCAGCCGCGCCTCGGCCTACGCCCTCTACATTCTGGCCAAGGCCGGACGGGGCGACCTGGCCCGCCTGCGCTGGTGGCACGACGTCCACATGAAGGACGACGACTCGCCGCTGGCCCGCGCCCAGGTTGGCGCCGGCCTGGCCCTGATGGGCGACCGCGCCCGCGCCCGCTCCGCCTTCAAACGGGCGGTGTCGACCCTCGGTTACCGCGACGACGCCGACTGGTACCAGAGCCAGCTGCGCGATCTGGCCGCGATCGTCGCCCTGGCCTACGAGGCCGGGGAGGACGACATCGCCCGCGGCTTGGAGAAACGGCTGGAGAACGCCGTGCGGGATCCCGACGCGCTCAACACCCAGGAGCAGGCCCGCCTGCTGCAGGCCGCCTCCTTCATGCTCAGGAAGGCCGGCGCCATCCGCATCGAGGCGGTCGGGGCCACGGCCCTGACCCCCGCCGGCGGCGCGCCGCGCTGGGTGGTCGGCCAGCTGGCCTCCGCCCGGTTCACCAACAGGGGCAACGCCCTGTGGCGGACGGTGACCGTGCGCGGCACGACGGTGGCGGCGCCCGGCGCCGAGGGCAACGGCCTCTCCATCGACAAGCGCTACTTCACCATGCAGGGAGCGCCGGTGAACCTGGCCGCCGTGCGCCAGGGCGACCGGATCATCGTGCTGGTCTTTGGCCGCTCGGGCCAGGCCCGCACCGTGCCGCTGATTGTCGACGACGCCCTGCCGGCCGGCTGGGAGATCGAGACCGTGCTCAGTCCCGAGGACGCCAAGGAGGGACCGTTCAAGTTCCTCGGCGAGCTCTCCGGGGTCGACGTCCAGGAAGCGCGCGACGACCGCTACATCGCCGCGCTCGACCTGGGCGGCGGACGCGGCTTCGCCATGGCCTATGTGGCCAGGGCGGTGACGCCGGGCGACTTCTTCCTGCCGGCGCCGGAAGCGCGGGACATGTATCGGCCCAGCGTCAACGCACGCGGCGCGGCGACGCGGACGACCATTGCGCCGGGGAGTTAGAGTTCAAGCGTGTCCGAGTCGCCCGATAAGGGGCCGCCTTCACGCGACGCTCCCTTCCCCCTGGAGGGGCGAAGGGCCGGGGATGGGGGTGGCGCCGGTTCGGCCCGCGCGGTGTCGGAGGGCGATCCCTCGCCGTCCAACGCAGGTGCGGTGGACGGACCTCCCCCCCCATCCCCCAACCTTCCCCCCTCCAGGGGGAAGGGAGACGCCGTTGGGCGTGTCGTCCGTGGCTTGATCATCCTCCTGGCCCTCGAAGTCGTGCTGCTGACGGCGGATCTGCTGTTTCCCCCCGACCTGTCGCGGGGCGAGCGATCCTCGCCGGTGGTGGTGGACCGTCGCGGGGCCTGGCTGCGCGCCCTGCCGGTCGAGAACGGCCGCTGGCGGATCCGCGCGGACCTGAAGCGGACCGACAAGACCTTCCTGCGCCGGCTGGTGGCCATCGAGGACGGCCGGTTCTGGACCCACGGCGGGGTCGACCCCCTTGCCGTCATCCGCGCCGGTGGGTCGGCGGCCATCCGCGGCCGCGTGGTCTCCGGCGCCTCAACCCTGACCATGCAGACGGCCCGGCTGCTGGAGCCCCGGCCCCGCACCCTGGGCGCGAAACTGATCGAGATGATCCGGGCGGTGCAGCTGGAGGTCCGCTATTCCAAGCGGGAGATCCTCGCCCTCTATCTGACGCTGGCCCCCTACGGCGGCAATCTGGAGGGGGTGCGGGCGGCCAGCCTGTCCTACTTCGGCCACGAGCCCGAGACCCTGACCCTGGGCGAACAGGCCCTGCTGATCGCCCTGCCGCAGTCGCCGGAGGCCCGACGCCCCGACCGCCGCCCTGGCGCCGCCCGCGCCGCCCGGCGGCTGGTGCTGCAGCGGATGGTCGCCGCGCGGCAGGTCACGCAGCGCGAAGCGGAGGAGGCGGAGAGCGAGCCGCTGCCGTCGCGCGCGCCCTTTCCGGCCCGGGCCTGGCACGCCGCCGGCGAGCTGGCGCGCGGCGCGCCGGCCGGCCAGGCCACGGTGGTCAGCACCCTGGACGCCGGCCTGCAGGCCCGCCTCGAGCCGCTGGCCGCCGCCTACGCCCGCGAGCAGGGACCGGAGGCGACCGCGGCGATCATGGTGGTGGAGATCGAGGGCAGGGCCGTGCGCGCCCTGGTCGGGTCGGGCGGACTGGACCGCTCGGGCGGCTGGATCGACATGACGAGAGCCCTGCGCTCGCCGGGCTCGGCGCTCAAGCCGTTCATCTACGCCTTCGCCTTCGACGACGGCGTCGCCGCGCCGGACACCGAGATGCAGGACGTGGCCACGCGGTTCAATGACTATCAGCCTGAGGACTTCGACAGGGTGTTCCGCGGCAAGGTCACCGCCCGCGAGGCCCTGTCCCATTCGCTCAACGTGCCCGCAGTGGCGATGATGGAGCGGATCGGCCCGGCCAACTTCCTCGCCCGCATGGAGTCGGCGGGGGTGCGGCTGGTGCGGCCTCAGGCGAAGACCCGCGCGCCGGGCCTGGCCCTGGCCCTCGGCGGCGAGGGGATCACCCTGCGCGACCTGGCGGTGCTCTACTGCGCCCTTGGCGACGAGGGAATCGCCAAACCCCTGGCCTTCACCGAGGCCGACGCCGCCCGGCGCGGGCGAAGCCGGGGCGCGCGGCTGGTGCGGCCGGAGGCGGCGCGCCAGGTGCTCGACATCCTGCGCGAGGCCCCGGCGCCCAAGGGGCGCATCCCCGGCGCCCTCATCCAGGGCGGTGGCGGCATGGCCTACAAGACCGGCACCTCCTACGGCTTTCGCGACGCGGTGGCGGCGGGGGTGGTCGGCGGCTATGTGATCATCGTCTGGACCGGCCGCGCCGACGGCGGCGCGCGCGGCGGCCTGACCGGGCGCGAGGCGGCCCTGCCGATGCTGTTCGACACCGCCGACATCCTGTCCGCTCCGCATACGGCCGCGCCGCGCATCAACCCACGCGCCGCGCCGGCCGCCCTGGCCACCCTGGATCGGCCGGATCGGGGCCCCAACCTGATCTTCCCGCCCAACGGCGCCACCGTGCAGGTCGAGGCTTTCGGACCGTCGTCGCGGGGCCTGGTGCTGGCTGCCAGCGGCGAGGGGCTTAGCTGGTATGTCGACGGGCGGCCACTGATCGTCGATCCCGTCAGTGGACGGACCATCTGGCGACCGGCCGCGCCGGGCTTCTACGAGGTGATCGTCGTCGACCCGCAGGGCCGCGAGGCCCGGGCGAAGGTGCGGGTGAAGGGGTGATGCTCCCCATCGGGGGAGCTGTCAGGCCGCAGGCCTGACTGAGGGGGTCCGCTCAGATGCCTGTCCTGGGCGACCCCCTCCGTCTCGCCTGACGGCGAGCCGCCTCCCCCGATGGAGGAGGATCACCCGTGCTTCAGCTCGTCCACCTCTTCGGGGTTGGACACCGTCACGCCAAGGTCGTTCACCAGCCCGTTGGACAGGCGGTAGCACCAGCCGTGCACGGACAGCGGCTGGCCGCGGGCCCAGGCGTCCTGGACGAAGACGTCGGAAGCGACGTTCTGCACCTGGCGGATGACGTTGAGTTCGCACAGGCGGTCCCAGCGATCCTTCTCGTCCATCGCCTCCAGTTCGCCGCGGTTGGCGGCGTAGACCTCGCGGATCGGATGCAGCCAGTGATCGACCAGGCCCCGGCGCACACCGTCCACCGCCGCCCGCACGCCGCCGCAGCCGTAGTGGCCCACGACCATCACATGCTTCACCTGGATCACGTCGACGGCGAACTGCAGCACGCTGAGATAGTTGGCGTCCTGCGGCGGGGCGAGGTTGGCCACATTGCGGTGGACGAACAGCTCGCCCGGGTCGAGGCCGACGATCTCATTGGCCGGCACCCGGCTGTCGGAGCAGCCGATCCACAGATACTCCGGGCTCTGCTGGTTCTCGAGCCGCTTGAAGAAATCCGGATCGACCTCGGTCTTGCGGCGCGACCAGTCGCGGTTGTTGTCCTTCAGGTCCTCGAGCATGGCGGCTCCCTAAACCTGCGCGTCAGGCTGGTTGTCGGGATGGGCGGCGGCGATGGCCGGATGCTCCGCCGCCATATCGGCCGCCCGGACAAGGGCCGGGAAGGGCGTCAGATCCACCTTGAACCGGCGGGCGTTGTAGACCTGCGGCACAAGACAGCAATCGGCCAACGTCGGGGCGTCTCCGAAGGCGAAACCCGCCCCGTGGCGGGCCACCATCGGCTCCAACGCGGCAAAGCCCTCGCCGATCCAGCGGTGGACCCACTCGTCGATGGCCGGCTGCCCGACTTCCAGCCTGGCCAGCGCCTTGAGGATGCGCAGGTTGTTCACCGGATGGATGTCGCAGGCGATGATCGTGCTCATGGCCCGCACCACCTGGCGGTCGAAGGGATTCTTCGGCAGCAGGGGCGGGTCCGGGTAGGTCTCGTCCAGCCATTCGAGGATCGACAGCGACTGGGTCAGGACTTGGCCGTCGACCTCCAGCGCCGGCACCAGGTGCTGGGCGTTGACCTCGCCGTAGGCTTCGCCCCGCTGCTGGCCGGCGACGAGATCGACGGGGGCGTAGTCGTATGCGAGCCCCTTGAGGTTCAACCCGATCCGCACCCGATAAGGGGCCGAGGCGCGCCAGGCGCTGTGCAGCAGCAGCCTGCCCATCAGACGACCGTGAACGCCAGGGCGCCGACGCCCTCGACCGAGCCCTCGACGCGGTCGCCGCGGACCAGCGGGCCGACGCCCTCGGGGGTGCCGGTGTAGATCAGATCGCCGGCCTCGAGACTCCAGAGCTTGCCGGCCTCGACGAGGATTTCCTCCAGCGACCAGATCATGTCGGCGACCGCGCCGTCCTGTTTGGTGACACCGTTGACGCTGAGAGTGATGCGGCCCTGCGGGGTCGGGCCGGTCCAGGGGACGATGGCCGAGATCGGCGCGCTGGCGTCGAAGCCCTTGGCCGCGTCCCACGGCTGGCCCCTGGCCTTGAAGCTGTTCTGCAGGTCGCGGCGGGTCAGATCTACGCCGACGGCCAGGCCGAACAGCGCGCCGCCCTCGCCGATCGCGGCGACCAGCTCGATCTCGTGGTGCAGGTCGGCCGTTGCCGAGGGGTAGGGCACGTCCGCGCCGGGCAGGACCACGGCGTCGGCGGGTTTGGTGAAGAAGAACGGCGGGTCACGCCCGTCGGCCCCCATCTCCCGCGCATGGGCGGCGTAGTTGCGGCCCACGCAGAGGATGCGGCGGACCGGAAACGGCCGGTCGGACCCCTGCACGGGCACGGTCGGCTGCGGGCGGATCGGAACGGCGAAGGCGGTCATGGGGCGTTCCTAACGGACGGCGGGGCGGATGTCTTGTTTGGCTGCTCGCAGGACATTTGAGGCGGGAGTAAACTTGTTGGAATATTTTGGAGAAAGTAGCCGTGCGCACGGTGAGCATCCGCGAGGCGAAGGCCCATCTGTCCCGCTTGATCGAGCAGGCGGTCGACGGCGAACCGTTCGTCATCGCCAAGGCCGGCAAACCGCTGGTGAAGGTCTCACGCCTCGACGCGCCAGTGGGGCCCCAAGTCCGCCGACTCGGCTTCTTGGCCGGCGAAATCTCCGTTCCACGCGACTTTGATCGGATGGGCTCCGAGGAAATCGAAGGGGCGTTCGGCGTTTGACCCCTACAGCCTGAACACCTTCCGCAGGAACAGCGTCTCGGCCTCGCGCTGGGCGTCGATGTTCTGTTTCTTGCGGAAGCCGTGACCCTCGTCGGCGGCGATCATGTACCAGACCTCGCCGCCCCTCGCCCGGACCCTGGCGACGATTTGCTCGGCCTCGGTCCAGGGCACCCGGGGATCGTTGCGGCCCTGAATGACGAACAGCGGTTTGGTCATCCTGTCGGTCAGGTTCAGCGGCGAGATGGCGTCAAACACGGCCTTCGTCTTCGGGTCGCGACCGGCGGGGCAGCGGCGAGCGCGGGCGCGACGAAGGCGGCGGTCGCCACGCTGGCGAGGAACCCATCAGCGGATGACGGTCAGGCGGGATCGAACTCGCTGACCAGATGGCCCGGCGCCACCTCTTCGAGCCTGGGACTATAGACCGGCGCGGCGGGATCGACAGGCAGTTTCGAGGGCAGGAAGCGCAGGGCCGCCAGCGGGTCCATCGGCGAGGGCGGCTCGCCCGATAGCCGCACCCGTAGGCGCGTGCGCTCGATCTTCGGATCGGGGATCGGCGCGGCCGACAGCAGGGCCTTGGTGTAGGGGTGCCGCGGGTCCTCGTAGAGCTGCTCGCGGCTGGCCTGTTCCATGACCCGGCCGAGATAGAGGACCACCACCCGGTGGCTGATCTCGCGGACCACGGCCAGGTCATGGCTGATGAACATCATCGCCATGCCCAGCGACTTCTGCAGATCGATTAGCAGATCGATGATCTGCGCCCGGATCGACACGTCCAGGGCGCTGACCGCCTCGTCGCAGATGACCAGCTTCGGCTCCAGGATCATCGCCCGGGCGATGCCGACCCGCTGGTTCTGGCCGCCGCTCAGCTCGTGCGGATAGCGGTTGACCAGCTCGGGGGCCAGCCCGCAGCGCTCCATCATGGCCGCGGCGGCGGCGCGGCGGTCCAGGCGGCTGAGGCCGGGGCGGAACACTTCCAGCGGCTCGGCGATGGAATCGCCGATCGGCATGCGCGGATCCAGGCTGGCGAGAGGATCCTGGAAGACGATCTGCAGATCCTTGCGGGCGGCCCGCATGGTCTCGCGGTCGGCATGGGTGATGTCCCGGCCCAGCACCGTGACCGCCCCGCCCAGCTCCGCCCCGCCCGGCGGCAGCAGGTTCAGCACCGCGCGCGACAGGGTCGACTTGCCGCAGCCGCTTTCGCCGACCACGCCCAGGGTCTCGCCCTGGCGGATCTCGAAATCGACGCCGTCCACCGCCCGCAGGGGACGGGCCTTGCCGAAAGCGCCCTGGTGGATCGGGAACCAGACCTTCACGCCTTCGCCGCGCACCACGACCGGCGCGTCCGCGGCGACCGGGTCAGGCGTCGGCCGTCCGCCGCGGTCCAGCCGGTCCAGCCGCGGGATCGCCGCCAGCAGGGCGCGCGTGTAATCGGTCTTCGGCCGGTCGAAGACCGCCTCGACGGGCCCCTCCTCGACATAGGCGCCGTCCTTCATCACGCAGACCCGGTCCGCCAGGCGGGCGATGACGCCCATGTCGTGGGTCACCAGCACCATGCCCGAGCCGGTCTCGCGCATCAGCTCGGCCATCAGGTCGAGGATCTCGGCCTGGACGGTGACGTCGAGCGCCGTCGTCGGCTCGTCGGCGATCAGCAGCCGGGGGCCACAGGCCATGGCGCCGGCGATCATTACCCGCTGGCGCATGCCGCCGCTGAGCTCGTGGGGATACTGGTTCATCCGCCGGGCCGCCTCGGGGATGCGCACCCGCTCCAGCCAGTCCAGGGCGTGCTTGCGCGCAGCCTCGCCCGACAGGCCCAGGTGCAGTCTCAGGGGCTCGGCGATCTGCTCGCCGATCCGCACGTGCGGGGTCAGGGCGGTCAGCGGATCCTGGAAGATCATGGTCATCTTCGAGCCGCGGATCTTGTTGAGCTGGGCGGGTTTGAGGCCCAGCAGTTCCTGCCCCTCGAACCGGGCCGAGCCGGTCGCTATGCCGTTGCCGGCCAGCAGACCCATGACGGTCATGAAGGTCTGGCTCTTGCCCGAGCCGCTCTCGCCGACCACGCCCAGGCACTCGCCGGCGGCCACCGACAGGCTGACCCCCCGCACCGCCTCCACCAGGCCGTCATGGGTTTCGAAACTGACCTTCAGGTCTTCGACGGCGAGAACGGGCTGGGACAAGGCGGGCACTCGGAAAGCGGCTGGACCGGCGTGACCTTAGCGATCGCGGCCTGACGCGCAAATGAACGGTCAGCGGGACCGCGCCAGCAGGGCCAGCATGTCGCCGGCGTAGACGCCGGGATTGTAGCTGGCGGGATCGGCGGACCGCTCCGAGCCCGCTCGCCCGCGAACGTCCACCGCCAGCACCCGCCGGCCCGTCTCACGGACAATGACCGGGGTCAGGTCCTCGAAGTCGCGGGCGTTGCGGGTCAGGCCGTGGATGCAGACCACTGGGGCGGCCGCGGCGGACCCTGGGTAGTCGCGGGCGTGAAGCCTCAGGCCGTCGGCCGACGGCCAGTGGAGGTCGCTGAAGGTGGTCATGACCCAATCTGCGCATCACCGCCCGGCTCGATCGACCGTCGTGACGGGTCACCGACGCCCGCAAAGGCAAAGGCCCCGGTGTTTCCACCGGGGCCTCGCTTTGGATCAGCTTTACGCCGAGATCGTGGATCAGAAGTTGATCTGGATCGTCGAACGGCGGTTCAGCGGTTCCTTGACACCATCGCCGGTGGCGACGGCCAGTTCGGACTCGCCCTTCCAGTCGACCGCCAGGGTCGAGGCCGGAACAC
>JAUXTQ010000028.1 GCA_030678995.1 Caulobacter sp.
GGTGCAGGGCGAGGGCGGCTGTCGCGCCACCCCGGACGAAGACCTGCGCTGGATGCGTCAGATGGCCGACGAGAACGGCGTCCTGATCATCTTCGACGAAGTCCAGTGCGGCATGGGTCGGACCGGCAAGTTGTGGGCCCATGAATGGGCCGGCATGACGCCCGACATCATGGCCATCGCCAAGGCCCTCGGCGGCGGCTTCCCGGTCGGCGCCTGTCTGGCCACTGCCCGGGCCGCGACCGGGATGACTGTCGGCGTGCACGGTTCGACCTTCGGCGGCAACCCGCTGGCCATGGCCATCGGCATGGCCGCCTTCGACGAGATCAGCAAGGAAGAGACCCTGGCCAACGTCCGCGACGTGGCCGGCTACTTCAACCAGCAGCTCACCGGCCTGAAGGACCGCTACCCGGACATCATCGTCGATGTGCGCGGCAAGGGCTTCCTGATCGGCCTGAAGGTCACCCCGGTGAACCGCGAGTTCATGGCCATGGCCCGCGACCAGAAGCTGCTGGTGGCCGGCGGCGGCGACAACTGCGTGCGCCTGCTGCCCTCGCTGCTGCTGACCGTCGACGAAGCCCGCGAGGCCGTCGAGAAGCTGGAGCGGACCTGCGAAGTCGCGCGGGCCAAGGCGGCGGCATGAGCGCGGTCAGGCATTTCCTCGACATCTGGAAGCTCGAGTCCTCGGACCTGCGGGCCATCCTCGACGACGCCCGCACCCGCAAGGCGGCCCGTCGCGGCTGGACCCAGGCGCGGGTCGACGCGGACGCGCCCGCCGAGGGCCGGACCCTGGCGATGATCTTCGAGAAGAACTCCACCCGCACCCGCTTTTCCTTCGACGCGGCCATCCGCCAGCTGGGCGGGGCCGGCATCATCTCGACCTCGGCCGACATGCAGCTGGGCCGCGGCGAGAGCATCGAGGACACGGCCAAGGTCCTCTCGCGCATGGTCGACGCGGTGATGATCCGCGCCAACCGGCACGACGATGTCGAGCTGTTCGCCCAGAACGCCACGATTCCCGTGATCAACGGCCTGACCGACCGCAGCCACCCCTGCCAGATCCTCGCCGACATCCTCACCTTCGAGGAGCATCGCGGGCCGATCACCGGCAAGACCATCGCCTGGGTCGGGGACGGCAACAACGTCTGCGCCAGCTTCATCCACGCCGCGCCGAAGCTGGGCTTCAAGCTGAACATCGCCTGCCCGGCGGCCTATCACCCCGACCTCTACGACCTGGCCCGCGCGGCCGAGCAGCAGGGGCGGATCGAGATGACCGAGGACCCGCGCGAGGCGGTCCGCGGCGCCGACTGCGTGGTCACCGACACCTGGGTGTCGATGGGCGACGTCGACGGCGAGGCCCGGCTGGACGCCTTCGAGTCCTTCCAGGTCGACGAGGACCTGATGGCCGTGGCCGACCAGAAGGCGGTGTTCCTGCACTGCCTGCCGGCGCACCGGGGCGAGGAGGTCAGCGACGGGGTCATCGACGGCCCGCAATCGCTGGTCTGGGACGAGGCGGAGAACCGCATCCACGCCCAGAAGTCGATCCTCGCCTGGTGCTTCGGCAAGATCGGCTAGGGCGATGGCCGACCCGGCGATCGACAAGCCCGACCGCGAGCTGCTGGCGCGCAGCCTGAGGGCTCATCTGAAGGCCGAGCTTGATGTGGAGATCGGCGGCCTGGACGCCGAGTTCCTGCTCGATTTCATGGCCGAGCGGATCGGCCCGCGGTTCTACAACCTGGGCCTACGCGACGCCGCCACGGCCCTGGCCAAGCGCATGGACGTGCTCACCGAGGCGCTCGAAGAGCTGGAGCGGCCGGTCCCGCGGGACTGAAGACTGCGACATTTATGGTAGACAAAACGAGAACACGCCTTTAGGTTGTTCGCATGACGCCGTTCGTCTTCGACACCCTCAGCGCCTCAAAGCAGCTCCGCGAAGCGGGGATGGCCGAAGGCGTGGCCGAGGCGGTTGTGTCGGTGTTCCAGCACGCGTCCGCCATGCCGGACATCAGTCACCTGGCGACGAAGGCGGACGTTGCTGACATGGCGACCAAGGCGGACCTCGCTGACATGGCGACCAAGGCGGATCTCAGCCGCCTGGCGACAAAGGCGGATCTGGACGCCTTGCGCGCGGCGACCAAAGCGGATTTCGAAGCGCTGGCGGCCGCGACCAAGGCGGACCTCGCCGGTATGGCGACGAAGTCGGACGTAAAAGCTGAACTCGAAATGCTGCGCCACGATATGCGGGCGGGCTTCGCCGACGTCCGCGCTGAGGTCAGCGAAAAGCTCCGCCAGCAGGCGCTGTTGCTGCTCGGCGGCGTTACCGCCCTGGTGACGCTCCTGAACGTCTCGCTGAAGGTCTTCGGCTGACCGACAGCGACCGACGGCCGCCGCCGACCCGCTACTTCCCTTCGGCCGCCGCGATGGTCTTCTCGATCCCCGCCGCCAGGGACGGGTGGTAGGTCGCCTTGCTCTGGTTGAAGAACCGGCGGGCCAGGGGCAGGCCCCACTCGCGGTCCTTGCTCAGGCCCGTGTAGAGCGGGCGGATGAAAAGGCCCCGTCCGACGCTGCCGAGGAATTGCTCCAGCGACGGCAGCCCCGGCGCCCAGCGGTTGGCCACCACCAGCTCCAGCCAGCCGGAGCGCACATAAGCGTTGGTCGAGGCCGACAGGCCGAACGCCCCGTCCAGCTCGGCCAGCTGCGCGGCGGTCAGCTTGCGCGGCAGGCCGTCGAGGAAGCGCTTCCACTCCTGGGTCGTCCAGCCCTTGCCCGGGATCGCGGCGACCGGCCCGCCGGCGAGAAACGCCGCCCGCGCCGCATCGACCTTGAGCAACGCGGGCGAGGGCAGGTGATACGCCCCCGACGGCACGCCCGGCTGATAGACCCATTCGTCCAGCTGCATCTTCGCCTCGAGCGCGGCGTCGCCCTTGACCAGATGCTCGCGCAGGTCGGCCAGGAACCCGGCCGTCGTCTGCGGCTGGAAGGCGAAGCGGTCGAAATAGCCGCGCAGGTAAGCATCCCAGCGGCCCCGGCCGGCGGCGTGCTCCAGGGTGCGCAGGAAGGCCTCGCCCTTGACGTACTCCACCGTCGTGCCCTGGCCGAACAGGGTCACGGCCGCCGCCGGTCCCGCGGCCACGTCGCGCTGCAGCTCGTCCCAGCTGAGGTCCGCCTCGATGCCCGCCCGCGCCGGGCCGTAGAGCACCTCCATGATCCGGTTCTCGACGTAGCTGGTGAAGCCCTCGTTGAGCCAGACGTCGTCCCAGGTGGCGTTGGTCACCAGGTTGCCCGACCAGCTGTGCGCCAGCTCGTGCGCCACCAGGCCCACATTGGCCCGGTCGCCGGTGATGAAGGTCGGGGTCAGGAAGGTGAGGGTGGTGTTCTCCATCCCGCCATAGGGAAACGCCGGCGGCAGCACCAGCACATCATAGCGGCCCCAGCGGTAGGGGCCGTAGAGGCTCTCGGCGGCCGCGACCATCTTCTCGGTGTCGGCCAGCTCATAGGCCGCCCGGCCCATCATCGAGGGCTCGGTATAGACCCCGGTGCGCGGGCCCAGCGGCTGGAAGGCCAGGTCCCCGGCGGCGATGGCGATCAGATAGGGCGCCGTCGGATGGGTCATGCGGAAGCGGAAGGCGCGCCGGCCCGGCCCGGCGGGCTCGCCCTTCGGTGTGAGTTTTTCGCCGCTCATCACCACGGTCAGGCCCTCGGGCGCGACCACCCGGGCGGTCCAGGACTGGCGCACGCCGGGGCTGTCCTGGGTGGGGATCCAGCTGCGGTTGAGGGTCGGCTGGCCCTGGCTGTAGAGATAGGGCGCCGCCTTGCCGGCGGTCAGCTCCGGCGGCAGCCACTGCAACGCCAGCGCCCCGGCGCCGGTGCTGTAGGCCACCACTACCCGGCTCGCGCCGTCCAGCTGCACGGTCAGCGGCGCGCCCTTGGCCCCGTCGGCGGCGCCCAGCGCCCAGCGCAGCGGCCGGCCGGCGCCGTCGGTCACGCCCCTGATGGCCAGGTCCAGCGTATCCAGCACCACCTCGCTCGCCCCCGGCCGGGCCAGGATGGTCAGGGCGGCGGTCCCCGAGACGGTGTGGGCGTCAAAGTCGGTGACGATGTCCAGGTCCACATGCGTCACCCGCGCCTCGCGGGGCCGGGCGTACGACTGGGTGTCGACCGCGTCGTCGGTCAGCAGGATCGGCGCGACCTCTGGCGGTGAGACATCCCAGGGGGCGGACAGGGAGGCGCAGGCGGTCAGGGCGGGCGCGGCGGCGATGGCGACGCCGGAGAACAGCAGGGCGCGGCGGGTCTGGGACATGGAGCCTCGGCGGGGTTGCGAGCCCGCGTCCATGCCCCGTTCCGCCCCGGCTCGCAACTCCGCGCGCGAGGCCCTATGTAGTCGCGCCATGACCGATACCGCTTCCTCGACCCCCACGGCGCCCGCCGACAACCTCGTCGCCACCTTCCAGATCGAGGGCTGGCCCGTGCGCGGCCGCATCGTCCGGCTGGGCGACGCCGTGCACGAGATCCTCACCCGCCACGACTACCCGGAGGCCGTCGCCAACCTGCTGGGCGAGGCCTGCGCGCTCGCCGCCCTGGTCGGCTCCAGCCTGAAATTCGACGGCCGGCTGATCGTCCAGGCCCAGGGCGACGGCCCGGTGGCCTATGTGGTCGTCGACTACGACACCGCCGGCGCCCTGCGCGGCTACTGCCGCTTTGACGCCGAGCGCCTGGCGGAAGTCAGCACCGGCTTTGCCCGCCCCGGCGCCAAGACCCTGCTCGGCCAGGGCGTGTTCATCATGACCGTCGACCAGGGCCCGGACATGGACCGCTACCAGGGCGTCACCCCCATCGAGGGCGAGACCCTGGCTCTCTGCGCCGAACAGTATTTCGCCCAGTCGGAACAGACCCCCACCCGCATCCGCCTGGCCGTCGGCCAAGCGGATGTCGGCGAGGGGCCTGCGTGGCGCGCCGGCGGCCTGCTGATCCAGAACATCGCCGGCGACGAGACCCGCGGCGACACCGCCGACGCCTGGGTCCGCGCCCAGGCCCTGTTCGAAACCACCGGCGAAGACGAACTGATCGACCCGACCCTCCCGGCGGAGACCCTGCTGTGGCGCCTGTTCAACGAGGACGGCGTGCGGCTGTTCGAGCCGAAGGCGCTGAAGGCGTTTTGCCGCTGTTCGCTGGAACGGATCACCGGGGTGGTGGAGAGCTTCTCGATGGAGGAGCGCCTGGCCATGGTCGAGGACGACGGGATGGTGCGGGTGACGTGCGAGTACTGCTCGCGGGTGTATGAGCTGGAGGGGCCGGGGTAGGGGGGATTGAGGTGAAGGTGGAATAGGGTGCGCTAGATCATCCCTAGGCTGTATGTATTAACTGTCGTGATGAACGGCTTTGGGGGGACAGATGGCCAGGAGTTTCACGGCGGCTGTTATGCGAGCCGCGCGAGCGTCTGAAAGGGCCCATCGAGCCAATGTGCGTTCGCAAGTCGCCCATAGCCGATCCATGGAAAGGCAGGCCCGGGCAAATGAACGGGCCGCTAGACAGGACTACCTGGAAGCGAGGGCAGGGGAAGTCGAGGATCTCAACAGCGAACTCGAAGAGCAAAATTTCGAACTGAACTCACTTCTGACCGCGAGCTTGGGCAGAAGCGCTGCCATTGATTTCAGCCAGTTGCGTAGGGAAGCGGACCTGACGCAAATCGAACGGCGGCTACAGGCTCTATACGCACCAGTAAAATCGGCGTTCGACCCCAAGCCACTAGGGTTCTTCGAGAAGCTATTTCCCGGAGCCCCAGAGCGGCTCGCCAAGGCGAAGGCCGAAGGGGAGCGTCGCCATCAGGCGGCGGCGGATGAGTACTCTGCGCTCTCTGAGCAACGTACAAAAGCGATTGAAGCTCTGGTCGCAGCAGCAGACGCTCATAACGAGGAAATCGACGAATTTCAAACCGCCTTTTTCAGTCGTGAACCTGAAGCAATCAAAGCCTACTACGAAATTGTGTTGGCGAATTCGGACTATCCGGACTCGTTTCCGAATTCTATTCGTGTGGGATTTGTCCCGGAATCACGACAGCTGGTGGTGGAGTTTCAACTGCCGACGTTGGACGAAGCCGTTCCAACTGTCGAGAAGTACACATTCATCAAAACGGCGGATGAAATTCGCGAGAAATCCCGAACCGACAAGTCGCGAAAGGCGCAGTATATCGACGTGATCTCGCAGATCGTGCTGCGCAGCGTTTACGAGGTGTTTTCGGCAGACGCCTCGGCCCCAGTGGATGTCGTCGCAATCAACGGCTTTGTGGTTGCGACCGACCCAAGCACTGGTCGGGAGGTTCAGCCTTGCATTGTATCTCTGCGCGTAGGCCGGGAGACATTCTCGACGCTTGAGCTTCGATCAGTAGAAGCTTCGGCTTGCCTCAAGCGCCTTAACGCCAGCGTTTCGCGCAGCCCGGCGGAATTGGCAGCCGTCAAGCCGGTGGTCGATATCAACATGGCCGATCCGCGTTTTGTCGATGAGCAAGATGTCCTGGCGATGTTGGATACTCGCCCGAATCTCATGGATCTGACTCCAGGCGAGTTCGAGTCGCTGATCACCAATCTCTTCCAAAGCATGGGATTGGAAACAAAACTGACCCAAGCCTCCCGGGACGGCGGCGTGGATTGTGTCGCCTTTGATCCGCGGCCCGTCCTTGGCGGGAAAGTCATTGTCCAAGCCAAGCGTTACAAGAACACCGTCGGCGTCAGCGCGGTCCGTGACCTGTTCGGGACGGTGCATAACGAGGGGGCTTCGAAAGGAATCCTCGTCACCACGAGCGGCTATGGAAAGGCGGCATTCGCGTTCGCCGAAGGAAAGCCGATCGAACTGCTCTCCGGCAGCAATCTCCTCTACCTTTTGAAGGAGCAGGCCGGCGTGGATGCGAAGATTGAAATTCCGGAAGACTGGGTTGATCCGGTGCTTGACGTATCTAGCTAAATCGCCCCCACCAACCCCTTCATCTCATGCCGAGACGATCGCCGGACGGTCCAGGTCACTCAAGGGCGCTTCGCGTCGCGGAGCGACAGGCCCGCAGGGCCTGCCCCTGACTGACCTGGACCGTCCGGCAGGCTGGCTGGCAAGAGATCAAGGGCGTTCTCCCTTCCCCCTGGAGGGGGGAAGGGCCGGGGATGGGGGTGGAGGTCGTCGGGCAAGCTGCGCTTCACGTCATCCTGAGCAGGCCGTGAAACGGCCGTGTCGAAGGACGCACGAACAGCCTGCGTGGTTCGACACGCACCCTGCGGGTGCTGCTCACCATGACGTCATTCTTGCTGGCGACCACCCCCTCCACACCCATCCCAACCCTTCCCCCCTCCAGGGGGAAGGGCTATCGCGGTGGCGCGCGAAGGCGGCCTACGCCCCCAACCGCCTGACCCGCGCCGCATGCTCCATGCCGCCAACCGCCCGCACGAACCGCGCGTCGTCCGTCACCACCACCGCGTCCTCACGGATCGCGGCGGCGAGGTAGAGGCAGTCGTAGATCGGGTGTCTCAACACGGTGGCGAGGGAGAGAGCCGCGGGCAGGTCCCGTTCGATGGGGGTCGTCTCCACTGGCGTCCGGCCTAGCGCCGCCAGCCGGATGTCCGCGCCTTCCGGTGATAATTCGCCGCGGCTGACCCTTTTCCAAAGGGCGTTGCCGGCCTCCAGAAGCCAGAGGGCCGGCGCCGTCAGGGGTTCGGCCTGGAGGGCGAACGCGGCCTCCGTTCCGTCCTCATCCAGCACCCACTTCACAGCCACCGAGGCGTCGATGACGAGCGTCACCGCTTGTCGCGCTCTTCGTTGATCAGGTCCGCCGAGTTGCCGGTGATCTTGCCGCGCGTTTCGTCGCGAAGAGCCCTGGCCTGTTCCCAGAAGTCACTCACGGGAGGCTTCAGCTGTTCTTCGAGGATCAGGCGATGCTCCGCCTCGGCGCTGCGGCCGTTGCTGGCGGCGCGGGCCTTGAGGGCCTTGACCAGATCAGGCGAGATGTCGCGAACGAGGAGTTGGGCCATGGGTGGATGCTATCACATGATAGCATTGATTTCCAGAGGTCCCCACCAACCCTTCACCTCATGCCGAGAGGACCGTCCGGCAGGCTGGCCTGCATGAGACTTAGGGAGCGGCCCCTTCTCCCTGAGGGAGAAGGAGGGGCCCGCGCCGCAGGCGTGGGAGGTTGAGGGTTTACGGGGCTGGCTGCGTAGTCCCTCACCCCGGCCCTCTCCCTCCGGGAGAGGGAGCCCCGCGGGGTCTGGGCGGATGAAAAGCCGCAACCTATTGGATTTACGGGCTATTTTATGCGATGTTCGGGGAAAACACCGCGCTCTGTCCCCCACCCCCTCCACCGCCCGTATCCTTCACCCATCCCGCTGCACGGGGAGGGCGCTTAGGCCAGGCGATCCGATGCGGCGGCGGGGTGGAGTTCGAGCGGGGTCAGGTGAGCGGGGGTTACGCTCACGGTCCGGGGACGGTTTCGCCGCCGCCCGCCCGCCGGGGGTCGATGCGGCTAAGCCTTAAGCGGGCTGCCCACCGCAGCACCCGGAAAACGGCTTCGCGGAGCGCGGCGGTTTCGGCCTTCTCTCTCCACTACCCCCGGCCGAGGCCGGAGCGCTCCGCGCCCTCCCTGCCTTCACTTTGGCGCCGCCCGTGAAGCGGCGACGCCGTGCGCGATGGAGACCCCAGGATGGTGAAGCCCCGCGAACGCCGACCACGTCCCGTGCCCTTGAGCCCGGAGGAGGCGGCCGAGATCGAGGCCAAGTATTGCGAGCTCGACGAGCTTCTGGCGCGTGTCGCGGCGCATGATGAACGGCTACGCCGTGAGCGCGAGGCGCTGGACTAAAAGGGCGCCGCCCCCTCCGCTACCCTAGTTCAGCCGCCTTCTCGCCCCCGGCAAATGCAGCGAAAACGCCGGGATCTCGACCTCGAAGGCGTCGCCCTTGGCCGTGACCATCTGGTAGCTCCCGCGCATGGCGCCGGACGGGGTGCTCAGGGGGCAGCCGGAGGCGTAGCGGAAGGCTTCCCTGGGGCCCAGCACCGGCTGTTCGCCGACCACGCCCTCGCCCTGGACCTCCTCCACGCGGTTGCGCGCGTCGGTGATGATCCAGTGGCGCGAGACCAGGGTGACGGTGTCCTTGCCGTGGTTCTCGATCTCGATGGTGTAGGCCCAGATCCAGCGGCCGTTTTCGGGGTTGGAGTCCTCGGGCAGATAGGTCGGGGCGACGCGCACCAGGATGTCCCCCGTGCGGGCTTGGTAGACCGGACTGTCCGGGCTGCCCCGGCGGTTGATGCGGCTCATGGCCCTTACTGAACTCAGGCGGCGCCCAGCGCCCTTTCGATGTCGCGGGAGAGGTCCTTGAGGTCCTCCAGACCCACCGACATGCGCACGTAACCCTCGGTCAGGCCGATCTCCAGACGATTCGCCTCTGGCATGGCCCGGTGAGTCGTCGTTGACGGGTGCGTGGCCATGGATTTGGCGTCTCCGAGGTTGTTGGAGATGTCGACGATCTCCAGCGCGTCAAGGAAACGCCAGGCGGCCTCCCGCGATCCCAGGTCGAAGGCCAGCAGGCTGGAAAAGCCGCTCATCTGCGCCCGGGCGACGGCCGCCTGGGGGTGGTCGGCGCGACCGGGATAGAGGATGCGCCTGACCTTGGGGCTGTCGCCGATCTGGTCGGCCAGGGCGGCAGCAGTGTCGGTCTGGCGGCGCACCCGCAGGTCCAGCGTCTCCAGCCCCTTGAGCAGCACCCAGGCGTTGAACGGCGACAGCGCCGGGCCGGTGTGGCGGATGATGTCGCGATAGGCGTCCTCCAGCAGCTGCTTGTCGCCGAGGATCGCGCCGCCCAGCACCCGGCCCTGGCCGTCGATGTGTTTGGTGGCCGAATAGACCACCACGTCGGCGCCCAGCTCGAGTGGCTTCTGGAAGATCGGGGTGGCGAAGACGTTGTCGACGACGACCTTGGCGCCCGCGGCGTGGGCGATCTTCACCACCGCGGCGATGTCGGTGATCTCCAGCAGCGGGTTGGCCGGGCTCTCCAGCAGCACCACGCGGGTGTTGGGCCGCATGGCCGCTTCCCAGGCCTTCAGGTCCGTGGCGTCGACCAGGGTGGTCTCGACGCCGAAGCGGGGCAGCCAGTTCTGGACGATCCAGTTGCACGAGCCGAACAGCGCCCGGCCGGCCACCAGGTGGTCGCCGGCCTTGAGCAGGCCGGTCAGCGCCGTGTGCACCGCCGCCATGCCCGAGGCCAGGGCGCGGCAGTATTCCGCGCCCTCCAGCAGGGCCAGGCGCTCCTCGAACATCTGCGTCGTGGGGCTGCCGTAGCGGGCATAGACGAAGCCCGGGTCCTCGCCGGAGAAGCGCCGGTCGGCGGCGGCCGCGCTCTCGTAGGCGAAGCTCTGGGTCAGATAGAGCGCCTCGGAGATCTCGCCGTAGTTGCTGCGGGCTATGCCGCCACGGATCAGGCGGGTCGCGGGGGCCCAGTCATTGGGGTCTTCGGCCATGGCTACGGCTTTCTCTGCAAAGGTGGCGGCATGAACAGGAAAGGGGGTGGGCAGGTCAACCCGCGAGGGGACATGTACCGTCTTCGGTACGTGTCCCCGACCCGAAAACCCTCCTCCTCGATGGAGGAGGGTTGGGTGGTGGTGTGACCGCTCAGGTTGGCCGAGGGGCTTCGCAGGGCGCCGGCGCCGATCCGCGCCTTTCGCCAATCGCCACAGCCACACCACCATCCCCGGCCCTTCCTCCATCGAGGAGGAAGGGAGGTCGTCGGAGTCCCCCTAACGTCGTTCGACGGAACTTCGCGGATGCTGGCGCTTTTCGCGGTAGGGTTAACCAGGAACCGCACCCTGGGGAGGTTGTCATGCTCACTTTGATCTTTCGCGTCTTCGCCGGAATTCTCGGCGCGCTCGGCGCGCTCAACATCGTCCTGCTGATCCTGGGCGAAGCGCTGGCCCGTTATTCTCCGGTGGAGCTGCGGGCGGTCGGCACCCTGACCGAGGCGCTGATGATCTTCGGGGTCGGGGCCGGCATCTACGTGCTCGCGCCCCACGGCGCCAAAGCCCACCACTAAAAGCAGGGCGGGAGCGATCCCGCGCTTGCGTTTGTCACCTGAGGCCATGAGTAATGGCCCGACGATGAACGACGCTCATTCCGCGGGGATCCTCCCCTGCCAATCCATCGAGGATCTGATCGCCCAGGAGGCCATCGGATCGCTCACCCCCTTTGACGCCGACCAGGTGCAGCCGGCCAGTCTCGACCTCCGGCTAGGCGTGCGCTGCTGGCGGGTGCGGGCCTCCTTCCTGCCGGGCCGCCGGCGGGTGATGGATCGCCTGCCCGACGTGGCCATGCACGAGCTGGACCTGTCGAAGGGCGCGGTGCTGGAGCGCGGCTGCGTCTATATCGCCGAGATCCAGGAGCGTCTGGCCCTGCCGATCGGCGTCTCCGCCCGCGGCAACCCCAAGAGCTCCACCGGCCGGGTCGATGTGTTCGTGCGCCTGCTGACCGACCATGGCGCGGCTTTTGACGACGTGGCCGAGGGCTACAACGGCCCGCTGTACATCGAGATCGCGCCGCAGACCTTCTCGGTGCTGGTCCGGGCCGGCACGCGGCTGAACCAGCTGCGCCTCAAGCGCGGCACGCCAGTGCGGCTGTCCAGCCGCGACGTCGGCGTCGATCTGTCGACCGGCACGGTCGGCTTCCGCGGCCGCCGCCACGCCGGGGTCATCGACCTGGACCACGAGGACGGCCACGACCCGCGCGACTTCTGGGAGCTGCTGGAATCCCCCAAGGGCGAACTGCTGCTGGACCCCAACGAATTCTACATCCTGGCCTCCAAGGACGACATCGAGATCCCGGTCGACCAGGCCGCCGAGATGACGCCGATCGATCCGGCGGTGGGCGAGTTCCGCGTGCACTACGCCGGATTCTTCGATCCGGGCTTCGGCTCGGGCGAGACCAACTCGCGCGGCTCCAAGGGCGTGCTCGAGGTGCGCAGCCACGAGACGCCGTTCCTGCTGGAGGACGGCCAGACCGTCGCCCGCCTGGTCTACGAGCCGCTGACCGACCGGCCCACTCGCCTGTATGGCGAGGACGGTTCCCACTACCTACGGCAGGGCCTCAAGCTGTCGAAACACTTCAGGCCCTGGAAGTAATGCTGCCCAAACCCGTGATCCGGGCCCTCGCGGGCCTCGTGCTGGCGGTCGTGACGACCGCCGGGGCCCTGGCGGCGCCGGCGCTGTGGGCGGTGAAGGACCGGGATTCGACCATCTACCTGTTCGGCACCATGCATGTGCTCTCGGACGAGGCCGACTGGCGGACGCCTGCCTACGACAGGGCGCTGACCGACTCCACGGTGGTCTGGTTCGAGACCGACGTGGACGCCGATCCCAAGACCATCGCGCCCCTGCTGATCCGCTACGGCTTCGACTTCCACACTCCTCTGAGCGAGAAGGTCAGCCCCGAGACCATGGCCGCCGTGCGCAAGGCCCTGAAGGCCTTTCCCGGCCCGCCTTCGGTGATCGACACCATGCAGCCCTGGACCGCCGGCCTGATGATCCAGCTGGCCCCGGCGATGGGCGGCGACTTCAGCGGTGAGGCCGGCGCCGACTCGGTCCTCAACAAGGAAGCCCGCGCGAACGGCCAGACCGTCCGCTATTTCGAATCCGCCGAGCAGCAGGTGCGCTTCTTCGCTGACCTGCCGCAGGGGGTGCAGGTGCAGTTCCTCGAAGACAGCCTGGAGGGCTCGGCCCTGGGCGCCGGCGATGACCTGGAGGAGATGCAGGCCGGCTGGATCGAGGGCGACCTGCAGGCTTTCGGCTCGGCCCTGACGGCCGCGATGCGCGACGAACGGCCCGAGCTCTACGACGCCCTGATCCGCGGGCGGAACCTGCTGTGGACCGGCGTCATCGCGCAGGAGATGCGCGGCAGCGGCGTCCAGATGGTCAACGTCGGCGCCCTGCACCTGGTCGGCCAGGACGGCCTGGTGGTGCTGCTGCGCAAGCGCGGCTTCGTGGTCGAACGGGTCCAGTAGGACAAGCGTCTACGCCATTTTGTATGGTGTGCTTGACATTCCGGTAGGCGACGTGAGACAAGCTACCTTGTCAACAAGACAAGGGAAGCCGACGTGACCGCCGCGACATCCGCACCCCGCCGCATGGGCCTGCCGACCCTGATTCTGGCCGTCGGCGGCCTGGGCCTTCTGGCCGGAGGCGCGGCCGCCATCGCCGCGCCCTTTGGACTGGCGCCCGACGCGATCAGCCAGGCCTTCGTGCGTCGGCGGTGCCTGTGAAGAACCGCCTCAAGGTCCTGCGGGCCGAACGCGACTGGAGCCAGGCGGATCTGGCCGACCGGCTCGAGGTCTCGCGCCAGACGGTCAACGCCCTGGAGACCGGCAAGTACGACCCCAGCCTGCCGCTGGCCTTCCGCATCGCCAGGCTGTTTGGCCAGCCGATCGAAGCCATTTTTGACGACAACGCGGCCTGACGGCCCGCCCAACAGACGAGAGTTCCCATGCAACGCCTTCTCAGCGCGGCCCTGGCCGCCGCCGCCATTCTGTTTGCCTTCACCCCGCAGAGCGCCGCCCAGGCCGCCGCGCCGGCCCCGGTGGTCCATGACCTGGGTCGCTTCACCGTCGAGGTGCAGGGGCAAGGCCCCGACGTGATCCTGATCCCGGGCCTGGCCTCGCCGCGGGAGGTCTGGGGCCTGTTGGCCCCGGACCTGACCCGCACCCACCGCGTCCATCTGGTCCAGATCGCCGGCTTCGCCGGACTGCCGGCGGGGCCGAACGCGGAGGGCGTGATGCTTGGGCCCATCGTCGAGGCGCTGCACGCCTACATCCTTCGCGAGAGGCTGGCGGCGCCGGCGGTCATCGGCCATTCCCTGGGCGGCCTGCTCGGCCTGCAGCTGGCCCAGGCCCATCCGTCAGACGTCGGCCGGCTGATGATCATCGATGCCGTGCCTTATCTCAGCGCCATGAACCGGCCCGATGTGACGCCCGAGGCGGCCCTGGTCGGCGCCGCCGCCATGCGCGACGGGGTGGCCGGCATGCCCCAGGCCGACTTCGCCGCCATGCAGGCGGGCTCCGCGCGGTTCATGGTCAAGACGGCCGAATGGCAGCCGAAGGTCGCCGCCTGGACCCTGGCCACCGACCGGCAGGTGATGGCCAGGGCGATGTACGAGGACCTGATCGGCGACGCCCGTCCAGGCCTGGCCGGAATGAGCACGCCGGTGACCGTCCTCTATGCCTGGGACGAGGCCATGCGCGTTCCGCCAGAGGCCATGGACGCGCTCTATGCGCGCAACTACCAGGGCCTGGTGGGGGTGAAACTGGTGCGCATCGACGGCGCCTTCCACTTCCTCATGCTCGACCAGCCGGCCCGGCTCGCGGTGGAGGTGGGGGCGTTTCTGAGATGAAGGATGCGCCCCATCGGGGGAGCGATTCCGCCTACGCCACCGCCGGGCGCAGGTAGATCGACCGCTTGGGCACGGCCATCACCCGCTGCAACATCGGCACGAAGGCGTCCAGCGGCATGGACTCGTAGGCCGGGTCAAAGGCCGACTGGTCGTACAGATGGCAGAACTGGGCGGTGTATTCGAAGTGCGGGTGGCCGCGGAACTGCTCGCGCATGTCCCGGTCCAGGCCCAGGTGGTGGAAGAAGTAGTAGCCCTGGAAGATGCCGTGCTGGGCGACCATGAAGTGGTTGGCCTCGGACACGTAAGGGAACAGCATCGCCGCGGCGATATCCGGGTGATTGCGCGGGCAGAGCACGTCGCCGATGTCGTGCAGCAGGGCGCAGACGACGTACTCCTCGTCGCGGCCGTCGCGATGGGCGCGGGTGGCGGTCTGCAGACTGTGCTCCAGGCGATCGACGACGAAACCGCCGCAGTCGCCCTTGAGCAGGTTCAGGTGGTCGACGATCCGCCCGGGCAGCTCGCGGCCGTACGCGGCCGAGGCCGTGGCGATCTTTGCCCAGTCTTCCTGCGTGCTCTCGACCATCGAGTGGAAGCCGGCCCGTTCCCCGGATCCGTGCGCGCCGTCGGCCATGACCTGATCCCCCAACACCTGTTTGAACCGATGGTGGTGCAGGCGGGGGCGGGCGTCAACGGCGACCGCTCGTCCCGGACCCGACAGCGCCCACGACCCCTTAGCGAAATATTGATCCAGCTGACGGCAGTATCCGAATCCGCAAACGGTCCGCCGCCACAAGCATTGCGTCTTCAGATTGAGTAACACGCAACCCCTTTGTCCGACTGCCGATGTCGCCGGCGCCGGTGATGCGGCGGCAGACACGCCCGCGGCGGCCGCCATGTCCGTCGTGCTGGTCCGCCCGGCGGGCAATCAGGCGAGCAAGACCGCCGCTCTTCTGCGCATGGCGCTTCCGGGATCGCCGGTCACGGCCTGCCCGAACGGTTCGGAGGCCATCACCCGGTTCGCAACGGGTCTGCCGGTCGACATCTGCTGCTTCGACCTGGCCGACAGCGCGCCGGGCGCCCTGGCCTCGGGCCTCAAACAGGTCGCCAGGGCCTGCCTGGAGGCCGAACTGGTGGTGCTGATCGAGGCCGCCGACCGCGCCGTGATCGCCGACATCCTGGAGGTCACCCCCGCGCCCGAGCGGCTGACCTTCCTGATCCAGCCGCTGGACATGCAGGAGGCGGTCAAGTCGCTGCGGGCCGTCGCCGCGCGGCGCCGGGCATGTCCGTGGTGGCCGAGGGGGTCGAGACCGAACCCCAGCGCCAGGTTCTCATCGCCGCCGGCTGCGACCATCTGCAGGGCTACCACTTCGGCCGCCCGACCAGCTCCGGCGCCGCCGCGGCCCTGGTGCGGGAGTAATCACCGCGCCTCCTGGAGGGCTGCATCGTCCCTGCACGTCGCCGGGCTAACGTCGGGGCGCCTGGCGGGGGATGCGGATGAGGCTGGTCACACCAATCGGAACGATCGCAGCGCCCGCGTGGTCTGTGGCGATCGCGCTGGCCGTGACGGCGCTGTGGACGCCCCGCTGGTGGCATCCGGACTGTGCCCTGCGGGAGGATGGTCCGAACGCCCATCTCGCCAGCTTCCCCTTCCCCTTCCCGTTCGCCGAGCCGAGCGTGGCCACATCGCTCGAATGGTTCATCTCGCCTGGCCTGCTGGCGATCGACCTGTTCCTGATCGCGGTCGCAGTCTTGCCCCTGGCCCTGATCGGGCTGCGCCGGCTCGCCGGCTGGGCGCCGATCGTGGCGAAGGTGTTGTCCGCCAAGGGGATCGCGGCCGCGGCGCTCGCCATCGCGGTGTGGGTGCTGTTCTTCGCCATCGGCGCGTTTCGTCCGACCGCGGGGATTGGCGACTACACCGGCCGCACGCGCCCGTGGAACATCATGCCCGCCGTCCTCGCCGAGGCCCTCGGCAAGCCAGCCTGCACCCGGTGATCCGGCAAGACGCAGAACGCCTGCATCCCCAATCGTCCCGATATCATCAGGCCAAGGGCTGGAACTGGCGGCGGAGTTCGCCTAGAGAGGCCCCATGCGGGCATGATGTAATGGTAGCCTGAAAGCTTCCCAAGCTTTACGCCCGGGTTCGATTCCCGGTGCCCGCTCCAAGCCTTTCCGGCGCTGCACTCAGTCGCCGCCCAGGAACCCCTCCACCTCTTGCACGAACGTCTCGAACCGGTCGTGGTGCAGCCAGTGGCCGGCGTCCGGGAAGTTCACGGTCCGGGCGTTGGCGAAGTGCTTCGCCCGGCCGTCCTTTTCCGGGTTCGAGGCCCAGCTCTTTTCGCCGTAGCAGAGCAGGGTCGGGCAGCTGATCGCCTCCCAGAGGTCGGCGACTTGCTGGTGGCTCAGGTCGGGCGCCGACCAGACGCGCAGGTAGTTGTCGAACTTCCAGCTGAACGTGCCGTCCTCGTTCTGGCTGACGCCGTGGGCGGTCAGGTGCCGGGCCTGGTCGTCGGTCAGGTAGGCGTTCTCGGCCTTCATCCGCTCGAGCGCCTCCTCGAGGGTCGGATAGCGTTTGGGCAGGCGGCCGGCGGCCTGGCGTTTCTCGTCGATCCAGCCGCGCAGACGGTCGGCGACGGGCGTCTTCTCCCGCTCGGCGATCATCCGCGGCGAGGGGCCCAGGCCCTCGATGGCGACAAGCCGGGTGACATTCTGTGGGTAGAGCCCCGTGTAGCGCAGAGCGATGTTGCCGCCGAGCGAATGGGCGATGATCGGCAGGGGCGCGAGGCTCAGCTGATGCACCAGCTGCGCCAGGTCATAGAGATAGGACGCCATCGAATAGTCGCCGTCGGGGGACCAGGCGCTGTCGCCGTGGCCGCGCAGATCGGGCGCGATGACGCGGTAGCGGTCGGCGAGGCGCTGCGCCACCCAGTCCCAGCTGCGGCAGTGGTCGCGGCCGCCGTGCACCAGCAGCAGCGGCGGCGCGTCCGGATCGCCCCAGGCGACGTAGTGCAGCTTCAGCCGCTGGGACATGAAGCTGTGCGACGTCGGCCCGGCCAGTTTCGCGGGCATATGGCTTGGCGGTTGGTCGGTCATGGTGAAGGTCCGGACGTTGAGTCGCCGACCATAGTCGGTTTGCGCAAGGCGCGGCGACGAAGGTTTCCGAGCCCGCGGCGCGCGGGCGGTTGATCTTTGCGCCGAAAGGCGGGATCGAGGGGCCTCGCTCCGGAGGCTTTATGTCCCATCAGGTTTTCGCGATCACCGGCGGGTTCGGCGTGCTGGGCCAGGCGGTGGCCCGGGCGGCGCTGGCGGCGGGCGGCAGGGTCGCCCTGATCGACTTCGCGCCGCAGGGCCGCGGCCTGCCGGACGGCGTGCTGGCGCTGGGCGGGGTCGACCTGTCTGACGCCGGGCAGGCGCAGGCGGCCATGGACCGGATCGCCGCCGAGCTCGGCGGGCTGGGCGTGCTGGTCAATGTCGCCGGCGGATTCGTCTGGCAGACCCTGGCCGATGGCGACCTGGCGGAATGGAGCCGGATGTTCGCCCTCAACACCCTGACCTGCGCCACCGCCTGCAAGACGGCCCTGCCGCATCTGCTGGCGGCGAAGGCCGGGCGGATCGTCAGCGTCGGGGCGGGCGGGGCGGTCAAGGCCGCCGCCGGCATGGGCGCCTATGCGGCCTCCAAGGCCGGGGTGCACCGCCTGACCGAGAGCCTCGCCGAGGAGCTGAAGGGCCGGGTGACGGTCAACGCCGTCCTGCCCTCGATCATCGACACCCCGACCAACCGCGCCGACATGCCGGACGCCGATTTTTCCGCCTGGGTCACGGCGGACGAGGTGGCGCAGGCGATCCTGTGGCTGGCCTCGGACGCGGCCGGCGGCGTCACGGGCGCCCTGCTGCCTGTCGCGGGACGTGTCTGAAGGTTCATGTTCGCGTGCGTGACCGGCGTGCGCGAACGCGCTAAGCGGGACGTTCGATGTCCGACTCCTCCCACGCTCCGCGAATCTCCGAGATCCTCGACGGCATGGCCGCGACCCGGCGCAAGACCGTGTCGGTGCGCGACGTGCTGGAGGCTTTCGGCGACCGCGCCTTCGGGGCGCTGATGTTCGTCTTCGCCGCGCCCGTGGCCCTGCCCATGCCGCCGGGCATCTCGGCCATCCTCGGCGCGCCGCTGCTGTTCATCACCGCCCAGCTGATGGTCGGCCGCCGCACCCTGTGGCTGCCCAGGGTGCTGTCCGAGCGGTCAATGACCCGCGCTGACTTCACCGCCCTGATGGAGAAACTGCAGCCCTATCTCGCCTGGCTGGAGCGCCGGCTGCGGCCGCGGCTGACCTTCTTCTACAATCCCTGGTTCGACCGGCTGATCGGCCTGCTGTGCCTGGTGCTGGCGATCATCGTCTTCCTGCCGATTCCGTTCGGCAACATGCTGCCCGCCCTGGCCCTGGCGGCCTTCGGCCTGGGGGTGGCGGAGCGCGACGGGGTGCTGGGCCTGTTCGGCGGGGTGATGGCGCTGATCAGCATCGCGGTGCTGGCGGTGCTGTCCAAGGCCATCATAGCCGGCATTACCGCGTTCGTGGTGACGCTGCTGCGGATGTTCTGATCCAGGGACAGACACCGTGGGTGTCTGTCCCTTCGTTCACGTCACCGCATAGTCCGTCAGCACTGGCTGCTTCATCAGCTTGATGTAGGTCGCCGTGTCGTTGGACCAGTTGTTGGTGATCTTGCCCGAGGCGGTCTTGTACCAGCTGGAGCAGGATCCGGCCCAGGCGGTCTTGTCCAGGTCGGCCTGTAGTTCAACGTTGAACCGTTTGAAGGCCTCGTCCGTCACGGTCAGGGATTTGGCGCCCCGCCGCTTCAGTTCCTTCATCGCCTCGACCAGGTAGCCGACCTGCGCCTCGATCATCACGATAATCGAGTTGTGGCCCAGGTTGGTATTGGGGCCATAGAGCATGAACAGGTTGGGGAAACCGGCGACGGTGACGCCCAGATAGGCCTCCGCCCCGTCCTTCCAGGCCTGGGTGAGCGTCTTGCCGCCGGCCCCGACGATCTCCACCGGCTGGATGAAGTCCGTGGTGATGAAGCCGGTGCCATAGACCAGCACGTCACAGGCGTGCTCGACGCCGTCGGCGGTCTTGACCCCCTTGGCCGTCACCGTCGACACCGCCTGGGTGACCAGCTCGACGTTCGGCTGCATCAGGGCCTGATAGTAGTCGTCGCTGACCAGGATGCGCTTGCAGCCGATCGGATAGTCGGGCGTCAGCTTTGCCTTCAGCTCCGGATCGGTGACCACGGCATCGAGGTATTTCAGGGCCAGCGTCCTGAAGTTCTCCGACGACTTCGTGCCGGTTTTGAACGCCGCGAAGCGCAGGTCCATCATCTGCCAGATGAACCAGCGATTGAGCCGGTCGATGGCCGGAAACGTGCGGAACAGCCACTTCTCGAAATTGCTGAAGGTCCGGTCCAGCCGCGGCACGATGTAGTTGGGCGTGCGCTGGAAGATGACCACCTTGCCGGCGGTCTTGGCCAGTTCCGGGATGTACTGGATGGCGCTGGCCCCGGCGCCGATGCAGCCGACGGTCTTGCCCGTCAGGTCCACGTCGTGACGCCAGCGGGCGGAGTGCCAGTTGTCGCCCTTGAACGTCTCCACGCCGGGGATGCCGGCATGGCCGGGCTTGTTCAGCTGGCCCAGGCCCGAGACCAGCACCGGCGCGGACAGGGTCTCGCCGCCCTTGATGGTGACGACCCAGCGGCCGGTCGCTTCGTCCCAGACGGCCTTTTCGACCTCGGCGTTGAAGCGGAAACGGTCCGCCACGCCGAACTTCGCCGCGACCCGCTCCATGTAGGCGCGGATCTCGCCGTGGGGCGAGAAGGCCCGGCTCCAGTCCGGATTGAGGGCGAAGGAATAGGAATAGAGACGCGAGGGCACGTCGCAGCAAGCGCCGGGGTAGGTGTTCTCGCGCCAGGTGCCGCCGATGCGGTCGGCCTTTTCCAGCACCACGGTTCGTCCGAAACCGGCTTGCTTCAGCTTGATGGCGGCGGCCAGACCGGCAAAGCCGGCCCCGATGATGATCGCGTCCAGATCGTCGGCCATGCCGGTGTTTCCTCCGTCTTTTCACGAAGTATTGCGCAGCCCCCGGGCCGGGGAAAGGCTGACCCGGGGTAACGCGGGCTTGCCCTTCCGGCGAGGCGGGTGTTCGATATTTTCGTGGGGCGCGGGTCTCGCGCTTCCGGAACCTGAAACGACGCGGCGAGGCCGCGAGTCTCGCCGCCAAATGGTGGGAGATCGCGCATGTCTGCAAGGAAATCGGGCGCGGTTCGGGCGATCGGTCTGATCGGCCCGAACGGCGCCGGTAAAACGACCCTCTTCGAAGCGTTGCTGTTCGCCGCCGGCGCCACCGAGCGCCAGGGCGTCGTGGGACAGGCGGGCGCCGTGGGTGACGCCTCTCCGGAAGCGAAACAGGCCGGCCAGTCGGTCGAACTGAACCTCGCCGGGTTCGAATTCATGGGCGACCGCTACGCCCTGATCGACTACCCCGGCTCCGTCGAATACCGCGCCGAGGTAGACCATGGCCTGGCGGCGCTGGACCTGGCCATCGTCGTCATCGACCCCGATCCGGACAAGGCGGTGCTGATCCAGCCCTGGCTCAAGGCGCTCGAAGCGCTGGGCGTGCCCAGGGCCTTCTTCGTCAACAAGATCGACCAGGCCCGCGGCCATGTGGACGAGCTGCTCAAGGCCCTGCAGCCGGTCAGCGCCACCCCCCTGGTGGCCCGCCAGCTGCCGATCTGGAAGGACGAGCACGTCGCCGGCTTCATCGATCTGGCGCTGGAGCGGGCCTTCGTCTATCGCGCCGGCAAGCCGTCTGAGCAGGTGGAGATCCCCGCCGACCTGATCGACGAGGAGGCCGCCGCCCGCTTCCACATGCTCGAGCAGATGGCCGACTTCGACGACGGCCTGATGGAGATCCTGCTGGAGGACGGCACGCCCAGCCCCGACACCATCTTCGCCGACCTGATCGCCGAGACCCGCGCCGCCCAGATCGCGCCGGTGTTCTTCGGCGTGGCGGCCCAGGGCAACGGGGTGCGCCGGCTGCTCAAGGCCTTGCGCCACGACGCGCCCGAGCCCGAGGCCGCCGCCGAACGGCTCGGCGCCCAGGGGCCCAGCGCCTACGTCATCAAGACCTCTCATGCGGGACAGGCGGGCAAGATGGCCTATGCCCGGGTGTTCGGCGGACCGCTGCAGGACGGGGCCGAGTTCACCCTCCCCGACGGCGAGAAGGGCCGGGTCAGCGGCCTGTTCAGCGTCCAGGGCCAGGCGACCAAGAAGATCAACACGGCCGAGAAGGGCGACGTGGTCGCGCTCGGCAAGCTGGAGGCCGCCCATGCCGGCGACCTGCTGACCGCGGGCAAGGCCGGCGTTGCCGCCAAGGTCACGCCGGCGCTGCGCCCGCCGGTCTTCGAACTGGCCATCGCCACGAAGGACCGCAAGGACGATGTGCGGCTGTCGGGCGCTCTGCAGAAGCTGCTGGAGGAAGACCCCGGCCTGCGGCTGGTCCATGACGCGGCCCTCCACGAAATGCGGCTGGGCGGGCAGGGCGAGACCCACCTGCGGGTGGCGCTGGAGCGGCTCAAGCGCCGCTACCAGGTCGAGGTCAACACCCATGCCCCGGCCACGCCCTACCGCGAGACCATCCGCAAGGCGGTGACCCAGCGCGGCCGGCACAAGAAGCAGTCCGGCGGCCACGGCCAGTTCGGCGACACCCTGCTGGAGATCCGGCCGCTGGAGCGCGGCGAGGGCTTCCAGTTCATCGACAAGATCACCGGCGGGGTGGTGCCCCGCCAGTGGATCCCGGCGGTGGAGCAGGGGGTGCGCGACGCCATGGAGAAGGGCCCGCTGGGCTTTCCGGTGGTGGACGTATCGGTGACCCTGATCGACGGCTCGTTCCACGCGGTGGACTCGTCCGAAATGGCCTTTCGCACCGCCGGCCGGATCGGCATGCAGGAGGGCCTGGCCCAGGCCAGCCCGATCCTGCTGGAGCCGATCGAGAAGCTGGTCATCCACGCACCGAACGCGGCGACCGCGCGGATCACCTCGTCGATCTCGAACCGGCGCGGTCGGATGCTGGGCTTCGACGCCCGGCCTGACTGGCCCGGCTGGGACAGCATCGAGGTCTACATGCCCCATGACGAGCGGCAGGATTTCATCCTCGACCTGCGCTCCATGACCCAGGGCCTGGGGACCTTCGAGGCCGCCTATGACCACATGGTCGAGCTCAACGGCCGCAAGGCCGAGGAGGTCAGCCAGAAGGCCCAGGCGGCGGCTTAGGTCATGCGCGGGGACATGCACTTCAGTGCGTGTCCCCTGCTTGCCGTGAAGCTTTGCCTGTCGAAGGGGACACGCACTGAAGTGCATGTCCCCGCGCCTCGAATTCAAACGGCTGTTTGCGCCGCCAGCCTCCCTGTCTAGGATAGGCCCAAAGACAGGGAGGTCTCCACATGAAGTACCGTCAGCTCGGCCGCACGGGCCTTTACGTTTCCGAGATCTGCCTCGGCGCCATGACCTTCGCCAGCGAGAACAGCGGCATGTGGGGCGCCATCGGCGCGGTCGACCAGAAGGGCGTCGACGACATGATCGGTCGGGCCCTGGCCAGCGGGGTCAACTTCATCGACACCGCCGACGTCTACTCCTTCGGCCAGTCGGAGCAGATGGTCGGGGCCGCCCTGCGCAACCTCGGGGTCAAGCGCAGCGACGTGGTCATCGCCACCAAATGTTTCGGCGAGATGGGCCGCGGCCCCAATGACAAGGGCGCCTCGCGCGGCCACATCATGGACGCGGTCAGGGCCAGCCTCGACCGCATGCAGCTGGACTACATCGACCTCTACCAGATCCACGCCAACGATCCGGTGACCCCGGTGGAGGAGACCCTGCGGGCGCTGGACGATCTGGTCTCCCAGGGCCTGGTCCGCTACGCCGGCTGCTCCAACTGGCCGGCCTGGAAGATGATGAAGGCGCACGGCATCGCCGACGCCCGCGGCTACGCCCGCTTCGAGACGGTGCAGGCCTACTACTCCATCGCCGGCCGCGACCTGGAGCGCGAGATCGTGCCGATGATGCAGGACCAGGGCATGGGCCTCATGGCCTGGTCACCGATGGCCGGCGGCCTCCTGTCAGGCAAGTTCACCCGCGACGGCGCCGGGCCGAACGGCGCGCGCCGGGTCAGCTTCGACTTCCCGCCGGTCAACCGCGACCGGGCCTGGGACTGTGTCGACGCCATGAAGCTGATCGCGGACGCCCGGGGCGTGTCGGTGGCCCAGATCGCCCTCGCCTATGTCCTGGCCAAGCCCTTCGTCACCTCGGTGATCATTGGGGCCAAGACGGTCGAGCAGCTGGACGACAACCTGGCCGCCGCGGAGGTCGAGCTGACGGCCGAGGAGATGGCCGCCCTGGACGCCGCCTCAGCCCTGCCGCCCGAGTATCCCGGCTGGATGCTCGAACGCCAGGGCGGTCGCCGCGCGCCGGAGCCGTTCAAGAAGAAGGGCTAGACCCCACGACCTCCGCTCCTCCCCGCGAAGGTCGAAACCCCTTCGGCGGCGAGGCCGCGCCCGGCGAGCCGCCCTATCGCGGCGAGGCGAAGACCGAGGACATCCAGCCGCGGGCGCCGTTCTCGTCGTCGACTTCCATCCAGACGCCGTTGCGGGCCCCGGTGGGGTAGACCAGCATGCCCTTGCGCGCGGTGTAGATGACGCGGGCGGTTGGCGAGGGCTCGGCCCGGACGGCGACGTCGGCCGTGACCACCTGGGCGGCCAGGCCGGCATTGGCCGAGGCGGTCTCGCCGTCGGGCACTGCGCCACTCTGCAGGTGGTTCACCAGGTCGACGAAGGCGTTGAAATAGGCGGCGCTGATGATCTTGCCGATTTCGGTGTCGGCGTATCCGCCGCCGGCCAGGGCGGCCAGGGCGCTGCTGCCCATGGCGCCGCCGCCGGCGGCCCAGCTGAGGTCGGTCTTCTTCGCCGTGCCCTCGGCCACATAGACCTGCTCGGTGGTCCGGGCGTCGACCAGGGTGATCAGCGCCTGGGCTTCCAGCCGACGGGTGCGGACCCCGCCGACCACCGCGCCGGCCTGACCGCCGATGAGGCCGCCGATGATACCGCCCACGGCGTTGCCGCCGGTGTCCTCGTCGGCGTTGGCCAGGTCCGGGATGATGAAATAGTCCGCCGCGACCACCTGGCCGCGACCGATGTTCGAGCCGCGCCGCAGCTCGCCGGAGCCGGACAGGTCGCGCTCGGTCTCGCGCATCTCCAGGCCCGCGCCGCGGTCGACGACGCGCAGGCAGCCCGAGCGCGAGGCATAGAGCTTCAGCAGGGCCTCGGGGTTCGACAGCCCGTACTGCAGCCACCAGCGGTTCTCGGGTTCCTGGATCGCCACCGTGCCCAGGGGGCGGGCGCAGCGCGGCAGCTGCGGCGTGGCGGCCTTTGGCGCCGGCTGGGCGCCGTACTGGGCATGGGCGGGCGCGGCGAGGCCGGCGATCAGACTGACGGCGGCGACGGCGGCGAATATCTTGCGCATCTGGGCATCCCTTCGACGGATGCCGCGAATCCTAGGCGACCGCCACAGGGCTCGCGTTGCGCTGGATCAAACGCTGTACCGCGTCCGGAACGCCGCCATGGCCGCGTTGGCCTCGGCGGTGAAGGTCTCCAGCACCTCGGCCTCGTCCGGGCCGTTGGTGAAGATGAAGAAGTCGTCGCGCTCCACCTGGTCGGCGATACGTTCGCCGGCGGCGGCGGCGGGCAGGCCGTGGGCCATGGGGTTGGGGCCGTCGATGGTCCGCGGCCGGGCCCCGCCGAACGTGTCGTGGCGGTTGCGGAACGAGTTCCAGATGTCGCTCTCGACCAGCCCCGGACAGATCACCCCGGCCGTCAGGTTGGTGTCCACGAAGTCCCGCCGCATGCACAGACTGTAGCCCATCACCGCATGCTTGGCGGCGGTGTAGGGGGCGACAATCCCGCCGCGCAGGTTGGGCGGCAGGCCCAGGGCGTGCTCGGAGGCGGTGTTGACGATCTTGCCCGGCAGGCCGCTGGCCAGCATCCGCGGCGCGAAGGTCTTCACCCCCAGATAGACGCCGCGGATGTTGACCGAGAACACCCAGTCCCAGATGCGCTCGGGCGTGGCGTGGACGGTGGTCCCACCGCCGACGCCGGCGTTGTTGAACAGCAGCTGCGGCGCCTGGTCCCAGTGGCCGAAGGCGAGGTCGGCCGTGGCGTCCCAGCTGGCCTGGTCGATCACGTCGAGATAGCAGCTGGTGGCTTCCAGCCCCTGGTCGCGCAGGGACTCGGCCGCCGCCAGGGCGCGTTCGGCCTCGATGTCGGCCAGCACCACCTTCGCGCCGCGTTTGGCCAGCGCCGAGGCGACGCCGAAGCCGATGCCGGACGCCCCGCCGGTGATGACGGCGACCGCTCCGTTGACGTTCATCTCAGAAGCCCAGCACGCTGGCGTAGCGGTCGCGGTGATAGCCGGCCCCGCCGAACAGCTGCTCCGCCACCCGCGCGCGCTTGAGATAGAGGCCGGCGTCATGCACGTCGGTCATGCCGATGCCGCCGTGCATCTGGACCATCTCGTTGCTGACCAGATGGGCCAGCTCACTGGCCTTGCATTTGGCGAGGGAAGCGGCGGCGCGGTTGTCGGCGGCGCCGGAGTCGATCTGTTCCAGGGCGGCTTCGACGCAGGAGCGGGTGGTCTCCAGGTCGGTGAACATCTTCGCCGCGCGGTGCTGCAGTGACTGGAACGTGCCAATCACCTGGCCGAACTGGGTGCGGGTCTTGAGGTAGTCGAGGGTGATCTCGAAGGCCTGCAGGGCGCTGCCGAGCATCTCGGCGGCGAGGCCCGCGCGGGCGCGGTCGAGCACCGGCTCAAGGATCGCCCAGCCCTTGCCGACCTCGCCCAGCAGCTCGCCCTTGGCGCCAGCAAAGGTGATCTCGGCGGCGCCGCGGCTGTCGGCCAGGGCCAGGTGCTTGCGGGTGACGCCCGCCGCGCCGCCCTCGACGAGGAACAGGGTGAGGCCATCCGTCTCGCCCGGCTTGCCGCCGGTGCGGGCGGCGACGATCAGCAGGTCGGCCGCCTCGCCGTCGATGACGAAGGTCTTGGTTCCGTTCAACGTCCAACCATCTCCGGCCTTTTCGGCCTTGAGGGCGGTCATTTCGGGGGCGTGGTGGGCCTTTTCATCGATCGCCAGCGTCGTGACGACCTCGCCAGCGGCGATCTTCGGCAGCCAGGCGCGCTTCTGGGCGTCCGAACCGCCCAGGGTCAGGGCTGCGGCGCCGATCAGGGCGGTCGAGAGCAGCGGCGAGGCGACCAGGGTGCGGCCGGTCTCTTCCAGGATCAGGCCAAGGCTGAGATAGCCGAAGGCGGTGCCGTCATAGTCCTCCGGCACGATCACCCCGGCCCAGCCCATCTGGCCCATCTCGGCCCAGGCGGCGGCGTCGAAGCTGGCCCCCGAGCCACTGTCGCGCAGGGCGCGCAGCCTGGTCACCGGCGAGGACTCCTGCGCCCAGCTCTTGGCCGCGTCGCGCAGCATGGTCTGTTCTTCGTTCAGGACGGCCATGTCAGGCGTGCTCCTTGGAGTGGTGGATGGCCCAGGCGAGGGCCTGTTCCAGACGGTCGTTGCCCCAGAAGAGCTCGCCGTCGGCGGTGATGAAGCTGGGGGAGCCGAAGACGCCGCGCGCCTTGGCCTGGTTCACATGGTCCTTGAGCCGCGCCTTGACCGGCTCCGACTGGGCCGCCTCGAGCGCCTCGTGCGGCGCGCCGCCGGCCTCGGCGATCAGCGGGGCGAGCACCTCGGGGTCAGAGATGTCCTGGTCGGCGACGAAATTGGCCTCATAGACCTTGCGGCTGAAGTCCGGCGTCCAGCCGTCGTCCAGGCCGGCGATCGCCACCCGCGCGGCCAGCAGGCCGTTGCGCGGGAATTGCGAAGGGTGGTTTAACGGTAAACCTTCTTCCGCGCAGACCCGCTCCATGTCCCGCCACATGTACTTGCCCTTGACCGGGAAGGCGTTGAACGGGCTGTCCGTCAGCCCCTGCTGGGCGTGGAACAGCGGCCCGAGCAGGAACGGCCGCCAGACGACGGCCACCCCGGCCTCCGCCGCCAGCCGCTCGACGCGCATGGCGGCCGGATAGCTGTAGGTCGAGGCGAACTCGTACCAGAACTCGATCATCACTGGTGGTCCAGCAGACCGAGCACCCGCTTGGCGACGACGTTGAGGTTGATCTCGCTGGTGCCGCCCTCGATGGAGTTGGCCTTGGCCCGCAGCATCGCGCGCATCGCGCCGATCTCGCCGGCGGAGAAGCTCTCGCCCTCCCAGCCCAGGCCCTGCAGGCCCAGCGCCTCGACGGTCAGCTCGGTGCGCTCCTGGTTCAGCTTGGCGGCGGCGTATTTGATGATCGAGGTGGCCGCGCTGGGCCCCTTGCTGGCCTTGCCCTCGGCCTCGGCCTGTCGGACGGTCAGCTGGAAGGCGGCGGAGTCCATTCTGTGAGAGCTGATCCGGCCGCGCAGGTCGGCATCGGCGATGCGGCCCTGGGCGTCCACGCCCACATGCTCCTTGGCCGCCTCGACCACGTCGATGCCGGCCCCGCCGCCGAATCCGCCGGCGGAGATGTTCTGGCGTTCGTACTGCAGCAGGCGCTTGGCGATTTCCCAGCCGCCGTTGAGCTTGCCCACCAGCTGGTCCTTGGGGACCTTCACGTCGGTGAAGAAGGTCTCGCAGAACGGCGATGAACCGCTGATCAGCTTGATCGGCCGGGTCTCGACGCCCTCGCTGGTCATGTCGAACAGCACGAACGAGATGCCCTCGTGCTTCTTGGAGGTGTCGGTGCGCACCAGGCAGAAGATCCAGTCGGCCTGGTCGGCGTAGCTGGTCCAGACCTTCTGGCCGTTGATCAGGAAGTGATCGCCCTTGTCCTCGCACTTGGTCTGCAGGCCGGCGAGGTCGGAGCCGGCGCCCGGCTCGCTGTAGCCCTGGCACCAGCGGATCTCACCCTTGACGATGCCGGGCAGGAACTTCTGCTTCTGTTCCTCGGTGGCGTACTCCAGCAGCACCGGACCGAGCATCCAGATGCCGAAGCTCATCAGGGCCGGCCGGGCCTTGATGCGCCGCAGTTCGCCTTCCAGCACCTTGTTCTGTTCGCGGGTCAGTCCGCCGCCGCCGTACTCGGTCGGCCACATCGGGGCGGTCCAGCCCTTGGCGGCCATCCGGTCCAGCCACAGCTTCGCGTCCTTGTTGGTCGGGTTGAACCGCCGCCCGCCCCAGGGCGCCTCGGTCTCGTCGTCCATCGGGCTGTTGAGCGACGGCGGATAATTGGCCGCCAGCCAGTCGCGCACCTCCGCGCGGAAGGCCTCAAGGTCGCCGCCGCCAAAATCCGCCATGGCCGTTCTCCCGCTTCTGCTTTGCCCCAGCTTACCGCGCGCCACCGCCGGAGCAACCCGGTTCAAACGAGCGTTCGACTCTATTGAGAGACGCCTAGCGCGGCTGGTAAATGCCCAAAAGGTTGGCCAGGTGGACCAGCAGGAACAGCATGGCCGCCGCCGACATCACCATCACCCCGCGCCAGGGAATCATCCGCGGCCCCTTGACCAGGTTGGGCGGCAGGGCCCCGCGCCAGCCCGCGAAGACGGCCAGGGCCAGCAGGGCGGCGGTGATCGCCAGCGTGGTCGTCATGTCCATCCGGGCCAGATGGCGGCCCCCGCCCGCCGATGCAAGCTTCGTCCACAGCTAATCGTCGCACCCCCTATATTTAGCGTTAACCCCGCGTTTACACACAATCTCTGCCCCGGTAGCGTCCTCTATGAGTGCCGGAGACACGATTCGTATGACGTCGGGGGCGCCCTGGAGCGTGAAGGGAATCGACCCTAAGGCGCGTGAGATCGCCAAGGATCTCGCGCGACGTTCCGGCATGACGCTTGGCGAATGGCTCAACCGCATGATCGTCGAGGGCGACGCGCCCGACGAGCCGGTCCTGGACCCGACCTTCGAGACCCCGCTGGACCCCGTGATCATCGGCACGCCACGGCCCGGGGCGGAGACCCGCTACGAGGTCGCCGGACATCCCGCTGACGAGGTCGGCCGGGTCGCCGAGGCGATCGAACGGCTGACCACCCGCATCGAGGCGGCCGAGCAGCGCTCGACCCTGGCCATCACCGGCATCGACCAGTCCGTGCGCGGGGCCCTGTCCCGCCTGGAGATGGCCGAGCGCGAACAGACCGCCGTCGCCGCCCGTTTCGAGGGCGCGGTGGATGAGCTGAAGAGCGAATACGGCGGCGTCGGCGAACGGATCCGCCGCATGGAGCTGGAGTCGACCGGCCCCCGCTCGGCCGAGGCCCTGCGATCGCTGGAAGGCATGCTCGGCAAGGTCGCCGGGCAACTCTACGAGGGCGAGGCCCGCACCCGTGAGACCCTGGCCGCCGTCGAGGCTCGCATCGCCGCGGTCGAGACGGCGCCCGCCGTTGATCCGGCCCAGCTGGCCGAGGCCGTGGTCATCCGCGTCGAGGAGGCGGAGAGCCGCACCACCGACGCCCTGCGTGATCTGGGCGCCTCGTTCGTGGTGCTCGACCGCCGGCTGCGCACCGTGGAAAGCGGCGCCGGCGGCGGCGGCGAGCGCCTGGAAGCCCTGGCCGCCGACCTGACCCGCCGCATGGAAGCCACCCGCGCGGAGATGGCGGAGAACCTGCGCCGCGCCTCCGAGGGCCGCTTCGACCGCATGGAACACAAGCTGTCGGAGATGAGCACGCACATCCAGACGGCGGAGACCCGTTCGGCCCAGGCCATCGAGCGTATGGGGCGGGAGGTTGTCAGTATGGCCGACAGTCTGAGCCGACGCGTCCAGGCGGTGGAGAACCACGGCGCCGACGCGGTCGAACAGATCGGCGGCGAGGTGGCGCGCATCGCAACGGTGGTCGAGCAGAAGCTCAACCGGGCGGACAATGTCCAGGCCCAGGCCCTCGAGAAGCTGGGCGGCGAGATCGCCCGCATCACCGAGCGGCTGGCCGAGCGGATCGCCAACTCCGAGCGGCGGGGCGCCCTGGCCATAGATGAGGTCGGCGAGCAGGTCGCCCGGGTCACCGAACGCATCAATCAGCGCCAGGAACGGTCCTCCGCCGACCTGGCCGAGCGCATCCGCCAGAGCGAGGAGCGCACCGCCCGCCTGCTGGAAGAGGCCCGCGAGAAGATCGACGCCAGCCTGAGCAACTCCCACCGTCGGCTGGCCGAGCAGGTGGCCCAGGGGCCGGCCGCCGCCGCCGGCGCGGCCGCGCCGGTTCTGCATCGGCCCGAGCCGCCGCGCGAGCCGTTTGGTGATCCGTTCGCCTCCGAACCCTTCCCGGCGCCGGGCCGCTCGATTCCGGAAGAGGCCTTCGCACCTCAGGCCTTCGCCCGCCCGCCGGACGAGCCGGCGCTGCCCGAGCCGGAGCCCTTCCCGACCGCCGAGCGCGGCCCGCCGGCCTTCTCCGACGAGGACTTCGAGGCCGCCGATGGCTTCGCTCCGCTGTCCGACGAGGTGGAGGTTCCCCAGGCGCCGGAAATTCCGCCCGGGCCCGTGATCGCGCCGCTGGATGTCGATGACATGCCCCGGCCGCGGTCGACCCGCGAGGTGCTCGACCAGGCCCGCGCCGCCGCGCGCATGGCCAGTGCGCCCGAACCCCGCCCGGCCTCGGCCGAGAAGCGCGGCCTGTTCGGTTCCAGCGCGAAGAAGCCGAGGCGCCGCGCGGGCTCGGCGCTGACCTCGGCCCTGGTGGTGTCGGTCGGGGCCGTGACCATGGCCGCGCTGTCGGTCGGGGGCGTGCTGCTGGTCGGGCCCGACGGCGGCGGCAAGGTGGCCGACCGGGTCGCCCAGGCCCTGCAGCGCCGCGACGCCGACGCCAAGGGCGAGGTGCTCACCGCCGAGGCCGACACCACGCCGGCTCCGCGCGACACGCCGCGGGTCGCCGTCGCCATCGGTCCGCAGGGCCTGGCGCCCGGCGGCGCACAGCTCGTTCCCGGCCTCGCCGGCGGCCCCGAGGCGCCTGGTGAACCCGGCGCGACCCCGGCCGAAAGCCCGGCGACCCTCTACGCCGATGCCGTGCGCCGCATCGAGGCGCGCGACTTCACCGGCGTCCCGGCGCTGAAGCGCGCCGCCAGCCTGGGCTACGCTCCGGCCCAGTTCTTCCTCGCCAAACTCTACGAGAACGGCGAGGCGGGGCTGAGGAAGGACGCCGCCGAGGCTCGCCGCTGGACCGAACGCGCCGCCCAGGGCGGCGACCGCAAGGCGATGCACAATCTCGGCCTCTACTATTTCGAGGGGCAGGGCGGCGCGAAGAACACCACCACCGCCGCCCAGTGGTTCCGCAAGGCCGCGGACCTGGGCCTGTCGGACAGCCAGTACAATCTCGGCCGCCTCTACGAGGAAGGCTACGGCGTGATGCAGAACGCCGCCGAGGCCTACAAATGGTACCTGATCGCCGCCCGCGCCGGCGACGCTGAGGCCAAGTCCAGCGCCGAGCGGGTCAAGAAGGACCTGTCGCCGGAAGCGCGAAGCGCCGCTGAGCGCTCGGCCGTGGGTTTCCGCGCCAGCGGTCCCGTCGCCGCCCGCCCGGCGGCCCAGGCCAGCGTGGGCGGAACCACCGCCGGCGTGACCTCGGCCCAGAAGGCGCTCTCGACTCTCGGCTACTACCGCGGTCCGCAGGACGGCGTTGCGTCCCAGGGCCTGAAGGGCGCCATCGCCGCCTTCCAGCGCGACCAAGGCCTGCCCCAGACCGGCAACCTCGATCCGCAAACTCTCGCCAAGCTATCGACCTACGCGCGGTGATGCGCGGCCGGCGCGGCGAGGCGAACGGTGATGTCGCCCTGGCGCGGGAAGGGCTTGGCTAGGCCGTGGATCTCTACCTCCCCATCGCCGAGATGTCGGTCAACGCGCCGCTTCTGATCGCGCTGGGGGCGGTGGTCGGCTTCATCTCCGGCCTGTTCGGCATCGGCGGCGGATTCCTGATGACGCCGGTGCTGGTGTTCATGGGCATTCCGCCGGCCGTGGCCGTGGCCAGCCTGTCGAACCACGTCGCCGCCTCGTCCTTTTCCAGCGTCACCGCCTACAGCCGCCGGCGGATGGTCGACTTCAGGATGGGCGGGGTGCTGGCCGCGGGCGGCGTCGCCGGCGCGGCGATCGGGGTCGAGCTGTTCCGCGTCCTGCGGCTGCTCGGCCAGGCAGACCTGGTTGTCGGGGTGTCCTATCTGATTTTCCTGGGGATCATCGGCGCCCTGATGCTGTGGGAGTCCCTGGGGACCATCCTGCGGCGGCGGCGCGGGGAGGCGGCCCCGCCCCGCCGGGACCGGCGCCCGGTGTTGCTCTACGCCCTTCCGTGGAAGATGCGGTTTCCAAGGTCGCGGCTCTACATCAGCGTCATTCCGCCGATCCTGCTGGGCCTGCTGGTCGGCGTCCTGTCGGCGATCATGGGGGTGGGCGGCGGCTTCGTGCTGGTGCCGGCGATGATCTACCTGTTGCGGATGCCGGCCAACGTCGTGGTCGGCACCAGTCTGTTCCAGATCGTCATCACCGCCGGCCTGACCAGCATCCTGCAGGCGGGCCGCAACCAGACGGTGGACGTGGTGCTGGCCATTCTGTTGCTGATCGGCGGCGTGGTCGGCGCCCAGCTGGGGGCCAAGGCCTCGGCGCGGTTCCGGGCCGAGGAGCTGCGCGCGCTGCTGGCCCTGATCGTGCTGCTGGTCGGCCTGCGCATGGGCCTTGGCCTGTTCATCCAGCCGGACGATCCCTTCGTGCTCGTGGCGGCGGTAGGCTGATGGCCGTTGACCTGCCGCCACCCCCGTCGCCCGCCGCCGTCTCGGCCACGTTGACCGAGACCGACGTGCGCGTCACCTCCGGCTATCGGGGCGCCAGGATCAGCGTCTATGGCGCGGTGTTCGATCCGGCGGGCCGCCCCAGCGACGTGGTGGTGGTGGTGCGCGGTCCGGTCCAGCCGGTGCGCATCGCCCGCAAGGTGCGGGTGGCCGGAATCTGGCTCAACAGCCGCCCGGTGGTGTTCGAGGGCGCGCCGGGCTTCTACCGCGCCGCCTCGACCCGGCCGCTGCAGGACATCACCCGTTTCGGCCATCTGCGCCGGCTGGGGCTGGGCCTTGACCATCTGGCCATCGCCGCCCCGGCCGAGCGCCGGGTGGAGACCCGCTACGGCGTGCGCGACATGGTCGTCAGCGCGCTCGGCGCCGACTACTACGCCTGGCGCAACGCCGTGGTGCGGCTGAAACAGGCCTCGGGCCTCTACAGCGCCGACGCCGACGGGGTGGTCTTCGTCGACCGGGGCCTGTTCCGCGCCAGGGTCGACCTGCCGGCGGGCGCGCCCACCGGCGACTACACCACCCGGGTCATCCTGTTTCAGGACGGCAGGCCGGTTTCGGACCGCACCCTCCGCCTCAAGGTCGAGAAGGTCGGACTGGAGCGCGCCGTTTACCTCTTCGCGCATCAGCGTCCGTGGCTCTATGGTCTGGTGTCGACGCTCATTGCCTTGGGCGCCGGCTGGGCGGCCTCGCGGGCGTTTCGCAGGAGTTGAGGGGAATGAGGCAGGCGAGCGCGCGGGTGCCCGCGCCGGCATGGACGCTTGGGCTGGTCAGCCTGGCGCCCTTCTACGTCTCGGCGGCGATCTATTGCTACGGCCCCGAGCGGCTGAAGGCGATCGCGTTGGTCGCCCTTGTCGGCTGGTCGACGGCGATGCTGAGCTATCTGGGCGGGGTCCGGGCCGGGCTGGAGCTGGGCCAGGATCACCCGCCGCGATGGACCGGCCTGATCCTGTCCCTGCTGACCCCCATCGCCGGCTTCGGCCTGCTGTTCGGGGCGGCCCTGGGCCGGTTCAACGCCGTCTGGCAGGTATCCGGTTTCCTCACCGCCTTCCTGCTGGTCTGGCTGTGGGACGTACGCGACATCGAAGGCCCCGCCTGGCGACCCCGCTACCGCACCCTGATCACCGCCGGCGCCGCCATCGCCCTGGCGTTTGCCCTGGAGCAGGCGCTGAGCATGTGAGCGCCCCAATTGTCATCCCGGCTTTGAATTCAGGGGACAGCTTACTCATTTCAACGCACCTGACCCGGCGACGGCTCCGGAAATGAGTAAGCTGTCCCCTGAATTCCCGTTGCGGTCCCTTCAGTCTCTCACCAGCGAGCTCCAACCGATGGCGTGCACCTTGTCCGCGCCCAGCGTCGCCGCCAGGGGTCGCGCCGCGAACAGGCCGGCGAAGGCCTCGTCCTTCACATTCAGGCCCCCGGCATAGGCGCCGAAGGCCGGCAACACGACGCGGGCGCCGTCGGTGACGAAGCAGCGCCGCCGCACCCGGCCGCCGCGCCCGGCAACCCTGGCCGCAGGATGCAGGTGGCCTGACGCCTCGCCCGGCTGGGCGCCATTCCGCGGTTCGTGCCGCAGGATCAGGGCGCCCAGGGTCATCTCGTCGATGATCTCGCCGGGCAGGACGCGGGGGCCGTCGGCGTCGTGGTTGCCAATCACCCAGACCAGCCGCCGCCCGCTCGCCAGGGCGGCCAGCCTCAGGGCGTCGTTGTGGTCGAGGCGCTCCTCCGCCGCGCCGTCGTGGAAGCTGTCGCCGAGGAAGATCAGCTGGTCCGGCAGGGTGGCCGCCACCTCTCGCTCCAGCCGGGCCAGGGTCTCGCGGGTGTCATAGGGCGGCAACAGCTGGCCGCGCAGGGCGTAGGCCGAGCCCTTCTCGAAATGCAGGTCGGCGACGATCAGCGCGCGGTGACCGGGCAGCCACAGGGCGCCGGAAGCCCGCATCACCGTCGCCTCGCCGTTGATGGCCATGGCCAGGCCACCGCAGGGGGAGGGGGCGAAGGTCCCGGGGAAGGTGACGGGCGCGTTCATCCCATCGCCCGCGCGATCAGGTCTTCGGCGGCCTCGGCCAGCATCATCTCGCCGGCGCCGCCGGGCGCGCGTTCGCGGCCCAGTTCCATGAACATCGGCACGGCGAAGGGCGACACGTGGGTCAGCGAGACGTGGCGCAGGCGCCCCTTGATGCGGCTCAGCATCTGGCCCACCCGCTCCACCTCGACCAGATTGGTCGCCGCGTCCGACCGGGCGCAGCGTAGCAGCAGGTGGTCGGGCTGGTGGCGGCGCAGGACGTCGTAGATCAGGTCGGTGGAGAAGCTGACCTGGCGGCCGGACTTCTCCGCGCCCGGCATCCGGCGCTCGATCAGGCCGGAAATCAGCGCCACGCCCTTGAAGGCCCGCTTCATCATGAAGCTCTCATCCAGCCAGGCCTCGAGGTCGTCGCCCAGCATGTCCTCCTCGAACAGGGCGTCGAGATCGAGCCCGTCCATCGGCCGCAGCGACCAGATGGCCATCGAATAGTCATTGCAGACGAAGCCCAGGGGTCCGATGCCGAGCCGGTCCAGCCGGCGGGTGAGCAGCATGGCCAGAGTCGTGTGCGCATGGCGCCCGTCAAAGGGATAGCAGGTCAGGAAATGCCGCTTTCCCTGTGGAAAGGTCTCCACCAGCATTTCCTCGGGCCGGGGCAGGGCCGAGTGCAGGCGCTGGGCCTCCAGCCACTCGCGGACCTCGTCGGGGAAGACGTGCCAGGTGCTGTCGTCGGACATCATCCGCCGCACCTTGCCGGCCAGGAAGCTGGAGATGGCGAACTTGCTGCTGCCCCAGCTGGGCATCTTGGGATCGACGTGCGGGGCCGGGGTCACCAGCACGTCCACGCCGGTGACCGCGTGCAGCCGCCAGACCTGGCCGCCAAAGATGAAGGTGTCGCCGGGCGAGAGCATCTCCAGGAAGCCCTCCTCCATCTCGCCCAGCTTGCGGCCCGGCCGACCGCCCCGGCCGGTCAGGCGGACGCTGAGCATGGCCGGCGAGACGATGGCCCCGACGTTCATCCGGTGGCGGCGAATGGTCTCCTCGCCCCGCGCCTTCCAGCGGCCGTCCAGGTCCTTCACGATCCGGCGGAAGCGATCGTAGGTCTTCAGGGCGTAGCCGCCGGTGGAAACGAACTCGATGACGCCTTCAAAGTCCTCCCATGACAGCTCGCGGTAGGGTCCGGCGGTCCGCACCTCGTCATAGAGTTCCAGCAGGTCGAACGGCTCCGAACAGGCGCAACCCATGACGTGCTGGGCCAGCACGTCCAGGGCGCCGGTGCGCGGCGGGTCGCCGTCCAGGGCGTTCTCGGCGATGGCCTCTATGGCCGCCTGGCATTCCAGCACCTCGAAGCGGTTGGCCGGCACGAACAGGGCCTTGGACGGCTCATCCATCCGGTGGTTGGCCCGGCCGATGCGCTGGACCATCCGCGCCGCGCCTTTGGGGGCTGCCAGCTGGATGACCAGATCGACGTCACCCCAGTCGATGCCGAGGTCGAGGGTCGAGGTGCAGACCACGGCCTTCAGCTCGCCGCGCGCCATGGCCGCCTCGACCCGGCGGCGCTGTTCGGCCGCCAGGCTGCCGTGGTGCAGGGCGATCGGCAGGCTGTCCTCGTTCAGCTTCCACAGCTCCTGGAACGCGAACTCGGCCTGGAACCGGGTGTTGACGAAGATCAGCGTGGTGCGATGGCGCTTGATGATCTCGTAGACCTGACCCATCGCGTGCTGCGCCGTATGCCCCGCCCAGGGCACGCCGCCCTCGGCGATCAGCACGTCCACGACCGGGGCCGGGCCGGGGGGGCCGCGCACCAGGTCGACGGATCCTCCCCCATCGGGGGAGGGGGACCATGCGGAGCATGGTGGAGGGGGTCCGCTCCGGTGGGGGGGGGGGGGGG
>JAUXTQ010000036.1 GCA_030678995.1 Caulobacter sp.
AGTTGCAGCAGGCCAAGGCCCTCGCCGAGAGCGCCAATCGGACCAAGTCGGACTTCCTGGCCAGCATGAGCCATGAAATCCGCACGCCGATGAACGCGATCATGGGGATCGCCGACCTGCTGGCCAAGACGGCGCTCACGCCAGAGCAGGACAAGTTCGTCCAGATCTTCCGCCGGTCAGGCGACAACCTGCTCAACCTGATTAACGACATCCTCGACCTGTCCAAGGTGGAGTCGTCCCAACTCGATCTGGAGCGGACGGGCTTCTCCCTGGCCGACCATCTGGAAAAGGTGATGGAGATGGTCGCGCCGCGGGCGCAGGAGAAATCCCTGACGCTGGTGTGCGAGATCATGCCCGGCGTGAGCGACGACCTGGTGGGCGATCCCACACGCCTGCGTCAGGTGCTGCTCAACCTGCTCGGCAATGCGATCAAGTTCACCGAGTCCGGCAGCGTCTCCCTTCGCGTCGAACCCGATGCGAACGACGCCGTGCCGACCGCCTTGCGATTCACGGTCACTGATACAGGGATCGGGATCGCCGATGACAAGCTCGATCGCGTGTTCGAGCGCTTCACTCAGGCCGATTCCTCAACGACCCGGCGGTTTGGCGGGTCTGGCCTAGGGCTGACGATTTCGCGCCGTCTTGTAGAACTGATGGATGGTAAGATTTGGGTGAAAAGCCAGATCGACGGGGGGAGCGTCTTCGCCTTCGCGGTTCCATTCGAAGTCTCCGCCGTGGCCATTCGACCGGTCGCGGTCGCCGGCGGGACCGCCCCGGAGGCGCCGCTGCCGGCCCTGCGCATCCTCATGGCGGAGGACTCGCCGGACAATTGCACCATCGCGCTCGCCTATCTCGAGGACACGCCCTATCGGGTCGATGTGGCCGAAACGGGCGTGCTCGCCTGCGAGATGTTCAAGGCGGGGCGCTATGACCTCGTGCTGATGGACCGCCAGATGCCCGCCATGGACGGGCTGACGGCGACGCGGACCATCCGGGCCTGGGAGAAGGCCAACCACCGGGCGCCCACGCCGATCATCGCGCTGACGGCGGCGGCCCTAAAGGGCGATCGCGAAAGCTGCCTCGCGGCGGGCTGCACCGCCTATCTCACCAAGCCGATAAAGCAGGACGTCCTTCTCCAGGCGATCAAGGACCACTCCTCCCTCTGGATGTCGCACCAGACCCCGGACGCACCGCCTTCTCGCGGGGCTCAGAGGTTGGTCGAGCAGACGCCGGCCTATCTGGAGAACTGCCGGCTGAATGTCATCGCCATGCTCGCCGCCCTGGACTGCGGAGACTTCCAGGTGGTGACCATCCTTGGGCACAATCTGCGGGGCTCTGGTGGAGGCTTTGGATTTCAGATGATCACCGATATCGGCGCGGGCCTGGAGCAGGCAGCTGATGCCGCTGACGCGGCCGTATCGCGCAGGTGGCTGGGCGAACTGTCGAGCTATCTCGACCATCTGAAAGCCGGCGGGCGACCACACTAGCGCCGATGCACTGTTGGCCTGTTGCCACGGCTAAGTCGAATAGCCGACTCTCCCATTTCGCCTGCATGGCCCAAGCTGTACGGCGTCAGCCGCCACCCAATTGATGAGCCCGCTAGGGATACTGGCCCTCCGCACGCGGGGCTGCCGGACGCGGCCCTTGCCGCGGGTCCGTCGTCGAGGCGCGAAGGCCGCTGTCGGCCCACTGGGAGAGATCGGCGAGATCATAGACGACTCGACCGCCGAGCTTTCGATAGACGGGTCCGGTGCCGTACGTACGATGCTTCTCGAGCGTGCGGCTCGATAGCCCCAGATAGTCGCTGGCTTCCGGCGTCCGCAGGAATCGCCGCCCTATGCGCTCATCCATGCGAGCCTCCGTTTCAAATGCCGAATCATGAGCGGAGCAGCGACGGCGGGCAACCCGTGAGGCCGCCACCGCAGAAGCACGGGGGATCGCACTCGTTCAAGCGATTGTGAATTGGTTCGGAAATGGCGCTAGAACACTCGCCGAACTCACCGTTCTAAACGCCGTTCTAAACAGCCAAGCTAGAACGGACCCCTGAAGGGGAAGTCTAGATTGTTGAGGGATTTCAAGGCCGAGAGTGGCTCCGCGGGTCGGATTCGAACCTACGACCAGCCGATTAACAGTCGGCTGCTCTACCACTGAGCTACCGCGGATCACGCATCTCAGGAAGATCGGGGGCTATAGCTTTGGCCGGTGTGCGGCGCAAGCGCCTTGCGCCCCGGCGTCTCGCGAAAAAGAGCCCGGCGGGTGAGGCCAGGCTGTTCAAAGTCGGTGATGGTGGGGTGTCTTCACAGAAGACGCCCGAAAGGTGCGCCTGCATGGTGAATCGAAGGTTAACGGGCTGCGGACGGCGACAGTCCGCCTTCGCCAAGGCCATGGCGCGGCATTCCGCTTCGAATGAAAGAGCAGGCTTGTCACGTCGAAGCCCGGAGGGCGAAGACGGAATGGAGGCCCGGCCCGGAATCGAACCGGGGTGCAAGGATTTGCAGTCCTCTGCGTAACCACTCCGCCACCGGGCCTTGTCTTGGTCATTTCCGGCGCGGGCGGACGCGCCGGGAAGGGGCGTCTCGCTAGCAGAGCGGGCCGCGCCTTACAATGGCTTGCCAGCCTCGCATTGCGTTCCCGTTACCGCCGGACCTATAAGCCGCCCGGACAGAGTCCCTTTTCGCGCCGCCAGAGGATCCGCATGAGCGCCGACTTCGCCGCCGCCCGTCTGAACATGGTCGAGAGTCAGGTGCGCCCTTCGGACGTCACCGATCTGGCCCTGCAGGACGCCGTCCGCCTGGCCCCCCGCGAGACCCTGCTGCCGCCCGGCAAGGCCTTCGCCGCCTATGCCGACGCCGAGGTGGAGTATGCGCCAGGCCGCTGGCTGCTGCGTCCGCGCGATGTCTGCAAGCTGCTGCAGGCGCTTCAGCCCAAGGCCGGCGACCGGGCCCTGGCCATCGCCGCCCCCTATGCGGCCATGGTGCTGGAAGGCATGGGCGTCACGGTGTCGCGGCTGGACGAGGGCGACCTGACCGCCGTTTCGGGCTCGGACTACGACCTGATCATCTGCGAAGGCGCGGTGGCGACCACCCCGGAGAGCTGGAAATCGGCCCTGGCCCGGGGCGGAAGGCTGGGCGCGATCGAGCGCAACGGACCGACCGGCAAGGCGTTTGTCTATGTCCGCGCCGATGACGGGGTGGGCGGCCGGGCAGCCTTTGATTCGGCTCCCCCCTGGTTGAGCGGATTCGAACCCGTTCATGGTTTCGCCTTCTAATCGGCCCAGAGTGAAACAAGCCCGCAACGGGCGCGTGAAAAAAGCTTAACTGGCCGCCACTGGCGGCGGACATTACAGGCGATCATATAGAGGTCGCCTCGCGTGCGGGCCCTTGGGGATAATTGATGTTGAAGAGTCGTCGGGCGGGCCTCCTCGCCGCCGTTTGCAGCCTCGGCCTTCTGGCCGGCCTCGCCACCCCGGCGAGCGCCGAGAATCTGGCTGACGCCATCGCCCTGGCCTACCAGACCAACCCGACCCTGCAGGGGCAACGGGCCAGCCAGCGCGCGCTCGACGAAAGCATCGTCCAGGCCCGCACCGGCTATCGCCCGCAGGTCAGCCTTTCGGCCGACGTCTCCACCGCCGACGGCGACGGCGACGGCGACGCGGGCCGCTCCAGCGGCGCCGGCGTGACCGTCAGCCAGCCGCTGTTCACCGGCGGCCGGGTGTCCTCGCAGATCAGCGCCGCCGAAGCCGACGTGATGACCGGCCGCGAAGGCCTGCGCAGCGTCGAGTCCGCCGTCATCCAGGCGGTGATCACCGCCTATGTCGACGTCCGCCGCGACCAGGAACGCCTGCGCATCAGCCAGGAGAACGTCGCCGTCCTGCAGCGCCAGCTCGACGAGGCCCGCGCCCGCTTCGAGGTCGGCGAGATCACCCGCACCGACGTCGCCCAGGCCGAAGCCCGTCTGGCCGCCTCCAGGGCCGGCCTCGCCTCGGCCCAGGCGCAACTGGCCATCAGCCGCGGCTCCTACGCCGCGGTTGTCGGCCAGAACCCGGGCGACCTCGAACCCGAGCCCTCGCTGGAGACCTTCCTGCCGCCCGTGGTGGAGGACGCCTTCGAGTCGGCCGAGACCAACAACGCCGAGATCCTTGGCGCCGAATACGCCGAGCGCGCCAGCGCCGCGCGGGTCGCCACCGCTCGTTCGGCCCGCCGCCCGACCGTCACCGCGTCGGGCAGCCTCGGCTACGACGCCTCCACAGTCGGGACATCCATTCTGCCGCCCACCGGCGCCGGCGGCGCCTTTGACGACTACCAGCGCAGCGTCTCCGGCCGGGTCTCGGTCAGCGTGCCGCTGTTCACCGGCGGCCTGATCAATTCCCAGGTCCGCGCGGCCATCGAGCGCAACAACGCCGACCGCCAGGCTATCGAGGAAGCGCGCCGCAGTGTCCTGCGCACCGTGTCCCAGGCCTGGAACAGCCTGGTCGGCGCCAGAGCCAATCTGGCGGCCAATGAGGAACAGGTCCGCGCCGCGCGCATCGCCTTCGAGGGGGTCCGTCAGGAGGCCCAGGTCGGCCTGCGCACCACGCTTGACGTGCTCAACGCCGAGCAGGAGCTGCGCAACGCCGAGCTGTCGCTGGTCAACGCCCGCCATGACGAATACGTCGCCGCCGCGGTGCTGCTGTCGGCGATGGGCAAGCTCGAGGCGCGCTACCTGACGCCGGGGGTCGAACAGTACGATCCCACGAACAATGGCAGGGGCCTGGAGCGCTGGATGGGCTGGGTGCCGTGGGAACCGGCGATCGCCATCATCGACACGATCGGGGCCCCGCCGTCGCCGAATGCGCCGGCGGATGCGCCGGTCGCGACGGCCAATTAACCAGACCGCTTCAATAGCCGCGCAAATGCGCGTGTTCGGCGTTTGCAGGATCGTCGGCACGCGCTTACGCTAGGCCATTGGAATCGCCTCTCGCAGGTACGGCTCACCGATGTCCGAACAGACCGCCCAGGAACCGACGATGGAGGAGATTCTCGCCTCCATCCGACGCATCATCTCCGAGGACGACGCGCCCGCCGCCGAGGCGGAAGCCCCGGCCGCGGTCGAGGAGGCGGTGGTTGTCGCCGCGCCGACGCCCATGCCGGTCGAACCCGAACCGGAAGAGGACGACGATGTCCTCGAACTGACCGAGACGGTGGAGCCCGTCGAGCAGGTCGAGACCGTCGGCGATCTGGACGTCTACAGCGCGCCGAAGGCCGCGCCGGAGCCGGCCTGGGAGCCTGAATCCGAGCCCGAGCCCGAGCCGGCCTTCGTGGCCGCGCCCGAACCCGCGTCCGCGCCAGCGCCCACTTACACGATGGGCGCCGCCTCGATTTCCGGCGGCACCACCATCGAGGAACTGGTCCGCAGCATTCTCGAGCCCAAACTCAACGAATGGGCCGACCAGAACCTGCCCCGCCTCGTTGAGCAGATCGTACGCGACAAGCTCTCCAGATAGGACGCGCTCTTCAGCCGGAGCGACGCCTGGCCGCTTCGCGATCCCGATCACCCCTGATAGAGACCGGCGGCCGCAGCCAGCGCGCCGCCGTTTTCGTTCGTGAATCTTCCCATGCTCGACAAGACCTTCGACCCCAAGACCGTTGAACCGCGCCTCTACAGGGCGTGGGAGGACGCCGGCGCGTTCAGGCCGACGGACGACCCGAACGCCGAGCCGTTCAGCATCGTCATCCCGCCGCCCAACGTCACCGGCAGCCTGCACATCGGCCATGCCCTGAACAACACGCTGCAGGACGTGCTGATCCGCTTCCAGCGCATGCGCGGCAAGGCGGCCCTGTGGCTGCCGGGAACCGACCACGCCGGCATCGCCACCCAGATGGTCGTCGAGCGCCAGCTGGCCGCCGCCGGAAACATCGGCCGCCGCGAGATGGGCCGTGAGGCCTTTGTCGCCAAGGTCTGGGAATGGAAGGCCGAGAGCGGCGGCGAGATCGTCAACCAACTGCGCCGCCTGGGCGCCAGCTGCGACTGGTCGCGCGAGCGGTTCACCCTCGACGAGGGCCTGTCGGCCGCCGTCCGCAAGGTGTTCGTCGACCTGCACCGGCAGGGGCTGATCTACCGCGACAAGCGGCTGGTCAACTGGGACCCGCAGTTCCAGACCGCCATCTCCGACCTCGAGGTCGAGCAGAAGGAGGTCGACGGCCACTATTGGCACTTCGCCTATCCGCTGGAGAATGGCGTCACCTATCAATACCCGGTCGCTTTCGATGAGGACGGCATGGCGACCGCGTGGGAGACCCGCGACTACATCGTCGTCGCCACCACCCGGCCGGAGACCATGCTGGGCGATACGGCCGTGGCCGTTCACCCCGATGACGAGCGCTACAAGGGGCTGATCGGCAAGACCGTGAAGCTGCCGATCGTCGGCCGATCGATCCCCATCGTCGCCGACGACTACGCCGACCCGACCAAGGGTTCCGGCGCGGTGAAGATCACCCCCGCCCACGACTTCAACGACTTCGAGGTTGGGAAGCGACATGGCCTGGAGGCGATCAACGTCCTCGACGCCTTCGGGAAGGTGAATGACAACGCGCCGGCCGAATTCGTCGGCCAAGACCGCTTTGTCGCCCGCAAGAAGGTCGTCGAGACCTTTGAATCGCTTGGACTTCTCAAGGGCATTGAAAAGACTCGCCACATGGTGCCGCACGGCGATCGCTCGGGCGTGGTCATCGAGCCGTACTTGACCGACCAGTGGTACGTCGATGCCGTCACCCTGGCCAAGCCGGCGATCAAGGCCGTGGAGGAGGGGACCACCGTCTTCGAGCCCCGCAACTGGGACAAGACCTATTTCGAGTGGATGCGGAACATCCAGCCCTGGTGCATCAGCCGCCAGCTGTGGTGGGGTCACCGGATTCCGGCCTGGTACGACGCCGACGGCAACATCTACGTCGAGGAGACGGAAGAAGCCGCCATCGCCGCCGCCGGTGGCAAGCCGCTGACCCAGGACGAGGACGTCCTGGACACCTGGTTCTCGTCGGCCCTGTGGCCGTTCTCGACCCTCGGCTGGCCGGAGAAGACTCAGGACCTGGCGCGGTTCTACCCGACCCACACCCTGGTCACCGGCTTCGACATCATCTTCTTCTGGGTCGCCCGGATGATGATGATGGGCCTGCACTTCACCGGTGAGGTTCCGTTCCAGCGGGTGGTCATCAACGCCCTGGTGCGCGACGCGTCCGGGGCCAAGATGAGCAAGTCCAAGGGCAATGTCATGGACCCGCTCGAGCTGATCGACCAGTACGGTTGCGACGCGGTGCGCTTCACCATGACGGCCATGTCGGGCCAGGCGCGCGACATCAAGCTGTCGACCCAGCGCATTGAAGGGTATCGTAATTTCGGCACCAAGCTGTGGAACGCCACGCGCTTTGCCCAGATGAACGGCTGCGTCCGGGTCGCCGGCTTCGATCCGGCGACGGTGCGGCAGACGATCAACAAATGGATCCGCGGCGAGGCGGCGAAAACCGCGGCCGAGGTCACCACGGCCCTGGAAACCTGCGCCTTCGGCGAGGCGGCGACGGCGCTCTACCGCTTCATCTGGAACGTCTACTGCGACTGGTACCTGGAGCTGGCCAAGCCGATCCTCGGCGGGGCCGACGCGGCGGCGAAGGCCGAGACCCAGGCCACGGCGGCCTGGGTGCTCGACCAGTGCCTGCTACTGCTTCACCCGGTGATGCCGTTCATCACCGAAGAGCTGTGGGACAAGACCGCCGAGGAGGGCCCCGCCCGCGACGGCTTCCTGATGCTGGCGAACTGGCCGGACCTGCCGGCGAGCTGGATTGACGCCGGCGCGGAGGCCGAGATCGGCAAGCTCATCGATGTGATTTCGGAAACCCGTTCAGTTCGCGCCGAGCTGAACGTGCCACCCTCCGCGCGCCCGGTCCTCAACGTGGTCGCGCCGGCCCCGGAGGTTTCAGCTTGGTACCAGGCCAACGCGAGCCTGATCACCTCTCTGGGACGGCTCGACGGGATCGTTTTCCCGCCCAAGGCGCCGGATGGTTCAATCTCGTTTGTGATTCAGACCGACGACCTGTCCCTGCCGGTCGCCCAGTTCATCGACCTGGCCGCCGAACGCGCCCGCCTGACCAAGGAGATTGCCGGCCACGACGGCGACATCGAACGGGTCAACCGCAAGCTCGGCAATCCCGACTTCATCGCCAAGGCGAAGGAGGAGGTGATCGAGGAAAACCGCGAGAAGCTCGCCGATGCCCAGGCCGCCAGGGCCAAGCTCGAAGCGGCGCTCAGCCGGCTGGAGAGCGTGGGGTGATGTGAGGGACAGACACCCGAAGGTGTCTGTCCCTATTGCGGCTTCAGCACCGCCCCGACCCGTTTCACCAACTCCACCAGCGCGGCCCGCCGGAACACGGCCAGCAGCAGCACGGCGAAGGCCAGGTTTACGCAGGCGGCGATGAACAGACCGGCGCCGTCGCCGTTCGGGTCGATCCCCAGCGGGGTGAACAGGTGAAAGCTGACCGCTCCGGTCATCACCAACAGCCCGGCCAGGGCGCCGCCGGCCTGCAGGTGCTTGAACCGTGGATGCAGGCCGATCAACAACAGGCCGGCGGCGAGCAGCTCGATCGACCCGATCACATGCTGCGAGAACAGGCCGGTCTGGGCGAACAGCCCCGGCGCGCCCAGGGTCCCGGCCCAGCCGTCCAGGAGACCAAAGATTTGCTGGGTCTTGGGATGGTCGCTGAACTTGTAGCGCAGGCTGTCGAGGAAGATGACCGCCATGAACAGGGCCATCAGATCGGGGACGTATTTCAGGATGCGTTTCATGGCGCCGCTCATTTCTCCAGGACCCTGGGCCACTCGCCGTCGCCCTTGCGGATAAAGCCGGGAATGTCCTTGACCCAGCGCGACTGAATCTCGGCATTGTAGTTCAGATACAGCCGTCCGCCCACGATCCTCCACTGCAGCGGATCGCCCTTGGCGGTGTAGCCGTTGGCCACGGCCCAGGCGCAGTAGCCGCCGTACTGCGGGGCGTATGCGGCGGGGTTGGCCTTGAATTTCGCCAGGTTGGCCGCCGAGGAAAAGCGCCAGGTCGCGCCCTTCCAGACGGTGGAATATTGCGCGTCGCCCTTCACCGGCCGGCCGACGGTGAAATAGGCGACCACGTCATAGCCACCCGCGGCCAGGTCGGAGAAGGGCGCCGTATAGACCGGCGGCTTGGCGGCCAGGGCGACGCCGGGCAGGGCGGCGGTGGCCAGGACGAGGGCGAGGATCAGGCGTTTCATGGGGGCTCCCTTCAGGCCACCCGGCGGCCGACCGCGAACGCATCAGCGATCAGCGGCGGGTCGAGCGGGGTTTCGGCGATGTGGTTGACGTAGTTCGAGAGGGTCTTGAGGCCGATCGCCAGGATGATCTCCAGGGCATTGGCGCGGGTGAAGCCCGCGGCCATGAAGGCGACCAGGTCGGCGTCGGCGACAAAGCCGCGCGCCCGGACCATCTTCACCGCGAAGGCCCTCAGAGCCTCCAGCCGCCCGTCGGCGATCGGCCGGCCGGCCCGGATGGCGGCGATGGCGTCCTCGTCCAGCTCGGCGGCGCGAGCGCGTTCGGTATGGGCGGGGGTGCAGTAGTGGCTGTCGTGCTCGACCGAAACCGCCAGCAGGATCAGCTGCTGCTCGCGTTCGGTGAAGTCCGACTTGCGGAAGATCGCCGCGAGGGTCGCGTAGCCCTCCAGCAGGGCCGGCGCCTCGGCCATCTGGGCCAGCAGGGCGGGGATGTAGCCGATGGACTGGCCGGCCCGTTCGAGGATCGGCTTGGAGTCGAACGGGGCGGTCGCGCGGGTGTGGAGGGGGAAGTCAGCCATGGCGGCAGAGTGCCGGCCTTCGACATCGAGCATAATCCGAAGAATTCGCATCAATTTCATGCAATATTCGCATGAATGGATCGCCTCGACGCCTATCGCCTGTTCGTCCGCGCCGCCGAGACCGGGGCCATATCCCGGGCCGCGCGGGAAATGGGCCTGGCCCAGCCCGCGGCCAGCCGGCTGCTCGGCGCCCTGGAGGCGCAGCTGGGCGCGCGGCTGTTCGCCCGCTCCACCCGCCGCCTGACCCTGACCGAAGCCGGCCGTCTGGCGCTGGACCGCGCCCGCGCCCTGCTGATCGAGGCCGAGGGGCTGGAGGCGGCGGTGCGGGGCCTGGACCGGACGCCGGCGGGCCTGCTGCGGGTATCGGCCTCGGTCGCCTTCGGCCGGGCCGAACTGATCCCGCGCGCGGCGGCCTTCCTGGAGCGCCATCCGCAGATGCGACTGGATTTCCTGCTGCGGGACGAGCGGGTCGATCCGGTGGCCGAGGCCGTCGACCTGACCTTCCGGCTCGGCCCCATGGAGGACTCCCGACTGACCGCCCGGGGGCTGGGCGCCTACGCCCGTCGCCTGGTCGCCTCGCCGGCCTTCGTCGCGCGGTACGGGGCGCCCGCCTCGCCGCAGGCGCTCAGCGACGCCCCGACGCTGGACTTCGCCGGACTTAGTTTCGGTCGCCGCTGGCCGTTGTCCGACGGGACCCGGACGGTCGAGGTGGAAGTGCGGGGCGAGACGCGGGCCAGTTCCGGCGAGGCGGTGCTCGACCTGGCCCTCCAGGGCCTCGGCGTCGCCCTGCTGCCGGCCTTTCTCGTCGATCCCCCGCTGGCCGACGGGCGTCTGGCCCAGGTGCTGCCCGACTGGAGCGGCCCGCCGCTCACGCTGCACGCCGTCTGGGCCGTCCCGGAGCTGCCGCGAAAGGCCCGCGCCTATCTCGATTTCATCGCGCTCGGCCTCGCCGCCCACCGTTAGGTCAAACGGTTGTTTGCATGCCCGGCCCGGCTGTGCTTTTGACGGCGCGAGGCGTCGGCAAGAACGCCCGCTCAAGTCCCAGGGAGTAGTCCAGATGACAGACGCCGTCGCGTCCGAGAAGCCGTGGCCCGTGATGACCGTCCGGGAGGCCTACGCCGCCCTGACCGCGCCGGGCATGCCCGCCGAGATGGAAGAGGTCGAGATCCGCGGGATCAGGACCCGGGTGTGGAAGAACGCCCCGCCGACCCTGCGTGACGTGGTGACCATCGGCCGGGCGCACGGCGAGAAGATCTTTCTGGTCCATGAGGACGAGCGGGTCAGCTTCGAAGCCTTTCATCGCGCCGTGGCCGCCTTCGCCAGGGTGCTGGCCGACAAGGGTGTGAAGAAGGGCGACCGGGTCGCCATCGTCATGCGCAACCTGCCCGAATGGCCGGTGGCCTTCTATGCGGGCGCCAGCCTGGGCGCGATTCTGACCCCGCTGAACGCCTGGTGGACCGGGCCGGAACTGGAATACGGCCTGACCGACTCCGGCTCGAAAATCTGCATCGTCGACGCCGAGCGGTTCGACCGCCTGGCCGAGCATTTCCCCAACTGCCCCGACCTGGAGCACGTGTTCGTCAGCCGCATGGTCGATGAGGTGACCCACCCCTTCGTCAGCAAGCTGGAGGACGCCATTGGCGGGCCCAATAGCTGGGCCAGCCTGCCGGACGCGCCGCTGCCGACGGTGGCGATCGGCCCCGACGACGACGCGACGATCTTCTACACCTCGGGCACCACCGGTAAGCCCAAGGGCGCCCTGGCCACCCAGCGCAACGTCAACTCCAACATCTTTTCGGCTCTCTGCGCCGGCGCGCGAGCCTTCCTGCGCCGGGGCGAGACGCCGCCGGCTCCCGATCCGACCTTGCCGCAGAAGGGCAGCCTGCTCAGCGTGCCCTTCTTCCACGCCACCGGCTGCATGGCCGTGCTCAACCCGACCCTCTATGCCGGGGCCAAGTTGGCGATGATCCGCAAATGGGACCCCGAGCTGGCGATGCAGATCATCGAGCGCGAGCGGCTGACCTCGGCCGGCGGCGTGCCGACCATCGCCTGGCAGCTGATCGAGCATCCGGCGCGGTCGAAGTACGACCTCAGCTCCATCGAGAGCATGGCCTACGGCGGCGCGCCCTCGGCCCCCGAACTGGTGCGCAAGATCAAGGAGGTCTGGCCCAAGTCTCACGCCGGCAACGGCTGGGGCATGACCGAGACCAGCGCCACGGCCACCTCCAACTCGGCCGAGGACTATGAGCACCGCCCTGACAGCTGCGGCCCGCCCGTGCCGGTCACCGACCTGAAGATCATGACCGTCGAGGCGCCGCACACCGAGCTGCCGATCGGCGAGGTCGGCGAGCTGTGGTGCAAGGGCCCCCAGGTGGTGAAGGGCTACTGGAACAAGCCCGAGGCCACCGCCCAGACCTTCGTTGACGGCTGGGTCAAGACCGGCGACCTGGCGCGGCTCGACGAGGAAGGCTTCTGCTTCATCATCGACCGGGCCAAGGACATGCTGATCCGCGGCGGCGAGAACATCTACTGCATCGAGGTCGAGAACGTCCTCTACGACCATCCGGCCGTAATGGACGCGGCCCTGGTGGGCATCCCGCACAAGACCCTGGGTGAGGAGCCCGGTGCGGTGGTGACTCTCAAGGAGGGCGCCTCGGCCACCGAGCAGGAACTCCGCGCCTTCGTCGCCGACCGCCTGGCCGCCTTCAAGGTGCCCAAGCGGGTGGTCTTCTGGCACGAAACCCTGCCCAGGAACGCCAACGGCAAGATCATGAAGAACGAACTGAAGAAGGTGTTCGAGGAGTAGGGTCGAGGGGACCTGTACCGCAGGTACGTGTCCCCGATTTCCTGACGTTAGGGACTATCGGGGCGCTCCGCCGGTTCGGGCGCAGGCCTCAATATAGTCCTCCACCGCTTCGTGGAAGGCGCCCTTCAGGTCATCTACCGTGTCGGCATGAAAGCCGACGATGTCCGCAATTCCGGTGATCCGGCCGATGAAGGTCTCGTCGGCGGCATCATACTCAACCTGTGCGCAGAAGCCTTTGAAGGTCATGAGGTCCATAGCGCCGCTCCACCTTTCAAAATACGATAGCGATCTTTCGAGATGCAATCTACAATTGAATAAAGCTATAGCTTGAAAGCTATAGCCAAAATATAGGTCCCAGGCTATATGACATGGCATGGACTGTCGCCAACCACGACGATTTCGATCCGGAATTCGACGCCCTGCCCACGGATGTGCAGAGCGAACTTCTGGCCGTCTCCGCCCTGCTGAAGATCTATGGACCGACGCTGGGTCGGCCTCACGCCGATACCCTCGGTGGTTCAAAATACGCCAACATGAAGGAACTTCGTTTCACTGCGGCGGACGGCGTCTGGAGGGTGGCCTTTGCGTTCGACCCGGTGCGTCGGGCCATCCTGCTTGTGGCCGGAGACAAAGCGGGCGCGCCGCAGGCGAGGTTCTACAGGGCGTTGATACGCAAGGCTGACGCCCGTTTTACGGCGCACTTGCGGCAGTTGAAGGAGGGTTGAGATGGGCCGCACACACGAAGAGATCATGGCGGGCTTGCCCAAGGCGCGCAGACTCAAAATCGAGGCCCGGACCGCCGAACTGGTGGGTCAGGTCGAGGGTCTAAAGGCCCTGCGGCTCCTCGCCGAGCGCAGCCAGGACCAGATCGCCAAGGGGCTCGGCATCAAGCAGCCGTCGGTGCTCAAGATCGAGCGCCAGACCGACCTTTACCTCTCAACCCTGCGCCGCTTCGTGGAGGCGGCCGGCGGGACTCTGGAGCTGCGTGTCGAACTGCCCGGCAAGGGCGTGCTGCACCTGACGGGCTTGGGGGAGTTGAAGTCGTGAAGGGTTGAGCGAGGCGGGAGCAGAAGGACGCTGAGCTTGCGGAGCTTATCGTTCTCAATCTTGAAGATCGGCAACGCAGCCGTCCCCACACTCGGGGACACGTACCTTCGGTACATGTCCCCCTCCGGCTACGCGCTCACCCCCGGCTTCCTCCCGGCCCAGGGCTGCGCCTGCTCCAGCGCATAGGCCAGTTCGAACAGCATCCGGTCGTTGCCCGCCCGCGCAGCGAAATGGACGCCCACGGGAAGCCCGTCGGCGGTCCAGTGGAGGGGCACGCTCATGGCCGGGGCGCCGGCGACGTTGTGCAGGGGGGTGTAGCCGACATAGTCGGTCAGGCGCTGCGACAGCTCCGCGAACGGCACGTCGCCGGAGACGAAGCCCAGCGGGACCGGCGGTTTGGTCAGCACCGGCGAGACGATGACGTCGAACTTGCTGAACCAGCCGTCATAGGCCACGGACGCCTCGGCCAGCCGGCCGATGGCGGCGTCGACGGCGCCCTCGGGCGCCTTGGCGATCAGCTCGGCCATGCCCAGCGAGAACGGCTCGGCCATGCTGGAGTCCGGCGCGCGGCCCAGGGCCTTGCTCATGGCGGCGATGTCCATGGCCGCGCCGGCCGACCACAGGGTCAGGAAGTCCTGGCCGAAGCGGGCCGAGTCGATCGGCCATTTCGTTTCGCTGACCCGGTGGCCCATGGCCCGGAGCAGCTTGACCGCGTTGTCGAGACCGGCCCGAACCTCGGCGTCCGGCTCGCGCCCGTTGCCGCTGATGCTCAACACGCCGATGCGCAGCTTCTTGCGCGTGGGCCTCTCGACGAAGCCGACGGCCGGGTAGGGCGCCTGCGCATCGGTCCGCTCGGTGGCCGCGAACATCGCCGCCGAGTCGCGCACCGAGCGGCTGTCGACGTGGTTCACCGAGAGGGCCGTCACCCGCATGTCGGTGTTGCCGGCCAGCCGCCCGCGCGAGGGCTTGAAGCCGAACAGGCCGCAGCAGGAGGCCGGGATGCGGATCGAGCCGCCGCCGTCGCTGGCGTGGGCGATGCTGACCACCCCGGCCGAGACGGCTGTCGCCGCCCCGCCGGACGAGCCGCCGGTCGAGCGGCCGGTGTTCCAGGGATTGCGCGTCGGACCATAGGCGAGCGGCTCGGTGGTCGGCAGGTAGCCGAACTCGGGCGAGGCGGACTTGCCGATGACGATGAAGCCCGCCTTCAGGGCGGCGTCGACCCAGACGTCGCTGGTCGCCGCCGGCGGCGCGCCGTAGCTGCCCGCCGAGCCGTTGCGGGTCGGGGTCCCGGCGTAGTCGGCCAGGTCCTTGACCAGGAAGGGCACCCCGGCGAACGGGCCGGTCTGGCCGCCCTTCTTCGCCGCGTCCAGCGCGCGGTCGAAGTCGGAATTGACCATGAAGTTCAGGACGGGCTGCAGGGCCTCGGTCCGGCGGATGGCGGCCTCGACCGCCTCGACCGGGCTGATCTCCCGGTTGCGGATCATCGACGCGACCGTGGTGGCGTCGGGGGTCCAGGGCGCCTGCGCCGGCGGCGGGGCCTTCTTGCCGGGCCAGCCCAGGGCGGCGGCCGGGGCTGCGGTGGCGGCCGACGCGGCGGCGGAAGCGGCCAGCAGGCCGCGGCGGGTCAGTTTGGTCATGTCAGCGCCCTCCCTCGAACGTCTGATCGCGTTCGTGAACAGCCGTCACCTTGGCGGCTGGAACGGCGGTCGGCAAGCGGCTCAAGCTTGACGCGGGCGACCCGCGGCGCGACTTCTTGCGCCGACACACAACAGGGAAGGGGAAACGCCATGGCCGACGGTTCGATGACGGGCGTGATCTCGCTGAAGGGCAAGGTCAGCGACGAGGAATGGAAGGCGCGGGTCGATCTGGCCGCCCTCTACCGGCTGGTCGCCCTGCACGGCTGGGACGACATGATCTACACCCATATTTCGGCCCGGATTCCGGGGCCGGAGCACCACTTCCTGATCAATCCCTATGGCATGTTCTTCGACGAGATCACCGCCAGTTCGCTGGTGAAGATCGACCTCGAGGGCAACGCCCTGCAGGAAACGCCCTACTTCATCAATCCGGCGGGCTTCACGATCCACTCGGCGGTCCACGCGGCCCGCGAGGACGCGATGTTCGTCATGCACCTGCACACCGACCAGGGCGTGGCGGTGGCGGCGCAGAAGGACGGCCTGCTGCCGATCTCGCAGAACTCGCTGGCCGTCCTGGGTGGGCTCGCCTATCACGACTATGAGGGAATTGCCCTCAACCTTGACGAGCGAGAGCGACTTGTGGCTGACTTGGGCGACAAGTCCCTGATGCTGCTGCGCAACCACGGCACCCTGGCCGTGGGACCGACGGCCGCAGCGTGCTGGACGAGCATGTTCTTCCTGGAGCGGGCGTGCAAACAGCAGGTGATGGCGCTTTCGGCGGGACGGGACGGCGTGCTGATCGCGCCGGAGGCCGCCCAGACCGTGGTGCGCGGCCAGACAGCCGGGGGTATCGGCATGACCGGCGCCCTGGGCTGGGCTGGTTGCCTGCGCCAGCTGGACCGCAACCTGCCGGGCTACGACGCCTAGCAACCGTCATGGCCCGGCTTGTCCGGGCCACACCTGAACATGAACTTCAAGGCGCGGACGTTGCGATGGCGGCGCCCGCTCCTTCCATTTCGCCGCGCATGGGGGGCCCGGACAAGCCGGGCCATGACGGGTTGAGGGTGGCGTTGCTTTCGGGCCCGGCGCTCGCGGCGGTCCTGTTCTGTGGGGAGGCGACGGCCGGCGCCTGGCCGGCTGAGGCGGGCGAGACGCTGGCTATCCTCAAATACGAGCGGTCCGGCGCGGACGCGGCTTTTGAAGCGGATGGCAGCCGGGCGGCCATGCCGCAACGATCCGACGAGTCGGTCAGCCTGTACGTCGAGCGCGGCCTGACCGAACGTCTGACCCTGCAGGCCAGCGCCGGCTGGACCCGGGGTGAGGACGTCTTTGTGTCCTACGAGGGCAGGGGGCCGATCGAGCTGGGCCTGCGCTACGCGGCGTTCCGCACCGATCGATCCGTGGTGAGCCTGTACCTCGGCGCCGCGCTGGCGGGTGAGGGGCGCAACGCCGGCTACGCCGCGCCCGGCGCGGGCGAGACAGACCTGGAGGCGCGGCTGCTGGCCGGGCGGTCCGCCGCCCTGCTGGGCCGGCCGGCCTTCGTCGAGGTCCAGCTGGCGCGGCTGGATCGGTCAGGCCTGCCGGACGAGACCCGCCTGGACCTGACCCTGGGCGTCGAGCCCTCGCCGCGCTGGCTGCTGTTGGCCCAGACCTACGCCGGACAGGCGGATGACGGGGCGTCCGTCGCGGCCTGGATCAAGCTGGAAGTGTCCGCCGTGCGGCGCTTCGGGGATTGGCGACTGCAGGCCGGCTGGCGCCAGTCCCTGGCCGGCCGCTCAAGCCCAGCGGAGGGCGGACCGGTGTTCGCCCTGTGGCGCGCATTCTGATTGTTGCGGCGCTGAAACAGCCCGTCACGCCCGCGTCACAGCATTCGGGTTTACGCGAACGGCAATGCCCCTATATGTGCCTGCAGTCACCGCTGGCCGCGCCGGCGCCGGGAGCCGTTCGTGATCCGCCGCCACTTCTTCCTGATCGTCGCCGCCGGCTTCCTGGTGTTGATGCTTATCGGCGGCGCGCTCAAGCTGGCGACCGGCGAACCCAAGGGCAAGGGCGGCCCGGGCGGGCCCGGCGGCCGGGCGGCGGCGGTATCGGCGGCCACCGTGGCCCTGCGTCCGTTCATCGACCGGATCGAGGCCCTGGGCGTGGCCAAGGGCCGCGAGTCGGTGACCATCACCTCCAACACCAGCGAACTGGTCACGGCGGTGCGCTTCCGCGACGGCCAGCAGGTGAGCAAGGGCCAGGTCCTCGTCGAGCTGAAGTCTGGCGAGGAAGACGCTGGTCTGATCGAGGCCCAGGCCCGCCTGGCCCAGGCCGAGCGAGACTACAATCGCTGGAAGAGCCTCGCCGACCAGGGCATCGCCCCCAAGGCCACCGCCGAGCAGTTCCGCTCGGCGCTGGAAACGGCCCGCGCCGGGGTCGAGGCGGCCCGCGCCCGCAAGCTGGACCGGGTCATCCGTGCGCCCTTCGCCGGCGTCGTCGGCCTGACCGACGTGGCGCCCGGCGCCCTGATCAGCCCGGGGGCGCCGATCGTGACCCTGGACGACCTGTCGCTGGTGCGGATCGATTTCGACGTGCCCGACCGCTACCTGCCGGTGCTGTTCGAGGGCTCACTGATCTCGGCCCGCCCAGACGCCTGGCCCAATGAAACCTACCAGGGCCGCATCGCCCGGCTGGACAGCCGGATCGACGCCGCCACCCGCGCCATCACCGCCCGCGCCGAGTTCCCCAATCCCGGCGGCCGGATCAAGCCCGGCATGCTGATGCGGATATCCGTGTCGCACGGCGCCCGTGAAGGCCTGGCCGTGCCCGAGGCCGCCGTCCAGTTCGAGGGCGACCAGGCCTTCGTCTTTGTCATCACCCCGCGCGGCGACGGCTTCTCGGCCCGCAAGCAGGCAGTCCAGACCGGCGTCACCGAAGGCGGTTTCGTCGAGATCACCGTCGGACTTCGCGCCGGCGACCGCGTGGTCGCCGATGGCCTGAACCGGATCCAGAACGGCCAGCCGGTCAAGGTCCAGGGCGCCGGCAAGCGCCCGTCCGCCGCGACCGGTCCGGCCCGGAAGGCCGGCTGATGCTGTCGGACCTGTCGGTCAAGCGGCCGGTGTTCGCGGCCGTCGCCGCGATCATCCTCTGCGTCATCGGCCTGGCGGCCTTCCTCAGCATTCCGATCCGCGAGCTGCCCAGCGTCGATCCCCCCGTGGTGTCGATCTCGACCACCTATCGCGGCGCCTCGGCGGAAATCGTCGAGGAGCGGATCACCCAGGTTCTGGAGCGCCAGGTCAGCGGCATCCAGGGCATCGACCGGGTGTCCTCGTCCAGCCGCGACGGCCGCAGCCAGATCAACATCAGCTTCAAACTCAACACCGACCTGGAAACGGCGGCCAACGACGTGCGCGACGCCGCCAGCCGGGTGGTCAACCAGCTGCCCGACCAGGCCGACCCGCCGCAAATCGCCAAGGCCGACGCGGACTCCGCGCCGATCATCATCATCAACATGACGTCGATGACGTTGAATCCCCTTCAGCTCGCCGACTACGCTGACCGCTTTCTCGTCGAGCGGCTGTCGACCATTCCCGGGGTGGCGGCCGTCCGGATGGCCGGGCCGACCTACGCGATGCGCATCTGGCTCGATGCTGACCAGATGGCGGCGCGCGGCGTCACGGTCGATGACGTCGAGACCGCGCTCAACAGCCAGAACGTCGAACTGCCGGCCGGCGCCCTGGAGAGCACGGCCCGCGACTTCACCATCCGGGTCAAACGCGGCTACGCATCGCCGAAGGACTTTCTGCGACTGCCGATCAAGGTCGCCGGCCAGAGCGCGGGCAGCGACGTCTACGTCACCCGCCTGGGCGATATCGCCCGGGTCGAGGAGGGGGCGGCCGAGGACCGGCGGGTGTTCCGCGGCAACGGCGTTGACCAGATCGGCCTGGTCCTGACTCGCCAGTCCCAGGCCAATGACCTGGCCATCGCCAAGGCCGCGCGCAAGGAAGTCGCGACAATCAACCGGAGCCTGCCGGCGGGCACGTCGATGATCATCGCCGTGGACTCCTCGGAGTTCACCGCCCAGGCCATCCGTGAGGTGTGGATCACCATGGGCATCTCCATCGCCCTGGTGGCGATGGTCAATCTGCTGTTCCTGGGCAGCTGGCGGGCGGCGATCATTCCCTCGATCGTGGCGCCGATCTGCCTGCTGGCCACCTTCATCGTGCTGGCCCCGCTGGGTTTCTCGCTCAACCTGTTGACCCTGCTGGCGCTGGTCCTCTCCGTCGGACTGGTGGTCGACGACGCCATCGTGGTGGTCGAGAACATCCAGCGACGGGTGGACGAGGGCGAGCCGGCGACCGTCGCCGCCACCCGTGGCGCGCGGCAGGTGTTCTTCGCCGTCATTGCCACCACCATCGTGCTGATCTCGGTGTTCGCGCCGCTGATGTTCCTGCCCGGCTATATCGGCCGGCTGTTTGTCGAGCTGGCGGTGGCTATTGCGTCGGCCGTGGCCTTCTCGGCCTTCATGGCGTTGTCGCTGTCGCCGATGCTGGCGTCCAAGCTGCTGCGCCCGGCCTCGGGCGAGGGCTGGCTGGCACGGCGCGTCGACTTTGCCGTCGACAGGGTGAAGGCCTCCTACCGCAACTCGCTGGAGATGCTGCTGGGCCCGCGGGTGGTGGGCTTCGGCGCCCTTGGCCTGGTGGCCGCCCTGGCCGCCCTGGCGGCGGCGCTGTTCGTCACCCTGCCGCAGGAACTGGTGCCGGCGGAGGACCGCGGGCGGGTGGACATCTCCATCTCCGGCCCGGAGGGCGCCGGCTATGACTATACCCGCAAGGCCGCGGCCGCGGTCGAGGGCCAGGTCCGCCGCTACTACGATGAGGGCGAGGCCAGCCGGTACATTCTCAGCATCCCACGCTTTGGCGCGACCCAGTTCAACACCGGCAACGCTGTAGTGGTGATGAAGGACTGGGGCGAGCGGACCAAGACCTCCGACCAGGTCGCCGACGAGCTCAACAAGACCCTCAGCAACATCACCGGCGTGCGGGCCGTGGCCAGCGTGCGCGGCGCCTTCCAACGGGGCGGCGGCGGCGGGGGTGGCGGCACCAATGTCGACCTGGTGGGGCTGGGCAATGACTACGAGGAGATCGCCCGCTGGCTCGAGCCGATCCGCGACGCCATGCAGCGCAATCCGGGCTTCTCCCGGCCGCGCCTCGACTATGAACCCACTGCCCCGCGTCTGTCGGTGGAGATCGACCGCGAGAAGGCCGCCACCCTGGGCGTCACGCCCCAGGCCGTGGGCCGGGCGCTCGAGTCGATGTTCGGCTCGCGCCGGGTGACCACCTACGTCAAGGGCGGCCAGGAGTACGACGTCATTGTCCAGACCGACCTGGAAAAGCGTCGCACCCTTGGCGACCTCAACACCCTCTATGTTCGCGCCGGTTCCGGCCAGCTGGTCCCGCTGTCGGCGGTGGTCACCACCAGGCTGCGCGGCGACACCCCGGACCGCAGCCGCACCGACCGTCAGCGCTCGGTCCGCCTGACCAGCCAGCTGACCCCGGGCTTCACCGTCGCCGATGCGGTGCAATTCCTGCAACGCGAGGCCGCGAAGAACCCGGTCCCGGGCGTGACCTACACCTGGGACGGCCAGGCCAGGGACTACCTTGAGGCCTCCGGCGCCGTTGGTCTGGCCTTCGGCATGGCGCTGTTGCTGGTGTTCCTGGTGCTGGCGGCGCAGTTCGAGAGCTGGATCCACCCGGCGGTGATCATGCTGACCGTGCCCCTGGCGGCGCTGGGCGGGCTGTTCGGCCTGCTGCTGACCGGCCAGACGATCAACACCTACAGCCAGATCGGGCTGATCATCCTGATCGGCATCGCCGCCAAGAACGGCATCCTGATCGTCGAGTTCGCCAACCAGCTGCGCGACCAGGGCCGCTCGATCCGCGACGCGGTGATCGAGGCGGCGGTGCTGCGCCTGCGGCCGATCGTGATGACCTCGATCACCGCCGCCTTCGGCTCCCTGCCGCTGATCCTGTGGTCAGGGGCCGGCGCCGCCAGCCGCCAGACCATCGGCGTGACCATCTTCTTCGGCGCGATCTTCGCCACCACGCTGACGGTCTTCGTCGTGCCGGTGTTCTACAACCTGCTGGCCCGCTTCACGAAGTCGCCCGAGTGGACGGCCCGGCAGATTGAGGCCTTCGAACAGGGCGAGAGCGGGACCAGGCCCGCCCCGGCCGAGTAGGGCCGCCGCCGCGGACAGGCCAACAATCCGGATGCCTTCGCGCCGCATCCATCCTATGAAGCGCTGGACCTCCCGCGGGCAGACCTGACCCGCAAATGATGCCAAGGGTGCACATGGACGACGCCGGTTTCGCTGTTCGTGGCAAGGATATCGCGCTGCTGCGCCGTCTGGAGGAACGGGTTCTCTGGCTGGCCAGCTGGACGATCCACAACGCCAACCACCTGCGCGACAGCCGCGACGGGCTGAAGGTCGGCGGGCACCAGGCCTCCTGCGCCTCGATGACCACCCTGATGACCGCGCTCTATTTCTCCGCCCTGCGGCCGCAGGACCGGGTGGCGGTCAAGCCGCACGCCAGCCCGGTATTCCACGCCATCCAGCACCTCTACGGCCGCCAGACCATCGACCAGCTGCAGCGGTTCCGCTCGCTCGGCGGGGCGCAGTCCTATCCCTCGCGGACCAAGGACATCGACGACGTCGACTTCTCCACTGGCTCGGTCGGGCTGGGCGTGGCCATGACCGCCTTCGCCTCCCTGACCCAGGACTACCTGGCCGCGCGGGGGGCGGTGAAGCCGGACGCCATGGGCCGGATGATCAGCCTGCTGGGCGACGCGGAGCTGGACGAGGGCAACATCTACGAGGCCCTGATCGAGGCCTGCAAACACGACGTGCGCAACACCTGGTGGATCGTCGACTACAACCGCCAGAGCCTGGACGCGACGACCAGCGACCGGATGTTCACCCGCTACGGCGAGATCTTCGAGGCCGCCGGCTGGACCGTCGAGACGCTCAAGTGGTCCAAGCGGCAGAAGCAGGCGTTCGGCCGGCCGGGGGGCGCGGCGCTGCGGGCCTGGATCGAGAGCGCGCCGAACGACCTCTATGCGGCTCTGACCTACCAGGGTGGGGCGGCCTGGCGCGAGCGGCTGACCGCTGACCTCGCCGGCGACAAGGCGGCGCTGAAGCTGATCGGCGGCTATGACGACGCCGAGCTGGCCCTGGTGATGACCGAACTGGGCGGTCACTGCCTGGAAACCATCCTGGAAGCTTTCGCCAAGGCCGCCGAGGACGATGCGCCAAGGGTCTTCATCGCCTATACGGTCAAGGGCTGGCGGCTGCCGTTCGCCGGCCACAAGGACAACCACTCGGGCCTGATGACCGGGGTCCAGATCGCCGAACTGCGCGGGCGGCTGGGGGTGCGGGAAGGGGAGGAGTGGGACGCCTTCTCGGGCCTCGCCGACAACGAGCTGAAGGCGATGAAGCGGCTGGTCGAGACGGCGCCCTTCGCCGCCCGCAAGGATGGCCACAAGGTCGCGCCGCTGGTCGCCACGCCGTCCGCCGAGACCCTGCTGAAGGCCGTCGAGGGTGGCGGCGAGCAGTCGACCCAGGCGGCCTTCGGCAAGGTGATGTTCGAGATCGCCAAGGGAACCGACGAGTTCGCCGGCCGGGTGGTGACCACCTCGCCGGACGTGACCGTCTCGACCAACCTGGGCGGCTTCGTGAACCGGCGCGGCGTGTTCCATCGCCGGGCGCATCAGGATGTGTTCAAGAACCGCCGCATCCCCTCGGCCCAGGTCTGGGCCATGGGCGAGACCGGCCAGCACATCGAGCTGGGCATCGCCGAGAACAACCTGTTCATCGTCCTGGCGGCGCTGGGCCTCGCCGCGCCGCTGTTCGGCGAGCGGCTGTTTCCGGTGGGGACGCTGTACGACCCGTTCATCGCCCGGGGCCTCGATGCCCTCAACTACGCCTGTTACCAGGACGCCCGCTTCCTGCTTGTGGCGACGCCGTCCGGCCTGACGCTGGCGCCGGAGGGCGGGGCGCACCAGTCGATCGGCACGCCGCTGATCGGCATGGCCCAGCCCGGCCTGGACAGCTACGAGCCGGCCTTCGCCGACGAGACGGCCGTGCTGATGGCCCACGCCTTCGCGCGGATTCAGGCGGAGGGCGGCGGCTCGACCTATCTGCGCCTGTCGACCCGGGTGATCGACCAGCCGGTGCGGCCCGACGACGCCTGGCGCGCGGGGTGCGTCGCCGGAGCCTACTGGATGAAGCGACCGGCGCCGGATGCGCGGCTGGCCCTGGTCTACAGCGGGGCCATCGCGCCCGAGGTGCTGGCGGCCTTCGAGCAGCTGCTGGAGGACGAGCCCGGCGCCGGACTGCTGGCGGTCACTTCGCCCGACGTCCTGCATGCCGACTGGACCGCGTCGGGCCGCGCCCGCTGGACCACGGGCGAGCAGCGCACCGCAACGGTCGAGACCCTGTTGAACGACCTCGCCCCGTCCGCCGGGCTGGTCACCGTCATCGACGGGTCTCCGGCGGCCCTGTCATGGATCGGCTCGGTGCGCGGCCAGCGCGTGCGGGCGCTGGGGCTGGAGAGCTTCGGCCAGTCCGGCGACCTGCCGGATCTTTACGCGAAGTATCGCCTGGACGCCGACGCCATCCTCGACGCCTGCGCCGATCTGATGGTCTGATCCTCCCCATCGAGGGAGGTGGCTCGCCCCCCGGGTCGCGCGAAGCGCGCGCCCGAGGATAAACTCCGGCGAGACGGAGGGGGTCAGCTCCGGTCTCGGGTGACCCCCTCAGTCGGCTTCGCCGACAGCTCCCCCGAAGGGGAGCATTAGCCCTCGTCCAGGTCCATGCGGACGATCAGACCGTCCCGAAGGGTAAAGACCTGGGTCAGCGCCTCTTCGCCCCAGACCTTGCCCTGTTTGCCCGTCAAGCTGTGCAGCATGCGGGCGGCGATGCGGTCCTCGCCGATCAGGCGATAGGTGATCGGCGAGGAGTCGGATGTGAGCAGCTCGCTGATCCGGGTCCAGTAGGCGCGCACCGCCGCGATGCCGTGGAGGCGACCGCCGTTGACGATGTCCTGCCAGTCGACGTCGGGATGAAGCAGCGCGATCGCCGCCTCGAAGTCCTGACGGTTCACGGCGGTCCACAGTTCGGTGATGCGGAGTTGGCGATCAGTCATCGCGCGACGTCCCATCCAGCGCGCACCGTTATCTGATCTAGGGCGGGATGCACGGGCTGGCGAGTTTCCTTTTCGTATCTCAGCCCCAGTCCATTCTCAGGATCAGGCCGTCCTTGAAGCTGTAGATGTTGGTGGTGACCTCGTCGGTCCACAGCCCGCCGCCGGACGCGCGCACGACGTAGTGGACCTTCACCGCCAGCCTGCCGTCCGGCAGAGGGTGAAATTCGATCGGGGCGGCTTCCGGGCTGATGATGGCGAATTGCCGCGTCCAATAGTCGCGCACAGCCTCGCGCCCGTGAATGTACCCGCCGTCGAGAAGGTTGGGCCAGTCCACGTCAGGGTGCAGGGCGGCCACGACCGCTTCAACGTCCTTGCGGTTGAAAGCCTCGTAGAGGCGGGTCAGCAGGGCTTGGTGATCGCCCATCGCGCTCCGTCAGTCGTCGTCCGACTTCCTGGCCGTTTCGACCATAAGATACGCGATCAGGTCGGTCCGGTCTCCAGGATCCTTCACGCCGGCGAAAGTCATGCGGTTGCCGGGCAGGAACGCCCGCGGATCGGCCAGCCACTTGTCCAGTTGCGCGGCATCCCAGGTGAATCCGGCGGTCTTGACCGGCTCGGAATAGTTGAACTTCGGCGCGGTCCCGATGGTGCGGCCGAACACGCCGTAGAGATTGGGCCCGGTCATGTTGGGCCCGCCCTCGGTGATCGTGTGGCAGGACCGGCAGAGGGCGAACTTCGTCTGGCCGTTCCCGAGGTCGGCGGTGTTGTAGGGGGCGGGCAGGGCGGCCAGCGCCTTCCTCGCGTGTTCGGCGGCCTCGTCCTGATCGTCGTCTTCGCCGGCGGTCGGGGCGGGCGGCGTCGCGGCAGGCGTGGCGGCGGCGCTGTCCGGCGCGGAGGCGGGCGCTTCGGCGGCCTTGCCGCAGGCGGTCAGGAGCGCGGCGGCGCCGACCAGAACCAGGATTTTGACTTCCGCGCGCATGGTGATTTCTCCCGACAGATGCGGGCGCACGCTAGCGCGGTTTTCGCCGGATGCAACGGCGCGGCGGCCATATTGATCCAGCGCATTCTTCGGGCTGGCGCAGAGCATTCCCAGGGCCAGCGACTTTCATCGGGCAAAGGCCATCTACTCACCGACTGTCCCCGCGGAGGCGGGGACCCAAGCCCCTTTGGCGACTGAAACGGTCGATCAGGGCCGGACGCACCGCTTGGGTTCCCGCCTCCGCGGGAACGATCGGTTTTGGGGCATACGGGCGGGCGGGCCTGCGTTGCCTAGTCCTCGCCCCCGGGCCGACCCCGCATGGCCTTGACCGACCCCCGCCGGGTCTTGGCGTCCACCCGTCGCGCCTTGGCGGCCTTGGAGGGTTTGGTCTTCTTGCGCGGCGGCGGGGGCGGCTCGGCGGCCTTGCGGATCAGTTCCACCAGCCGCTCGATGGCGTCGGCCTTGTTGCGCTCCTGGGTGCGGTGACGGTTGGCGGCGATGACGATCACCCCGTCCAGGGTCAGCCGCGACCCGGCCAGCTTCTGCAGCCGCGTCGAGACGTCATTGGGCAGGGAGGGCGAGCGGCGGGCGTCGAAGCGCATCTGCACCGCCGTGGCCACCTTGTTGACGTTCTGCCCGCCCGGCCCGGAGGCGCGGATGAAGGCGAACTCCAGCTCGGACTCGTCCAGTTCGATGGCGGGGGTGATCGGGATCATCGCCGCCGCTTCGACTTCTGGATCGCCTCGTCCAGCGCCTGGAGGAACCGCGAGCGGTCGTTGCGGTCGAAGGGGCGGGGGCCGCCGGTGATCTCGCCGGTGGAGCGGATGTGCTCCATGATCGACCGCTGGGCCAGGGCCGAGCCGATGGAGTCGGTGGTGAACGGATGGCCGGTCGGCTTGATCGCCGCCGCGCCGGCCCTCAGCACCCGGTCGGCCAGGGGGATGTCGTTGGTCACCACCACGTCGCCCGGGGCAGCCCGTTCGGCGATCCAGTCGTCGGCGATGTCCGGTCCGGCGTCCACCACCACCCGCTCGATCAGCGGCGACTGCGGGATCATCATGAAGCTGTTGGACACGACGAAGGTCCTCAGGCGATAGCGCGCGGCGACCTTGTAGACCTCGTCCTTCACCGGGCAGGCGTCGGCGTCGATGTAGATGCGGATCGGGGCCGGGGCGTCGGTCATCACCTGCGTCTTAGCCAGCGGAACCCGAATCAGCCAACAATCGTTAACGCGAGGTCTATGAGCATCGGGGAGTTCCTCACCATGCCGCATTTTCTGAAGCGTTTGTTCGCCGACATCGACGCGCTCATCTGGAGGATGACCGCCGGGGCTTAGGCCTCCGCGGACACCTGTCGCAGCAAGTCCCCCGTCATCACGCCGATATCGGCGACTGCCTCGCGTACCGGCGCGGAGACGTGCGTCAGGTTGATGAAGCCGTGCGGCTGGGCGGTGAAATAGCGCTCCTGCAACTCGACGCCGGCTTCCGACAACGCCTTGGCATAGGTCAGGGCGTCCGGTCGGCAGGGATCCAGCGGGCCGCCGGCGACCAGCAGGGTCGGCGGGGCCTTGCCCTCCAGCATGCCCAGCAGCGACGGCGCCTCGGTGGTCGCCAGCTGCGCGCGGATGAACTGCACCGCCAGCCGTCCGACGATCCGCGAGTCCTGCAGCAGGGACGAGGCCCAGACGTCGTCGTCCAGGGTCAGCAGCGGATAGATCAGCACTTGGGCCTTCACTGCGCCGGGTGTTTGCGCGTTCAGCCTCGCCGTCGCGGCCACGGCCAGATAGCCGCCGGCGGAATCGCCGCCCAGGGCCAGGGCCGCCGGATGAGCGCCGAACTCGCCTGCGCGGGCCCCGATCCAGCGGAAGGCTGCCAGGGCGTCGTCCAGCTGGGCCGGGTAGGGGGCTTCGGGCGCCAGACGGTAGCGGCAGGCCAGCACCCGCACCTTCGCCGCGTCGGCCAGCCGGACGCAGAAGGCGTCGTGGGTCTCGATATCGCCCAGCACAAAGCCCCCGCCGTGGAAGAAGATCAGCATCGGTCCGGGCGTCTGCGCGCCGTGCGGAACATACAGCCGGGCGGCCAGCGGCCCGGCGGCGCCCTCGACGGTGAAGTTGCGCAGCTCGGCCAGCAGCGGCAGGGTCCGGTCGCGCCGCGACAGGATGAAGTCGATCACCTTGCGGGCGCGACGGACGCCCTTGAGGTTCTCCGCCGCGAAGCGGTCGGCGAGATTGGCGGTCAGGCCGGCCAAGCGGCTGCTCCCTTCACGAACGGCGGTGGGTCGACCCCTTCCAGGGCCCACCAGGTGTCGTCTCGCGTCGTCGCCGTCGCAAGGGCCGGGCCTGCGTCCTCGCTGCCCAGAGACGCGGCGATGCGCAGCCAGTGGATGTACCAGCGCCGCCGCCCCGTCTGCCGCTGGCGCATGGCCAGGTTCCAGGCCGCGCCCTCGTAGCCGCCGTGCACCGCCCGCTTGAGCCAGTAGACCGCCTCGTCTGGCCGGGACGGCTGCATCACGTCTTCCAGCAGAATCGCCAGGTTGTTCATGGCCAGCGGATAGCCGAGCTCCGCCGCCACGCGGTAGAGCGCCTCGGCCGCGATCAGCCGGCCTTCCTCCTGCGCCTCTGCCGCCTCGGCGAACAGCTTGCAGGCCTCGATCTGGATGTCGGACTCGCGGATGGTCATCGCGCCTCCGACGGCGGGCCTTTGGGGGAACTGGTGCCGGCTACAGGAATCGAACCCGTGACCTTCGGTTTACAAAACCGCTGCTCTACCATCTGAGCTAAGCCGGCGATGGGGGACGAAGCACCCAGAAAAACGGCTTATGCCGCAGCCAAACGCGCCGCGCCAGCCACGCGCCACTTCATCGCCAGCGACCAGCAGATGATGCCCACGGCGACCACCGCGATCAGGATGGTGCAGACGGCGTTGATCTCGGGCGTCACGCCCAGCCGCACCTGGCTGTAGATGCGCATCGGCAGGGTGGTGGCGCCCGGGCCGCTGGCGAAGCTGGCGATGACCAGGTCGTCCAGCGACAGGGTAAAGGCCAGCGTCCAGCCGGCCAGCACCGCCGGGAAGATGTTGGGCAGGGTCACCTGCAGGAAGGACTGCGTCGGGGTGCAGCCCAGGTCCTGGGCTGCCTCCTCCAGCAAGCGGTCAAAGGTGATCAGGCGCGAATGCACCACCACCGCGACGTAGGAGAGGGTGAAGGTGGTGTGGGCCAGCATCACCGTCCAGAAGCCGCGGGCGAACCCCATCGCCACGAACAGCAGCAACAAGGAGAGACCCATGATCACCTCGGGCATCACTAGCGGGGCGTAGACCATGCCCGAGAACAGGGTGCGGCCCCGGAACCGTCCGCCGCGCACCAGGGCAATGGCCGCCAGCGTGCCCAGCACCGTCGCCGCCGTGGCCGACATCAAGCCGATGCGCAGGGTCACCCAGGCCGCGTCGAGCAGCTGCTGGTCCTGCAGCAAGGCCGCGTACCATTTGGTCGAGAAGCCGCCCCAGACCGTCACCAGCCGGCTGGCGTTGAACGACCAGACCACCAGCAGCACGATTGGCAGGTAGAGGAAGGCGAACCCGAGGGTCAGCGAGACCAGGTTGAACCAGCTGGGACCGCGGTTCATTGAGTCCCTCCCCCCTGGGGGAGGTGGCTCGCCGGAGGCGAGACGGAGGGGGGCGGAGGAGAGGCCAAAGGTCCCCCCTCAGGCCCCGCTTCGCGGCGACAGCTCCCCCGGGGGGGAGCGACCAGGATGACAGTCGTCCTCATCGCCCCGCCTCCAGGGCCTTCGCCTGCTGACGCTGGTAGAGCACGATCGGCAGGACCAGGGTGACCAGCAGGACGATGGCCACCGCCGAGGCGAACGGCCAATCGCGGTTGGCGAAGAACTCCATCCAGATCGCCCGGCCGATCATCAGCGAGCCGGGGCCGCCGAGCAGGTCGGGGATGATGAACTCGCCGACCATGGGGATGAAGCACAGCAGGCAGCCGGCGATGACCCCCGGGATCGAGAGCGGCCAGGTCACCTGCCAGAAGCTCTTCCACGGCGGCGAGCCGAGGTCGGCGGCGGCTTCCAGCAGGGTATGGTCCAGCCGCTCCAGCGCCGCGTAGAGCGGCAGCACCATGAACGGCAGGTAGCTGTAGACCAGCCCGATCTGCACCGCCGCGGGGGTGTAGAGCAGGTCCAGCGGTTCGATGCCGATGAGGCCGAGGAAGGCGTTCAGCAAGCCCTGCGGCTTGAGGATGCCGATCCAGGCGTAGACCCGGATCAGGAAGCTGGTCCAGAACGGCAGGATGACCAGCATCAAGAGGACGCTCCGCGTTCCGGGCCGGCATTTGGCCATGCCATAGGCCATGGGATAGCCGACCAGCAGGGCCAGGATGGTCCCTGTGGCGGCGAACTGGAGGCTGGAAACATAGGCGTCGAAATACAGCCGGTCCTCGCCCAGCCGCCGGTACATCTCGACGTCGAGCGCGGCGAAGAAGGCCTTCAGCCCCTCGATTCCGGCGCTCCAGTCGATCCGCGGCGTGTAGGGCGGGATGGCGAGGGCGGTGTCGGACAGCGACAGGCGCAGCACCAGCAGGAAGGGAAAAGCGAAGAAGATCGCCAGCCACAGGCCGGGCAACAGGGCGGCGGGGCTGCGAGCTCGTCTCACGAGGTCAACACCACGCCGGCGTCCGGGTCGAAGCTGACCCAGACCTTGTCGTCCCAGCCGATGGGGCGGTCGACGAACCGCCGGGCGTTGGCCTGGGCTACCCGCACCAGCCGGCCGCCGGGCAGCTCGACGATGTAGTTGGTCCAGTCGCCGGTGTAGCCGATGTCCCAGATCTCGCCGGCCAGCACGTTCTTCTCGCCGGCGGGCGGGGCGTCGAGGCTGATGCGCATCTTCTCCGGCCGCACCGCCAGCCAGACCGTCGAGCCCGGCGCCGGGCAGTCGTCGTCGAGCACATAGAAGCCGGTGCTGGCCTCGGCCAGGTCCAGGTGGGCCATGGGATGATCGATGGCTTCGACCCTGGTCTCGAACAGGTTCACGTCGCCGAGGAACTCGGCCACGTAGCGGCTGCTCGGGGCCTCGTAGACTTCCTCCGGACGGCCGATCTGGACGATCCTGCCGTCGCGCATCACCGCGATGCGGTCGGCCATGACCATGGCCTCCTCCTGGTCGTGGGTGACGATCAGGAAGGTCACGCCCAGCTCGACCTGCAGGTCCATCAGCTCGAACTGGGTCTCCTCGCGCAGCTTCTTGTCCAGCGCCCCCAGCGGCTCGTCGAGCAGCAGCATGCGCGGCTTGCGGGCGATGGCCCGGGCCAGGGCCACGCGCTGCTTCTGGCCGCCGGACAGCTGGTCGGGCTTGCGCCTGGCGAAGGCCTCCAGCTTCACTAGGGCCAGCATCTCGGCCACCCGGGCGGCGATGTCCTTCTTGCCCATGCCCTCCTGCTTCAGGCCGAAGGCGATGTTCTGCTCGACGGTCAGGTGGGGGAACAGGGCGTAGCTCTGGAACATCATGTTCACCGGCCGCTGGTGCGGCGGCGCCCCGGCCAGGTCCACCCCGGCCAGGGTGATGCGACCGGCGTCGAGGCTCTCGAACCCGGCCAGCATCCGCATCAGGGTAGTCTTGCCGCAGCCGGACGGCCCGAGCAGGGCGAAGAACTCGCCCGGGTAGATGTCCAGCGAGATATCGTCGACCGCGACGTGATCGCCGAACCGCTTGGTCACGCCCTCGAACCGCACCAGGGGCGTGGCGTCGGGGTCGTTCCAGGGCGCGAAGCTGGACCGCACGGCGCCGATGTTGCGCCGCACGGGCTGGGTCCGCGGGGGTTTCGCAGCCGGCGGCCGGCTCATCGCTCGGTCATCACCCTGGTCCAGAGCCGGTTCACCTCGCGCACCAGGGTCTGCTCCTTGGTGGTGGTGACGAACAGGCGGCCGAACACCTCCGGCGTCGGATAGACGTTGGGATTGTTGCGCAGCTCCTCGTCCACCAGCGGCGTCGCCGGCAGGTTGGCGTTGGCGTACTCGGTGTAGTTGGACGCCCGCGCGATCACCCCGGGCCGCAGCATGAAGTCGAGGAATTTGTAGGCCGCGTCCTTGTTGGGCGCGTCGGCCGGGATGGCGAACACGTCGAACCAGACCTGGCTGCCTTCCTTCGGGATGACGTAGCCGATCTCGACGCCCTTGCCGGCCTCCTCGGCGCGGCCGGCGGCCTGCAGGACGTCGCCGCTGTAGCCGATGGCGATGCAGGCGTCCCCGTTGGCCAGGGCGTTGATGTACTCGGACGAGTGGAACTTGGTGACGTAGGGCCGCAGCTTGAGCATCAGCGCGGTGGCGGCCTCATAGTCGGCCACGGTCGTGGAGTTGGGATCCTTGCCCAGGTAGTTGAGGGTGACCGCGTACATGTCCTCCGACGCATCGAGGAAATAGACGCCGCAGTCCTTCAGTTTGGCCAGGTTCTCCGGCTTGAACACCACGTCCCAGCTGTCGAGGTTCACGCCCGGCAGGCGTTTGGCGATCTCGGCCTTGTTGAAGCCGATGCCCATGGTCCCCCACATGTAGGGAACGGTGTATCTGCCGCCCGCATCGAACGGCTCCATGCGGGCCATCAGGTCGGGCCAAAGGTTCTTGCGGCCCGGCAGCTTGGCGAAGTCGAGCGGCAGCAGGGCGCCGGCGGTGACGTAGCGCGGGATGTTGTGGTTGGACGGGGCGACGATGTCGTAGCCGGTGCCGCCGGTCAGCACCTTGGTCTCAAGCACCTCATTGGAATCAAAGGTATCGTAGACCACCTTGATGCCGGTCTCCTTGGTGAACTCCTCCAGCAGCGCCGGGTCGATGTAGTCCGACCAGTTGTAGATGCGCAGGGTTTCCTGCTTGGGCCCGCCGCAGGCGGCCAGCGTCAGCGCCGCGGCGCCCAGAACAACGGCGGCCCAGCGCCGCGTGTGACCCTTGAGTCCAGACATCCCCACGTCTCCACGGAAGCGAGAAACCGTTATAGGGCCTTGGACGCGGGGCGAAAGCCCTGGTCGGGGACATGTACCGAAGGTACGTGTCCCCTAAACGAGCCATCGCTGAATCTGGATTGGGGGACACGTACCTGCGGTACATGTCCCCTCGATCATCAGGCGGCCTTCTTGCCCAGCTTCAGCCCCGCGACGATGGCGCCGCTGAGCGCGTACTGGATCAGCATGTAGCCGGCGTCGATCGGGATCAGGCCGGTGTTGTCGCTGCCGTAGATGAACCGCAGCGAATAGGTCGCCAGGGCGAAGGCGACACAGACGAACAGGCCGAGCCTGGCGCCACCCATCCAGTCCGACTTTCCCAACTTCCCCGCCAGCAACGCCAGGCCGACGATGACGACGAGGTTCTGCACCGCGCCCCAGACGTAGGACATGGTCATGTCGCCGGCCACGTCGGCTTCGGTCATGCCGCTCAGGGCCATCCACTTTTCGGAGAAGATAAAGCCGTACCAGGCCATACCGAGGGCCTGGCTAACGATCAGGGCGACGATGACGCCCACCCAGTTGATGGTCTTCATGGCGATTGTTTCCCCCAATTCGCCGCGGGGATTCTGGTTGTCCCCGGACGCCCCCGCTCATCCGTTTGACGCTAGGGTAACGCTGTTCGCCGAGTCGCCCAACTTCCCAAGCCCGGACGCGGCGGTTATAGCCCCGCGCCATGGCCCGCATCCTCATCACCTCCGCCCTGCCGTACATCAACGGCGTCAAACACCTGGGAACCCTGACCGGCTCGATGCTGCCGGCGGATGTGTTCGCGCGCTTCCAGCGGGCGCGGGGCAACGAGACCCTCTACATCTGCGCCACCGACGAGCATGGCACGCCGGCCGAGCTGGCCGCCGCAGAGGCCGGCCAGGACGTGCGGACCTACTGCGACGAGCACCATGTGCTGCAGCACGACATCGGCCGCGCCTTCGGCCTCAGCTGGGACTGGTTCGGCCGCAGCTCCAACGCGCCCAATCACCGCCTGACCCAGCATTTCGCGCAGAAGCTGGAGGCCAACAGCCTGATCGAGGAGCGGACCGACAAGATGGTCTATTCCATCGATGATCGCCGCTTCCTGCCCGACCGCTATGTGGAGGGGACCTGCCCCCGTTGCGCCTACGACAGGGCGCGGGGCGACCAGTGTGACAACTGCGGCGAGCTGCTGGATCCGACCGATCTCATCGCGCCCCATTCCGTGATCAGCGGCTCGACCAATATCGAGGTGCGGGACACCCGCCACCTCTATGTGCTGCAGACGAAGCTGGAGGGGCGCATCCGCGACTGGGTGGACTCCCGCGCCGACAGCTGGCCCACCCTGACCCGCGGCATCGCCTACAAGCACCTGGACGAAGGGCTGATCGACCGCGGCATCACCCGCGACCTCGCCTGGGGCATCCCGGTGGTCAGGGACGGTGCGCCGCGCCCGGGGTTCGAGAACAAGGTGTTCTACGTCTGGTTCGACGCCCCGATCGAATACATCGGCGCGACGGTGGAATGGTCGGAGGCGACCGGCGCAGACTGGAAACGCTGGTGGCGCAACGACGAGGGTGCGGCGGACGTTGAATACGTCCAGTTCATGGGCAAGGACAACGTCGCCTTCCACACCGTCAACTTCCCGGCGACGATCCTCGGCTCGGGCGAACCCTGGAAGCTGGTCGATCGGCTGAAGGCCTTCAACTGGCTCAACTGGTATGGCGACAAGTTCTCCACCACCAACAAGCGCGGCGTGTTCATGGACGCGGCGCTTGAGCTGCTGCCGCCGGACCTGTGGCGCTGGTATCTGACGGCCAACGCGCCGGAGGGTTCGGACACCGCCTTCACCTGGGAGCAGTTCCAGTCGACGGTGAACAAGGATCTGGCCGACGTGCTGGGCAACTTCGTCAACCGCATCGCCAAGTTCAACGAGGTGCGGTTCGAGGGTCTGGTTCCGGCGGGCGGCGAGCCCGGCCCGCTGGAGGACAAGCTGGTCGCCGACGTGGCCGCCCAGCTGGTCGAGCTGACCAGCCAGCTGGACGCCATCGAGATGCGCAAGGCCGCCCAGGCCGTTCGCGCTCTATGGGTGCTCGGCAACGAATATCTGCAGGAAGCCGCCCCCTGGACGGCGATCAAGACCGACCCGGCGCGCGCCGCGGTGGTGGTCCGCACCGGCCTGAACCTGGCGGCGCTCTACGCCCGGGTCAGCGCGCCCTTCATTCCCTTCGCGGCGGAGTCGATCCTGTCGGCCTTCGGCGAGCCGTGGCCGGCGGCATGGCCGTCGACCGATGTGGCGGCGGAGCTGTCGCGGCTGGAGGCCGGCCGGCCGATCCGCGTGCCCGACGTCCTGTTCCCCAAGGTGCTCGACGAGCAGATCGCCGAATGGACCGAGCGGTTCGGCGGCGCCCAGGGCGCCTAGCTGGCGAGTTTGAGCTCGGCGGACGGCGGCGGGACAGGATGACCCATGTCCTCGGCGGCCTCCGCCCAGCAGAGGATCGCGTCCCGCACGTTGACGATGGCCTCTTCAGGCATTTCGCCATCACTCATGCAGCCGGGGAGGTCAGGGACCGTGGCCAGGAATCCGCCACCATCTTCTTCGGACAGTGGTGCGACCACCACCGGATAGGACAAGGGGTTCACGTCGATATCTCCACGGCGGTAGCAGCCACGACCGCGACCCAAGCATAGCGGAGCTTACTCGCTCGCGGGCGAAGTGTCCTCGGCGGGTCCGGCCTGGTTCAGGCACAGTTTCCGCGCTGTCTCGACGGTCTCGGCGCGGCAGTGCTTGGTGATTTCGCCCGGCTCGATATCGAGCAGCGCCGGCGCCACCGCGTTGTGCTGGTCCACATGCAGCGCCCGGACCGTGGCTGAACGGTAGCCGTCCCAGATCATGTGCACGGCCACATACAGCACGATGACCAGGCCGATGTAGCCGATCCAGCGGTGCTTGTTCAGCAGCCGGGCGATGAAGGTCGCCGCGATACCCATCAGGGCGATCGACAGGATCAGGCCGAACACCATGATCACCGGATGCTCGTGCGCCGCGCCGGCCACCGCCAGCACGTTGTCGAGCGACATGGTCAGGTCGGCGATCATGATCTGCAGCAGGGCCGCGCCGAAGGTCTTGCGCTTGATGCCCAGCTCTTCCGGCGAGGCGCCGCCGCCGTGATGGGCGGCCAGGGCCTGGTCCATCTCGATGCCGGATTCGGCCTGATCGTGCGTCGTCTGCTCGCGCAGTTCGCGCCACATCTTCCAGCAGACCCACAGCAGCAGGAAGCCGCCGGCCAGCATCAGGCCGACGATGGCCAGCAGCTGCACGGTGATCAGAGCAAAGCCGATGCGCAGGACCACCGCGGCGGCCAGGCCGATCAGGATCGCCTTGCGGCGTTGATCGACGGGCAGGGCGGCGGCCGCCAGGCCCACGGCCACGGCGTTGTCCCCGGCCAGGACCAGATCGATCATCAGTACCTGCAGCAGGGCGGCGCCCGCGCCGGCCAGTTCAGGGCCAATCAAACTTTCCAACATGGGCGTCTCAATGCGTCAGCCGCCGGCTCCGCGCAAGGGAGCCGACGGCTGATCAGGTCGTTTGGCGAACCACGCTAGTGGGCGTGTTCGGGTTCCTTGTGGTGTTCGTCATGGCCATGGTGGCCATGATCGTCCTGTCCATGGCCATGATCGTCCTGTCCATGGCCGTGGTCGTCATGGCCGTGTCCGTGATCGTCATGGCCGTGGCCGGGACCATGGTCGTCGTGGCCGTGGGCGTCGTGCGACACGTGCTGGGCCGGGCCGTGGTCGTCATGTCCATGGCCGTGGTCATCGTGCCCGTGGCCATCGCCGTGCCCATGGTCGTCATGACCGTGCCCGTGGTCGTCCTGGCCATGGGGGTCATGCGAGACGTGCTGGGCGGGACCGTGGTCGTCGTGTCCGTGGCCGTGATCGTCAGCAGGGCCGTGACCATGGTCGTCAGGGCTATGGCCGTCGCTGTGATCGTCATGGCCGTGGTCATCGTGACCGTGGCCGTGATCGTCATGGCCGCTGCTGGCGAAGCTGTAGCCGGCTGCCCCACCGGCCGCGGCGGCGACCATCGGGTTCACATAGCCGGTGTGATGGGCGTCCGGCGCATGGTCGGGCTCGTTGACGCCGTAGTCCTGCATGGTGCGGAACTTGCGGCGGCGCTCGGCCCGGGCGCGGTTGGAGCTGGCCCCGCGGGCCATTGCGATGACCAGGATCAGGGCCAGCAGCGCCAGGGCGCCGCCGACGACCGTCTCACGGGCCAGTTTGCCCACGACCGGCAGGGTCGGCTCGGGCACCCAGGGGAAGGCCAGGGCCTTCAGGGAGGGCATCTTGAATGACGGCAGCTTGAACGTCGGCAGCTTGAAGCCCCTGGCCGCGTCCTTGGCGGCTTCGACCGGGGCGGCCACGGCCTCTTCCAGCGACCCGACCGAGAAGGCGGTGGTCGGTTTGGACCCGTTCAGCTCCAGGCCGTAGTCGGCCCGCAGGGGCGACTTCTCGCCCTCGGTCGGCTTGACCTTCCAGGTGAAGGTGGTCGGCTTGCCGGCGGCGACCGGAGCGGTCTGCTGCCCCGGAGGCGAAATCTCGTAGCCCTGGCCCTGCAGGTTGGCGTAGGCGCTGACCTTTTTGGCCGGCTTGGTCAGGCCGAGCTTGGCGGCCTGAGCCTGGACCATGGCCAGCAGATCGCCGGGCAGGGACAGAACCACGTCGGCTTCCTTGCCGGCCTTCAGGTCGGCGGGCACCGACAGCGAAGCGCCGCGGTTGATGTCCGCCGACACCGCGGCCTGAAGCTGCTGGGTCGGATTGGGCTTGGGCGCGACGACCGGCTTGGGCGGCGCGGCGGCCACGGCCGGCGCCGGGGCGGCGGGCTTGATTACCGGAGCGGGCGCGGCGGCGATGACCGGCCTAGCCGCGGGCTTGGCCGCCGGCCTGGGCGCAACCGCGACGACCGGTTTGGCGGCGGGCTTGGCCGGCGCGGCGACCGGCTTGGCCGCCGGCGTGACGCGCCAGCTGCGCCGGGGCGCGGCGGCGACCACGGCGCGCGGCGCGTAGCGGTTGCCATAGACCCGGCGCCGCTCGGCCGCGGTCATGTCCTCGGGATTGGCGACCGGCCGCATGGAGATCTGCAGCGTGCCGTCGGCCTTGCGGCGAGTGATCAGCTGGAAGCGGGGTGCGCCGGAGCCTGAGGTCGCACCGGTTTTGCCTTTGGGCTCAGGCAGATAGTCGTAGCGATGACCGTAGTACTTGACGCGCTCGGCACGGGTCAGGTCGCCGGGATTGGGGATCGGCGACATGCCGGTGAAGGTGCGGGGGCCGCCCAGCAGCCCGGCGGCGGCCGGCTTGGGGGCCGTCGTCTCACCCATCAGCACCGGCGAGGCGCCGCCGCGATCTACGCTGGAGGGCGGGGGACCCGCGTAACCATCGTCGGGCGCGGCGCCGCCACACCCCGTCAAAGCCAGAAAAGCAGCGCTGGAGGCGGCACAGGCCGCCAAACGCACCAAGCCCTTCAACATAGAGAACCCCCGATCCCATGCCGAATTGGGCGGGTTACAGGCCCCGCCCTTTTCACAAGGCGGGAAGAAAACACGCCTTGGCGACGAAATCAAAACGGTTAATTCAGATTCGCGTAACACGTTCACCTCAGGCGCGAATTCTGGAGGCCTCATAAAGGGCGATTGCCGCTGCATTGGACACGTTCAGGCTCTCGAAACCGCCCGGCATGGGAATTTTTGCCAAAACGTCGCAATGCTCGGAAACGAGGCGGCGCAAGCCTTCGCCCTCGGACCCGAGGACCAGAACGGTCGGCTGGCCGTCCAGGGCGTCCGCCAGGTTGACAGTCGCGTTACCGTCCAGCCCGACCGCCCTCCACCCCAGATCATTGAGGGTCTCCAATGCCCGCGAAAGGTTAACAGCGACGGCGTGCGGCAGCTTGTCGACGGCGCCGGCGGCGGCCTTGGCCAGGGCGCCGCTGAGGGCGGGGGCGTGCCGGTCCTGCAAGATCACGCCCCGGGCGCCGAAGGCGGCGGCCGAGCGAAAGATGGCCCCGACGTTCTGCGGGTCGGTGATCTGGTCGAGCAGGATGATCACCCCTTCGGCGGGCGTTCCCATCTCCATTATGGAGAGCGGCTCCAGCGGACTGGTCTTGAGGGCCAGGCCCTGGTGCACGGCGCCGGCCGGCAGCATGCGGGCAATCTCGGCGGCCTCGACGATGTCCAGGGTCTTGAGCTCGCCGAACCGGCGGGTCAGCGCCTGGCCCCGGTCGGCGGTGGCGAGGAGTCGGCGCGGCGTGGCCCGGCCGGGATTATCGAGGGCGGCCTCAACGGCGTGCACCCCCCACAGCCAGTCTTTCGAGTCGACCGCCGAAACCCTTTGCGGACGGGCTTTTCCGCCTTTGTCGAGGTGCGGACGAAAGCCTGTTTTCCGGTCGTTGCGTTGTTTGGGTGACGACACTATAAGACGCGCTCCGATTTGGGGCCCCACGGTTTTCCGCGCGTTGCGGGGGCCAGGGCCGCCAAGGAAGAAAGCCTTTAGACCGCGTGCGGGGGAATGTCCCGAGTGGCAAAGGGGAGGGACTGTAAATCCCTTGGCGTCAGCCTTCGTAGGTTCGAGTCCTACTTCCCCCACCACGCAGATCTTAAGGCTCTCATCCGTGGCGGCGCGGGAACCCTGGGTCAGAACAACGGGAGTCCACCGCGATCCCGCCTCAAGGGCGGGTATAGCACAATGGTAGTGCAGCAGCCTTCCAAGCTGAGGATGCGGGTTCGATTCCCGCTACCCGCTCCAGGCGCTCCCTACATCTTCATCGCCGGCGCCAGGGATTGGAAAGAAAATGGCCAAGGAAAAGTTTGAACGTAACAAGCCGCACTGCAACATCGGCACGATTGGTCACGTTGACCACGGCAAGACGACGCTGACGGCGGCGATCACGATGGTTCTGGCCAAGGCCAGCGGCGGCAAGGCGATG
>JAUXTQ010000040.1 GCA_030678995.1 Caulobacter sp.
CGACGTGCCGCCCATGTCGAAGCCGATGACTTTCTGGAACCCGGCCAGACTGGCGGTCTCGACCATGCCGACGACGCCGCCGGCGGGGCCGGACAGGATGGCGTCCTTGCCCTGGAAGAGGTCGGCGGCGGTGAGGCCGCCGGAGGACATCATGAACATGAGGTTGGGGGAGGGGGACGCACCCCCTCCGGCCCCTCGGGCCACCTCCCCCGAAGGGGAGGATCTACGCCGCCGCGCTGGGCCTGGCCTTCACCCGCTCGAACCAGGCGTTGACCCAGGCGGCTTCCGCCGGAATCGGCTGGCCGACGGAGGCCCCGAAGTCGAGGAAGGCGAACAACAGGATGTCGGCCAGGCTGAAGCGGTCGCCGCAGACGAACTGCCGCCCGGCCATCAGGCCGTCCAGCCACAGGATGCGGTCGCGGGCGATGGCCTTCAGCTCGGCGGCGCCCTCGGCCCCGACCAGCTTCATCCGGCTCTCGAACAGCCGACGGCCCTCCGAGGCCCGGAATCCGTTGGCCATCGGCTCGCAGATGTTGAGGTCGATGCGGCGGGTCCACATGCGGGTCTCGGCCCGCGCCTCGGGCGTCGCCCCGATCAGGGCCGGCGCAGGGTGCTTTTCCTCGAGATATTCGCAGATGACCGTGATCTCGCTGATCACCTGGCCGCCCTCGAGCTGCAGCGCCGGGGTCTGGCCGGCGACATTGACGGCGCCGGTGTAGGGCGACTGGCGGTTCTCGCCGCCCAGCAGGTCGACCTCGACCATAGGCAGGCTGAGGCCCTTTTCTGCGGCGAACATACGGACCATGCGCGGGTTCGGGCCGACGGAGTTGTAGAGTTTCATGGTGTGCTTCCCTGCTGCGGTGGTGAACTTGACGGGCGCCGCCGGGGCCGCGTCAAGCTGGACGCTGCGGAAGGCAACCTATTCCATTTGACCCTGGACCCGTCCGCCTCAACTCTGTTCGGATGACAGACCCCGCCCCCGACGCCCGGCGTATCGGCCCTCTGCTGGCGACCCTGCTGGTGGCCGGCAACATGATCGGCTCTGGGGTGTTCCTGCTCCCCGCGACGCTCGCCGCCATCGGCTCGTCGACGATCATCGGCTGGGTCATCGCCTCGGCGGGGGCGATGCTGCTGGCGGGTGTGTTCGCCCTGCTGGCCATCCTCAAGCCGACGCCCGACGGGCTGGTCGAGTATCCGGCGCAGGGCCTGCACCCGGTCTTCGGCTTCGCCAACTGGCTGCTCTACTGGCTGGCCAACTGGGTCGGCGTTCCGGCCGTGGCCCTGGCGATCACCGGCTATCTGTCGTTCTTCATCCCCGCTTTGAAGGAGCCTCTGGCCGGCGTCTGGGCGACGATCGGGTTCATCTGGCTGATGACCCTGGCCAATGTCATCGGCGCCAGGACCGTCGCGCGACTGGGCGGCATGACCCTGCTCATCGGCCTGGCGCCGATCGTCGTGGCGACCGTACTCGGCCTGGTGGCCTTTGACGCCGACACCTTCGCGGCGGGCTGGAATGTCACCGGCAGGCCCCTGCCACAGACCGTGGGCGCCTCGCTGGCCCCGATCTTCTGGGCCTTCCTGGGCCTGGAAAGCGCCAGCATGGCCGCCGCCGTCGTCCGGGATCCCGAACGGAACATCCCACGGGCCGCCCTGGGCGGCGTCGGGCTGGCGGCGGTGATCTACATCGCCGCGTCGGTGGCCCTGATGGGGGCCATCCCCGCGGCGACCCTGGCGCAATCGGCGGCGCCCTTCGCCGACGCCATCGCCACCCTGGCCGGACCGACCGCCGGGGCGATCATCGCCGTCTGCGCGATGCTCAAGGCCGCCGGCACCCTGGGCGGCTGGATTCTGGTGACGGCCGAGGTCGCGCGCAGCGGCGCGGCGGCCGGATTCCTGCCCCGGGTCCTGTCCAGTTCCGACCCCGCCCGCGCGCCGGTCCGTGATCTGATCCTGACCGGCGTGCTGTTGTCGGTGGTGATCGCGTCCAGCATGTCGCCGACGCTCGGCAAGCAGTTCGCGGTCCTGATCAACATCAGCGTCAACCTGAGCATGGCCATGTATGCCCTGTGCGCCCTGTCGCTGATCCGCTTCGCGAGCGGCATCGCCGATCCCGGCAAGCGCCTCGCCGCCCGGGTCATGGCCCTCGGCGGCGCCGGCTTCTCGGTCTGGGTGGTGGCGGCCTCCGACCCGGCCATGCTGGCGCCGAGCCTGTGGGCCTTCGCCGCGACGGTTCCGCTGTATGGGCTGGTGCTGCTGGCGAGGCGGATGAAGGGGGCCGTCTAGAGGTTGCGTGGTTCGACACGCACCCTGCGGGTGCTGCTCACCATGACGTAGCGAAAATGCACGTCATCCTGAGCAGGCCCGAAGGGCCGTGTCGAAGGACGCACTCACCACGCCCAGGTCCAGTCCCTCGCCGTCGCCCGGCACCCTCCATCTGGCCAGCCTTTCCAGCCGCGGCCCCTGACCACGCGGCCGGTGGCCAGGCCCGTGGGCTCGCCGTTCTTCAGGGCCACGCCGCCGTTGATCAGCACCCAGCGCATGCCGGTGGCGAACTGTTTGGGCGACTCGTAGGTCGCGGCATCCCCCACGGTCGCCGGGTCGAAGATGGCCAGGTCGGCGTACATCCCGGCCTTGAGCGATCCCCGGTCGTGCAGGCCGAGGTTCTGTGCCGGGAAGGCCGACAGGCGGCGCACCGCGTCGGCCAGGGTCAGGGCCTTTTCCTCGCGCACGTAGCGGCCCAGCAGCCGGGCGACGTTGCCGTAGGCGCGGGGATGGGTGCTCGACTGCAGGAACACCCCCTCGGGCGCCAGGGCCGCGGCGTCGGAGCCGAAGCTCATCCACGGCAGGGCCGTCTGCCGACGGACGTTGTCCTCGCTCATCAGGAAATAGACCACCTGCACCCGGCTGCCGTCCTCGATGACCAGGTCGATGGCCGCGTCCTCGGGGCTGACGCCGCGCATCCGCGCCACCTCGGCCAGGGTCTTGCCGGTCAGGGGCTTGAGCTTGGGATTGCGGAAACCGACCAGCAGCGTCCCCTCGGCCCCCGCGAAGCGGTAGAGGTTCTCGAATGCCGGGCTGTCGGTGCGCATCTCGGCGATCACCTCGCGGCGGGTGGCCGGGTCCTTCAGCCGCTTGATCCAGGCCTCGCGCCCGCCGGCCTGCACCCAGGTGGGCATGGCCGCGTCCAGGCCCGTTGAGCCGGCAGTGTAGGTGTACATGTTGGCGGTGATGCGCAGGCCGTCCTTGCGGGCCGCCTCGATCCTGGCGATGGCCGCGTCCAGCTTGCCCCAGTTCTGCTTGCCGGCCGCCTTCAGGTGAAAGATTTCCGCCGGCGCGCCCGAGCGGCGGGCGATGTCGACCAGCTCGTCGATGGCCTCCAGCAGCCGGTTGCCCTCGCTGCGCATGTGGCTGATGTACATGCCGCCGCAGCGGCCGGCCTCGGTGGTCAGGGCCACCAGCTCGTCGGTGTCCGCATAGCTGCCTGGAGCGTAGATCAGCGAGCTGCCGACCCCCAGGGCGCCGTCCTCCATCGCCGCCACCACCAGGGCCCGCATCCTGGCCAGCTCGGCCGGCGTGGGGTCGACGTCCTCCTCGCCCAGCACATGGGTGCGCACCGTCTCGGCCCCGACGAAGGAGGCGACGTTGGGCGATATACCCAGCTTCTCCAGGTGGGTCAGGTATTCGTCGAGGGTGACCCAGGTGACCGGATACTTGATGTCGCCCTGCCGCTCGGTCTCCTGGCGGCGCATCTTCTCGTTCCATGGGCCCATGGAGGAGCCCTCGCCCATCACCTCCAGCGTCACCCCCTGCTTGAGGTCCGACAGGCCCCGGCCGTCGACCAGCAGGCTCTCGGTCGACCAGCTGAGCATGTTGATGAAGCCCGGCGCGACGGCCAGGCCCGTGGCGTCGATCTCGGTCAGGCGCGCGCCCTTGAGCTTGCGGCCCACCGCCACGATCCGGTCGCCCCGAATGGCCACGTCGCCGATGAACGGCTCTCCGCCGGAGCCGTCATAGATTGTTCCATTCCGGACAACGATGTCGAACGGGGCTTCGTCGCTCGGCGTGGCGCAGGAGAGAAGGACGAGGCAGGCCGCGAGGGCGATGAGGTTGCGCATGCGGCGGACTCCCTGCGTGGTTCGACACGCGCTCTTCGAGCGCTGCTCACCATGACGTGTTTTCTGAATACGTCATCCTGAGCAGCCCGCGAAGCGGCCCCGGACCGGATCCGGGGGTCGAAGGACGCACTATCGATCCGCGAGGCTGCAATTCGGGACAGACACCTGCGGGTGTCTATCCCTATGGGAGCGAGGCCACCCACCCGGGCAGTTCGCTGATCGAGCCGAGCTCGGCGTAGCGGTCGTGGCCGCGGGGCGCCTCGGCGGCTTCGTGGGCCCAGACCAGTGGATAGGGGATCAGCGCGCCCCAGGCGCCGGCGTCGAGGGCCGGGATGATGTCCGACCGCATGGAGTTGCCGGCCATCACCGCCTGCTCGGGCCCTGTGCCGTGCCGAGCGAAGACCCGGCGGTAGGTGTCGGCGTCCTTCTCGCTGACGATCTCGACGGCGACGAACAGGTCGCCCAGGCCCGAAGCGGCCAGCTTCTGCTCCTGGTGCAGCAGGTCGCCCTTGGTGATCAGCACCAGCCGGTAGCGCTCCGACAGGCTGGCCAGGGCCAGGTCGACGCCCGGCAGGGGCTCGACCGGCTCGGTCAGCATCTCCCGGCCGACGGCGAGGATCTCGCGGATCACCGTGGTGGACACCGCCCCGTCGGTCAGCTCCATGGCCGTCTCGATCATCGACAGGGTGAAGCCCTTCACGCCGTAGCCGTAGAGGCGAAGGTTGCGCTTCTCGGTCTCCGCCAGCCGCGCCTCGAGGGTCGCCGGATCGCAATGCGGGCTGAGCAGGTCCGTGAACCGCTGATGGGTCAGCCGGAACAACGACTCGGTGTGCCAGAGCGTGTCGTCGGCATCGAGGCCGACCGTGGTGATGGTCATGGGTGGCGTCTAACCCCGACGCCAGGGCAAGCCAACACTGTTCGTCATGGTGAGGAGCGAGCCCCAGGCGAGCGTCTCGAACCACGCAGGATCCTGGTGCGTCCTTCGAGACGCCGGCTGCGCCGGCTCCTCAGGATGACGGACTATTGTGGTTTGCACGGCGCCCCCTAAGCACAAGCCCCGTGCTCCTTCTTCACCCGCTCGGTACTGCCAGGGAACTTCGCCAGCAGGGTCACGGGCCGGGGCGGGCGGGCGACCAGGTCGCCGCCGCAATTGGGGCAGACGCCGGCGAACCGCTCGTCTGTGCAGACCGCGCAAAAGGTGCATTCGAAGCTGCAGATCCGCGCGTCGCCGCCGTTGGGGGCGAGGTCGTGGTCGCAGCATTCGCAGTTGGGGCGCATCTGGAGCATAAGCCCTCCGATAGCGTTTGACCGAAGAGGTCCGACTCACTACCAACGCGCCCGTTTGTCCACCCGCCAGGAACCCTTCACATGACGCAGACCCTGCTTGCCGGCGTCACCGGCGTTCTGGTCCTGGCCGACGGGACGGTGCTGCAGGGGATCGGCGTGGGCGCGACGGGCGAGGCGGTGGGCGAGGTCTGCTTCAACACCGCCATGACCGGCTACCAGGAGATCCTCACCGACCCCTCCTACATGGCCCAGATCATCGCCTTCACCTTCCCGCACGTGGGCAACGTCGGAACCAACGTCGAGGACCTGGAGCAGATCAGCGGCGGCAGCGAGACGGCCGCCCGCGGGGCCATCTTCCGCGACGCGCCGACCGATCCGGCCAACTGGCGGGCCGACAGCGACCTGGACGGCTGGATGAAGCGCCGCGGCGTCATCGGCCTGGCCGGGGTCGACACCCGCGCCTTGACCCGGCTGATCCGCGAGAAGGGCATGCCGCACGCGGTGATCGCCCACAGCCCCGATGGCCGGTTCGATCTCGACGCCCTGACGGCGAAAGCCCGCGAATGGTCTGGCCTGGTTGGCCTGGACCTGGCCAGGGAGGCCACCACCCGCCAGACCTTCGTCTGGGACGAGGGCCTGTGGTCGTGGCCGGAAGGCTACGCCAGGCCGGGCGCCCCGAAGTACGAGGTCGTGGTCCTCGACTACGGCGTGAAGCGCAACATCCTGCGGGCCCTGAGCTCCATCGGCGCGCGGGCGACCGTGGTGCCGGCCGACACCTCCGCCGAGGACATCCTCGCCCGCAAGCCGGACGGCGTGCTGCTGTCCAATGGCCCCGGCGACCCGGCCGCGACCGGTGAGTACGCCGTCCCCGAGATTCGCAAGCTGGTCGATAGCGGCACGCCGGTGTTCGGCATCTGCCTGGGCCACCAGATGCTGGCCCTGGCGCTGGGGGCGAAGACCGTGAAGATGGACCAGGGCCACCACGGGGCGAACCACCCGGTGAAGGACCTGACGACCGGCAAGGTGGAGATCGTCTCGATGAACCACGGCTTCACGGTAGACCGCGACAGCCTGCCGGCGCCGGTCACCGAGACCCACGTCAGCCTGTTCGACGGCACCAATGCGGGCCTGGCCCTGGCCGACAAGCCGGTGTTCAGCGTCCAGCACCACCCGGAAGCCTCGCCCGGCCCGACCGACAGCCTCTATCTGTTCGAGCGCTTCGCCGGGCTGATGGACAGGGCTAGGTCCTAGCCAGTTCCTCCAGGATCACCTCGGCGGCCCGCCCCGGACCATCCTGCGTCGCATAGATGAGCTGAATCGCCTGGGCGGCCTTCCGGTAACGACCGTCGCGGAGCATTCGCCGCACGGCCCTGTGAACCCGGTTTCCCCCAACGCGATGGGGCGGAATGACGATCGCCGCGCCCCGCTCGCTCGCCAGATGGGCGTTGAGCTCCTGTTCCGGCTGGATCGGCAGACTGATGATCGGCGCGCCGCTGGCCAGGGCGCACTGCACGCTGCCCTGGCCGCCCGCGATCACCGCCAGGTCGACCCTGGGCATGATCAGGTGACTGGGCAGGACGCCCTCGACCATCACCCTGTCGCTCTCCAGATCGGCGAGGGCGTGGACCGTGCCGGCGACCAGCACCCGCGCCCCGCTGCGCGCCACCTGCCGGACCACCTCCCGCACCAGCCCCTCTTCGGTGGAGGTCAGGGCCGCGAAGACCAGCGGCCCGGCTCCGCCCAGGAACCGCTCGACCCGTTCGGGAACCGGCAGGTCCAGCTCGGCGAAGATCGGGCCGACATAGCGCATGCGCGGATGGCCGCGCAGGGCCTTCGGCCGCTTCGGCGTCCAGGCTTCCATCTCCTCGCGGGAAATGCCCAGCACCTCGGGCGCCTCGGTCACCAGGGTGATGTCGCCCGTCATGATGGCCATCAGGCTGGGCACGGGCTCGACGCCCAGCTCCGCCGCGATCCGATTGAAGCCCGACGTATAGAGGTCGGTGTCGAGGACGCGATGGTTCTGCATCAGGCGGGCCAGGCCCCTGGGCATGAACCTGAAGATCGCCACCGGCGGCCTGGCCATGGCCGGGGGGATGTTGCGCTCGACAACCGGCGGCACGAACGACCCGCCATGCTCGGCGAACAGCGGGATGCCTGCCAGCCGGGTCGATAGCAGGGGCGTGAGCGTGAACCCCGTCACCACGGCGGTAACGCCCTCGTGGCGGAACATCTCGGCCTCGGCCCGGGCGTAGGTTCGCAGTTCCTCGTCGGAATAGATGCTCTGGTCCGGGCTGCCCAGACCCGGTCCGCTGGCCACGAAGCGGCGGCAGCGCTCATCGTCCATGCGCGGCCCGACGATGACATAGGGCGCGCCCGCTTCGCGGATCAGGCGTTCATACGTCCCGCCGTGGGTCGCAATCAGCGTGCGCGCGCCGCGCGCCTCCAGGGCCTTCCAGATCGCCAGCATGCGGCTGGTTTCCGACAGGTAGGCGCAGTTCGGCATCAGGCAGATCAAGGCGTTCGTCCTTGGCTTGTGCTATATATGCAATATATTACCTATATGAACGAATCGCTGGAATCAATCCGCCTGACCCCAGCCGAACGAGCGCTGGCCGGGGATGCCGCCGACGCCATCCTCGCCGCGCGCCGCCTGCTGATGGCCGCCCAACGGCTGCGCTACCTGATGGATCAGCGATTCCGCGCCGACGGCCTGACCACCCAGCAGGCGGCGCTGCTGACCGTCGCCCGCGACCTGGAAGGCCCGACCCTGGCCCAGGCGGCGAAGATGATGGGATCGAGCCACCAGAACGTGAAGCAGCTGGTCACCGCCCTCGAACGCAAGGGGCTGCTTCGCTACGACATCGACCCGCAGGACGGCCGCGTCCGCCGGTTGTCGCCGACGGCGCGGAGCGACGCTCTGTGGTCCAGTCGGGACGTCGGCGACTTCGCCGCCGTGGCCGGCTGGTTCGGATCACTGTCGCCGGCGGAGGTCAGCCAGCTGGCTGGCCTGCTGGACCAGTTGGAGACTGGCCTGCGCCACGTCTCTCCTACTGATGGCCCGCCATCAGCTGGATCGTGAACGGTCCGCTGGTCCAGCTGTCGCCGACGTTGTGGGCCGAGACCGGGGTGCAGATCGGGTTGGGGTAGCCCGGAGGCGCCTCGCTGGTGAAGGTCAGGCAGACCTGCGAGCCCTGCACTTCCCAGGTCCCGGCCATCTGCAGCTCGCCCTGCACGCCGGTGAAGCTGTGGTCGCCCTCGTAGTAGATCTTCGAGGACATGCCGCTGGCGTCGGTGGTGATGGTCGTGTTGCCGATCCGCGAGGCCATGACCTCGTCGCCGGCCATGGCGGCGCCGGCCGAAAGCGCGAGCGCCGCGATGGCGCCGAGCAGAATACGCATGAAGTCCTCCCAGACTCTGTTTTCGTCCCCTGGGCGAGTCGTACCCCCGCGGCGAAGGCATGGTCAATCGCGCCGCGCTGCGGGGTTGCGCCCCCCCGACTCCCTCTCTAAACCGGCCCCTTAACCAGCAGTTTGACCGGGGCCGGGCGCGCAGATCTGCGCGACCGCCCATGCGCGCGAGATGATTATGTCTAAACGCCCCTCTTTCCTGAGCCGCCTGTTCGGCCGCCCTGAAGGCAGCCCCCAAGAGACGTCGGCGGATGCCAAGGTTCGCGCGGTGCTGGAAGAGCACGGCGATCAGGCCACCACCCCACGTCCGACGACCTTCTATTTCTACGGCGGTGACTACCAAGGCTTGGCGAAGGATGCTTCCGCCGAAGGCTATATCACTCGCCCCACCGCCAAGAACGACGGCGTGATCCTCGAGAAGGTGGTCGCGGTCGACGAAGGGGCCTTCGAGGCGATTGAAGCTCAGATGGAAGCCTGGGGCGAGACCTTCGGCTGCGAGTTCGACGGCTGGGAAACCCAAGTGGTGACCAACTAGATGCCCAAACGCACCGACATCTCCTCGATCCTGATCATCGGCGCGGGGCCGATCGTCATCGGTCAGGCCTGTGAGTTCGACTATTCCGGCGTCCAAGCCTGCAAGGCGCTGCGGGCCGAGGGCTACCGCATCGTGCTGGTTAATTCGAACCCGGCCACGATCATGACCGACCCGGACGTGGCCGACGCGACCTATATCGAGCCGATCACGCCGGAGATGGTCGCCAAGATCATCGAGAAGGAACGGCCCGACGCCCTGCTGCCGACCATGGGCGGCCAGACGGCCCTGAACACCGCCCTCGCCCTCGACGCCGACGGCACCCTGGCCAAATGGGGCGTGGAGATGATCGGCGCCAAGGCCGACGTCATCGACAAGGCCGAGGACCGCCAGAAATTCCGCGACGCCATGGACAAGCTGGGCCTCGAGAGCCCCAAGTCCAAGGCCGCCCACACCCTCGAAGAAGCCCGCGAGGGCCTGGCCTTCGTCGGCCTGCCGGCGATCATCCGGCCCAGCTTCACCCTGGCCGGCACCGGCGGCGGCATCGCCTACAACCTCGAGGAATTCGAGGAGATCGTGCTGCGCGGCCTGGACCTCTCGCCGACCACCGAGGTGCTCATCGAAGAGAGCGTCCTGGGCTGGAAGGAGTTCGAGATGGAGGTGGTCCGCGACTAGGCGGACAACTGCATCATCGTCTGCTCGATCGAGAACATCGACCCGATGGGCGTGCACACCGGCGACAGCATCACCGTCGCCCCGGCCCTGACGCTGACCGACAAGGAATACCAGCGCATGCGGACCGGCTCGATCGCCGTGCTGCGCGAGATCGGTGTCGAAACCGGCGGATCCAACGTCCAGTGGGCGATCAACCCGGCCGACGGCCGCATGGTCGTAATCGAGATGAACCCGCGGGTGTCGCGGTCCTCGGCCCTGGCGTCCAAGGCCACCGGCTTCCCGATCGCCAAGGTCGCCGCCCGCCTGGCCGTCGGCTACACCCTGGACGAACTGGCCAACGACATCACCGGCGGGGCCATGCCGGCCAGTTTCGAGCCGAGCATCGACTACGTCGTCACCAAGATCCCCCGCTTCGCCTTCGAGAAGTACCCGGGCGCCGAGCCGCACCTGACCACCTCGATGAAGTCGGTCGGCGAGGTCATGGCCATCGGCCGCACCTTCGCCGAAAGCCTGCAGAAGGCCCTGCGCGGGCTGGAGACCGGCCTCACGGGCCTGGACGAGATCGCCATCCCCGGCGCCGAGGATCCGGACAACGCCCACGCCGCGGTGCTGCGCGCCCTGGCCATGCCGACGCCGGACCGGTTGCTGGTTATCGCCCAGGCCTTCCGCCACGGCCTGACCGTGGACGAGATCAACGGCGCCTGTTCCTACGAGCCCTGGTTCCTGCGCCAGATCGCCGAGATCGTCCGCCAGGAGGGCAAGGTCCGCGCCTCCGGCCTGCCGGCCGCCGACGGCCTGCGCAAGCTCAAGGCCCAGGGCTTCTCGGACTCCCGCCTGGCGAAACTGACCGGCCTGACCGAGATGGAGGTCCGCGCCCGCCGTCACGCCATGGACATCCGCCCGGTGTTCAAGCGCATCGACACCTGCGCCGGCGAGTTCGCCGCGACCACGCCCTACATGTACTCGACCTACGAGACCGGAGCGCTGGGCCAGCAGCCCGACTGCGAGTCCGAACCGTCGGACCGCAAGAAGGCGATCATCCTGGGCGGCGGTCCCAACCGGATCGGCCAGGGCATCGAGTTCGACTATTGCTGCTGCCACGCCGCCTTCGCGCTGGACCAGATCGGCATCGAGTCGATCATGGTCAACTGCAACCCCGAGACCGTCTCCACCGACTACGACACCTCCGACCGCCTGTACTTCGAGCCCCTGACGGCCGAGGACGTGCTGGAGCTGATCCACGTCGAACAGAAGAACGGGACCCTGGCCGGGGTCATCGTCCAGTTCGGCGGCCAGACGCCGCTGAAGCTGGCCCATCCGCTGGAGCAGGCCGGGGTGCCGATCCTCGGCACCAGCCCCGACGCCATCGACCTGGCGGAGGACCGCGAGCGCTTCCAGCAGTTGCTGCATCGCCTGGACATCGCCCAGCCGGTCAACGCCCTGGCCCGCAGCGCCGAGGAATGCTTCACCGCCGCCCACCAGGTCGGCTATCCGATCGTCATCCGCCCATCCTACGTGCTGGGCGGCCGGGGCATGGAGATCGTCCGCGACGACGACCAGCTGGAGCGCTACGTGCGCACCGCCATCGAGGTCAGCGGCGACGCCCCCATCCTGATCGACCAGTACCTGAGCCGCGCCACCGAGGTGGACGTGGACGCCCTCTGCGACGGCACGGACGTGTTCGTCGCCGGGGTGCTGGAGCATATCGAGGAGGCCGGGGTCCACAGCGGCGACAGCGCCTGCTCCATGCCCCCCTTCTCGCTGCGCGCGGACATCATCGCCGAGCTCAAGCGCCAGACGGTCGAGATGGCTCTGGCCCTCAACGTCCGTGGACTGATGAACGTGCAGTTCGCCATCGAGGAGCCGCACTCCGACGCTCCGCGCATCTTCGTGCTGGAAGTGAACCCCCGCGCCAGCCGCACGGTGCCGTTCGTGGCTAAGACCATCGGCCAGCCGGTGGCCGCCATCGCCGCCAAGATCATGGCCGGCGAGACGCTCGCCAGCTTCGGCCTGGTCGACAAACCCTACGACCATATCGCGGTGAAGGAGGCGGTCTTCCCGTTCGCCCGCTTCGCCGGGGTCGACACGGTGCTGGGCCCGGAGATGCGCTCCACCGGCGAGGTCATGGGCCTGGACTGGAAGCGGGCCGGCGAGGCCGACATGGCGCCGGCCTTCGCCCGCGCCTTCGCCAAGAGCCAGCTGGGCGGCGGGGTCAATCTGCCGACCACCGGAACGGCCTTCGTCTCGGTCAAGGACAGCGACAAGGTCTGGATCATCGAGCCGGTGAAGCTGCTGCAGGCCGCCGGCTTCAAGGTGCTGACCACGGCGGGCACCGGCGAATGGCTGCGCTCGCAGGGCGTGGAGACGGTGCATGTCCGCAAGGTGCTGGAAGGCCGGCCACACATCGTCGATGCGATGAAGAACGGCGAGGTCCAGCTGGTGTTCAACACCACCGAGGGCAAGCAGTCCCTGGCCGACAGCTTCGAGCTGCGGCGGACAGCGCTGATGATGAAGATCCCCTACTACACGACGTCGGCCGGCGCCCTCGCCGCCGCCCAGGCGATCACCAGCGCCCCGCTGGAAGCCCTCGAGGTCAGGGCGCTGCAGAGCTACTGAGTCTGTGATAGCCTTGCGGGCATGACCCGTGAGGATGTCCTTCAGGTTTTGCGCGATCACGAAGCCGAACTGCGCGAGCAGGGCGTGATCCATGCCGCCCTGTTCGGATCGCTGGCGCGGGGCGAGGCCGGGCCGAAGAGCGATATCGACGTGGCGATCCGGTTCGATCCGGACGCCCCGATCACGCTCTGGGGCTACGCCGGGCTGAAGCGGCGGGTGTCCGGGATGCTGCGGGGCTTCAAGCGAAAGGTCGATGTCATCGATCTGGACGGCATGAGCCCGTACGTGCGGCCATCCGTCGAGCGCGACGCGATCTATGCTTTCTGAGCGCGCCCAGAAAGCGCTGCTCGACATCCGCGAGAACATCCTGCTGGCGCAGACCTGGACCGAGGGCCTGACGCTGGTCCGGTTCGCCGAGGACCGGATGGTGTTCTACGCCGTCACCCGTTGCCTGGAGATCATCTCCGAGGCCAGCCGTCGTCTACCGCCCGAGTTGAAGCGGCGGCACTCGAAAATCGAATGGCGCGGCATGCGCGACGCCGGCAACATCTACCGTCACGACTATGACGGCGTGCAGGAACACATCATCCTTCGTACGGTCCGAGAGGCTCTACCGCCGCTTCTCCGGACCGTTCAGGTCGAGATCAACGCCTCGGAAAGCGACGCCTGATGCCCACACCCGCCCGCGTCGCCGCCTTTGTCGCCATGGTCGAGGCCCTCTCGCTTGCGCCAGCGGTTGCCCTGGCCGCGCCTCCGCCCCCGGCGCCGCCTGTGGAAGCTCTGCGACAGCCGGTCGACGGCTACGATCTGCAAACGCCCTACCAGATCTGGCGCTGGTGGGTGGAAGGCCAGAAGGGGGCGGCCACCGACGCGGTGCTGGCTGAGCCGGAGGCCATCGACGGCGAGATCGCTTACGGCGCGCCGATCCTGCGCTTCACCAAGTACAACGACTTCGGTCACTTCCTGACCGGCGAGATCCGCGTCTATTGCCAGCCGCGGAGGCCTCACGGCTTCAAGCCTGGGACCTGCCACTACCGCCTCCGCCGCGCCTATGTCGCCATGGACGCTGGACCCTATGAGGGCGAAAATCCAGTCTCCCGCTGGACGAAGGAAGCCTTCGTCCCCGCGCGGGTGGCCGCTGGATTACGCGCGGCCGGGTTCGGCCCGGACACGGATTGGTGGATGGCGGATCGAGCGCGGCTGTTCGCCTTCATGCCCTCGGCCGTTGCCGTGCTGTCAGCTAACGCCACCGTGGTCCGGCTGGATTCGCGCGACTGCCCTGGCCTGGCGCGGACCATCGAGGCGCTGGAAGGACGGGCCCTGAGCCTGCAGCTCGACTTCCTGGCGGTCGGCCAGGACGCTCGCCAGGAACCACCGCCCGCGCACGCCGTCCGGACCGTCATTTCGCTGCGGATCATGCCCCCCGGATCGGTCGGGCCGATACTCATCGACGGAAGCGGCGCGCCGTTCGACAGGCTCGCGGGCCCGGTGTTCGACGCGGCTGACGCCTGCGAGAAGGCCGGCGCGGGGCAGGTCACCGCCCCCTGACGGGCGGCCATGCAGGCGCGGAAGTGATTTCCGCGCTACCCTGCCCGCGCCCCACGGAGACATCCCATGCCAACACCCGCCCGCGTCGCCGCCCTCGTCGCCATGGTCGAGGCCGGGCAGTATGTTGAGGCCATCGAGGCCTTCTATGCCGAGGACGCCTCGATGCAGGAGAACCTCGGCCGCACCACGGTCGGGCGGGCGCGGCTGGTCGAGAACGAGCAGGCGGCCTTGCGGCGCAACACCATCGTCGCCCGCAAGGGAACCGTGGCCCTGGTCGATGGCGACCACACAGCCATCCGCTGGGTGTTCGAGATGACCGACGACACGGGCGCGACCCGCGTGCTCGACGAGATCGCCTGGCAGCGCTGGGACGGCGACCGGATCGTCGAGGAGCGGTTCTACTACGACCCCGGCCAGCTGCGCTGAAGCCCGCCAGCCCTTACCTCAAAAGGGGGGACTCGTGCCGAGGGGGGCTTGCAAAGGTCCGCCGGATCGGGCCTTGGGACTCCACCATCAACAGGGAGTTTCCCGTGTCCGCGTCACGTTTCGCCACGCTTTCCGCGACCCTCGCCATCACCGCCGCGGCGCTCGTTCCGGCCCCCGCCCTTGCCCTGGACAAGCCTGAGGCTGCCGCGACCTGGGTGGCGCGCAACCGCGCCTTCATCGCCGTTTCCCAGGACCTCGCCAGCAACGGCGCGACCATCCTGGCCTCGCAGCGGGCGGCCTGCCGGGGTCTGATCGGCGAGCACCTGCGCATCGGCGGCATCACGCCGCATTGGGCCACCGGCGCCCAGCGCGACTTCTGCCGGGCGATCGACGGCTTCAACGGCGTCACGTCCGTGAAGAACCCGTGCGGCGATCTCAAGTCGGCCGCAGGCAAGTACGGCAAGGCCGTTCCTTTCGGTGACTCCGAGGCGGTCACCGAGACCTCGCGGCAGATGGTCCAGCTCATCGACATCATTCGAAGCGCCGCCCGACGGTCCGGATTCCGCAAGTGCTGACCCGGTAGGCCTCCGGGGTCCGCCGCCGACTTCCGGCTGCCTCAATCCTGACCACGACAGGCCGCCGGGCCGGAATTCGCCTTGAGGCCGCCGGGCATTCCGGCGATCATCGTTACCGGGGAACGAGGGCGGGGAATGAGCCTCAAGGACACGGTCGAGCCGTTCGAGGCGTACTCCCGCAGTTACGTCTACTACCTGCTGTCGTTCGTCGGCGGCCGGCGGGACGCTGACGAACCCCTGCCCAGTCTGGATGACGGCAAGCTGGTGGTGCATGTGATCATCAGCGCCTTCGTCGCCTCCCTGCTGCAGGGCATGGCGGCCAAGGAGCTGGACTTCACCAGCATCGACTTTCCGGGACTGGTGATCCTGCGGTTCTGCTTCTGGATCGTCCTCTGCGCCGTTCTGCACGGGGTGCTGGCGACGAAAAAGAACAACGTCAGCATCGAGACCTCCGCCTCGGTGATGCTGCAGATCGCGCCGGCCGCCTCGGTGTTCGCGGCCTTCCTGTCGTTCATCCTCTATTCCGCAGGCTACACCCTGCTGTCGGAGGTGCTCGGCGTCGATGTGATCGTCGGCACCTTCTATGCGTCGACCGCCGTGCTGGAATGCCTGTTCATCGGCTCGATGCTCATCGCCCAGCTGCGGCGGGTCGAGGGCGTGTCCCGTCTGCGGCGACTGTTTGCGGTGACGGCCATGATGTTGTTCATTGGCGGTCTGCAGGCCGTGATCGTCGACGGTCGGTTCGCGACATCGCGGGAACCGCCGCCGGAAGAGGCCGAAGTGACCGCCCAGGTCTGGAGTTCTGTCGCATGACGACCCCGCCCGTCCCCCGCACGCGTCGCCCGGCGTTGACCGCGGCCCTAGGCGTGGCCGTCGTCATCGCCGTCGCCTTCAGCGCCACGGCCTCGGCCGCCCTGGACCGACGGCCGTCGCCTATCCAGGGGTCCAAGGGGTCTGACCTGATGCCCAAGGGCGGCAACGCCAGCCGCTACCTGGGCTCTATCCTGATGAAGTTCCGGCCCGCGCCCCGGCAGGTTTCCGAGCTCAAGGCCGGTGGAAAGGCGCTGGGGGCCCGCAAGCCGCCCGGGCGTTAGGTTATTACCCTGGCCAGGCAGGCGGCCGGCGCCGTCAAGGCGGCGCTGAACAAATCAGGGGACAGTTTACTCATTTCCCGGAGCGCACCGCTTGCACGTCGGGAAATGAGTAAACTGTCCCCTGATTTGCCTTCCTCCCCATAAAGGGGAGGGAGGGCGCTAGACTCCGCCAACCCGCCCCGTCACCTTATCGGCGATAACAAACAGCCGTGGGAGGCAGAAAATGGCGGGTCGGGTTGCGGGCAAGGTTGCCCTGGTGACGGGTGGATCGAGCGGGATCGGGCGGGGCTGCGCCGAACTGCTGGCCGCGGAGGGCGCCACCGTGGTGGTCACCGACCTGCAGGACGACAAGGGCCTGGCCGTCGCGGCGGCGATCGGCGGCCTCTACCTGCATCACGACGACACCGACGAGGACGCCTGGACCCGGGTCATCGCCCAGATCGACAAGCGGCTCGGGCGGCTCGACGTCCTGGTCAACAACGCCGGCATCGCCATCGGCGGGCCGGTCACCGACTACAGCCTGGCCGACTGGCGCAAGCAGCAGGCGGTCAATGTCGATGGAGTCTTCCTGGGCGTGAAGCACGGCCTGCCGCTGATGCGCAGAAGCGGCGGCGGCAGCATCATCAACATGTCGTCCGTCGCCGGCATCAAGGGCTCGGCCAACATGAGCGCCTACTGCGCCACCAAGGGCGCGGTGCGGCTGTTCGCCAAGGCGATCGCCATGGAATGCGCCACCGCCCAGGACGGGGTGCGGGTCAACTCGGTGCACCCGGGGATCATCGAGACCCCCATCTGGGACGGCATCACCCGCTCCATCGGCGGGGCCGGCGCCAATGACGGTCCGGCCCGGCCAGCCACCGTCGACGACATCGCCGCCCTCGCCGCGCCACTGGGGTTCAAGGGCTTGCCGGCCGATATCGCCGCCGGAGTGCTCTATCTGGCGTCAGATGAGTCCCGCTATGTCACCGGAACCGAGCTGGTGATCGACGGGGGCATGATCACGCGCTAAAGCCGCCCCGCAATTCAGGCCGGGGACGTATGAAATACAGGGCGGACATCGATGGACTGCGCGCGATCGCCGTCCTCGTGGTGGTCGGATTCCATGCCGGGGTTCCGTTCCTGGGCGGCGGATTCGCGGGCGTGGACGTGTTCTTCGTCCTCTCCGGCTACCTGATCGCCGGGGTCATCGCCGACCGCCAGACCCGCGGCGACTTCTCGCTGGGCTGGTTCTGGGAGCGGCGCATCCGGCGCATCTTTCCGGCGCTGATGACGGTGCTGGCCGCCAGCACCCTGATGGCCGCCGTCCTGCTGCTTCCGAGGGACTTCTCGGACTATGCCAAGTCGATGGCGGCGGCGCTGGTCTCCCTCTCCAACGTCTTCTTCTGGAGCGGCTCGGGATATTTCGCCGCCGACGACGCCTCCCGCCCGCTGCTGCACACCTGGTCGCTCGGGGTGGAGGAGCAGTTCTACTTCGTCTTTCCGGTGTTCATGCTGCTGGCGGCCCGGATGGTCCCGGGCCGGGTGCGGACGGTGCTGGGCGTCGTGGCGGCGGCGTCCCTCGCCCTCAGCATCTGGACTGTGCGTGATCATCCCGACGCGGCCTTCTACCTGCCCTTCACGCGGGTCTGGGAACTGCTGACCGGCGTGTTGCTGGCATTGTGGAAGCCGGCCCTGCCGAATGCCGCCCTGCGCAACGCCGGCGGCATCCTTGGCCTGGCGATGATCGCCGCCTCGGCGCTGCTGTTCAGCGACCAGACGCCCTGGCCGGGTTACGCCGCGCTGCTGCCCTGCCTGGGCGCGGCCCTGCTCATCGCCGCCGAGGGCGGGATAGCCGGCCGCGTCCTGGCGCGGCGCCCGATGGTCTGGTTCGGCCTCACCTCCTACTCCCTCTATCTGTGGCACTGGCCGCTGCTGACCTTCCAGCGGATGATCGCGCCAGGCCCCTGGGCTACCGCGGCGACCGTGCTGATCTCGATCCTGCTGGCCGCGCTGTCCCTGCGCTACGTCGAGCGGCCGTTCCGCAACGGGGCCTTCCTAACCCGCCGCCAGGTGTTCGCCGGCGGTGCGGCGGCCATGGCTATCCTTGGCCTCGCCGCCGGCGCAATCGTCCTGGCCAAGGGCTTCCCGCAGCGGTTCGACGAGCGGACCCTGGCCATGGGCGCCTTCCTCGGCAAGGCGCCGGACAAGGCCTATCGCGACGGAACCTGTTTCGTCTCCGCCGCCTACGACGTCAGCGACTACCCCCGCGACCCCTGCGCGAAACATGATCCGGCGAGGCCCGACTGGATGCTGGTCGGCGACAGCCATGCCGCCTCGCTTTGGTCTGGCCTCACCGCCGCTAATCCGGACGTCAACGTCCTGCAGGCCACGGCCTCGGGCTGTTCGTTGGCCCTGCTGACCGGCGACGAGGAGCGGGCCGAATGCCGACGGATGACGGCGCTGATCTACCAGGACCTGCTGGTCAGGGATCCACCCGACGGCGTGTTGCTGGCCGGCCGCTGGCGCGAGGACGACATCCCGCGCATCGCCGCGACCCTCGACTGGGCCAAGGCCCGGGGCCTGCCGGTGATCCTGATGGGGCCGCTTCCGCAATACCAGGAGGACCTGCCCCGGCTGCTGGTGCTGTCCTGGCGGCTGGGCGATCCGGGCCTTCCCGCGCGGCGGCGGCTGGACTGGCCGCGCGAGGTTGACCGCCGGCTGGCCGCCGTCGCGCGGGAAAAAAGCGCGCTCTACATCTCCGCCCACGATCTGCTTTGCCGGGACAGGGTCTGCGCGACCGTGACCGAAGCCGGCGCGCCGATCGCCTGGGACTACGGACATCTGTCGCCGCAGGGCGCGCGGCTTGTCGCCGACCGTCTGCGGGCGGCGGGCCTGTTCCCGGCTACAGCGTCAGCGCAAGCACCCAGTCCAGATAGTCGTTGACCCCCACATGGAACAGGCGGGTCCCGACCTGTTCAAAGCCCATCTTGGCGTAGAAGGCGTTGGCCCGCGCGTTGCGGCTGTAGACCGCCAGCAGCAGGCGTCTGGCCCCGGCGGCGCGCGCCGTGTCGATGGCCGTCTGCATCAGCCGCTGGCCCAGACCCGTGCCGTGGAAGCGGTGCAGGGCGTAGATCCGGGTCAGCTCCATGTCGCCCGGCCCCGTCTCGACCGGCAGGTCGGGCGGTCCCATCAGCAGGAAGCCCACCGGCGCGTCGCCGGGCTCGACCGTCGCCAGGAACAACCGCCGCGAGGGGTCGGCCAGCAGCGCCTCATAGGCCGCCGCCGCATGGGTGGTCCCGCAGTGGAAGACGATGTCCTCCCCATCGACGATGCCGGCATAGGTCTCGACAAAGGTCGCGGCGGCCACGACCGACAGCCGGCCGGCGTCATCTGGGGTGCAGAGGCGGATGGTGATGTCGCTCATGACGGCGTTCTAACCGCGGCGTTTGGACGGGGACAGGATTAGCTGTCCCTCGGGACTGCCTATTCCTGTCCCTAGCTCAACAACAGCAACGCCGCGCCGCCGGCGATGATCACGGCGCCGGCGAGGCGGCCAGGCGTCAGCCGCTCGCGCAGGAAGGCCACCGCGATGGCCACCCCGAACAGGATCGAGGTTTCGCGCAGGGCCGCCAGCCGCGGCGTGTCGCCCAGACGGTAAGCCCAAAGGGCCAGGCCATAGGTGACGATGCTCAACGCTCCGGCGATCAGACCGGGTTTCCATTCCTCACGGGCGGCGAGGATGAACCTGGGCCCTCGCCAGAGGGCGAACAGCAGGCCGATGCCGCCGCCCAGGGTCAGATAGACCCAGGCGATATAGCTGAACGCGCTGGGCGCGGCCCGCACGCCCTGGGCGTCGATCACCGTGTAGAGGGCGATGGTCACCCCCGTGGCTACCGCCCAGCCCAGCGCCCGCCGGTCGACCTGCCGTCCCAGACCCACGGCCACGACGCCCACCGACACCAGCCCGATCCCGCCGGCTACCAGCGGGGTGATCGGCTCGGAAAACAGGGCGACCGCCACCATCGCCGCCAGCGCCGGCGCCACCCCCCGCGAGATGGGATAGGCCACCGACATATCGGCCCGCTCGAACGCCTTGATCAGGCAGACGAGGTACACCAGGTGCGTCGCCCAGCTGCCGGCCAGCCAGCCCCACGCGCCGTGCGGCAGTGGCAGGAAAAACACGAACGGCAGGATCATCAGGGCCGAGAAGCCGTCGATCAGCGCCCGGCTCGACATCTTGTCCTTGCCGGCCTTGAGGATGGCGTTGACCACCGCGTGCGTCGCCCCCGAGACGATCATCATCAGCGCAGCGGTCTGGGCGACGGTCATCCCGCAGGAGTGACAGGCTTACGCGGCGGCGCGCAACCGGGGCCTGAACGGTTAACCACGATGCTCATCCGGGGGGTGAAGCCGCGTGTGCCGCCCTCGGTCCTGCCCTAGCGTCAGGATCGAGGGAAGCGTCATGGTCTCCTTGATTATCTCCGCCGCGTCGGCGTTTTCGGTCCTGCTGCTGGTGCTGTGCGCCTGGCTGACCCGCGCCAGCTACTGGCGCACCGCCGCGGCCCTGATGGGCGGGCTTTGCGCCGCCGCCCTGCGCTTTGGTCTCGACATGGCGGCCTACCGGTTCGACTGGTGGACCTTTGGCGACACCGCCTACGCCCCGGTCATCACCTACGTGCCGGTGGTCTTCTGGTTCGGCGCCGGCCTTGGACTCGTCGGCTGGCGGATGATGCGCAACTGGGGCGCGTTCGGCGAATGGACCTTCTTCATCGGCTTTGTGCTGCTGGGTCTGGCGCGGGACGTGGTGCTGGCCATCGGCACGGGACCGCTGACCATCACCCAGAACGGCCTGCCCCTGGCCATCGCCGGCGCCGGCTGGCTGGTGATGGCCGTCCTCGTCCAGATGGTGATGCAACTGCTGGTCGGACCCGTGGACGCCGACGCCCTGGAGCCGGAACGTATTCCGCAGATCGAGGATGACGGCGGCGCGGTCGCGACGCCCGCCGCGCAGCCGGAACGCGATCCCTTCAGTTTTCAGCACTAGACGGCATTGACGCCGAAGACCGGCGGGAGCCCGCCGGATCGTTCCCGGCAAGTTCTGCGGCGCGCCTGACCGGTCCCGGAGACCCGGTTCTACTCAGGCGATTTTGGCGAACTCTTCGCCAGCCCGCCCGCGCGACTCCGCTGCATCGCAGCATCGGACTTGTAATCCGTGAGCGCCGGGACTAGTCTCCACGCCCCCGGCCGTCCGCGTCCGCGGCCGGAATCCACCACCTCCCCAGGGCGAACCCGAGCTAATCTCCTTATGGAAAAAGTGCCGATGACCGCCGGGGGCTATAGCGCCCTCGACGAAGAACTGAAGCGTTTGAAGACGCTGGAACGCCCGAGCGTGATCGCGGCGATCTCCGAGGCGCGCCAGCATGGCGACCTCAGCGAGAACGCCGAGTACCACGCCGCCAAGGAGCGTCAGGGCTGGATCGAAGGCCGCATCGCCGAGATCGAGGACAAGATCGCGCGCGCGCAGATCATCGACGTCTCCCGGCTGTCCGGGTCGCAGGTGAAGTTCGGCGCCACGGTCACCGTGGTCGACGAGGACACCGAGGACGAGGGCCGCTACCAGATCGTCGGCGAGCACGAGGCCGACGTGAAGCAGGGCCGCATCTCGCTGTCCTCGCCGCTGTCCCGCGCGATGATCGGCAAGGAGGTCGGCGAGGTGGTCGAGGTCAACACCCCCGGCGGCGTCAAGGCCTACGAAATTCTCAAGGTCGAGTGGGTCTAGACCCGCTTTCGCCCCACTTCACTGTCATCCCGGAAAGCTGCGAAAGCAGCTTATCCGGGACCCAGAAACCGAGTAGCTGGGTCCCGGCTCTCCGGCCGGGATGACAACGCTGAGAAAACCCGCTCCCCCTCCCCTGACGATCTGGGCCGTGTCCGACGGCCGGGCCGGCATCGAGGCCCAGGCCATAGGTCTGGCCGAGGCGGTGGCGCGCCAGCGCAAGGCGAAGGTGGTCATCAAGCGGGTCGGCTGGACCGGTCGCGTCGGCCGCCTGCCCTGGTGGCTGAACCTGTTTCCCCGCCGCTGGCTGACCCCCGAGAGCGCCTTCGAGGCGCCCTGGCCTGACCTGATGATCGCCGCCGGCCGGGCGACCCTGCCGCTGGCGATCCGCATGCGCCGCTGGTCGGGCGGCAAGACCTTCGTGGTCCAGATTCAGGACCCCCGCGCCCCGGCCCAGCTGTTCGATGTGGTCGTGCCGCCCAACCACGACCGGCTGAAGGGCGACAACATCATCTCGATCATCGGCGCCCCGCACCGGGTGACGGCGAAGAAGCTGGCCGACGAGTACAAGCGCTTCGCCGCGGCCATCGACCCTCTGCCCCACCCGCGGGCGGCGGTGCTGATCGGCGGCCGTTCGCGGGCTTTCGACCTGTCGCCCGAGCGAGCCGCGGCGCTCGCCCACCAGATTCAGCTACCGCTTGAACAGGAAGGCGGCTCCCTGCTGATGACCTTCTCGCGGCGCACGCCGGTTCAGGCGCGGGCCCTGCTGACCGCGCGGCTCAAGCACCTGCCGGGGATCATCTGGGACAATGAGGGCGAGAATCCCTATTTCGCCTTCCTCGCCGGGGCCGACTACGTCCTGGTCACCGAGGATTCGGCCAACATGGCCACCGAGGCGGCCGGCACCGGCAAGCCGGTGTTCATCCTGAAAATGGACGGCCAGAGCATGAAGTTCCGCATGTTTCACGAGGAGCTGGAACGCCACGGCGCCGCCCGCCCCTTCGGCGGCGCCTTCCACGGCTGGACCTACGAGCCGCTGGCGGAGACGGATCGCGCGGCCATGGAGATTTTGGCGCGGATGGACGCGCGGTCGCGGCCAGGCGGGCTATCCTAGCCGCCGGAGGCGGCTATGATCTCCCGAACGTACAGGGGGCTTGGTGATGAGAGCAATTCTGGCGGGCCTGGCCGCCTGCATCCTTCTGGCCACAGGCGGCGCGGCGCTTGCGGCTCCGTCGGCGTCCACAACGATCGCCGAGCCGGTGACCGAGGCTGAACGTCAGGAGTTCCGACAGGCCATTTCAGGAAATCCGATCCTCGTCATCGTGATGAAGGAGTTCCCCGGGGAGTACGCGGCCTTCGAAACCCAGCTTCTGGCCGACGCAAATGCCGGCCGGCTGACGGCCACGCAGGCGCGGGATCGCACGAACGTCTTCATCACCAGCATTCAGAGACCCGTCATCGGCATGGTGCGGTTCGCGCCGGACGAAGAGATCGCCGAGCTCTATCGGATGAACCTCGCGACCCTCCGCGCGCTGGCCAAGGTAAACCTGCAGGCTTGCTATCTTTTCGGCGAAGGCGCGGGCGTGACGGCGGACATCGCCAGTTCCCTGCCGCCCGCGGCTTTCGACGCCGTCGCCGCCTACGGCGCCCAGGAACTGCGGGCCGGCATCGTCGGGAACAAGACGCGGATCGACCGCAGGCCTCTGACGGAGGCAGAGATCACGCCGATCGTCGAGCTGTTCGTCAGCAAGGAAGGCGATACGGCCTACCTGATCGCAATAGCCGACGGCCAGGCGGACACCCTGCTGACGGAAGACCGCTGCCGAAACGCCATCCTCTGGATGGAAGCCGTGGTCGAACAGCCCAACGCGACCATGGGCCGCCTGATGGCCACCGAATAGCGAACAGGCCGTGATCCTCGCCATCCTGCAGGCCCGCATGAGCTCCACACGGCTGCCGGGCAAGGTGCTGATGCCGCTGGCCGGAGCGCCGATGATCGTGCGGCAGATCGAGCGGGTCAGCCGCGCCCGCCATATCGACAAACTGGTCGTGGCCACCAGCCTCAGCCCCGGCGACGACGCGATCGAGAAGGTCGTCCGCAGGGAGGGCATCGCGGTTCACCGGGGCTCGCTCGATGACGTGCTCGCCCGCTTCGTCGGCGCGCTGGAGGAGCATGGCCCGGCCGATCATGTCGTGCGCCTGACCGCCGATTGCCCGCTGGCCGATCCGTTCGTCATCGACGAGACCATCGACACCCACCTGGAAACCGGCGCCGACTACACCAGCAACACCCCGCCGCACCGGACCTTTCCCAAGGGGCTGGATGTCGAGGTGATGACGTCCGGGACCCTGCGCCGGGCCGCCGCCGCCGCGGCGACGCCGGAGGAGCGCGAGCACGTCACCTGGGGGATCTGGAACCACCCGGACCGCCACCGGCTGGCCTTCCATTCCCAGCCCGCCCTCGAAGGCGACGTCCGCTGGACGGTGGATCGCCCTGACGACTACGCCTTCATGGCGGCGGTCTATGACGCCCTGTATGCGAAGGACCGGGCCTTCACCTCCGACGCCGTGCGCGCCTTCGTGCGGGGCCGGCCCGACCTGGCCGATTTCGGCGGAGACCGCCGCGTATGACCGCCCCGATCGTTACGATGCGCGACCTGACGCCCGCCGACAGCGAGCGCATCCTGGCCTGGCGCAACAGCGAGGCGGTGCGCCCCTACATGTACACCGACCATGTCATCTCGCCGCAGGAGCATGCCCGCTGGTTCGCCGGCGTTCCGGGCGACGACCGGCGGCGCTACTGGATCATCGAGCTCGACGGCAAGCCCGTGGGCCTGGCCAACCTGTACGACATCGACCAGCGGCACGGCCGTTGCGCCTGGGCCTACTACCTGGCCGACCCGGCCGTGCGGGGGCTGGGCCTGGGCAGCTATGTCGAGTTCTGGATCATCGAGCAGGTGTTCGGGCCGCAAGGCTTGACCAAGCTGTGGTGCGAGGTCCTGGCCAGCAACGAGGCCGTCTGGAAGCTGCACGAGCGGCACGGCTTTATGCAGGAAGCCAGGTTCCGGCGGCACATCATGAAGGACGGAGAAGCGGTCGACGTCCTGGGCATGGGCCTGCTGGCGGAAGACTGGGCGGAGAAACGGGGGGAGATGGCGGCAAGGTTGATGGAGAAGGGGCTTTCTCTCCCTACCTAAAGCCGTCATGGCCCGACTTGTTCGGGCCACCCAAGCACGGTGAGGTTGGCGGGGCCCCCCGCTTTCTCGGCGAGATCGGTGTTCATGGGTGGCCCGAACAAGTCGGGCGATGACGGAATTTTTGATCAGGGTTGAGCCAAACCCAGCAGCGCCTCCGCAGCCCGCTCCGCCCCGAGTCCGTCGCAGATCGCCGCCGACCGCGCCGACAGTCCGGCCCGCAACGCATCGTCCCGCACCAACCGCTCAACGGCCTCGGCCAGCCGCCCCTCCAGGCCCGGCCATCTGGCGTCCAGCGCCAGCGTCGCGCCGGCCGCGTCCAGCTTCATCGCCATGTCCCGCTGGTTGTCGGCGAGGATCAGGGTGACCGTCGGCAGGCCGAGGCAGGCGCGCTCCCAGACGCTGGACCCGCCGGCGCCGACGGCGATGTCGGCCCGCGCGATCAACCCGGCCATGTCGTCGCTGTCGATGTGCAGCGACAGGCGCCCGTTGGCGGCGAGCACCTCCAGAGCCGGTAGACTGGCCGCGCCGGCGCCGACCACGACGTCAAGCGCCAGGCCGCTCCCGACTAGCGCTGCGGCGACCCGGCCGGTGATGCCGCCCACATCCGTCAGACCCAGCGCGACCAGGCACCGCTTCGCCGGCTCACCGCGTCGAGCCAGCGCCGCCGCCCGCCGCGCGACGAAGTCCGGCCGGACCAGAGCGTAGCCCGGGCCAGCCAGCACCGCCGGTGCGGCATAGTCCGACGCCGATCGCCCGAACGACGGGTCGAGCACCAGGTCGGCGTCATGCGGCCGGGCCAGGTCGTCAATCACCGCAAGCCGGTCCGCGCGCGCGCGCCAAGCCTGCTCGACCGCCGGCGACATGCGGTAGGAATCCAGCACCACCAGATCGGCCGGCGCGCCCTCGTCCGCCAGCGGCATGCCCGGCGCGTAGCGCGCGAGAATGTCGGCGGCCTCCGGCGTGCGGACGAAGGCGCAGGCCGCCCCCCGCGCCGCCAGGGCTCCGGCCAGGGTCAGGCAACGCATGACATGTCCGCCGCCCACCCCCGGGCCGGCGTCACAGACGAAGAGGATGCGTGGCGGGGTCATGGGCGGCTATTTCGGCGACTTCACCATCGACCAGTCCAGCGGCTCGCCGAAGGCCAGGTCGCGGCTGGCGGTGCGACCCAGCACGTTCTCCAGCTCGGCCGGCGGCAGGCCGTTGCCCGGCCGCACCGAGCGGACGTTGGCTTTGGTCAGCGCCTCGCCCGCCTTCACCGGGGCGGTCACGTACAGCGAGCGCCGGAACTGGCGGTTGGCCTTCTCGGAGCCGAGCACATCGTAATGGGCCCGGCCCAGGGCCGACCAGCCGTCCCGGCAGTCGCGCACCAGGGCGGCGAACTCGGCCGGCTCGAGGCTGAAGGCCGCGTCGGGACCGCCGTCGGCGCGGGCCAGGGTGAAGTGCTTTTCCACCGCGCAGGCGCCAAGGGCCACGGCCGCCACCGCCGTCGCCGTGCCGGGCGTGTGGTCCGACAGGCCGACCGGGCAGCCCAGGCGGGCGGCCATGTCGGGGATGGTGCGGACGTTGGCGTCATCGAAGGTCGCCGGATAGCTGGAGACACAGTGCAGCAGCAGCACGCCCGGCGCGCCGGCGCTTAAGGCCGCGTCGCGGGCGGCCTCGATCTCCGCCAAGTTGGCCATGCCGGTGGAGATGATCAGCGGCTTGCCCCTGGCCGCCGCGTAGCGGATCAGCGGCAGGTCGACCGCCTCGAAGGAGGCGATCTTGTAGGCCGGGGCGCCCAGACCCTCCAGCAGATCCACCGCCGTCTCGTCGAACGGGCTGGAGAAGATCGTCACCCCCCGCCGGGCTGCCCGCTCGAAGATCGCGGCATGCCAGTCGTAGGGGGTCTGGGCCTCCCGGTAGAGCGCGTGCAGGGTCTGGCCGTCCCACAGGCCGCCGTGAATGCGGAACTCCGGCCGGTCGACATCCAGGGTGATGGTGTCGGCGGTGTAGGTCTGGATCTTGATTGCGTCGCAGCCGGTGTCGGCCGCCGCGTCGACCATCGTCAGCGCCCGGTCCAGGCTGCCGTTGTGGTTGCCCGACAGCTCGCAGATGACATAGGGCGGATGATCCGGCCCGATCCTGCGGCCGGTGATCTCGATCTCGGGGCGGGCGGTCATGGCGGGGCTCGACGCGACTGAGTCGGCGTCATCCTAGACCCGTTCGGCGCGGCTAGTCGCCACCACCGCCGCCGTCTCCACCGCCCCCGTCGGACCCGCCGTCAGAGTCGCCGTAATTGTGGCCGCCGTCGGCGCCGCCTCCGCCGCCGTCGCCCCGCTTCTTCGACGCCGCCGCGTTCATCCCCACGCCCAGGGCCACGCCGATCGCCACGCCGACCCCGATGCCCAGGGCGATATTGTCGAGCGCGACGCCAAGGCCCGCGCCGATCGCCACGCCGATGGCGATGCCCACGCCAATGCCGCTCGTTCCGGCCATTTGATCGTCCCTTTGCACGCGCCCATCGCGCCGAAGCGGAATCATCCCTAAATTGGCGGCCATGTCGACCTCCGCACCCCGCACCACCCGCTGTCTGATCATCGGTTCCGGCCCAGCCGGCTGGACCGCCGCCATCTATGCCGCCCGCGCGCTGCTGAAGCCCGTGCTGATCCAGGGCATCCAGCCCGGCGGCCAGCTGACCATCACAACGGACGTGGAGAACTATCCCGGCTTCGCCGACGTCATCCAGGGGCCCTGGCTGATGGAGCAGATGGAGGCCCAGGCCCGGCACGTGGGCACGGAGATCATCAGCGACATCGTGCTGGAGGCCGACCTGTCGCAACGGCCGTTCCGCATCAGGACCGACAGCGGCCAGGACTGGCTGGCCGAAACGGTGATCATCGCTACCGGCGCCCAGGCCAAATGGCTGGGCATCGACAGCGAGGCGAAATTCCAGGGCTTCGGTGTTTCCGCCTGCGCCACCTGCGACGGCTTCTTCTATCGCGGCAAGCAAGTGATCGTCGTGGGCGGCGGCAACACGGCGGTGGAGGAAGCGCTGTTCCTGACCAGCTTCGCCAGCAAGGTCACGGTGGTCCACCGCAAGGCCGAATTCCGCGCCGAGAGGATCCTGCAGGAGCGTCTGTTCGCCAATCCGAAGATCGAGATCATCTGGGACAACGCCATCGACGAGGTGCTCGGCGAGACCGATCCCCAAAGCGGGCAGGCGGCGGGCGTGACCGGCGCGCGGTTGAAGAACGTCAAGACCGGGGAAACCCGGGTCGTGCCGGCCGACGGCGTGTTCATCGCCATCGGCCACGCCCCGTCGTCGGAGCTGTTCAGGGACCAGCTGGAGACCCGCGCCGGCGGCTATCTGACCGTCAAGCCGGGCACGGCCTCGACGGCCATTCCCGGGGTCTTCGTCGCCGGCGACGTGACCGACGACATCTATCGCCAGGCCGTCACCGCCGCCGGCATGGGCTGCATGGCGGCGCTGGAGGCCGTGCGCTTCCTCGCCGAGGCCGACCATGAAGCCGGCCAGCACCCGGCCGGCCAGGGCGAGGCGCAGAAGGTCGGCGCATGGTGATCCGTCCGGCCACGGCCGAGGATCACGCGGCCATCCACGCCGTCGTCGCCGCCGCCTTCCGCCAGCCGGACGAGGCCGACCTGGTCGATGCCCTGCGCGCCGACGGCGACGCCCTGGTCGAGTTGGTGGCGGAGGAGGACGGCCAGATTGTCGGCCACATCCTGTTCAGCCCGCTGGCCACCGACACCGGCGCCCGGTTCGCCGCGCTCGCGCCCCTGTCGGTGACGCCGAGCCGCCAGAAGGATGGCCTGGGCACGATGCTGATGCAGGTCAGCCACGAGCTGCTCCGCGCGGCCGGCGTCGAGGCGGTGATCGTGCTGGGCCACCCGGCCTACTACCCGCGCGTCGGCTACACGGCCGAGGCGGCGCTGACCGTGACATCGCCCTTCAGGGGTCCGTCGTTCATGGCCCTGGCCCTGACGCCCGGCGCGCTGGATGGGTCTGTGACGATCAGGTACGCCAGGGCTTTCGGCGCCTGATCGCCGTCAGACGCCGCGCAGGGCCTGAAAGACCATCACCGCATTGGCGATCACATAGAGTCCCAGCAGCGTCAGCGTTACCCTCAGGTCCCATAGACGAGCCGTATCCTCGTCAACCCAACGGCCCGCGACCCTGTGCGCCGGTACGCTCCAGGCGGTTGCCAGCAGGAGCAGCAGCAGGGCTGCGAAATGTATCTGGTCGAGGAAATAGAGCCCCTGATGCTGGCCGACGAGCTGGTCGAGCGAGACGTAGCTGAGCACCACCGCGAAGAGGATGGATCCAAGGGCGCCCATCCGGCCCATGAACGTCTCGGTCTCCACGACGTCGAACGCCATGCTGATCAGGGCCAGAAAGGCGGCGATGAACAGCGGAAAGGTCGCCTTGATGAAGTTGGAGGCCTTTGCCGCCCGGTTCGCCTTCAGAACGATCCTGGCCGACGCGTAGGAGCTCTTGCCGCCGGGCAGGGAGGGATCGCCGAAAGTCGTGGCGCGGGTCGTGGCCCCGGCCGTCAGGTTCAGGTCAGAGATTGTCCAGCCAGGCGTGGACAGGCTCTCGTCGACGCCGGACTCGACCGTGTCCACGGCATAACGCAGCCCACGGGTGTCCAGCACGGACTCCTCGAGTTTCACCACCAGTTCCTGGTGGTCGAACGGATAGTTCGCCAGCCGGAAGTCCTGGCGGAAGGTGCCGCTGAACATGCGCGACGACCACCAGGACTTGCCGCGCGGGAGGCTCGAGTCGAGCTGGCCCTCCACCGCCTCGGCGTTGAGGAACTGCATTGTCTCGAGCGGTTTGACGTCCGCGGTCGGACAGACGCTCCACATCCAGAAGTCGGCGTCAAATGTGCCGGCGGCCGTGTCGACGTTGTGCACCGACGTGAAATAGACGCCGATCCGGCAGGTGGTGGCCGCGGCCGTCGTCGCCATCGCCCGGCCGGGAAACGCTGAAACCGCGAGCAGTAGAACCGCGACGAGCGCGCCAAGACTTTTGATGATCGCCGACATTTGCTCCCCCGAGCGGTGGCGGCGATGCTGGAGGTTTCCGGGGCGAGGTCAAGCCGAACACATACCCGTTTTGGGTGCGCCCTACTGCCCCCGCCTGGTCGCGATCGGCAGGTCGCCCGCCGTGGGATCGGCGGGGGGCGGAGGCGTCGGTGCGACAGGCGCGGTGCTCATCGGCGCGTCGGGGTCCTCCAGCGCCTTCAGGCGGGCGTTGATGTCGGCCACTTCCTCGGGCGTGGGCGGACGGCGGGCGGGCTGCAGCGTCCCCTCGATCCTCAGCTGCTCTTCTCCCGGAAGGCCGGGGACCTGGATGGTGTAGGTGCGGGCCTCGCCGTCGATGCCCAAGGTCACGGTCCGGGCCAGGGCGCCGAGGTTCAGGGTGTCGCCAGTCAGCTGACCGCCCTGGGTGCGGTCATCGACGCCCGTCAGGATGGCCAGGTCGAGGTTGCCCTCGCCGCCCGCGTAGCGGCCGGTGAAAGCCCGCGGCAAGCCCGACGGACCGGTCCAGCGATAGAAGATGTGCCGCCCGATCTTGGTGATCTTGTAGAGGGTCGGCGCCCAGTAGGGGGCCACGTAGTCGGCGTGATAGTGGGTCGCGGTGCCGACCGTCCTGAGGACGAAACCGCCAAGGGCGCGCTGGGCCACGGCCTTCGCCCGGGCCCAGATCTCCGGATTGGGCACGCGGGCCAGCGATCCGTCGCAGGTGAAGCTGAACTGGCAGCCGGTGATCCGTTGCGAGCCTTCGTAGACCACGCCGCAGACCGACTTGGGATAGCCCGGGTGGCGCAGGCGGTTGAGCACTGTCTGGGCGACGGCCTGCATGCCCTCCAGCGGCTCGATGGCCGCCTCGTAGTAGATGGCCTGGGTCAGGCACTCCTCGGCCCGCAGGCGGTCGTCGTCCGAGGCCTTGAGGACGAACGGCTTGGCCGGCGGCGGCGGGTCCGACCCGAAGGGCTTGAGGGCGTTGATCAGCATCGCGTCGCTGGCGTTCAGGCTAATACCGCCCAGCGTCGGGATGCGGGAGAGATCGTAGCTGGTCCAGCCGACGGTGCGGCCCCAGGGGTCGGCCCGGACAACCGGATCGTGTCGCCGGACCAGGGCCAGCATGGCCGGGTCCATGTCGGCGGTCAGCCGGGCCAGCGCCTCGTTGGAGAGGCCCCGGGCCACCGCCACCACGCCGCGCATCCGGCCGGTCCCGGCCTTGACCCGGTAGTCGGTGACGCAGGCCGACAGGCTCGTCGCCACCAGGACGACGAGAATGCGTTTCGCGAGCTGGCGAAGCCCCTCGACCAAACCGCTACTTGCCGCCCAGCGTGGCGCGGTGACTGTCGTGATCGTTCGTCGCCCTGTCGGCCATGCCCTTCCGGTCCTTTCCGGGATCGTCGCTCCTGGTCCCCAAAGGGCAGGTGACGCTGGTGTAACGCCGCTCAGCCGGTTCGCCCAGCGCGGGATACCGTCAAATCCCAGAAGGTCATCTCCTGTGTTGCGCCAACTAGTGAAGCTCGTTCATGATCGAGGCAAGATGCCACGGCGTGTCGGGGCGCGGGGGCCTGAGAGGGGACGCATGTCCGAAACCAGACCCCGCCGCCCCGACGGCGATGGTGAGCCGCTGTTCTGGCGCGCCATCCCGCTCAACGCCCCGCCCTTCCTTCACGCACTTCTGGTCACAGCCATAGCGCTCGGAACGGCGCTCGGGTTGCGGCTGGTCGTCATGGGCTTTCCCCATGGCTGGGGGATATCATCGACCTTCTTCCCGGCCTTCATCGTCGCCACCCTGTTCGCCGGCCCGCGGTGGGGCTGGGGGGTCTGGGCGGTGGCCATGGCCATCGGCCTGACCGCCCCGGGCAACGCAGCCGTCGGCTTTCCGCAGCAGGGCGCCCTGGCCCTGTTCGGGCTGTCGGGCGGTCTGACGGTGATGGCGTCCAGCGCCCTGCGCACCGCCCTGGTCCGCCTGCGGGAATCCGCTGACCTGCAGCGCGAGAGCGAGGCGCGGTTTCGCAGCCTCGCCGACAGCGCCCCTTCCCTCATGTGGGTGTCCCGCGTCGGCGGGGCCCGCCATTTCGTCAACACCGCCTACATCGCCTTCGTCGGCGGCAGCTACGACGACGCCCTCCATGTGGACTGGCGCACGCGCCTGCATCCGGACGACCTTCAGCGGATCCTGAAGGAGCAGGTCGCCGGCGAGGGGGCGCACAAGCCCTTCAGTCTGGAGGCCCGCTATCGCCGCGCGGACGGCGAATGGCGCTGGCTGAAGTCGTTCTCCCAGCCGAGACTCGACCCGGCCGGCGAGTTCTCGGGGTTCGCCGGGATCGCCTTCGACGTCACCGAGGCCAAACAGGTCGAGGCCGATCTGCAGCGCATCAACGAGTTGCTGGAGGAACGGGTCGATCTGGCGGTGGCCGAACGGGACCAGGCCCAGGCGGCCCTTGACCAGTCGCAGAAACTCGAGGCCCTGGGACGGCTCACCGGCGGCGTGGCCCATGACTTCAACAACCTGCTGACGGTGATCATCGGCGCCCTGGACATCGTCCTGCGGCATCCCGAGAACACCGCCCGCACCGCCCGCCTGGGCAAGGCGGCGCTGGACGCCGCCCAGCGGGGCGAGCGTCTGACCCGTCAACTGCTGGCCTTCTCCCGCCGCCAGCCGTTGCGGCCGGAGCCCGTCAGTCTCGACAGCCTGATCCGCCAGAGCGAGCCCCTCTATCGCGGCGCCCTGGGCGAGCGGTTCATGCTCGACCTGTCGCTGAAGGCCGGCGACGGCACGGTCAGCGTCGATGCGGCGCAGTTCGACGCGGCGGTGATGAACCTGCTGGTCAATGCCCGTGACGCCATGAGCGGCGGCGGCGTGGTCCTGCTGGCCACCGCCCTGGTGCGGCGGGCTGCCGGCGCCGACGATCTGCCGGCCGGCGACTATGTGGCCATCAGCGTCCAGGACAACGGCGAGGGCATGGACGAGGCGACCCGAGCGCGGGTGTTCGAGCCCTTCTTCAGCACCAAGCCGGTCGGCAAGGGCACGGGCCTGGGTCTGTCGCAGGTCTATGGCTTCGTGCGCCAGAGCGGCGGCGGGGTGCTGGTGGACAGCGCGCCGGGCCGCGGGACCACCCTGACCCTGCTGCTGCCGCTGGACCGCTCCACCCCCGAGGACGCCGATGGGACAAGGCCGGCGACCTGGCCGGACACCCCCGCCCTCGACATCCTGCTGGTCGAGGACGATCCCCAGGTCGCGGTGCTGGCCGAGGCCATGCTGCGGGAGTTGGGCCACAGGGTGCAGGTGGTCGACAATCCTGCCCGGGCCCTGGCCCTGGTCCGTGAGGAGGCGCACTTCGGCCTGCTGCTGACAGACGTGGTCATGCCCGGCGACATGACCGGGGTGGATCTGGCGCGGAAGGCCGTCGCCGCGCGGCCCGGCCTGCCGGTGTTGCTCAGCTCCGGCTACACCGGCGAAGTCCTCGCCTCGGCCGAGGATGCCCCCTGGCCCCTGCTGCGCAAGCCCTACACCCTGGATGTTCTCGCCGCGGCGATCGCCCAGACGGTCAGCGACGCGGACCCGGGCGCCGCCGGGGACTGACCGGTCAATTCATGTTGCGTCGGTGAGAGCACGGGTCTACAACCCTCTTGCTTCTTATGCTCACTTGTAGCATAAGTCGTGCGGCGCCGGGGTGGAACAGTCCGCTCCCGGCGTTTTAGAGGCCCCTGAAATGCTCAGTTTGAGCATAAGGAGGATCGAGATGGCCGACGGTTTCGCCCGCAGCGACTTCACCCCAAAGGTGGAAGCCGAGCTCGCCGCGACCTGGGACAAGGTCAAGGGCCGGGTCACGCCGCTGGAGTGGCAGATCCACGCCCCGCTGATCGCCAGGATCAACCGCCTCAAGCGCGAGAAGAACGCGGTCATCCTGGCCCACAACTACATGACGCCGGAGATCTTCCACGGGGTCGGCGACTATGTCGGCGACAGCCTGGGCCTGGCCCGCGAGGCGGCCCGCTCGGACGCGAAGATCATCGTTCAGGCGGGCGTCCATTTCATGGCCGAGACCAGCAAGGTGCTCTGCCCGGACAAGACCGTCCTGATCCCCGACCTGCGCGCCGGCTGCAGCCTGGCCAGCTCGATCACCGGCGCCGACGTGCGGCTGATCAAGCAGCGCTACCCCGGCCTGCCGGTGGTCACCTATGTCAACACCACCGCCGACGTGAAGGCCGAGACGGACATCTGCTGCACCAGCGCCAACGCCGTGCAGGTGGTGGAGTGGGCCGCCAGGGAATGGGGCGTCGACCGGGTGATCCTGATCCCCGACGAGTTCCTCGCCCGCAACGTCGCGGCGCAGACGGACATCAAGATCATCGCCTGGCAGGGCCGTTGCGAGGTGCATGAGCGCTTCAACGCCCAGGACATCGCCGACCTGCGGGCGGCCTACCCGGGCGCGGAGGTGCTGGCCCATCCCGAATGCCCTGAAGAGGTGCTGGCCGCCTCCGACTTCGCCGGCTCGACCGCCGCGATGATCGACTATGTCGTGACCCGCCAGCCCAGGCAGGTGGTGCTGCTGACCGAATGCTCGATGGCCAGCAACGTCGCCGCCGACGCGCCGGGGACGCAGTTCCTCGGCCCCTGCAATCTCTGCCCGCACATGAAGCGCATCTCGCTGGAGAACATCCTCGAGGCGTTGGAGAAGGAGCAGTACGAGGTCACCGTCGATCCGGCCATCGCCGACCGCGCCCGCCTGGCGGTGCAGCGGATGATCGACTTGCCCCCGCCCGCGACGCCGGCGCGTTACGACCTCGTGAAGGCCCGCCATCACGTCGATGTGGAGTTGATCTGATGATCGCTATCAACAAGCTCGGCGTCGCCTACATGGTCCGGGCGACCCCACCGGAAGTGACCAGGGCCTGGGGCAGCCTGCTGCCGATGAACGCCCGCAACGTGGTCGAGGAACTGATCCGCCACGGCTGCAGCCTGGAGCAGGCCTTCGACGCCATGATCGTAGCCGACCCGGCCCGCGCGGCCCTGGAACTGCGATGATCGAGCGCATCCATCACGACGGCGTCCTGGTCATCGGGGCGGGCCTGGCGGGCCTCACCGCCGCCCTGGCCGCCGCGCCGCGCAAGGCGCTGGTGCTGTCGCCGACGCCGCTGAACACCGGTTGCTCCTCGGCCTGGGCGCAGGGCGGCATGGCCGCGGCGCTGGGCGAGGACGACGCCCCGGCCCTGCACGCCGCCGACACCCTGGCCGCCGGCGCCGGCCTGTGCGACCCGGCGATGGTCGAGATCCTGACCCGTGAGGGACCGGACGCCGTGCGCCACCTGGCGGACCTGGGCGCCCCCTTCGACCGGACCGAGGACGGCGCCTTTGCCCAGAGCCTGGAAGCCGCCCACGGCCGCGCCCGCGTCGCGCGGGTGAAGGGCGACCAGGCCGGCCGCGAGATCATGCGCGCCATGACCGTGGCCGCCTTCGTCTCGCCGCTGGTCAGCACCCGCGCCGGGGTCCGCGCCCGCCTGCTGCTGCAGGACGGCGAGGGCCGGGTCCGCGGGGTGCTGGCCGAACGCAAGGGCCAGCCGTACGAGATCACGGCCGACGCGGTGATCCTGGCCACCGGCGGCATCGGCGGCCTGTACGCGGTGACCACCACTCCGGCCGAGCTGAAGGGCGAGGGTCTGGGCCTGGCCGCCCTGGCCGGCGCGGTCATCGCCGATCCGGAGTTCGTGCAGTTCCATCCCACGGCCATCGACATCGGCCGCGACCCCGCCCCCCTGGCCACCGAGGCCCTGCGCGGCGAGGGCGCCAGACTGCTCAACGGCGCGGGCGAGGCCTTCATGGCCGGCTATCACGCGGCCGCCGAACTGGCGCCCCGCGACGTGGTGGCCCGGGCCATCCATGCCGAGCTGATGGCCGGCCGGGGCGCCTTCCTCGACGCCCGCACAGCGGTCGGCGACCACTTCCCCGACGAGTTCCCGGCGGTCTTCGCCGCCTGCATGAGCGCCGGGATCGACCCGCGCTATCAGCTGATCCCGGTGGCGCCGGCCTGCCACTACCACATGGGCGGGGTGGTCACCGACGCCACGGGCGCCACCACTCTGACTGGCCTCTACGCCGCCGGGGAGTGCGCCTCGACCGGCGTCCACGGCGCCAACCGCTTGGCCTCCAACTCGCTGCTGGAAGCAGCCGTATTCGGCGCCCGCGCCGGGGCGGCGGCCCGCGACCTGCCGACGCTGACCAGCCGGGTCCCGACCGGCGCGGCCCTGCCCGACCTGCCGGACGGAGCGCTGGCCGAGCTGCGCGGCCTGATGACCCGTCACGCCGGCGTGGTCCGCGACGCGGCGGGCCTGGAGCAACTTACCCAGGCCGTCGGCGGCATGAAGACCCGCCACGGCGAGGGCCCGATCCTGGCCGCGGCCGGCCTGGTGGCCGAGACCGCGCTGGCCCGGCGGGAAAGCCGGGGCGCCCACTATCGCAGCGACTTCCCGCAAGCCGCCGGACCGCCGGTCCGCACCTTCGTCACCCTCGCCGGCCAGCGGGCCCTGAAGGTCGCCGCCGAATGATCGCCCCCCTGCCCGACCTGCTGATCGAGCCCATCGTCCGCGCCGCCCTGGCCGAGGACCTGGGCCGGGCCGGCGACATCACGGCCATGGCCTGCATCGACGCCGACGCCCAACTGGACGCCGATTTCGTCGCCCGCAAGGCCGGGACCGTGGCCGGCCTGGCCTGCGCCCGGCTGGCGGTGCTCGCCCTGGATCCGAACGCGCGGTTCGAAGCCATGGTCGAGGACGGCGACACAATTGGGCGCGGTACGGCGCTGGCCCGGGTCTCGGGCAACGCGCGCGCCCTGCTGTCGGCCGAGCGCACGGCGCTCAACCTGCTGGGCCGGCTGAGCGGCGTCGCCACCCTGACCCGCGCCTATGTCGAGGCGGTGGCGGGCACGAAGGTCCGCGTCACCGACACCCGCAAGACCACGCCGGGCCTGCGGGCGCTCGAGAAGTACGCCGTGCGCTGCGGCGGCGGGACCAACCACCGCTTCGGCCTGGATGACGCCATCCTGATCAAGGACAACCATGTGGCGGCCTGCGGCGGGGTCGGCGAAGCCATCCGCCGCGCCCGCGCCTTCGCCGGCCATCTGGTCAAGGTCGAGTGCGAGGTCGATGGCCTGGACCAGCTGGCCGAGGCCCTCGAGGCCGGGCCGGACGTAATCATGCTCGACAACTTCAGCCTCGAGCACCTGCGCCACGCCGTCGAGCTGACCGCCGGACGGGTGGTGCTGGAAGCCTCCGGCGGCGTGACCCTCGACACCGTCCGCGCCATCGCCGCCACCGGCGTGGACGTGATCAGCGTCGGCGCCCTGACGCACTCGGCCAGCGTGCTGGACATCGGGCTGGACGCGGTTTGATTTGTCCTCCCCAGCTTGCTGGGGAGGGGGACCATGCGGAGCATGGTGGAGGGGCTGCGCGGGCACGACCGGAAAGACCTGAATTCAGGGCTTGGCCGCACCCGTTTGCGCAGCCCCCTCCACCGCCTCCGGCGGTCCCCCTCCCCGCTGCGCGGGGAGGATCAGCTTGATTTGAAGGCGGAGGCGCTCCCATGCACATCGACCTGACCGGCAAGACCGTGCTCGTGACCGGGGCCAGCCGCGGCATCGGGGCGGAGATCGCGCGGGCCATGGCGGGGTCGGGGGCCAGAGTCGCGGTGCACTACTCGGCCTCCGAGGCCGAGGCCGCCGGGGTCGCCGAGGCCTGCGGCGACGGGGCCAAGACCTTCGGTGCGGACCTGGGCGATGCGGACAGCTGCATCGCCCTGTGGGACGCCGTCACCGCCAGCTTCGGCCGCGTCGATGTGCTGGTGAACAACGCCGGCGTCGCCCAGGCGGTGGATGACCCGTCGATGGACCGCTGGCTGGCGGTGTGGAACCGCACCCTGGACGTCAACCTGCGCGCCGCCGCCCTGCTCTGCCGGCTGGCGACGGACCACTTCGCGGCCAATGGCGGCGGGCGGATCATCAACATCAGCTCGCGGGCGGCCTTCCGGGGCGACCAGCCGGAGTACATCGCCTACGCCGCCTCCAAGGGCGGCATGGTCGCCCTGACCCGCTCGATCGCGCGCGGCTTCGGCAAACAGGGCATCGTCGCCTTCAACGTGGCGCCGGGCTTCACCCGCACGGCCATGGCCCAGGACTTCATCGACCAGTACGGCGAGGATTACGCGGTCAGCGACATCGCCCTGACCCGCCTGACCGAGCCGAAGGACGTGGCGCCGACCGTGGTCTTTCTGGCCAGCGGCCTCGCCGACCACGCCACCGGTGCGACCATCGACATCAACGCGGCGTCGTACGTGCATTAGGTTTTCGGAGACGGGTCGTTCGGGTTGGGCCTGATGGCAGAAGCCCTTTGGCCTTGATGGAATGATACGCTCCGGGCGACGGCCCTGGTCAAGGACGGGCCCTCTCGGGCCCGCCGCTGCGCGGCCGCGAAGCGGTCCTTGAGCAGGGCCGCCGCCGGAGCAACACTGGCCGTCAAGACATCAGGGCGCAGTCCGCCGCATAACTGACTAAGGGGTGCTCAGCCCCGGCGCGGGCCGGCCCGCCGTACCCGCCCCGACGTCCACCGCAGCCCCCGCCGGCCGGCTGAACCGCGCCTTGATCCAGCGGTTGAGGCGCCTCTGGATCGGCTCGTCGACCAGCTCATGGAAGGCGGCGGCGGCGGCCACGGCAAAGGCGATCGAGCCCATCCAGATCAGCCACTGCATGCCCACGTCTGGCTGCAGGCGATCCAGCGCCGGCCGCACCACGTCGAACCAGACCGCGCCGGTGATGGTGTGGATCAGGAACAGGGTGAAGCTGATCTTGGCGCCCCACTCGGCCCCGAACCATTTGCGCGCGCCGGTCCCCGAGCCGCAGCCGACGATCACGGCCATGGTGGCCATCACGCTCAACATGTCCGGGCCATTGAAATAGCCGACGACGCCGAAGGCGACGCAGCCGGCCAGGCCGATGATCCCGCCGGCGGATGGCGTGAGGCGAGCGGTCTCGACGAACCGCGCCAGGGCCACCCCGGCGACGAACAGCGGAATGGTGCGGAACAGGCCGTGGTTGAACGGCAGGTTGAACTGCTCCTGGCCCAGCAGCAGCAGGCTCAGGGCGTTGGCGCCCAGCAGGATGGTCCCGGCCAGAACCAGGGCCACGACCGGGCTCTCGATCCGTCGCGTTGCGCGCCACAGGGCCGGGAAGAAGATGTAGCACGCCATCAGGCCGGAAATGGTCCAGCTGGGGATGTTCCAGGTGTCGCCGCCCCAGCCGACCGACTGCAACAGCAGCAGGTTGCCGGGGATGTCCGACCACTGGAAGCGCTGAGGATTGTCCAGCGTGTGACCGATCGCGCCGGCGACCAGCACGGCCACGACCAGGCCCAGCAGGGTGATCACATGGGCCGGATAGACCCGCGCCAGGCGCTTGGTCATGAACTCGCCGTAGCCGACCCGGCCGCTGATGATCGAGGCGCCATAGGCCTTCACCAGCACGAAGCCGGACAGCAGCAGGAAGAAGTCGGTGGCCAGGTAGCCCCGGCCGAGGAAGGCGTGGACCTGGCCGAGCGCCACCGGCGCCTCGTCGGCGTAGTGAAAGACCAGCACGAACATCGCCGCCAGCAGTCGCAGGGCGTCCAGCGCGCCACCCCTGGGCGAAGCCGCCTTGCCGCCGGAGGCGGGCGATTGCGCGGTCTGGGTCATGGTCGGTGTGCCCTTTTGGTCCGGGAGTCCGGCATTCAGACCGTCGACTGCCAGAGCCGTGCCGACGCGGGGGCGCTGCCGGCCCTTGCACGGTACGGCCCAGGGCTTATCTGTATCCAATCATGTTGCCGAAAGCCGTGACCATGACCGACCGTCTGCCCGTTCTGTTCCTCGGCCACGGCTCGCCGATGAACGCCATCGAGGACAACGCGTGGCGGCGCGGCTGGGGGGAGGTCGCCACGCGGCTGCCCCGGCCGAAGGCGGTGCTGTGCGTTTCGGCCCACTGGGAGACGATGGGCGCGGCTGCCGTGTCCGCCTCACCCGCGCCGCCGACGATCCACGACTTCGGCGGCTTTCCGCAGGCGCTGTTCGACGTCCGCTACCCCGCGCCCGGCGATCCGGCCCTGGCGGCGCGGGTGGCCGAGTTGCTGGCGCCCGACGGGGTGGCGCAGCATCCGACCCGCGGCCTCGACCACGGCGCCTGGAGCGTGCTGCTGCCGATGTATCCGCACGCCGACGTGCCGGTGGTGCAGCTCAGCCTCGACCGGTCAAAGCCCAACGGCTGGCACTACGACGCCGGCCGCCGCCTGGCGGCCCTGCGCGACGAGGGCGTGCTGATCGTCGGCAGCGGCGACATCGTCCACAATCTGCGTGACGTCGACTGGCGAACCGGCGGCGCGCCCGACTGGGCGCCGCGCTTCAACGAGGCCGCCAAGGGGCTGATCGAGGCCGGCGACCATGCGCCGCTCGTCGACTGGGAAGGCCTGGGCCCCGACGCCGCCGCCTCGATCAACAGCGCCGAGCACTACCTGCCCCTGCTCTACGTCCTCGGCGCCGGCCATCCCGGCGAACCGGTGGGCTTCTTCAACGATGATGTCTTCGCGGGGATTTCGATGACTTCGATGGTGATCGGGTAAGTCCGCGAAGATGCTCCCCCCTTGGGGGAGCTGTCCGCGAAGCGGACTGAGGGGGTCACCCGAGACCTGAACGGACCCCCTCCGTCCCTGCTTCGCCAAGGCTACGCAGGGCCACCTCCCCCGAGGGGGGAGGATCCTAGACCTGCGCCGCCGCCTGCTCCGCGGCCGCCTGCCGCATCGGCATGGCCCGTTCGTTGAACGCCTTGATCACCGCCAGGACGTGCGGCGGCGCGGTCTCCGGCCGGCCGGCATTGAACGGGGGCGTCGGGGCGTACTCGAGGGCCAGCTGCAGGCCCTGGGCGAAGTCGTCGCCGGCGATCTCGGCGGCCAGGGTCAGGGCGAAGTCGATGCCGGCCGTGACCCCGCCGCCGGTGAAGTAGCGGCCGTCACGGACCACCCGCGCCGGATCGGGGATCGCCCCGAACAGGGCCAGCTGGTCGCGCCAGGCCCAGTGGCAGGCGGCCCGCCTGCCCTTCAGCAGCCCCGCCGCCGCCAGGATCAGCGACCCCGTGCAGACCGAGGTGACGTATTTGGCGTCCTTCGCCAGTCTCTGGATATGGCCGATGAACACCGGATCCAGCATCGCCTCGGCCGTTCCGAAGCCGCCGGGAATACACAGCAGGTCGCAGCCCTCGATGTCGCGATAGGCCGTCAGCCCGGCGAAGGTCAGGCCGTCAGCCTCCATCTGCCCGCCCTCGAGGCAGGCCACCGTCACCTGCGCGCCGGGCAGGCGGGACAGGAACTGATGCGGCCCGGTGAAGTCGAGGTGGGTGACTCCGGGATAGAGGGCGAAGACAATGCGTAGGGGCTGGGCGGACATGGTTGGCTCCGGTTGACGAGGGCACCATGCCGGGACTAGCGTCTGGCGGAAATGACAATGTTCCCTCGATTTCCGCCATGCGCACGATAGGCGTCCTCGTCTTCCCCGATTTCCAGCTGCTCGACGCGGCCGGGCCGATCAGCGCGTTCGAGATCGCCGGGCGTTATGTGCCGGGGGCTTACGACATCCGCCTGATCTCGCGGAACGGCGGGCCGGTGGCCAGCTCCTCGGGCGTGACGCTGCAGTCGGCGCCCTTCACTGAGGCGGGACAGCTGGACACCCTGCTGGTGTCCGGCGGCGAGGGCACACGCGGGCCGTCGATCTGCGAGACCACCCTGGCTTTCGTCCAGTCCGCGGCGAAGACCGCCCGCCGCACCACCAGCGTCTGCTCCGGCGCCTATGTGCTGGCGGAGGCGGGCCTGCTGGACGGCCGGCGGGCGACGACCCACTGGAACCGCACCGCTGACTTCGCCCGCCGCTATCCGAAGGTGAAGCTGGAGCCGGACCGCATCTATGTTCGCGACGGCGCGGTCTGGACCAGCGCCGGGATCACGGCGGGCATCGACCTGGCCCTGGCCCTGATCGCCGAGGACCTGGGCGAGGATGTCGCCCGCAAGACCGCCCAGCAGCTGGTGGTCTATCACCGCCGGCCCGGCGGCCAGTCGCAGTTCTCGGCCCTGCTGGAGATGGAGGCGCGCGGCCGGTTCGACGGCCTGCTGGCCTGGGCGCGGGAGAACCTGCGCAATCCCCTGACCGTCGACGAACTGGCCGGCCGGGCGGGCATGAGCGAGCGCAACTTCGCCCGCGCCTTCGCCGCCGAGACCGGGTTCACCCCGGCCAAGGCCATCGAACGCCTGCGGGTCGAGGCCGCGCGGGCGCTGCTGGACTCCCAACCGCTGCAGGTCGAGGACGTCGCCCTGGAGACCGGCTTCGGCGACCAGGAACGCATGCGCCGGGCGTTCATCCGCGCCTTCGGCCAGCCGCCGCAAGCGTTGCGAAGGGCGCGGGCGGCTTAGAGACCGGGGACATGCACTTCAGTGCGTGTCCCCTTTGGCTTCGAAGCGGCCGCCGTAAGTGTCCGTTGAAAGTGAAGAGCGGACCTTAGCCGGTCCCGAGATAGATTTCTGTGCCCACCGGAACATCTGATTTCGCTACTCCCCTGAGCAGGCAAGCGTATCGGTATTCCTTAGGGGGCGGGGTCTGAAAGACGCGCTCCAACGTCAGCTCGGCGCGCAGTTGTTCCCCATTGGGCAGCTTGAGCCGCACGGCGAACTGGCGCGGACCGTCGTATTCGGATTCCAGCGGCCCCGGCACGACTACCAAGCCGCGACCAGTTATGGCGAAAGTGTCGGCAACGGTCAGAAAGGGCGTGTCCATTCTTCAACCGTAATCGTTCGGCGCGGATGTCCGCAACGGGTCGAAACCGCCCGAGCATGCTCGGCCCCAACCGGCCCTTGATCTCATGGCGAGAGGATCGCCAGTCTCTCCAGCCTGCTCAAGGGCGCTTCGCGTCGCGGAGCGATGGGCCGAAGGCCCACCCTTGACCAGGCTGGATAGACCGGCACGCTGGCTTGCAAGAGATCGACGGCGAGGTGTCGATGAGGGCGGCCGACGGTCCTCATGGCCGAAGCGTCGATTGGGGGTCGTTAGCGGACAGCTGCCGCCCAGCTTCCGATTTCCTCGGCCCAAAGTGCTCCGGGCTCAAGCGCCCGAGGGTCCGCGCCGCTCAGAAACGATCGGAAGGTGTCTGCGAGGGCTGCCGGAACAAGTCCATCCAAGTAAGCATCCGGCCCAACCTGTCCCTGTGTCTCGCCAACAAGCGTTCGCATCCTGAGGGCCGCTTCGGCGAAGGTTTCCACATCACGGTTGATGTAAGATTCGAGAAACCCCGCACCATGGTTCAGGGAGACCAGCGTGCCATCCCTGTGAACCGCAATCGGGTCGCCTGATCCGTTTGCGCCGACCACGACGAGGTCGGGCCTGTTCATAGCCAAGCGGATGGGATCCGACGCGTGCCCTCGGGATTTCGCGTCGAACGACAGGAACGGAGCGGCGTCCTCGGGCAGGCCGGCCAGCACGAGGAACTCTCTAGTGGATTTCGGGATCGCCGCGTCGGACAGCTCGTCAAAAGGGACCGGGCACAATCGAGTCCCGTCAGCTTCCCAAAGCCGTTTGAAATCGACTGGTGTCATGGCTGCTTAGCCCCCAGAAGCCCGAGCGCCACTCTCGCCGCCCTCAAGTCTTCAGCCGCCACCCGGTCACGAACACCCGCCAGGACCACAGGAACAGCGCCGCCACCAGGCCCGCGGTGACCAGCACGCCGGCCGTCAGGTTGCCTTCGGCCGATCCGATGAAGCCGTAGCGGAAGCCGTCGATCAGGTAGAAGAACGGGTTGTAGTGGCTGGCCGTGCGGAACGGCTCGGGCAGTTTGTCGACCAGGTAGAAGGTCCCCGACAGGAAGGTCATCGGCATGATCAGGAAGTTGGTGATCGCCGCCAGGTGGTCGAACTTCTCCGACCAGAGGCCGGTGGCGATGCCGACCAGGCCCATCAGCAGCGAGGCGGCGACGGCGAAGTAGATCACTGCCCAGGGATGGGCGACCTGCAACCCGTTGAACGGCAGCAGCGAGATGGTCACGGCGGTCACCGCGCCGACCACCACCCCCCGTGTCGCCGCGCCCAGCGAGAAGGCCAGCACCTGTTCCAGAGCCGACAGGGGCGGGGTGAGGAAGTCCGGCGTCAGCCCCATCATCTTGGCCTGCAGCAGGCTGGAGGAGGAGTTGGCGAAGGCATTGTTGATGATCGCCATCATGATCAGGCCCGGCGCGATGAACTCGGCGAAGGGCGTGCCGTGAACCGGCGGCGAGGCGCCGCGCACGGCCACCACGAAGACCATCATATAGAGCAGGGTCGTCACCACGGGCGCGGCGACGGTCTGCATGCCCACCTTCCAGAAGCGGCGGACCTCCTTGAGGTAGAGGGTGGTGAAGCCCGTCCAGTTGAAGCCGGCATAGTCGCGCGGCTGCGGCGGAAGGACGCTCTCGGCCATGTCTTTCATGGGGCTCTAGGTGCGCTTGGGCAGGGCAAAGCGCAAGACGCCCGGGCGCTCTTCTCCCTTCCTCCTCGATGGAGGAAGGGCCGGGGATGGTGGTGTGGCCGGGGTCTTCCGGACCTTGCGTTGATTGGCGCCGGCGCCTTGCCGTGCCCTTCGCCCGACATCGGCGGCCACACCACCACCCAACCCTCCTCCATCGAGGAGGAGGGCTCTTCGTGGGCGGCCTCGACCCTGTGCGATGGCCGCGACGTCACGCGGAGACCATCGAATTCAACATCTAGTTCCTGTGGACAGCCTGATGGCGCCTATTGTGCCGGTTAACAGAAGGTTTACGATATGTAGTAGGCGGAGCGTCAGATCGGCGCTCGGGACACCATATGTAGGACTGGCAGCGCGGGGGCGTCGCCGCTCCACAGTAGCAAAAAGGGTTGGATCATGGGCTGGACCGACGATCGGGTAGCGACCTTGAAGAAGCTCTGGCTCGACGGCCTTTCGGCCAGCCAGATCGCCAAGCAACTCGGCGGGGTCACCCGCAACGCGGTGATCGGCAAGGTGCACCGCCTGGGCCTGTCGGGCCGGGCCGCGCCGTCGCAGCCGGCCCGTCCGGTGTTCAAGGCGCCCCGCCCCGCCCGTCCGGTGACGGCGGCTCCGGCCGCGCCGCGCCGCATGGTCAGCGAACCCATCGCCCACAGCGCGCCGATGCCGCAGCCGGTGCACCGCATCGAGGAACCCGGCAGCGCCACCGTGCTGACCCTGGGCGCCCATATGTGCAAATGGCCGATCGGCGATCCGTCCAGCGACGGCTTCACCTTCTGCGGCCGCCGCGCCGGGGACGTCGGCCCCTACTGCCGCGAACACGCCCAGGTGGCCTACCAGCAGCCCCAGACCGGCAAGAAGAAGACCGGCCCGACGGAACTGGCCCGTTCGCTGCGGCGGTACATCTAGGCAGCTTTTCAACTGTCATCCCGGACGGCCTGCAAGGCCGATCCGGGACCCAGTCTTGAAACACCTCTCTGGGTCCCGGCTCTCCGCTACGCTTCGGCCGGGATGACAGTTATGGATAGGGCATGACGGACGAGTCGCCCTCCAACGCCCAAGCCTACTCGGTCTCGGAACTGGCCTTCGCGCTCAAGCGGACGCTGGAGGAGGCCTATGGCTTCGTGCGGCTGCGCGGGGAGCTGAGCAAGGTCACCCACCACGCCAGCGGCCACGTTTATCTGACGCTGAAGGACGACAAGGCCGCCCTCGACGGTGTCGTCTGGAAGGGCAGCGTGCGCGGCCTGTCGGTGCGGCCCGAGCAGGGGCTGGAGGTGATCGTCACCGGGCGGATCACCACCTTCCCGGCCGGCTCGCGCTACCAGATCGTCATCGAGAGCATGGAGGCCGCCGGGGTCGGCGCCCTGCTGGCCCAGCTGGAGCGGCTTAAAGGCAAGCTGGCGGCGGAGGGGCTGTTCGAGGCCTCGCGCAAGCAGCGCCTGCCCTCGATGCCCGCGGTGGTCGGGGTGGTCACCAGCCCGACCGGGGCGGTGATCCGCGACATCCTGCACCGCATCCGCGACCGCTGGCCCTGCCGCGTCGTCGTCTGGCCGGTGGTGGTCCAGGGCGATGCCGCCGCCGGACAGGTGGCCGCCGCCGTGCGCGGCTTCAACGCCATGACTCCGGACGGGCCGGTCCCAAGGCCGGACATTATTATCGTCGCCCGGGGCGGCGGGTCGGTGGAGGACCTGTGGGCCTTCAACGACGAGGCCCTGGCCCGCACCGTGGCCGAAAGCACGATCCCGCTGATCTCCGCCGTCGGGCACGAGACCGACACCACCCTGATCGACTTCGTCTCCGACCGCCGCGCGCCGACGCCGACCGCGGCGGCGGAGATGGCCACGCCGGTGCTGTCGGAGCTGAAGGCCCTGACCGCCGACTATGACCGGCGCCTGGCCACCGCCGGGGGGCGGCTGATCGAGGAACGCCGGAGCCGCCTGACCAGCGCGTCTCGCGGCCTGCCCCGTCCGGCCGACATCCTGGCCATGGCCGGCCAGCGGCTCGACTATGCCGCCAGCCACCTGACCATGGGCCTGCGGCGCAACGTCGACCTGCACGCGCGGCGGCTGGCCGGGGCCGCCTCGCCCCTGCGGCCGGCGATGCTGAACAATCGGGTGGCGCAGTTCGGCGAGCGGCTGAACGCGGTCAATCTGCGCTTCAACGGGGCCATCGGACGGCGGTTCGACGCCGATAGCGCCCGGCTCACCGCCCTCGACAAGCTGCGCCTGACCCTCAATCCCAAACGCCCGCCCCGCCCCGGCTTCGTGCTGGTCACCCGCGCCGACGGATCGCTGGCCCGGAAGGGCGCCGATCTGGCCGCCGGCGAGGCGATCAACCTGATGTTCGAGGACACGACCCGCCAAGCGGTGATCGACGGCGGCGACGAGCCTCGCCCGACGCCCCCGCCGGCTTCCAAACCCGTTGCGAGAAAGCCAGCCGCGCCGCCCGCCGGTCAGGGCGACCTGTTCTAGCGCTGATCGAGATTCATTCCCATTTTACCGTCATGGCCCGACTTGTTCGGGCCATCCATGAACACGGTCTGTGACGGTAGCTCGCTGACCGTCAGCGGGCCGACTTCTGGCATGGCCACGCTTGGGTGGCCCGAACAAGTCGGGCCATGACGGAGTTATTTTGGTATGGAGTTGGCTATCCCGCTCCTGGGGAGACATGCCCATGATCCGCACGACCCTGTTCCGATCCAAGCACTTCCAGGCGGTCCGACTGCCCGACGACGTCGCCTTTCCCGAGAGCGTGCATGTCGTGGCCATCCTGCGGGACGGACAACGTCGCGTCATCGTCCCCGCCGACGCCGTTTGGGATGACTTCTTCGACGCCCCGGGCATCGATCTCGGCGACCGCGTTCAACCAACCTGAGCAACCCGATCTGTTCTAGACGCCCTCGACCCGCTACATTGCCCGCATGAACGCCTTTGACCGCGACCTGGGCCGCGACCTCGCCACTCTGCACTACGGTGACGGAGACTATGCCGTGCTCAAGCCGGGCCGCCACGTGATCTGCGCCGTCAGCGGCCTGAAGATCCCGCTGGAAGCCCTGCGCTACTGGAGCCCGGACCTGCAGGAAGCCTATGCCGGACCGGCCGAGGCCCTGGCGCGCTGGCAGGAACTGAACCCCTGAACCCCATGCCCCTGAATCGGCGGGCCCTGCTCGGCGGGCTGACGGCGGCCGGCCTGGCCGGCCCGGCGCTGGCCGAGGGTCCGCCGCTGATCATCTCCGGCCGCTATCGCCAGGGCGGCTGCGCCGTCGGCCTGACCAGCCCCCGCGCGCGGGTCTGGCTCGGCGATGAGCTGGTCGGCCAGGCGTCCGTGACCGGCTACTTCTTCCTCGGGTTTGACCGCGACGCCGGCCCCGCGGCGCGGGTCACCGTCGAAACGGAGCTGGGGACGTCCTCCCAAGACATGACCATCGCCCCGGGGGATTTCGACGTGCAGCGCATCGGCGGGCTGCCGCCGGACCAGGTCACCCCGACCGACCCGGCCCTGCTGGAGCGGATCAGGGCCGAGGCGGCGCTGAAGGCCGCCGGCTACGCCAGCCGCATCGACGCCGACTTCTTCCGCGACGGCTTCGACATGCCGCTGAAGGCCTGGCGCCTCAGCGCCCGGTTCGGCGGCCAGCGCATTCTCAACGGCGTGCCCCAGACCCCCCACTTCGGCTCCGACCTGGCCGCGCCCAAGGGATCGGCGATCCTCGCCCCGGCCGACGGCGTCGTCACCCTGGCCGCGCCCGCCATGCACTTCGAAGGCGGCCTGACCATGATCGATCACGGCCAGGGTCTGGTGACCGTCTACCTCCACCAGTCGCGCATTGATGTAGCGACCGGCCAGGCCGTCACCCGCGGCCAGACCCTCGGCGCGGTCGGAATGACCGGACGGGCCACCGGACCCCATCTGTGCTGGCGCATGCGCTGGCGCGGCCGAAATCTCGATCCGATGCTGCTCGTCGGGCTGCAATCACCATACGGAAGGTAACGATTCAGAAGGGAGGCGCCGCCTATCACGGCTGAATCATAACAACGCGTCGGCGATGTCCCGGCGCAGGGATCGAGGGCTCGATGGATTCGGGATTGGGTGCGCTCAAGGTGCTGCTGGTTGACGACAACCAGCACATGCGCGCCATTGTATCAACGATCCTCAAGGGCGTCGGCATCCACGAGGTCCGCGAGGCCCGCGACGGGGCCGAGGGTCTGCAGGCTCTCCGCGAATGGCCCGCCGACATCGCCATCATCGATTTCCGCATGGAGCCGATCGACGGGGTCGAATTCACCCGCATGGTCCGCAACTCCGCGGACAGCAAGAATCCCTACCTGCCGATCATCATGATGACCGGCTTCGCCGACCGTCCGCGCGTCTGCGAGGCGCGTGACGCGGGGGTGACGGAACTGGTGGTCAAGCCGGTGACGGCCCGTTCGGTGATCGACCGGATCACCTCGGTGGTCTTCCACCCGCGCCCGTTCGTCCGCACCGACGATTATTTCGGCCCCCGCCGGCGCGGCATCGACGACGTTTCAGGCGAGACGCCGGCCGCGGCGATGGAAGCCTAGGTTTCACCCGCTCTTCCCCGCTTGCGGGGAGGTGGGCTTTCGAGCGCGCTGCAACCCCGGACTTGATCCGGGGGAGAAAGGCCGGAGGGGAGTCGGTGCACCGAACTCCCCATCGTCGTCTGTCGCGCTTGCAGCGCGCTCCAGACGACACTTCCCCAGCAATGCTGGGGAAGAGCTAGCTGGCCCCGGCCTTCTCCCCCGCCTCCAGCTCCGCATAGGCTTCCTTCGGCCAGCGGCGGTGGACCCAGAACCACTCCTCCGGCCGGCGGCGGACCTGCTCCTCGACAAAGGCGGTGATGCGGCGAACGCCCTCGGCGATGTCGGCGGTGCGGTCGCCGGTCTGTTGCAGCACGATCGGCTCATGGACCACGGCGCGGAACCGCGCGCCCTTCGTCCGCTCCACCGTCATCGGCTGCAACACCGTGCCGAAGCGCAGGGCCAGCCGGGTCGGCCCCGGCGCCGCCATCACCATCCGGCCGAAGAAGGGCGCCGCCACCCCGCCGCGATTGAACTTCTGGTCGTTCATCAGGGCCACGGACCGGCCCTGCTTCATCCCCTCGAGCATCTCGCGGGCGCCGTCGCCGCCCTTGGGGGCGAACAGCCGCACCCCGTAGCGGAAGCGGCTGTCGCGGATGCGCTTGTCCACATAGGGGTTGTTGGCCGCGCGGTAGGTGATCTCGCAGTTGATCCCGGAATTGACGATCGCCGCCGGCATCACCTCCCAGTTGGAGAAGTGGCCCGAGACGAACACCACCGGCTTGCCGCCGCGGGCGATCTCCTCGAGACGCTCGCCATTGACCATCTCCACCCGGCCGGTCGAGGGCAGCAGGCGGTCCATCATGGGAAACTCGGCCACCGTGCGGCCGTTGGTCTCCCACTGGGCGTCGAGAATCCGCGCCCGCCAGGCGGCGTCCTTGTCCGGGAAGGCCAGCCGCAGGTTCTGGTCGGCCAGCCTGTGGGTCTTGGTCAACGGGCCGATCAGCCGGGCGATCGCCCCGCCCAGCCAGGACGCCGCATCCACCGGCAGCAGCCGGAACAGGAAGGTGAACACGTCAAAGCCGACGGCCTCGAGCCGCCAGATGATGTCCTGCCCAACTGAAATATGCTTGTCACCCATCGGGCTTAACTAGCGCGCTTTGTGGCTGAGTGGGAATCGCCCCCGGCGTGATCACCCACAAGGTGCTTGTCCACAGGCCCAACTCCCTTGGCGCGCGACTTGCGACTTTCAGGTCAGACCGTTCCGTTCCGGGACAGTCGTCTGACGCAACAACACGGGGGCGACAGCCCATGGGCAGCGACATCGACGTTCACCTCGGCAAGCGGCTTCGCCGCCGGCGCCGTCTCCTCGGCCTCACCCAGCAGCAGCTGGCCGGCACGGTCGGGGTCCGCTTTCAACAGATCCAGAAGTACGAGTGCGGCGCCAACCGCATCTCGGCCTCGCGTCTGTGGCAACTGTCCGAGGCTCTGGAAGTGCCGGTTGGCTACTTCTACGACGGCCTGTCGGACGCCGACCGGCGCGAACTGGCCAGCGACACCTCCGGCGAAGGCGGCGAGATGTTCGCCCGCAAGGAAACGCTGGACCTGATCCGCGCCTACTACCAGCTCGGCGAACGGCCCCGCCGCCGCCTGCTGGACCTGGCCAAGTCGCTCAACGGCGAGACCGACGCGGCCTGACGCCCGGACGCCCCCGTTTAGGGACAGACACCCGCGGGTGTCTGTCCCTTGGGGCCCCGGACCGAAGGCCTTGTTGAGGGACCCGGCCCCGGCTAACGCTTGGCCATGACCCTCGCCGCTGACCGTCTCGCCGGGCTCGACGCCTTTCTGATCGCGCTCAACCGCGTCTCGGCCGAGGCCATCCTGCCGCTGTTCCGGGCCGACCATGGCCTGGAGAACAAGTTGGCCGGGGGCTTCGATCCGGTCACCGAGGCGGACAAGGGCGGCGAGCGGGCCATCCGCAAACTGATCGCCGAGCGCCATCCCGAGCACGGGGTGATCGGCGAGGAATACGGCGAGGACCGCCCGGACGCCGAGTTCGTCTGGGTGCTCGACCCCGTCGACGGCACCCGCGCCTTCATCGCCGGCCTGCCGCTGTGGACCACCCTGATCGGCCTGCGCCACGAAGGCCGGCCGGTGCTGGGCTCGATCGGCCAGCCCTACATCGGCGAGCTGTACATCGGCGGGCGCCAGACCGGCTCGCGCCTGATCAGCCGCGCCGGCGAGACGCCGCTGCGCGTCCGCGCCTGCCCGAAACTGACCGACGCCATCATCTGCACCACCGATCCGGCCATCCTGACGGGACCCGAACTGGGCGCCTGGACCCAGGTGCGCGCCGCGGCCAGGCTGGCCCGGCTGGGGCTGGACGCCTACGGCTACGCCATGGTGGCGGCGGGAACGATGGATCTGGCGCTGGATACCGGCCTGAAGGTCTGGGACGCCGAGGCGCCGATCGCGGTCATCGAAGGCGCCGGCGGCGTCTGCGCCCACTGGGACGGCATGGAGGCCAACTCCGACAGCGGCAAGTTCGCCTTCGCGGGAGATCAGGCGTGTCTGGATGAGGCGCTGGTGGCGCTGAAGCGAGCGGCGCGGAACTGAAATCAGGAAATCAGGGGACAGGATACTCATTTCGTCCCGGACGAGGCGACCAGGTCGCGTCGAAATGAGTATCCTGTCCCCCGATTTCCGCGTCGGAGAATAGGGAGAATAGGGGGACAGGAGCAATATTCCCCTTTTGAGTCCCCCTGCCCCCTTGAGCGGCAGTTGGATCGCCCCCTCGCCCGCCGCGCAGGCCGAAGCGCTGCTCCGGATGCTGTAGAGCGCCGCTGGCGGGACTTGGGGTATAGTGCTCCTGTCCCCGTATTGGACAGGATGAACGGAACAGCGATGCGTCAGGAAAACCTTGGGCCTCTGGGCCCCGTGAGCCGGCTCACCCTTGGCGGTGGCGGCCTTGGCCAGATCTGGGGCGAAACCAGTCCGGAGGAGGCGGTCAAGACCGTGCACGCGGCGCTCGACGCCGGCATCGACCTGCTCGACACCGCGCCATCCTACGACAACTGTGAAAAGGTCATCGCCGAGGCCCTTGGCGGCGAGCTGCCGCCCGGCGTCCGCATCACGACCAAATGCCTGCTGGGCGAGCCCGCCGCCGGAACCGTCGCCGAGGTTCTGGAAGCGTCGCTCGACGCCAGTCTCCAGGCCATGCGGCTCGACCGCGTGGACGTCTTCTTCCTGCACAGCAACGTCTGCGAGGACGATACCGTCTACGCCATCCATAACGACTATCGCGCCCGGTTCGCCACGCCGTGGAGCCTCTATGTCGAGGAGGTGATCCCGGCCTTCGAGGATCTGAAGCGGCGCGGCCGGATCGGGGCCTGGGGCCTCACCGGCGTCGGCCTGCCACAGACGATCCTCAAGGCCCTGACGCATGACCGGAAGCCGGATGTGGTGCAGGTCATCACCAATCTGCTGGATTCCGCGGGGGGTATCCGCCGCTTCGCCGAACCGGCCCGCCCGCGCGAGATCATCGCCACGGCGAAACACCAGGGCGTCGGCGTCATGGGCATCCGCGCCGTACAGGCCGGCGCGCTCACCCTGGCCATCGATCGCCCCCTGAAGGACAGCCATCCCGAGGCGCTGGACTATCGCCGGGCCGCGCCCTTCCGGGCCTTTTGCGCCGGGCTCGGCGTTGATCCGGCGCTGATGGCCCATCGCTACGCCCTCGACATGGAGGGCGTGGACACCGTGGTCCTCGGGGTGAAGAACCGCTCGGAACTGGCGCAATGCCTGGAGGCGGAAGCCCTGGGCCCGCTGCCGGCGGACCTGCGATCCCGGCTGGAAGCTCTGCGTCTGGAGATGGCCGCCTGACAGGCCGCCGGGGAGGTTTCGTCCCTGATTTCTCGTCAGCCGGTATGAAGTCAGGGGACACGCACTGAAGTGCATGTCCCCGTCAGAGCGCCGCGACCACCGCATCAAACTCCCGCCAGAACACCGCGCGGACGGCGTCGGTTTCCTGCAGGATCTCGTGGTAGCTGCCGGCGACCTCCAGCCAGCGGCCTCGCGGGATGCGGGCGGTGATCTGGCACTGGTCGGCGTTGTCGACCAGGCGTTCCTCGCCGGCGCCCAGCACCACGACCGGGATGGGTATCGCCGCCACGCCCGGCGCGCGCTTGAGCCAGGCGGAGGCTGAGAAGGCGAAGTCCAGCCAGCCCCAGGTGCCGGCGTTCAGCTTCAACCCCGGCTCGGCCGCGACCTGGGCCTGGTTGCGGGCCCAGCGCTTCGGGTCATGGGTGAGGATGTTGGTCTCGAAGGTGCTCTCGTGGCGATCGCCCGGGTCGCCGAGAATGTACTCGTCCGGTTTGGTCCGCGACATGATCCAGGCCAGGGCCCGGGACGCGCGTTTGGACCGTTTGCCGGTCTGCAGCCCCAGCATCGGCGCCGACAGCACCGCCGCCTTGAAGTCCCCGACCCCGTGCGCCAGCGCCAGCAGGGTCAGGCAGCCGCCCATGGAATGGCCCACGGCGACCCACGGCTTCGGCAAGCGGCTCTCGAACTGCGCCAGAAGGCAGCGGTAGTCCTCGACGAAGTCGGCGAACCCGTGGGCGTGGCCCTTGAGCGGATCGCTCAGCAGCCGCTGCGACAGCCCCTGCCCGCGCCAGTCGTGGACCAGGACCACGAAGCCCCGGCCCTGCAGTTCGCGGACGACCTCGAAATACTTCTCGATCGGCTCGCTGCGGCCGCCGCTGAGGACCACCGATCCGCGCGGCTTGCCCCCATTCACTGAAGGGGGCGGCAAAAACAGAGCGGCGCGGAGGCGATACGCCCCCGCGCCGCGAAACCACTCCGCCGTTCCGTTGGCCGGAACGGGCGCCTCGGGAATGGATACCAGAGGCGCTGTGTCGGTCATTGTCGGCCTTAGGCCATCTTGGCGAAGAGCGCGCCCATCTGCGGCTGCAGCGACATGGCGAGACCCATGTCCGACAGCTTCAGACGGCCCGACATGAAGGCCATGGTGGCGTCCAGCTTGCCGGCGCCCATTTCAAGCAGGTCGGCCATCGAGATGGTCATGGTCAGGTCGGCGGGCGAGTCTTCGTTGGTGACCGTGCCACCATTGATGTGGATGAAGCCGTCGCCCTTGAGGTCGAACTTCAGCGACTTGCCGAGGCCGGAATCGGACCCAACGGCGGTCTTCACGCGATCGGTAATTTCTTGCAGCGTAGCCATTGGCGGCCTCCCGTTATGTTGCGGCAATTTCGATAACTTGACCGCGCTCAACGCACAAGCGAACTGCGGTCGGCCAGTCAAAAAAGATGACGCCAGCGCCACTTTTACCCATGCTTGTGAGCGACTGTCGGAAGGATGCCGAGATGGCCGACCTGACGCTCGGATAGAAAAAGCGGCGGCAATCCCTTTCGATCGCTACTTCGCCTTGCCGCCCGCCAGCAGGGCCCGGGCGGGGACTTTCGAGAACTTCACCGCCACAGCGCCAGGATGGGCCGCCGGCTTGAAGGCCGGGGCGGTGCGCACCAGCGACATGGCCGCGGTCTTGCCGCCAGCCAGAACCACGGTCCCCTCGCCGTTCGGGAAGACCACCTGCTCCATCTTCGGAACCGCCAGGCCGATCAGCCCGGCCTTCTTCCGGATCGCGGCGTTGCACTGGTCCATGGCGGCGATCAGGTCGGCGGCGGACACCGTTTCGGTCAGGCGGACCAGCGGCTGCATCTCCATGCTGACGCCGTACTGGTCGCTGGCCCTGGCCTTCTCCACGTCCAGCGTGCCGCTCTTCAGGTCGGCCAGGCCCGGCAGCCTGGTGAACCGCCCGTCCGCGCCGGTGGTCAGGGCCGTGCGCGCGCCCGACGCGCTGACCGCCCAAAGGGTCTGGCCCCCGGCCGGCTTGCCGTTGATCTTCAGGTAGTAGACCAGCGCGAACCGGGTCCGCTCGGCCGCCGGAATGCCCAGGTAGAGGTCGTAGTAGGGAAACACCTTCTTCAGCGGGACCGGCCTGGCGTCGTCCGCGGCGAGGACGGCCGACGGCGCGGCGAAGGCGGCCGCGGCGGCGGCGATCAGGGTGCGGCGGTCCAGGCTCATTTCGGCTTCACCAGCTTGAGGGTCATGCGGTCGCTCTCGCCTATGGCGTCGTACTTCGTATGGTCGAAGCCGGGCGTGGCCGGCTGGCCGCGCGGCGCCGACAGGCGGGTCGGCGGCAAGGTCCAGACGCCGAACGGATGGTCCCGGGTATCCTTGGGATTGGCGTTGATCTCGCTGGTCCTGGGCAGGATGAACCCGGCCTCCTTGGCCAGCTGCAGGGCATAGGCCTGCTGCACGTAGCCGTCGGCGGCCAGGGCGTCCTGGACCTGGCCGGCCTCGGCGCGGTGTTCCTCGATGCCGAGGATGCCGCCGGGCTTGAGGGCGGCGAAGGCGTCGCGGAAGGCCTTGTCGGCGATGCCGCCGGCCAGCCAGTTGTGCAGGTTGCGCAGGAACAGGACCATGTCCGCCGACCCCGCCGGGGCGACGGGACCGCTGGTCGGTCCAAAGGCGGTCACCTCGACCTTGCCGTATAGCTTGGGCTTGTCCGCCAGCCGCGCCTTGTAGGCCTCGACGATCTGGGTCGCCGATGGATCGGTCAGCTCGAGATTGGCCGCATAGAGCTTGCCGCCGGTAGCGGCGAGGAACGGCGCCAGGATGTCGGTGAACCAGCCGGCGCCCGGCCAGAACTCGACCACCGTCATGCCCGGCTGAAGCCCCCACCAGGTCAGGCTCTCGACCGGATGGCGCCAGGCGTCGCGCGCCCGGTCCTGCGGCAGGCGCCAGTCGCCGGCGACGGCCGCGGCGATCGTCTGGGGCCCGTCGCGGGACGGCCGGGCGGCCGCCTCGGCCTTCTCTTCCTTCGGGCCGCAGCCGGCCAGGGCCAGGCTGGCGCCGCCGGCCAGGACCAGTCGCCGCGAAGCCCTGAAGGACGCTGATGTCATCGGCTGTTCCGTCAACGCCGCCCCCACGCCGTGCGGGGCCGGCTTACCGCCAGGAGTGAACCGGGTCAAAGCGGCGCTATTTGGGCTTCACGAAACGCAGGGTCATGCGATCGCTCTCGCCGATGGCGTCGTACCTGGTGTGGTCGAAGTCGGGGTTGGCCGGCTGGCCCTGGGGCGCGGAGCGGCGCGTCGGCGGCAGGGTCCAGACACCGAACGGGTGATCCTTGGTGTCCTTCGGGTTGGCGTTGGCCTCCGACTGGGCGTCCAGCTTGAAGCCGGCCTTGGCGGCGGCGGCCACCACGGTGGCCACGCCCACATAGCCGTCGGTCACGCCCGGGGTCTCCGGACGGGGATCGGCGCGATGCTCCTCGACGCCCAGGACGCCGCCCGGCTTGAGCACGGCGAAGAAGTCGCCCATCGCCTTGGACAGCAGGTCGCCGGAGTACATGAAGTTGTGGATATTGCGGGCCGTGATCACCAGGTCCGCCGACCCCGCCGCGGCAAGGGGCCCCGACACCGGGCCGAAACCGGCGTACTGGATCGCGCCATACTTCGCCGCGTCGGCGTATTTGGCCTCGAAGTCGGCCCGGCCCTTCTTCGCGCCCGCGGAGATGTTGAGGTTGGCCAGGTCGGCCACGCCGGCGATGTAGACCCCGCCGGCAGCCATGGCGTAGGGCGCGAGGATCTCGGTCCAGTAGCCGCCGCCGGGCACCACCTCGATGACCGTCCTGTTCGCCTTCAGGCCCCAGAAGGTCAGGGTCTCGTAGGGGTGACGGGCGCCGTCGCGGGCCTTGTTGGCCGCGCTGCGCTGGTCCCCGGCGATGGCCGCCATCAGGGCCGCGTCGCTCTTGCCGGCGAGGGCGGACAGGGGAAATCCGGCCAGCAGACCGCCGGCGCCGAGGGCCAGGGTGTGTCTGCGCGTGATCATGGCGTTCTCCCGATTTCCACTGTCGTAGGCGGGGACCCTACCTGTCCCGGCGCGGGGATCAAGCGCGGCCCTTGAAACCGGCGCGAGGCTCACCCACCTCAATGAGCGGAGGCGCTGGATGTCCGGGCCTCCCGGGTCATGACGAGGCTTTTTCAAGCTCGCCACCGGCCTGCATGACAAACCGCAACCTTGCTTTGAAAGAGGGATGTGCACATGCGTACGATCGATTTCTCCCCCCTGTATCGCTCCGTCGTCGGCTTCGACCGCCTCGCCGCGCAGCTTGACGCCGCCGCGGCCCAGAACAGCGCCAGCGGCTATCCACCCTACAATATCGAGCGGACCGACGAGAACGCCTACCGCGTCGAGATCGCCGTGGCCGGCTTCCGTTCCGAGGAACTGACCATCGAGGTCAAGGAAAACCTGCTGACCGTCACCGGCCGCAAGGCTGCCAATGACGACGCCCGCAAGTTCCTGCACCGCGGCCTCGCCGAGCGGAACTTCGAGCGCCGCTTCCAGCTGGCCGACTACGTCATCGTGACGGACGCGGCCCTGGCCGACGGCCTGCTGTCGATTGCCCTCAAGCGCGAACTGCCGGAGGCCCTCAAGCCCCGCACGATCGCCATCAACACCACCACCGCCCAGGCCGCCCTGCCCAAGAGCAAGAAGGCCGCCTAAGGCGTTCCAGCAGAACGATCCCCAGTCGTTCGGAAGAGGGCGGAGTCGAATGGCTCCGCCCTTTTTCCATTCCGCCGCGTAGCCGATCGCGTTCTGGATGTCGGCGTCGCGGAAGGAGGCGTTGGCGGTGCGGGCGCCGGTGAAGTCCGCGCCGCGCGGGCTCGCGCTGCCATTCACAGGCTGATGGCAGACAGCAAAAAGGCCAGCCTGTGGAGCTGGCCTTTTCGTTTGGGCCCCGTTTCCGGGGCAAGGGGCCTTGCGACCCAGCGACTTCAAGAGCCGTACACTCAAAATAGCAAAATTCAGCTCAAAATCAAGTCGCCATGCTGTTCCTACCGGCCAACTACGATGCCGGTGGCTCGTCGGTCTTTCTGGGCGCAACGCCGAAAGTGACGCGCCGGATTGTGTTCAAGGACGCGAACACTCGGCGACCGATTTCGACCATGTCGTCAGGGCGGATGGCCAGAGCGCGGTGATAGTTCCCATCGTCATCACGCAATGGCTCCAATCGCGCGGACGCGACCGTGTAGACGTGATCACACACCGCCCATGCCTCTGGCGCGGAACGCGGGCTGGGGTTTCCCTTGAGCCGGTAGCCGAACTGCCCGGTCTGAGGCTGCTTGGTCAGAGGCACTACGACATGTGACCCATCATGTTGGGGCCCGCCCCGGATCACAACAACCAGATGCGGCGCATCAAACTCTGGCGGCCAGTTGTGCTCGCTGAAGGAGCACCAATAGACATGCCCTACGCGGGTGTTCTGCTCTAGCCGCGACTTCGGCTTCGGACGAATCGCGCTCACCCTTGGAGCCGCATTGCTCGCGGCCTGCATCATGGCTGGTGTTGCTCTCAGCTTGGGACGTTCGGGTGGGCTCGCCATCCCGGATTCATGCTGTCTGGGATGCGGTGATGCAAGATGCTACTTAGAGATGCACCTCGGAGAGTGCGGCCTTTGGGCGGCGGGCTTGAACGCCGAGCCTTTAGGTCCGCCCCCCTATTCCGCCGCGTAGCCGATCGCGTTCTGGATGTCGGCGTCGCGGAAGGAGGCGTTGGCGGTGCGGGCGCCGGTGAAGTCCGCGCCGCGCAGGTCGGCGCCGTCGAGGATCGCCGCGGTCAGGTCGGCCGCCTGGGCCCAGGCGTAGCGCATCCGGGCCTGGTTGAGGGTCGCGGGGTTGGATCGCCCCGGTCCCAGCGGCAGCACGCCCATGCTGGCCCCGCGCAGGTCGGCCTTGGTCAGGTTGGCCCCGGTCAGCCTGGCGCCGCGCAGGTCGGCCTTGATCAGCCAGGCTCCGCGCAGGTCGGCGCCTTCCAGATTGGCGCCCTGGAGCTGGGCGCCGCTGAGGTCGAGGCCGACCAGGCAGGCGCCCTTGGCCGTCATCGCGGTGAGCCGGGCGCCCTTGAGGGCGTCGCCCAGCGGCCGCAGGTCTTCGCCGTCAAACTTGGCGGGCGAGCCCCGCTGGCCGCCGCTTTCACACCAGGCCGTGTTGCCCTGGACCAGCAGCCGCAGCTGGTCGGCCCGGCGGATCGCGTCCGGGGTCGACTCGCGCAGGCAGCCCGACAGGTTGGCGCCGCTCATCCTCGCCGTGCCCGTGTCGACACCGGTCAGGACCGCGCCCGACAGATTGGCCCCCTCCAGGTTCGCTCCGGCGACATCGGCGCCCTCGAGCATCGCGCCCGTGAGGTTGGCGTCCTTGAGATTGCAGCCCGCCAGCCTGGCGCCCTTCAGGGAGCAGTCGGTGAAGTCGGCGGCGAAGGCCGAGGCGCCGTTGAACTTCGAACCGTCCAGGGTCGCACCGGTGAAGATGGCTCCGTCCGCCTCGCCCGCCCGGGCCTGATGCGACAGGGCGGTGATGCCCTTGGTCGGATGGGGAATGGCGATCTGGCCCTCGCGGAAGTCCGCCTGGGTCAGGTCGGCCATGGACAGGTTGGCCCCGCGCAGGCAGCAGCCGCGCACGTCGGCGCGCTTGAGGTTGGCGCCGCGCAGGTCCGCCTTGCGCAGGTCGCAGCCGAACATGTTGGCCCGCTCGAGGTTGGTGCGGAGCATCCGCGCACCGTCGAGGATCGAGGCGGACAGGTCCGCGTCGGTCAGGTTGCGACCGGCCAGATCAAGGCGGGTCAGATCGAGAAAGCGCAGCGAGGCCCGCTTGCCGCCCGGCTTGCCAGTCAGGAAGCGCTCGTGCGCGGTGATCATCATGTCGAGTTCGGACTGGGTGAGACGGCGCCGCCCGGCCAGACTGGTCTGCGTCACGCTCAATGCACTTCCCCCGGCCCACGAATCGATTTGGCCGCGAAGCATAACGCCGATCGCCCAAGAGAAGGGTTAAGCATGTGACTCAGATCGGGTCATCGAGGCCGCGAGCGCCCAGGCGAACGGCGCCGGTGAGATCGGCGCCTTTCTGCTGGGCCCCGGTGAAGTTGGCGCGGGAGAGATCGGCGCCGGCCAGGCGGGCCTGGCGGACGTCGGCCCTCGTCAGATCGGTCCCCTTGAGCTGGGCGCCGGTCAGGTCGCACGGCAGCAGCCGGTCGGCGGCGATCAGCAGCGGACCCAGGTGCGCGTCGCGCAGGTCCGCGCCCGACAGCTTGGCCCCGGCGAGGCGCGCGCCCCGCAGGTCAGCCCGGCGCAGGTTGCAGTTGCGCAGGTCGGCGTTCTCCAGGTGCGCGCCCTGCAGCTGCACGCCCTCCATGTCGAGGCCGTAGAACACCGCCGCCTTGGCCGACAGGGCGGTCAGGTCGTAGCCGCGGATGGATTTCAGGTCGCGCAGGTCAGCGCGGTCGAACACCGAGGGCTTGCCCTCGACGCCGCCGGTCTCGCACCAGCGGGCGTGCTCACGCAGCATGTCCTCGTACGGCAGGTCGTTGACCGCCTTGCCCGAGGGCGCGTCGGTCAGGGTGCCGGTCATGTCGGCGTCGCCCCGGGTCATGCCGTTGGTCTTGGCCCCGATCATCACCGCGTCGCGCATGTCGGCGCCGGAGATGTCGGCCCCGGACATGTCGGCCCCGGCGAGGTTGGCGCCGCTCATGTTGGCCTGCTTCAGGTTGGCCCGGACCAGCTTGCAGTCCTTCATGATGGCGTCGCTGAAGTCGGCCTTCACGGCCATCACGCCGGACAGGCGCGAGCGCTCGAGGTTGGCCCCGGCGAGGATCGCCCCGCAGGCGTCGCCCGAGCGGGTGGCGTGTTCATGGATGCGCAGGCCCTTGTCACGGTCGGGCGAGGCGATCGCCCCCTCGCGCAGGTCGGCCTCGAACAGGTCGGCGCCGGTCAGATTGGCGCCGCGCAGGCAGGCGCCCCGCAGGTCGGCCCGGCGCATGGAGGCTTCGGAGAAGTCCGCCCCCTGCATGTCGGCGCCGAAGAAGCTGGCATTGTCGAGTTTGGTCCCGACCAGGCGGGTGTCATTGAGGATCGCCCCGGTGAAGTCCGCGTCCGACAGGTTGCGGTTCGACAGGTCCAGGCCGGACAGGTCATTGAAGGCGAACACCGCGCGCGCGCCGCCCATCCGCGCCGAGAACAGGCGGTCATGCCTGGCGCAGATCAGCTCAACGTCTTGTTGCGTAAGGCGCCGGCGACTACTGCCGGACACCGCGACGGCGGCCATGGGTTCCTCTCCTGTGGAGAAAACCTATGGCTGACGCGGATTAACATCGCCCTTCCACGCCCCGTATTGCAGGGCCTCGAAGGCTTCCTGTGACAGCAGGCCGCGCTCGACGACGACGCCGGCGGCGACCAGCCGCTCGCTGCCCTGACCCGAAGCCAGCGGCGAGGGGTCCTCGCAGGCATAGACCACCCGGGCGACCCCGGCCGCGACCAGGCGCCGGGAACAGGACGCCGTCCCCGACGACCGGGCGCCACAGGGCTCGAGGGTGACGTAGGCGGTGGCGCCGCGGGCATCGATGTTTTCGAGGGCCTGCTCTTCAGCGTGCGGCCGCCCGCCGGGAGCCGTGGCGGCTTCGGCCAGGACCTGGCCGTCGCGCACGATCACGCAGCCGACCACCGGATTGGGCGCGGTCTTGCCGAGGTTGGTTTTCGCAACCTCAATCGCTCGCCGCATGAACTCAGTATCCAACCCACCCTCCGCTCATCCCCGCGAAGGCGATCTAGCACAGGGACATGCACTTCAGTGCGTGTCCCTCGCCGCTTCGAAGCCGATGGGGACACGCACTGAAGTGCATGTCCCCGGTGTTGCTGACCTCAGAGCGCCGGCAACGGCGTCGCCCGCGCCTCATCCAGATACCGCGCCGAAACCGGCCGCAAGTCCCCATCCAGCTCGATCAGCAGAGGGTTGCCCGTGGGGATCTCCACCTCCACGATATCCGCGTCAGGCACCGCGAACAGCAGCTTGACGATGGCCCGCAGGCTGTTGCCGTGGGCGGCCACCAGCACCGTTTCGCCGGCCTTCAGGCGGGGCGCGATCTGCGCATCCCAATAGGGCTTCACCCGGTCCAGGGTGGTCTTCAGGCTCTCGGTGTCGGGAATATCGCTGCCGGCGTAGAGCGGGTCGGCGTGGAAATCGAACTCACCGCCCCGGGCCAGCGGCGGCGGCGGAATGTCGTAGGACCGGCGCCAGACCCTGACCTGCTCCTCGCCGTGTTTGGCCGCCGTCTCGGCCTTGTTGAGCCCCGTCAGGCCGCCGTAGTGGCGCTCGTTCAGCCGCCAGTCGCGGACCATGGGCAGATGGCCCTGCCCGGCTGCCGCCAGCGCGATCTCGCCTGTGCGGTTGGCCCGTTTGAGCACTGACGTGAAGACGCGGTCGAACCGCACGCCCGCCGCCTTCAACAGCTCCCCCCCGCGCCGCGCCTCGGCCTCGCCCTGGGCGGTCAGGTCGACGTCCACCCAGCCGGTGAAGCGGTTTTCGAGGTTCCACTGGCTCTGGCCGTGGCGGAGAAGAACGAGCTTGGACATGGAGCGAGGGGCTAAGGCCCGGGGCCGGAGGCGTCAAGCGGGGTTCAACGCGGCGCGCGCCCTGCTATATCCGCTCCATGCGTGATCGCTTCTTCTTCCCCCTCGCCGCCCTGCTCGCCCTGGGCATGATCGCCTTGGCGCTGATCTGGCCGCGCGGCATGGGCGCGAACTATCCCTCGTTCGAGCATCCGCTGACCGTGCCCGCGCCGGTTCCGGAACCTCCCGCCGAGCCCAAGCCCAAAAAGAAACCCGCCGCCGACCCCGCCGCCGCGAGCGTCGACCAGTGAGCGGCTTCGACGCCGTCGAGGTCGGCCGCCGCGTGCTGGCCATCGAGGTCGACGCCCTGCGATCCCTGTCCGAAGGGCTCGGCGAATCGTTCGCCAAGGCGGTGGAAACCCTGTTCGCCTGCAAGGGCCGCATCGTCTGCACCGGCATGGGCAAGAGCGGCCATGTGGCGCGCAAGATCACCGCCACCCTGGCCTCCACCGGCGCGCCGGCGATGTTCGTCCACCCGGCCGAGGCCAGTCACGGCGACCTCGGCATGATCGGCCAGGACGACGTTTTGCTGGCCCTCAGCAAGTCCGGCGACGTGCGTGAGCTGGCCGACGTGATCGGCTATGCCCACCGCTTCAACATCCCGCTGATCGCCATGACGGCCAATGCCGACAGCCAGCTGGGCAAGGCCGCGACCCTGGTCCTGCTGCTGCCGGACGCGCCGGAGGCCACCGGCGAGGTCAGCGCCCCGACCACCTCCACCACCCTGCAGATCGCGCTTGGCGACGCGCTCGCCGTGGCGCTGCTGGAGCGGCGCGGCTTCACCGCCCGCGACTTCCACGTCTTCCACCCCGGCGGCAAGCTGGGGGCCATGCTGCGCACCGTGGGCGATCTGATGCACCATCTGGAGGAAGCGCCGCTGGTCGACGAGGCCACGGCCATGCCCCTGGCCATCCGCGTGATGACCGAGCGCAGGCTGGGGGTGGTCGGGGTGACCGGGCCGGACGGCGCGCTGCTCGGCATCGTCACCGACGGCGACCTGCGCCGCAATTTCGAGGGCCTGGCCGGGCGCACGGCGGGCGAGATCATGACCCGCAATCCGAAATCGGTGACCGCCGAGACCCTGGCCGGCGACGCGGCCCGGCTGATGAACGAGAGCCGGATCACCGTGTTGTTCGTGGTCCAGGACGGTAGGCCGGTGGGCGTGCTCCATGTTCACGATGTGCTGAGCGCCGGGGTCGTCTGACCTGGAATAGTGTATTCAGGTCAAGACAGGCCGTGGGGGCGGCCGGGTAGCCCCCCTCTTTTGCACAGGGTTCCTTCCCGCCGACGGTGATCCGAACCGGGCGGACAGGCGTATCGCTTTTTCAGTGGCGTACGAGTCGCGTTCCAATCCGCCAGCGGCCTTCATTCTGTTCAGGGCGGATCGCGTTCCCGGGCTGGAGGGTTCTGATGTCACGCTTCCTGAAGATGCTTGCGGTGCTGTGCCTGCTGCTGACGGCGACGATGCTGCCGTCCTCATCGACCTTTGCGGAGACGTACGAGGACCTGGCGGCGGAAGACGCGGTGCAGTCCGTCAAGGCGCTGACAGATCGACTCAACGCCGCCACAGCCGACGTGAGGCGGCACCGCTTCACGCCGCCCTACTTTGAAGAGCCCTGCAGTCCGACGAAGTCGGACGCCGAAATGTCCCTCGCCCCCTACCGCATTCAGCGTCGCGAATTCGCCGCGGAGATCGCCTCGCTCAAGACGCGCATGCTGCAGCTTGAGAAGTTCTCCTCAAGCCTGAACGTTCTCGCCAGCAAGGGCTGGATGGTTCACGACCAGGGTCGCTTCAAGACACTCGACAGCGCTTTCCGCGCGTTCCAGAGCGCGATCCTCGACAAGGAAGCGGAGCTGGACAGGATCCCTGTCCAGCCTTGCCCCCGGAGCCAGCCGACGACGCCCGTGACGCCGGTGAAACCGGTCACCGACGGCCCGCTCACCGCCGGCGAAGAGGCGCAGTTCGCCGACTTCCCCCTCTCCACGCCGACGTTCGACGACCCGGTGACGATGCCGACGCCGCCGAAATTCTGCACCTTCGCCGAACGCCGGGCGTGGATGGACAGCGTCTACTGGCCGACCATCAAACGCGCCGAGGCCAACGCCGTGAAGGCCATCGAGGCCTTCGGCAAGGCCGAGGCGCGTCTGCGCGACGTGCGCGCCAACGACCGTCCGGACTCCCCCCGCATCGCACTGGCCGAACAGGCCGTCCGCTACTGGGAAGCGGAGAAGAAGCGGCGCATGGCCGAACACCAGCGTCTGCTGGCGATCGACGCGCCCAATCCGGTCGACTGCGGTCGGCCTTCCACGACGACCGGGACGACACCGCCGCCTGTCACCACGCCGCCGCCGGTAACCGACGCGCCGGCCGCTACGCCGCCGCCGTTGCCGCCCGGCGTGAACCGGCCGCAGCTGGAGCGGTTCAATATCCCCGGCCTGCCGCTGGAATTCTGTTCGGAGAAGCAGAAGCAGGACTTCCTCGTCGACGTCTATCACCCAGCCGCCGACGCGGCGTCGAAGAACGCCCTGAAGACCTCCGCCTATCGGGCCCGGCTGTCGCAGCTGATCATGGAGGCCACTCAGCGCGGCGACGCCCAGGCCGCGGCGGCGCTGAAAGCCGAGTACGCCGCGTTCAAGCCGTTCGCCGCCGAGACCGACGCCCTGGCCCAGCGCATGTACCGCATGCGGGCCGAAATCCTGGCCATCCCGGTCGTCGACTGCAGCAAGCCGGGTCGGCCGAAAGCCGATACGCCGCCGCCGGAGCCCGCTGGCGAGGGCCTGGAGGACATCATCATCCAGGCCGGGCCAATTCGTCCCGGGATTGACGACGGCTCCCGCCCGCCGGCGAAGCCGAAGCTGCCGCCGCCGGATTTGTCGCAGCCGCAGTTCGAGACGGTCAGGGACTTCACCATTCCCACGAAGTTCTGCTCCGCCCAGGAGCGCAATGACTTCCTCAACACCGTCTACAACCCGGCCGTCGCCTCCGCCCTGGCCAACGCCCGCGCGGCGCAGGCGCATCAGGCCAGGCTCAACGCCCTGTTCACCCAGTACATGAAGGCCAACAGCGAGCACTGGGGCGCCGTGCGCGCCGAACGGGACGCCTTCGAGGCGATCACCAACGCGGCCCTGGCCAGGTCAGGTGAGCTGAATGACCTCTATCTGAAGATCATGGCCGTACCGATCGCGCCCTGCGACGACAGGCCGGACACGACGCCGCCACCCTCCGGGCCGCCGCCGGGTCGGCCGGTGATACGGCCGACGGTCGGCATCGGCGTGACGCCCCCGCCAATCGAGATGCCGGGCGGGACGACTGAACTCGGCGGCGTGATCTTCCCGGAGATCGACCTGCCGCCCCTGCCTGACACCTTCTGTCAGGGCGAGCAGCAACAAGCCGAGAAGGCCGCCGACAAGGCCATGCAGGCGGTGGAAGAGAACGAGCAGCGCGTGCTCGAATACACCGCCGAGCTGGAGGAGGAGATCAAGTACTACACCGCACGTGGGGATACGGCCCGCGCGGAAGGCTCGCGCTCGAAGTTGAATGCACTGAAGGACATAGCCGCCCGCGTCGCCCGTGACCGCGCCGCCGTCGAGGCCTATCGCGCCGCGATCAAGACCAAGGGCAGCTACTGCCCGCCCCCGACCGACGGGCCGGGCGTCGCGCCGCCGCCGGTCCCACAGATCAAACAGTTCTCGCTGATCCCGCGCCCGGCTGACCTCTGCGATCCCGCTACCCGTCGGCGATATCTGGACGAGCTTCGCGACCTCTATGGGCAGATCCTCGCGGCTCAAAGGGAACTGGCTGCCTACTATTACAAGCGCCAGGCGGCCGCGATCGCGCTCGGCCGGTACGGGCTCGATCCGGACCTTGTGGCGATCGAGGACCAGCTCGACGAGTATGACGAAGAGCTCGATGAACTCGAGGACATCGCCGACGACCTTATCTTCGGCAATCTCAGCCTGCTGAAGGTCTGCCCGCCACCGGCCGTGGAAAAGGTCCCCTGCCCGCCCAAACAGGGCCGCACCCCGATCACGGTCGGCCCCAACAGCAAGGTCGGCTCGGGCGCGCAGCTGCGCTCCAAGATCGGCGGCATGGCCACCGGCGCCCTGCTCGGCGCGCTGGGAGCGGGCGGCGGCGGCGGCGGCTCCGAGCCGCAGCTGTGGACCTGCAAGATCAAGGACTCCGAATATGCGGTGTTCAACGACCCCCTGACCGGCGTCTCCCTGCGGGTCGGGGCCAAGCGGGCCAAGGGCGGCAAGGTGGTGATCTTCTCCGAGATCGCCAAGTCGCCGGACAAGGGCACCTTCCAGACCGCCTTCCTCGAGCGGCCATCCACCGGCGAGACCATGGCGCCCAGCGACATCGGTCCCTGCGACCTGTGGGGCGAATGGAAGCTGACCGTCTCCTGGACCAGAACCACCTACGTCAACGGCCAGATGACCAGCCAGGAGTCCGGCGGCTGGTCCGAGGGCGGCTTCTTCAAGATCCCCGGCACGCTGTCGAAGATGGACGCGCCGGACGGGTTCTGGAAGCAGATGGGCTTCTCCAGCGCCCAGATGGGCGCCCGCGAGATGGGCATGATCTTCGACGTGCCTCCGGGCGGCGGACCGCTGACCTTTGTCATCCACGTGACCCGGCCCAGGGGCGACCCGGTGACCACCGTGCCGTTCGTGCTGACCATGACCGAGGGGCCGGGCGGGTTCACCTTCACGAAGGCCGATGATCCTCCCTGCCCGCCCGAGGTGGCCGTGCCGGTGTCCTACGCCGAGCCGCCCACGGCGACGGGGGGCACGACGTCGGTTGCGCCGCCGCCGGCCAGCGTCACCTTCGAGCCGGTCGATGCGCCGTACACGCCGCCCGCCTCGACGACGGACGGTCCGACCCAGCCCCCGCTCGAACCGACTCTGCCCGACGGCCCCGGCTACGACCCCGAGACGCAGGACAAGGCCGAGGAGATCGCTGAACAGTGGCTGGCGGACGATCTGGCGTTGCTGGACAAGATGAACGACCCCGCCACCTGCCAGCCCGGGCTGAGGCAGCAGTTGATCGACCAGATCCGGAAGCGGATGCGCAGTGCGATGAGCGATCCCACGGCCGGGTACCAGGATGCCGCCTACAATCAGGCCCAGAACATGGATCGCGACCGGGCCAACGCCCTGCTCGACTGGTTGTCCGAAGACCCCGCCGCCTGCCGGCCGCCCGGCCAGCCGCCCAAACCACCGAAACCACCCGCGCCTCCGGCCGAGCCGTTCGAGCCGGCGCCGGGCGTCTGGACGCCGCGCCCGGGCGAGGAGGCCGGCGACACCGGTATGGCCGCGCCACGGGGCAGCGATCCCGCGCTGGCCGGCCCCGGCGGGGCGACGCCATCCGGCCCCTCCACCTCGGATGCGCCGGGCGCTGGGTCAACCACGACGGCCCCTCCCCCGGCCGGGACTACGCTGACGGAGGGGCCCGTCCCGGTGTCCGATCTGGACCTGGCGCAGAGCGGGGTCGAAGCCTTTCGCGGCTTGGACCTGAGGGCCCGCAAGGCCCTGGAAGCCGAGCGCTGCAAGGGCCCCGAAGAATGGTCGAGGAAGCGGCGATTGTATCTGACCTCTCTCAGGGTGCGCGTTCGCAACTTTCAGCGCTGGGCCCCTGCCGGCAAGGACGCCGCTGCAATCCAGGCGGACCTCGACGCCGAGATGGCTCGCCTCGTGGAGGAGATCGCCGAGGTCGAGGCGATGGAGCCACCGCCCCCGCCGACGGTCTGCCCACCCAAGGCGGACAAGGACCTCGACAGCATCCTCGACGAGATCGATGAGGTGACGGTGATCAGCTGAGCCGAAGCGCCTCGGCCAGGGCCAATCGGCATTCAGCTGGGAGGCTTTCCCAAACCCGACTGCTCCCGCGCAGGCGGGAACCCAAGCGGTCTTTCGGGTTCTGACAGGCTGCTTCAGCCGTCAACAGAGCTTGGGTCCCGCCTGCGCGGGGACAATCGGTGAGAAAACGGCTCCCGAACGGTGAATGCTGATTCAGCCTAGTGTGCTGGATTTGAAGTTCGCCTCATTGCTGGATCAAGCCGCGAGTGAACTTCAAATCCAAAAAGCACACTAGAAACATAGACTTGCTAGTGTCCTCTTCGATTCCGAAGTTCGCCGGAGCCTGCCACAAGCGCTTGCGAACTTCGGAATCGGGACACTAGTTCGCCGCGCCCAGGGTCAGGGGTTTGAACTCGGTCTCGCTTCCGCCGCCGAGGATTTTGATCTGGGTCGGGGCGCCGTCCATGGTCACCTCGTGCCGCTCGAAGCCGTCGCCGCCCATGTCCTTGACGGCCTTGGTGGCGATCCGGACGGTGACCTTGCCCTCGGGCGTCCAGTCGATCTCGAGCCCGAAGGTCTCCTTGGGATCGATGGGCATCAGGAACAGCTCCCGGCCCAGTTCCGTCTCGCCCCGCTTGGCGCTGAGCATCGCCACCGAACCCTTGGGCGTCAGGAGAAAGGTAAGGCTCGCCTCGCTCTGGCCGTTCGACAGGATCAGCATGGTCGCCGGTCCATAGGCGGTCTTTTTGCCGACCCGCACGAAGGTCACCCGGGCGCGGAGGGCGCTGATCCCCGACATCTCGTCCAGCTGCCACAGCGACATGCTGTTGTCCGGCGTATCCAGGTCGATGACGTAGCCAGCGTTGGGCGCCGGCGTGAACTCCGCGGCCCCGGCCGCTGACGCGGACAGCAACAACAGGGCGGCCATCGCCGCCGAGATGATCGATTTCATCAGGTTCCCCCTCACCAACTCGCCTGGCGGACGTTATAGGGAGCCCCACCACCACGCGAGCCCCCTCAATGCCCTTCATGCCCCGCTCGGACCTCGTCCCCAATACCGCCGACTATGAGAACCAGCCGTTGGTCAAGGCCACCGGCTTTCGTGAGTACGACGCCCGCTGGCTGTTCGGGCCGGACATCAACCTGCTGGGCATCCAGGCGCTCGGCCTTGGCCTGGGGACCTACATCCACGAGCTGGGCCAGTCTAAGATCGTCGTCGGCCACGACTTCCGGTCCTACAGCCTGTCGATCAAACAGGCCCTGATGCTGGGCCTGATCGAGGCCGGCTGCGAGGTGCTGGACATCGGCCTGGCCCTCTCGCCGACCGCCTATTTCGCCCAGTTCGACCTCGACGCCCCCTGCGTGGCCATGGTCACCGCCAGCCACAACGAGAACGGCTGGACCGGGGTGAAGATGGGCGCCGCCCGGCCCCTGACCTTCGGTCCGGACGAGATGGGCCGGCTGAAGGAGATCGTGCTCGGCGACCAGTTCGTGCGTCGCGACGGCGGCAAGCTGACCCGCATCGAGGGCATGGCCGAGCGCTACATCGCCGACGTCGCCCGCCGGGTGCAGGTCAAACGGCCGCTCAAGGTGGTCGCCGCCTGCGGCAACGGCACCGCCGGCGCCTTCGCGCCGCGCGTGCTCGAAGCGATCGGCTGCGAAGTGGTGCCGCTCGACTGCGAACTCGACCACACCTTCCCGCGCTACAATCCGAACACCGAAGACATGAAGATGCTGCACGCGATGCGCGACGCGGTGCTGGTGAATAACGCCGACGTGGCGCTCGGATTCGATGGCGACGGCGACCGCTGCGGCGTCGT
>JAUXTQ010000043.1 GCA_030678995.1 Caulobacter sp.
AGGGGCGGCACAGCATTCATGCTCAGGTAGAGTTCCGTATGGTCTTCGGCCTGGCCGGAGATGATCAGCGGGGTGCGGGCTTCGTCGATCAGGATCGAGTCGACCTCGTCGACGATCACGAAGTTATGGCCGCGCTGGACCATCTCGTTCACGTCGTAAACGAGGTTGTCGCGCAGGTAGTCGAAGCCGAACTCGTTGTTGGTGCCGTAGGTGATGTCGCTGCCGTAGGCTTCCTGGCGCTGGGCCTGGCTGAGGCCATGCACGATCACCCCGACGGTGAGGCCCAGGTAGCGATAGATCTGGCCCATCCACTCGGCGTCGCGCCGGGCCAGATAGTCGTTGACCGTGATGACGTGGACGCCCTTGCCCTCGATCGCGTTGAGGTAGGTGGGCAGGGTGGCCACCAGCGTCTTGCCCTCGCCGGTCCGCATCTCGGCGATGCCGCCCCGGTGCAGCACCATGCCGCCGACCATCTGCACGTCGTAGTGGCGCTGGCCGAGGGTCCGCTTGGACGCCTCGCGAACCACCGCGAAGGCTTCGCTCAGCAGGTCGTCGAGGCTCTCCCCGCCGGCCAGGCGCGCCTTGAACTCATCGGTCTTGCCGCGCAGCTGGGCCTCGGTGAGGGCGGCGTATTCGGCCTCCAGCCCATTGATCTTCGCGACCCGTCCCGCGAGTTGCTTGACCTTGCGGTCATTGGAGGAGCCGAAGAGGGTTTTGGCGAAGCCGAGCATGCGTTGGGAATTCCGGTGAAACGTTCAGTCGCGGCGGCCGTTCGGCGTTCCCGCAAAGCCTTCCGGCCGCAGGGAAATCCGCCCGTTCAGGCGCGCGGGAGACTTAAGCAGCGCACCCCCCGGTGTCAACGCGAGGGCGGGTGTCGCCACAGGCTAATCAGGGGACAGCTTACTCATTTCCACTGCTCGTTTCCGCCCCAACCCGGGTTTGAAGGAAATGAGTAAGCTGTCCCCTGATTAGACGCGCCGGATCGCTTGAGTGACACCGAAAATCGCGGCATGATTGTAGTCATGGCGAGACTCGCGCGCGTTGTCGTCCCGGGGCTACCCCACCATGTGACCCAGCGAGGCAATCGCAGGGCGCCGATCTTCCTCGTTGCCGGCGATGAGAGGATCTACCTGAGAATTCTCCGAGAGCAGATCGATCACCACGGCGTCGAGATCTGGGCCTACTGCCTGATGCCCAACCACGTCCACATGATCGCCACGCCCCAGGATGAAGGGGGCCTTTCAAAGGCCTTCGGCGAGGCGCATCGGCGCTACACGGCCCACATCAACAAGCGGCAGGCATGGACCGGCCATCTGTTCCAGGCCCGGTTCGCCTCCGTCGTCATGGACGAAACCCACCTTCTCACGGCCGCTCGCTACATTGCCCTCAACCCGGTAAGGGCTCGCCTGGTGGCAAGGGCGGGGGATTGGCCATGGTCGAGCGTGGGAGCCCACCTTGCGGGCCGAGACGATCACCTTGTTTCGGTGGCGCCGCTGCTGTCGCGAATTGACCGCTTTGCCGACACGCTCGAATGCGATCTTCCCGATGAGACCTTTTCCGCCCTGCGCGCGGCCGAAACAACCGGCCGGCCCCTGGGTTCGGACGCGTTCATTGCCGGTCTTGAGGCACGCCTCAATCGCCAACTCAGGCCGCGACGGCCGGGGCGCAAACCGCAAATCAGGGGACAGCTTACTCATTTCTCGTCCCGCGCCCCGGGGTGATCACTTGAGTTGTTGGAGAAATGAGTAAGCTGTCCCCTGATTTGTGACGCCCCCTCCTGCATTCCACTCCGTCGGAAACCGCGCTAGGAGCCATAAGGCAAGGTGCCCGTGGAGAACTTAACCGCCATGAAGACCGCAAAGACCGGCGTGTGGGGCGTCGTCACCGTCCTCGCCCTGGCCCTGACGCTCGCCGCCTGCGGGACGCCGGAAGGCAACGAAAAGCCGCCGCAGGCCGGCGACACCGCCGTGGCCAAGGTCGACGGCAAGTCCGTCTGGTCCTCCGACGTCAAGCGCGAGGCCGTGGCCCAGGGCCTCATTGGCGAGGGCGAGCCGCTGGACATGTCGTCCGACCTGTTCCGCCGGGTGCTGGACGAGGTGGTCGACCAGAAGCTGCTGGCCGCCGAGGCGGTCAAACGCAAGCTGGACCGCGATCCCGTCGCCCAGCGCCGCCTGGCCGCCGCCCGCGAACGGATCCTCGGCGACATGCTGGTCGAAAGCGTGGTCGAGAAGGCCGTGACGCCGGGCGCCATCCGCGGCCTCTACCAGGAGCAGCTGCGGCTCTCGAAGGTGTCCGAGGAGCTCAAGGCCCGCCAGATCGTCGTCGGCACCCAGGCCGAGGCCGAACAGGTCAAGAAGCTGCTGGCCGCCGGCGCCTCATTCGAGGCCCTGGCCATGGAACGCTCCGCCGACAGCGCCACCCGCTTCAGTGGGGGCGACATCGGCGGCTATTTCACCCTCGACGTGATGCCCGAGCCCTATGTGGTCGCCCTCAAGGACGCCAAGCCCGGCGACCTGATCGGCCCGTTCGCCGTCGAGGGCGGCTGGGCCCTGGTGCGGGTCGAGGAGAAGCGCCAGGAGGCGCCGATCACCTTCGAGGCGGCCCGGCCGCAAATCGTCCGCTTCCTGACCTACGACCAGGTCCGCGACCTGCTGGAAAAGCTGCGCGGGAGCGCGCGGGTCCAGCTGCTGCTGGGCAAGCCGCAGGACGTGCCGGGCGCGCCGCGTGAGCCGGCCTCGGCCCCGCCGGCCCCGCCGCCGGTCGCGGAGCCGGCTCCGGCCCCC
>JAUXTQ010000044.1 GCA_030678995.1 Caulobacter sp.
TCCAGGGAGTCGGGCCATGATCAGAACGTCGTCACACGCCAGGGAATTGCGCGATGGGACGTGGCGGTCAGCGGTCGGCGGCCGCCGCGCCGGCGGTCCGTGCGGCGGTTGCAGCCTTCAGGTCGAGGCCGATCACCGGATCGCCAATCACCTCGCGCTGCTGGCCGGCTACGTACGTCTGCAGGCCGCCCACCTGGCGAAACAGTCCGCCGAGCCGACCCGGGAGTCGGTGCGCCTGCTCATAGCGACGATCGACGCCCAGATCACCACCGTCGCCCGGCTGCATCGCTCGCTCGCCACCCATGGCCGGCCGGTTTCCACCGACCTTGGCGAACATCTGCACGAGGTCTGCGCCCCGTTCGTCGCCGGTCTCTCGGGCGGAACGCGTCTCGTCGAGGACTTCAAGGCCGGCTGCGTGGTGCGGCCGGAACATGTGCAGCCGCTGACCCAGATCGTCGCCGAGGTGGTGACCAACGCGATCAAGCATGCGCAGACCGCCGGCGGGCCCGGCGACATCACCGTCAGCTGCGTTCGGGACATGGCCGGCGACCTGCTGGTCGAGGTCACCGATACCGGGCCGGGACTCCCCGCGACGTTCGATCCGGCGATCGACGGCGGGCTCGGCTTTCGTCTGTTGCGGGCGCTCGGCAAACAGGTCGGCGCTACCATTACGTTCGACTCTTCGCGCCAGGGAACGCATTTTCAGCTTGCGCTCCCGGCGGCGCAGCCTGACCGCCTGGCCCCGACCGGGCGGGCTCTGGCATAAGGACGCGGGGGGAGGCGCCGGTGACGCCTGGCCCTGATGGTCGCGACCATCACGTGCGTTTCAGTTCCGCGCGCCCTGGCCGGGCCCGCCATTCCCCATGGGGCATGGTTGATCGACTCGCGCGCCGCGGTGCAGATCTGCGACCGCGAGGGGTTGATGTGCGGCCCAGGCGCGGAGAAGCCGCACTTGGCGGCGCGCGATCATCGGCGCTAGGCTGGCCGGACTGTTGTGAAAGCCGGAGCCTTCCATGTCCCGTCGTCCCGCCAAATCTCTCGCGGTCCTCGCCGTGCTGGGGGCCGCCCTGCTGGCCTTCGCCATCCCGGCCGCCGCGCAGCAGCCGCCGCGCCGCAACACGACTCCCTATCCCGAGCTGTTCAAGACCAACTTCATGAAGGGCTGCATGGTGGGCACGCCGGCGGCCGCCTGCCAGTGCATCATCGACGAGGTGGAACGCACCCTGACGCTCGACGAGTTCGCCGACTTCGACAAGGCGGCCGAGGAAAAGCGGATGGAAGGTCATCCCATGACCCCGTGGTTCAGAGGCGTTATCCAAGCCTGCTACTCCAGGCACCCGGCCTGACGGGGCCATGTGGCGGATCAATCCTCGCAGGGCACGTAGCGCCCGGGCCTGACCCAGCGCGCTACCGGGCCTTCGCCGCCGTCACCAGAGCCTGGATCACCCAGGCGCGGACGGCGGCGGCTTCGGCCCCGTCCAGCTGCAGCACGTCCTTGAACACGATCAGGGCCTCGACGCCGAGGATCAGGGCCAGGGCCTTGCCCAGGCGGTCGAGCGCCGCGGGATCGAACTCACCGCGGGCCGGTTCCAACGCGGCGGCGATCAACGGCGAGCGGCGGTTCTGGCGGGCGGGCGTGTCGCCCCCGGCATCCCCCCGCGCCACCTGCTGCAGGGTGTTGGCCAGCATCATCCGCAGCGGCGCCTCGTTCGCCGCCATCATCGCCTGGACCGCCGCGTCCGCCGCGAGCAGCCTTGTCACAGGATCGGCCGAGGCGTCCGCGGCGAACACCTCCCCGGCCGCGGGGAAGGCGACGTCCAGCGCCGCCTCCACCAGCAGCGCCTCGACGCTGGGGAAGTAACGGTAGGCCGTGGCCCTGGAAACCAGGGCCTCGGCGGCGATGTCTTCCAGGTTGGGCCTGTGGCCCTGTTTCATCAGCCGCGCGGCGGCCTGCAGCAGGTCCTTGCGGGTGCGGCGGCGCTGGTTGGGGCGACCGCCCATCAGGCCCGGGGTTTCAGCGCCAGGCACGGTCAGTCCTGCGGCAGCTGCTGGATGATCGAGGCCAGGTCTAGCCAGACGTTTTCACGCTGCATGTCGCCATTGTCGGCGTATTCGATGATGTGCAGCAGGCGGAATTCCAGCGGGCGGCCCCGGCCCTCCAGCCCGAACGGCCGGCCCGGCGCGCGGCCCCGCCAGAGGGACTCGTCGACCAGGAAGCCCTCGCCATAGAGCCGGCGCAGGGTCTCGACCTTGCCGTCCGACAGGTCGGCGAACAGGGTCTCATAGAACGGCCGGGCGGCCTCGCGGCCGTGGGTCGGGCCGGTGGGCCAGCCGACGATGTCGTGCTCGGCGTCGGGCGCCAGCGTCGCCAGCACGCCGGCGACATTGTCGGCGGCCTCGAAGCCGAAGTGTTCGTCGATCTTGCGATCCATGTCCTCGCGCGTCAGCGCCATTGGGGTGTCTCCTGTAGCCCGTGATGTCGATGAACGCGACCTAATGAGATAATTATCTCATGACAAGTTACAAATCTTACATTGAGGAACAGCGCGGCCGGCGGCATTCTGGTGTGATGAGCGGCCAGACCCTGACCCTGCATGGAACCATCGTCTTCCTCTGCGACGCGGAGGGGCCCGTCATCGCCGGTGATCGCGATTCGGCGGACCTGATCGGCGACGCTTTCGGGTCCGGGGCGACGGTCATCGCCCTCCCACTGGCCCGACTCAGCCCCGACTTCCTCAAGCTGAGCACGCGCGTCGCCGGGGAGATCCTGCAAAAGCTGATCAACTACCGCTTTCGGGTGATCATCCTGGGCGACGTGTCCGAGGCCGTGGCCGGCAGCGACGCCCTGCGCGACTTCGTGGTCGAGTCAAATCGCGGCGAGATGGTCTGGTTCCTGCCGGACCTCGCGGCTCTGGAGGCGCGACTTGTCCTTCAGGCCTCGTAGGGGGTCAGCAACACCCGCAGCATCCGTTCCAGGTGGGCCATGCAGACGTCGATATCGATGTCCGGCTCGTCGCGGGCCAGGGCGAAGATGATCTCGTTCAGCGCCCCGAACACCAGCACCGCCAGCGGCTTGGCCTCCACCCGGCCGAGCCGGTCATAGCCGGCGATGTTGCGCAGGCCGCGGACCACGGTGTTCAGGCCCATGCCCGAGTCGACCTCCCGCCATTGGGCGTCGCCGAGCACGATCGGCCCCTCGAGCATGACGATCCGTCTGAAATCCGGCCGCCGGCAGAAGTCCAGCGAGGCGCGGCAACCGGCGAGGAAGGCGGCCATCGGCTCGCCCTGGCGCGACGCGGCCTGGGCATGGCGGTTCAGCTCGTCCTCGAGGGCGACGAACACCTCGCGGAACAGCAGGGCCTTGCTGGCGAAATGGTGGAACAGCGCGCCTTCGGTGACCCCCGCGGCGCGCGCGATCACCGCCGTCGAGGCTCTCGAATAGCCCCGTTCGGTGAAGGCCGCCCTGGCCGCCGCGAGCACGGCCTCGCGGGTAAGGGCTGCGTCCTGCGCCGTTCGTCGCGGCATCACGCCTCCCGATACTCTGGACAATGCTCTTAGGCCGCCGCTATTTACATAGCAGCACTATGTAAGTGGGTCACTCGCCTCGGGGCGGCGGCCCGCTGCCGCCCGGGGGAGCCATGCCGCGCCGATCGATCCTGCTGTGCGTCTTCTATGCCTTGATCGCCTCGGTCGCCCTGGTCGCCACCTGGAGCCAGAACATGGCCTACTTCCGGGGCGCAGCCGATCTCGCGGACGTCCTCGACGCCTTCGTCCGCTTCGCGCTCGACACCCGGGCCAACGCCGCCAGCCGGTCGATCACCGTGGACCTCGCCCTGTTCACCCTGGCCGGCTCGGCCTTCATGATCATCGAGGCCCGACGCCTGGGGATCTCCTGGGTCTGGGCCTACATCCTGCTGGGCTTCCTGGTGGCGATCAGCGTGACCTTCCCGTTGTTCATGATCGCCCGCGAGCGGCACATCTGCTGGTGGGACGCTCACGTCGAGGGAGAAGGCGCCCCCATGCCGACGCAGGACAGGCTGGGCATCGCCCTGGTGCTGGCGGTCGTGCTGGGGCTGTCGGGCATCGTCCTCGCCCGATGAGCGGGACATGACCAGAACCGTTCAGATCGGGCTCAATCGGGCCCGGGCATAAGCGTCTCAACGACGGCCACCCCAGGTTAGCAGAAGGGGACATGTACCGCCTTCGGTACGTGTCCCCTAAACGAACCGCCGCTGAATCTGGATTAGGGGACACGTACCTTTGGTACATGTCCCCTTCGGGTCAGTCCTCCAGGCTCAGCAGGGTCGCATTGCCGCCGGCGGAGGTGGTGTCGGTCGAGACGGTGCGTTCCACCGCGAACCGCGCCAGGTAGTGCGGGCCGCCGGCCTTCGGGCCTGTCCCCGACAAACCCTCGCCGCCGAAGGGTTGGACGCCGACGACCGCGCCGATCATCGAGCGGTTGACGTAGAGGTTGCCGACCCTGGCCGCCGCCCTCACCCGGTCCGCCGTCTCGCCGATGCGGCTGTGCAGGCCCATGGTCAGGCCGTAGCCGCTGGCGTTGATCCGCGCGACCAGGCCGTCGAGCTCGCCGCCTTTCCAGGTGACCACGTGCAGCACGGGGCCGAACACCTCGCGGGTCAGGTCCTCGACCCTGTCGAGGCGGATCACCGTGGGGGGCACGAAGGTCCCGTTCTCTGTCCCGGCCGGCAGGGCCAGCTGGTGGATCACCCGGGCGCGGTTGGCCTCGATCCAGGCCATCAGGCCATCGCGCGCGGCGGCGTCGATCACCGGGCCGATGTCGGTGTCGGGCCGCGCGGGGTCGCCGATGGTCAGCTGCGCCATGGCGCCGGCGAGCATCTCCAGCACCTTGTCGGCGATATCCTCCTGCACGCAGAGCAGGCGCAGGGCCGAGCAGCGCTGGCCGGCGCTCTGGAAGGCGGAAATGATCACGTCACCCACCACCTGTTCCGGCAGGGCGGTGGAGTCGACGATCATGCAGTTCAGCCCGCCGGTTTCGGCGATCAGCGGCAGCAGCGGGCGGCGCTCATCCTCCAGCAGGGTGCGGGCGATGCGCCGCGCCGTCGCCGTCGAGCCGGTGAAACAGACGCCCATCACGCGGGGATCGGCGGTCAGGGCCTGGCCGACCTCCGGACCGCCGGGCAGGAGGGCGATCACGTCGGCGGGGACGCCCGCTTCCAGCAGCAGCCGCACCGCTTCGTAGGCGATCAGTGGAGTCTGCGGCGCGGGCTTGGCGACCACGGCGTTGCCGGCCACGAGGGCGGCCGCGACCTGGCCGAGGAAGATGGCCAGCGGGAAGTTCCACGGGCTGACGCAGGCGAACACGCCCCGGCCGGTCAGGGTCAGCTCGTTCTTCTCGCCGGTCGGTCCGGGCAGGGTCACCGGCAGGAAGGTCTCGCGGGCCCGGGCGGCGTAGTAGCGGCAGAAGTCGACCGCCTCGCGCACTTCGGACAGGGCGTCGGGGATGGTCTTGCCGGCTTCCCGCACGCAGAGCGCCATCAGCCGCACATGGTCCCGCTCTATCAGGTCGGCCATCCGGTCGAGGCAGGCGGCGCGTTCGGCTGCCGGGGTCGCGGCCCAGGCGTGCTGGGCGGCGGAGGCCAGGCCGATGGCCCGCGAGACGTCGGCGACGGAGGCTTCGACCACTTCGCCCACGACACGGCCGTGGTCGGCGGGGTCGGTGACCGGCTTGCCCACCCCCGCCACGGCCTTGCCGCCGATCAGCGGGGCGGCGGTCTGTTTCACCGCCCAGGTCTTGCCCATCTCGGCCACGAGGGCGTCGAGCACGGCGCGGTCGGTCAGGTCCAGGCCGGCGGAGTTGCGGCGTTCGGGGGCGTAGAGGTCCATGGGATTGGCGATCCGGCTGTGGGGTTGGAGGCCGGCGGCCTCGACGATGGAAACAGGGTCGGCGAGCAGCTCTTCATCACTGATCGAGGCGTCGGCGATCTGGTGCACGAAGCTGGTGTTGGCCCCGTTCTCCAGCAGGCGGCGGACGAGATAGGCCAGCAGGTCGCGATAGCCGCCGACCGGCGCATAGACCCGCGCGGCGACGCCCTGCTCGGCCATCAGCCGCTCATAGAGGCCCCCGCCCATGCCGTGCAGCCGCTGGAACTCGAAGTCCCGCCGCTCGCCCGCCCACTGCAGAATGGTCGCCACCGTCAGGCCGTTGTGGGTGGCGAAGGCCGGATAGATCCCCGGCGCATCCAGCATCGCCCGGGCGCAGGCGAGGTAGCTGACGTCGGTCGCCGCCTTGCGGGTGAACACTGGATAGTCGGCCAGCCCCCGCTCCTGCCCGCGCTTGATCTCGCTGTCCCAGTAGGCGCCCTTGACCAGCCGCACGGTCAACCGCCGGCCGGTCTCGCGGCCCAGGGCGTCGGCCCAGGCAATCACCGCCGGCGCGCGGCGCTGATAGGCCTGGACGGCCATGCCCAGGCCGTCCCAGCCGGCCAGTTGCGGCGCCCGGGCGAGGGCCTCGATGATGGCCAGGCTCATCTCCAGCCGCTCGGCCTCCTCGGCGTCGATGGTCAGGCCGATGCCGTGCTCCAGGGCGAAGACCGCCAGCCGCAGGGTCCGTTCGATCAGCTCGGGCACACAGGACGCGTCCCTGGCCGTCTCGTAGCGCGGGTGGATGGCCGAGAGCTTGACCGAGACGCTGTCCCGCGCGTGCATCTCACCCTTGAAGCCGGCGTCGGCGCCGACCGCGGCGATGGCGTCGAGGTAGGCCTGCAGATAGCGGTCGGCGTCGTCCATCGTGCGGGCGCCCTCGCCCAGCATGTCGAAGCTGTGGCGGAAGGCGACGGAGCCGCGCCGGTCGGCCCGCTTCAGCGCCTCCTGGATGGTGCGGCCCAGCACGAAGGCCTCGCCCATCATCTGCATCGCCGCGGCCACGGCCTTGAGGATGGCCGGCTCGCCGAGGCGCCCGACCAGCTTCGTCAGGGTGCCGGCCTCGTCGTCCATCAGCCCGCGGGCGAGGATGAGGCCGAGGGTGGCCGAGTTGACCAGCACCGAGCCGGACTGGCCCGCGTGCGCCGCCCAGTCGGCCCGGCCCAGCTTGTCGCGCACCAGCTCGGCGGCGGTCAGGGGATCGGGCACCCTGAGGTAGGCCTCGGCCAGCGACAGCAGGGCCACCCCCTCGTCGGTGGTCAGGCTGTATTCCTGCAGGAACCGCTCGACCCAGCCGTCGGAGCCGGCCTTGCGCAGGTCGGCCAGCAGGACCGTCGCCTGGGCTTCAACGGCGGCGCGTTCGGCGGGCGTCAGCGAGGCGGCGGGGATCAGGGCGGCCAGCCGCTCCGGCTCCGCCGCGCGATAGAGGGGCGCGATGGCGGCGCGGGCCGTGGCGAGGGACGGTCGGTCGGACATGCGGGAACCGGGCTGACGAAGGATGCTCGGTGATACCCCGGATAGCGGCGAATGTGCTTGGATTGTCGCGGGCGGGACCGTAGGTTTCCACGCCTGACGCCACTATCACCGTAGAGTCTTCGCCATGCTCGACGAGATCGACCGCCGCATCCTGAGGGTGCTGCAGACCGACGGCCGGATCACCAACCAGGACCTGGCCCACCAGGTCGGCCTCTCGCCGGCCGCCTGCCACGAGCGCTTCCGCCGCCTGCGCGAGCGCGGCTACATCACCGGCTTCGCCGCCATCCTCGACCCGACGATGATCGACCGCGCCCTGCTGATCTTCGTCGAGATCCAGCTGGACCGCACCACCGCCGAAACCTTCGACCAGTTCGCCGCGGCGGTGCGGCGGGCGCCGGAGATACTGGAGTGCCACATGGTGGCCGGCGGCTTCGACTACCTGATCAAGGCGCGGGTCGAGGACATGACGGCGTATCGGGCGTTCCTGGGCGGGACGCTAGTGGATTTGCCGGGGGTGCGCGAGACGCGGACCTATGCGGTGCTGGAGGAGGTGAAGAGTACGGTAGCGATGCCGGTGTAATTCCGCACCCTTTCCGTGAAACGGATCGAGGCACCCCTAGCTGGACAATACTAATGCTCCGAATGAAGCCCGAGCGCGCGCAATAAGGTAAGAGCCTCTTCAACACGGCCACCGTCGGTCTTTACGCCCTTCCGACGCACCAATTCGGGCCGCCAGTCATTAAATCCCTCTTTCGAACGCAACCAGTGGATCGTAGCAGCAAGTTCGAGAACCGTTGCAGAACGACTCTGCATAATCCCAAGAAGCCTCTCCACTTCCTGAGAGCTGATCCCCCCCAACTCGGATAGAAGAGCGTCCAGAGAAGGTCCCCGACAGTACACACTGAACGGAACACCATCTGACTTTCGGTGTCGCATTTGCTCATCCACCAATCTGAAAGCCTTTGCACCATCAACAGCATCAACGAGATCTGCCGAATAAGGCCCATAGTGGTGATAAGAATAAGAAAATCCGCTCTTCAGACCAAGCTGATCAAGTAGATAGACTTCTTTCTGCAACCGCACGCGCCCGACAATTTCACCGCCAGCAAATGCGACCACAGAGGCAATCAGGGTTTCAGGGTCAGACATAAGTTTATCCTCGGACGATGTCATCTCGCACAGCTTCATCTCTAAAGAAGAAGCGGTGGAGTAATTTGGTTTCTAGAGCCTTAACCACTGGAGACTTGCGAGTAATTTCAGTAACCACTCCATCAGCACCAACAATCATAAGCCTTTTGTGGGCCTTGGTGTCGTCCGCCCCGCCCTCGCCGTAGGCGGAGATTCGAGGCTTTTCAGACAGAATATCCAGCGGGTCATAACGTTCACGCCGATCCCTGATACGCACGATCACTCGACGCTGCTGCTCAAGGTCCTCGTAGGCCGAATTGATATCGAGAACCTTATAGAGACGCCTATCGAGGATTCGGGAAGCCAGATCTTTCAGCGGCTCATCCGCCCCAAATCGCATCAATGCCAAAGCCGACCACACCAGGGTGTCGTCCAGAGAAAGGTAGTTTGAGAGGGCGTCCCCGCCGGTCATAAAGAATGCTGCGAAAGGGTGATTAGCGGAAACACCAGTGGCCTCCACAGCACCGTCAACACACAACTGAGCGAACCGAGCAAGCGTCGCTTCGATCATTGCCTCAACACACCGAGTCGTCTTATGAAGATATACTTGGCAGTATAAATGATATCGAGCTAATACAAACGCTTCAGCCGCCTGTAGGGCTCGCTCCCGAAGACAAAAACTCGGAGTGCGCATTCCATGATTTGCGCCATCATAGTCAACATCTGCATCAATGTCAGCAACGGTCAGATTGTCTAATAGCCATTCGAAATCGATGGCACCGGCTCCGGAACCTGTCATGAGACGATCCCGTCTCAAATAATCTAATCGATCTGCGTCGAATGAACTCGATACTACCGCATGGTAGATGTCCGCCGGGTTTTCTCGAGTTAGCAAATCGGCGATATCTTCTGCAAATCGATGGCCTGGTGCATGATCAGCTGCAAATTTATCTAGCAGCGGCCTTATATGACCATCCGCATTCAGAATTATTTCTGCAGTCCATACTTCATGGGACTTCTCACCGTCTTGCCCTCGCCCCTTCCTCACCGCCTCATACGCATGCTCAAAAGCATGACTGAACGGGCCGTGACCGATGTCGTGGAGAAGCGCCGCAACGATCGCTACCTTTTCGCGATAGGCGTCTGGCTGAGTATCCTGAGCCCTCAGCTCCCGTTCAATAATCTGCACGAGTAGGCGAGCGGTATGAAAAACTCCGACGCAATGAGCGAATCTCGTGTGAGTAGCTCCCGGAAAGACGAATTCAGAAACTCCAAGCTGTTTGATACGCCGCAACCTCTGAAATTCAGGGGTATTCAAAAGCGACCATGCAAGCTGATCCACCTGATCGTCTGGCTTGAAGACAATGAGGCCGTGAACGGGATCGCGAAGACGAAAAGTGCGCGTCATTTGCAGAACGTATCATGAACATTTATGGGTGACCACTCATTGCAGCCCGTCGCCCTTTCCCGGCGCGAATCGCAATCAGAGGTCGAATGCACGCTATCGTAGTTGCGCGCCGCCAAGACGACTAGTTGGTTGCGCGGTCTCAATGGGTGCGACACATCCACCCCACCCTCCATCTCATGCCAAGATGATCGCCGGGCGGGTCAGGTTGCTCAAGGGCGCTTCGCGTCGCGGAGCGGCAGGCCCGCAGGGCCTGCCCTTGACCAGACTGGAGAGACCGGCACGCTGGCCTGCAAGAGATCGACGGCGAGGTGTCGACGAAATTCGGGGACATGCACTTCAGTGCGTGTCCCCATCGGCTTCGAAGCGGCGGGGGACACGCACTGAAGTGCATGTCCCCGTCAGTACTCCGGCCCGCCGGGGAACATGTGCATGTACGGCTGGGATTCCCGGATCACGCGCTGGAACGCCGGTCGCGCCTCCAGCCGGTCGTAGTAGGCCTGCAGCGCCGGGCGGTCGCCCCAGGCGTGGCAGCGCTGGGCGTAGAACAGCGACGGGCTGGCGCTGACGTCGGCCAGGGAAAAGGCCTCGCCGGCCGCCCAGGTCCGGCCGTCGGACAGGGTCTCTTCCAGCCAGCTGTAGGCCTTGTCGAGCAGGGCCCGCGCCTCGGCGACGCCGAACGGGTCCTTGGCGCCCTCGGGGCGGATCACCTCGAACACCAGCCGGCCCTGGGGCGTCATCACGTAGTTGTCGAAGAACCGGTCCAGGAACCGCGCCGTCAGCGCGGCAGCGGGATCGGCCGGGATCAGACCGGCGCCGGGATAGTGGCGGTCGAGGTATTCGATGATGATGCTGGACTCGACGACGGTCTCGTCCCGCGCCTCGTCGCGCAGCAGCGGCATCTTGCCGATCGGCCAGCGGCGCATGAACTCGATGATCGGCCCGTCCCCGGCGCCGAACTGGATCATCTCGAAGGTGAACGGCGTCCCGGCCTCGTACAGGGGGATCAGCGCCTTCCAGCAGTAGGACGACAGCGGGTGGGCGAACAGGCGAAGGGTCATGGGTGGCGGGCTCGGCGAGAATAATACTGAAGTATATGCTTTAGTGTTTCCTGCGGTCAACCGGTCTCACCGACACACATGTTCCGCTCATCCCGGCGAATGCCGGGACCCAGATGACAGAGCTCGATCTCGACCGGCCTGCAAAAGCACCCTTTGATCTGGGTCCCGGCATTCGCCGGGATGAGCGGTTGAAAGAGGGGTTGCACCCCTTGCTACTCCCTATGCCCTAAGCCCTACTCCCGTCCGCCCCACTGACAGCTCAGCATCCGCCATCCCATGCCCCTCCCCGACATCTACGCCGCCCACCGCCTCGTCCCGCCCAAAACCTTCGACGATCTCAAGGTCGGCGACCGCTATCCGCTGCCCTCGCGCACGCTGGGCGACGGCAATTTCGCGGCCTTCCAGGCGGTCAGCCTCGACAACCATCCGATCCACTACGACGTGGAATACTGCCGGGCGCTCGGCCATCCCGGCCCGCTGGCGCACGGCCTGCAGGTGCTGTGTTTCACCGCCGCCGGCGCGGGCCTGTTCCCGCACGAGATCGGCGACGCCCTGCTGGGGATGATCGAGGTGCACGCCAAGGTGCTCAAGAGCGCCTTTCCCGGCGACACCCTCTATCCGGCGCTGGAGATCAGCGACCTGAAGCGCCAGCGGACCACCGGGGTGGTGACCATGAAGGCCACCGTGACCAACCAGAAGGGCGAGGTCGTGCTGGACGGCGAACACGTCTATCTGTTGAAACTCTAACCCGACCGCGCGACCGGATCCCCCCATGGCCGACCCTTCGCCTCGCCCGCGCAAGCCCAGCCTCCTCGGACGTCTCGGCCCGGGACTGATCACCGGGGCGGCGGACGATGATCCCGGCGGCGTCGCCACCCACTCCCAGGCCGGGGCCGCCTTCGGGCTGAACATGCTGTGGAGCGTGGTGCTGGCCTATCCGCTGCTGGCGGGCATCCAGCAGGTGGTCGCCCGCATCGGCCGGGTCACCGGACATGGCCTGGCGGCCAACGTCCTGCGGGTCTTCCCACCCTGGGTGCTGGCGATCCTGGTCGTATCGCTGCTGGTGGCCAACACCATCAATATCGCCGCCGACATCGCCGCCATGGGCGAGGCGGCGACCCTGGTGTTCCCGGGGATCAGCAAGTTCGCCTACGCCCTGGCCTTCGGCCTGGCCTGCGTGCTGCTCGAAGTGTTCATGAGCTACAAGCGCTATGTGAAGGTGCTCAAGTGGCTGACCCTGTCGCTGCTGGCCTACGTCGGGGTGGTGTTCACGGTGAAGATCCCCTGGGACGAGGTGCTCCTGCGCTCCTTCGTGCCGGCGATCAGCTTCACCCCCGCCTTCCTGACCATGGTGGTGGCGGTCTTCGGCACGACCATCAGCCCCTATATGTTCTTCTGGCAGAGCTCGCAGGAGGTCGAGGACCTGGGGCCCGACGCGGCCCAGCGCTCGCTGATCAATACCCCCGAACTGGCCGACGGCGAGCTGCGCCGCATCCGGCTCGACACCTGGTTCGGCATGGCCGTGTGCAGCGTGATCGCCTTCTTCATCGTCCTGACCACCTCGGTGACCCTGCACGCCCACGGCGTCACCGACATCGAAAGCGCGGCCCAGGCGGCCCAGGCCCTGCGGCCGATCGCCGGCGACCTGGCCTTCCTGCTGTTCAGCCTGGGGATCATCGGCACGGGCCTGCTGGCGGTGCCGGTGCTGGCCGGATCGGCGGCCTACGCCATCGCCGAGTCGTTCGGCTGGCCCATGGGTCTGGACCGCAAGCTCGGCCAGGCGCCCGGCTTCTACGCCATCATCGCCGGGGCGACCTTTGGCGGGGTGTTGCTCAACTTCCTGCAGATCAACCCGATCAAGGCCCTGTTCTGGAGCGCGGTGCTCAACGGCCTGGTGGCGGTGCCGATCATGGTGGTGGCCATGATCCTCGCCTCGCGCCGGTCGGTGATGGGCCCCTTCGTCATCGGTCGGACTCTCAAGGTCCTCGGCTGGACGGCGACCGCCGTGATGGCCGCGGCCGGTATCGGCATGTTCCTGGTCTGACTAGTGTCCCGATTCCGAAGTTCGCCAGCGCTCGTGGCGGGCTCCGACGAACTTCGGAATCGAAGAGGACACTAGCAAGTATATGTTTCTAGTGTGCTTTTTGGATTTGAAGTTCGCTCACGGCCAGATCCGATAATGAGGCGAACTTCAAATCCAGCACACTAGCATCGCTTGACCTCCCGCACCCCCGGGCCATCTTCTCCGGTCAGCGAAACGGGAGGCGGACATGGGCGCGGACGGCCGCAAGGCGATCTTCATCACAGGCGCGGCCAGCGGCATCGGCCTGGCGGCGGCAAAGCGGTTTTCGAAGGAGGGCTGGTTCGTCGGCCTGGCCGACATCGATGCGGCGGGCCTGAAGGCGGCGCTGGGGGCGCTAGGGGCCGGCAACGTCAGCGTCCACAAGCTCGACGTCCGCGACAGGGCGGCGTGGAAGAAGGAACTGGCGGCGTTCGGCAAGGCTTCCGGCGGCCGGATGGACGCCCTGCTCAACAACGCCGGGGTCGCCCACTTCGGCTATTTCGAGGATCAGACCGACGACGAGGCGGACCGGCAGGTCGACATCAACATCAAGGGGGTGATCAACGGCGCCCGCGCGGGCCTGGAGTTGCTCAAGGCGACGCCCGGCTCGACGCTGATCAACGTGGCCTCCTGCGCGGGCCTGTTTGGCGCGCCGAAGATGGCCGTCTATTCGGCGACCAAGTTCGCGGTGAAGGGCCTGTCCGAGGCGCTGGACATCGAATACGCCCGCCACGGCGTGGCCGTGCGCTGCATCATGCCCTGGTTCGTCGACACCCCGATCCTCAACGCCGGCTCGCAGGGCTCGAACGAGAACATCACCGACAGCATTCGCCAGAGCGGGTCGGAGGTCTACACCGTCGAGGAGGCGTCAGACGTGATCTGGCGGTCCCTGCACGGCAAGGACCTGCACTGGGTCGTCGGCAAGGCGGGCAAGCGCATGCGCTTCGCCGCCCGCTTCATGCCCGGCTCGGTCAGGAAGCAGTTGAAGGGGTTGACCCAGGCTTGACCGGGGCGACGTCGGCCGAGATCTCGGTCTTCGGCGACGACGCCGGTTCCGGCGCGGCGCCGGCCGGCCCGCCGACCGCCATGGCCGGCGCATCGTCGGTCGGGACCACCTGGGCGGTCGCGGCGATGAACACCGCGTCGCTGGACGGCGCCAGGATCGTGTAGGGTGCCGGTTCGGCCGGACTCAGGCCGGCATAGAGCGGGCGATCCTCCAGCCCCGGACCCGAGCGCGACGGCTCACGATCGAAGGCGTCCGGCGCGCCGCCGCGTCCGCCGAAGCGGTAGAAGATGTGCAGCCCCACCTGGCCGACCCGGACCAGACGCGGTCCCCAGCCGGGCGAGACATTGATCGTGTGGAAGTGGGTCGCGGTGCCCACGGCGGTCATCACCGTGCCGGACAGGGCGCGGGCGGCGACCTTCTGGGCGCGGGCCCAGGCGCCGGGCTCGCGCCGGCGACGCATCGAGCCGTCGCAGGCGAAGCTGAACTGGCAGACGCCGCCGCCATAGGCGCCCTGGAAAACCACGCCGCAGACGCTTTTGGGGAAGGCCGGATGCCGGGCGCGGTTGAGCACTACCTGGGCCACGGCCGCCTGGCCGGCCGGGGTCTCGCCGCGGGCCTCATAGTAGACGGCCTGGGTCAGGCATTCGAGGTCGCGGGAATCGTCCAGCGCTCCGTTCAGGCGGAACGGCGTGGCGGCGGGGTTGAACGGACCACCGAAGCTGGCGCGCAGCATCAGCCCCTCGGCGGGACGGCCCACCGGCGCCGCGCGGCGCTCGAGGCGGGCGGCGAACAGGGCGGCCTGCCGGTCGCGCTGGGCGCTGCCGGCGCTGGTGTAGGGGTCGTGCCGCTCGGCTACGGCCAGGGCGGCGGGATCCATCCGGTCCACCACACGTTCCAGAGAGGCGTCGGAATAGCTGCCCGACGCGACTCCGGCGATTTCGGAGACGCGGTGGTGCTGGGCGGCGGCCTGGGCCATGCCGCCCAGCAGGTAGGCGCCGCCCACGATCGCGCCGCAGGCCGTGCCCACCAGCGTTCCCGTCAAAGCGACGCTCATCAGCGCGCGCACGGGTGCGCGCGTCTGGGACTTGAATGACAAGAGTTTCGTGTCCTGTGCGACGAGGGCGGTTTGCCCCCCGACAATCACCTCAAAAGACGCCATCGCGATCTGTCGAAGTGTGGATTCGGCCGGTTCACGAAATGGCCAAAGTCCGACTTGTGGCGCGTCTTATGGCGCCTTTGACCGCGATTCGTCAAGCAAATGCTGCACCGCAGCATGACTCGCCCGGCGAGCGAGCCGGGAATCGGGCGGCGACCCCTTGCCCCATTGGGACTCCCGGCAGGCGCGTCTGCATGACGCACTGCGGCCCATTTTCGCCTTTCACGCGATCCGGAACCGCCGGTCACCGCGCCCGTTGCGTTAGGGTCCGTCCCTCCCCGGACGGCCCACAGGAGTTCAAGACCATGCAAGTTCGCCGCACCACATCCCTGGCCCTGATCGCCCTGGCCGCGGCCGGCCTGGCCGCCTGCGGCCACAACATGGAACAGCGCGCCGCCACCGGCGCCGTCGCCGGCGCGGTCGTCGCCGGGCCCGTGGGCGCCGTGGTCGGCGCCGGCGTCGGGGTGGTGGTCAACGAGGCCGACAAACCCAACTAGTGTGCTTGATTTGAAGTTGGCCTCATTGTCGGATCAAGCCCTGAACGAACTTCAAATCCAAAAAAACATACTGGAAACATACACTTGACAGCCTTGTCTTCGATTTCGAAGTTCGTCGGAGCCCGCCACAGGCGCTCGCGAACTTCGGATTCAGGACACTGGTGGGTGTGAGTTGCCTGCGAGGCGTTCCGGAGTCACCATCCCGTCGTACGACCCTCTGACTGGGGAGACGAGGATGAAACGCGCGCTCTATATCTTGACCGCCGTGACTCTGGGCGCCGCCGCCCCGGCCGCGGCCGGCGACATGCTGTATCCGGGCGGAACCATGCTGACCGAAAACCTGGAGGGCAGGCCCTACTGGGCGGTTCAGGCGCGCTGCGCCGGGGTCTATGGCGCCACCAGCAACTTCCTCGCCGACAAGGGCGACACGGACGGCGCCGCGGAAGCCAAGGCCATGGGCGTGGCCTTCTTCAACATCGCCGTCGATCGGGTGATGAAGGACCGTGGCATCGAGCGTCGGGCGGCTCTCGAGGCCCTGAGCCCCGGCGTCATCGCCGGTCGGCAGGAGACGATCGAAGTTCTCCAGGCCGAAGGCGACGGCCCCTCTTCCACATGGAACTACGCCCGCAGCGTCTGCCTCGACATCCGCGACAGCTACGGCGCGCCCTAGTTGCTTGACGGGCCGCCTCCGGGCAGGCCTGACTGCGCCTGAAGGTTGTCTTCGGGGATTGGCATGCGCGTTCGTTCTGTACTGGTCACCCTCGCCGCCCTGACGGCGGTCGCCTCCGCGCCTCCCGCCGCCGGCCAGTCGATCGGCCGGCAGATGGACCTGCTCAAGCTCGAGCAGACGGCGGGCCAGGCCGTCAGCGCCCTCATCGACAGCGACTTCACGACCTGCGAGTCCAGGCTGCCGGACCTGCGCGCGATCATGAACGACCCGCGGTTCGACCGCATGCGCACTGATATCCGCCGGCCCTTCCTGTTCTCGGTGATCATCTGCGCCGAGATCAAGGACCGGCCGCTGGGCCTGGCCGCCGCCCGCAAGCTCGAACCCATCGCCCAGGACCCGATGGAGGTCGGGGCGGTGCAGACCATCCAGATCTCCGACGCCCTCGAGCGCGACGCCATGCCGGAGGCCACCCGCCGGTTCCTCAAGCTGCTCGACGCCCAGCCCGAGGTGGTCGCCCAGTGGCGCCCGGGCATGATCGGCGCCTTCACCGACTATCTCGACGACGATCCGGATCTGGCCCTGTCGGCGCTGCAGCGGATCACCAGCTTCGCCTGGCGGGAACCCGGCAGTCTGCGGGCCAGCAAGAACCAATGGGCCCTGGCTTACGGCTGGCAGCTGGGCGACCGGGGCCGGACGGCCGACGCGGCGAGAGCGGTCGCGGCGGCGGATGACCCCCGGGTGCTGCTGTATGTCGCCGCCGACCGCCGTTTCCAGACGGCCTGGACTCCGGCCGACCGGTTCGACTGGACGGCGCTGGAGACCGCCGACCTGACCCGGGCGCGGGGCGACATGGCCGCCACGCCCGAAAAGCTCGCTCCGGTGCGCGAGGTGATGTCCAGTCTGCGGGCCCTGGGCCGCTACGACGAGGCCATCCAGATCGGCCAGGCCCTCCGCGCCCGCTTGCAGGACGGGGAGGCATTCGACGACCGCGAGGAGAATGGCGAGTGGGTCCTGATCCTGCTCGGCCACTGCCTGCTCGACACCGGCAAGGTCACCGAGGCCGAGGCGGTGTTCAACGAGGCCATCGCCATGGGCGAGGCGCGCGCGCCCTCCAGCGACGCGCGGATGAACTGGGCCGGGCGGCTTCTCGACCTGTCCCGGCCGCAAGACGCCCTGAAGATCATCGCCGGCATCGATCTGGACTATGTCACCGACTACGGCGAGGCCTGGATCGACTCCCAGAAGGCCTGCGCCCAGGCCGGCGTCGACCGCAAGGCCGCCGAGGCGACCCTGGCCACCCTGCGCCAGCGCCGGGACAAGAACCCGGGCGCCCTCAGCCAGGCGCTGCTGTGCCTGAACCTGGTCGATGAGGCCTCGACGCTGCTGATCTGGCGACTGGAGCAGCCCGAGCACCGCAGCGGCGCGCTGGATCCCTTCTGGGGCGCCAAGCCGCCGCCGTTCATTCCGCCCTGGCTGGCCGAGTTCGAACGCCGCCGCCAGGCGATGCTGGCCGGGCCGGGCGTGCGCGCGGCGCTGGACAAGGTGGGCCGCCCCGTGGCCGTCCCCCTGGCCGGCGACTACTGGGGCGGGTTTTGACCGTGCGGGGGGCCGTCCTGGCCGCCGTCGCGGTCCTGTTGCTGACGGGCCCGGCCCTTGCGAGGCAGAGCAACAGCAACACCCCACCCGGCGCCACGACCGCCACGACCGTCGAGCAGCTGGACGAGCAGGTGCGGGGCCTCGTCACGCCGTCGGTGAACATCAATTCCAGCCGCTGCGGGCCGACGTTCAACCGGTTGCTGGCGGCCGGAGACAACCCGCTGTTCGATCGCCTGCCGATCGAGACCCGGCGGCTCGTGCTGCGGGTGGCGACCGGCTGCTCCAGGCGTGACCCGCCGCCAAGGGCCGTAGCCCTGATCCGCCGGCTGGAACCCCTGGCCGAGGCGCCGGACCAAGTGGCCGACGCCAATCAGATCCTCATGGAAGAGGCTCAGAAGCGGAAGGACATGGTTGAGGGCGCGAGGCGACTGATCAGAATCATCGACGCCGATCCCGATCGCGTGGCCGGCTGGTGGCCGCCTTATCTGAACCAGTTCATCAATGGCGAGGGCGTGCGCGACAACCCCGACATCGCGATCCCGCTGCTTCAGCGGCTTACCGCGATGACCTGGCGGGATTCCGACAGCCGGTCCGCGGCGACGAACTATTGGGCCGGACGCTACGGCGAACTGCTGATCGACCGCGGCGACGTGGCCGGAGCCCAGCGGGTCCTGGCCGGCATGGAGAACACCCAGCTGTGGATGACCGTCGCCCAGGACCGGCGCTATGCATCGCTGTGGGCCGGCTTCCAGAGCGCCGGCCGGTTTGACTGGCGCAAGAGCGTCGAGAGCGAGCTGACCGCCAATGTGGCCAGGCGGGCGGAAAAGCCCAAACAGCTGGTCCTGGTCTACGAAGCCCTGCAGCTGCTGCGTCAGCTGCAGCGCTATGACGACGCGATTGCGCTGGGGCAGGCCTGGCGCGCGCGGATCAAGGACGGCGAGACCTTCGAGGATGGCGAGAAGTACGCCAACTGGGTGCTCAACGAGCTGGCCTACGCCCTCTACGACACCGGCAGGTCGGTCGATGGCGAGACGGTCTTTCTGGAGTCCATCGAGGTTGGCGAGGCCGGAACCCGGTCGGTCAGCCAGCGGATCAACTGGGCCGAGCGCCTGAACACGATGGGCCGTCCGCTGGAGGCCCTTGCCGTCCTTGAAACCCTCAGCCCGGCCGGGGCATCGCCCTATGGTGAGATGTGGGCCTCCGCGGGACGGGTCTGCGCCCTGAGCCAGACCGGCGGCGAGGGCACGGCGACGGCGCTGAACACCATGCGGCCGCGCTGGCAGGACAATCCTTCGGCCCTGACCCAGGCACTCGTCTGCGCCGGTCTGCTGGACGAAGCCGCCGCCCTCTACGTCAAACGGCTGCAGTCTCCCAAGCATCGCGCCGACGTTCTTGAGGCCTTCCGCGTGGTGTTGCCGCCGCCGACCCTGACGCCCCGGCAGGTTGAGCTGGAGCGGCGGCGTCTGACCGTCCTGAACCGGCCGGATGTGCAGGCGGCGCTCGCCGCGGTCGGCCGCGCCATCGACCTCCCGCTCGCCGGCGCCTACTGGGGCTCGATCTAGCCCCCCGCCTTCGCCGCTTCCAGCTTGGCTTCCAGGTCGGCGACCTCCTGCTTGCAGGCGTCGAGCTGCGACATCGCGTTGGCCATGTCCTTGGCGATGGTGTTGGGGTCGTTGACGATGCGCTCCATCTCGTCAAGCACCTCCTCGGCCTCTTCGGTCGTATCGGCGAAGCCGTGCGTGCGGACCCATTCATTGGCCTGGCTGCCCTCGCCATAGACCTCCCGGTCGGTGAGGAAGGCCTTGGTGTTGGGCGTCAGGGTGGCCAGGCGGATATTCAGGATGCCGTAGGCCGCCTGCAGGGCGCTGAGGATCATCTGGGGCCCGCCGCCCGTCGGGATGGGTGTCTTGCCGCCGACCAGCGCCGCGCCGCCGACAGCCGCCGCCTGGGTGGCCACCCCGGTGGCCCAGCTGCCCCAGTCGTTCCACATGTCGGTCAGGCCGGTTGTCGGCGCGTCCGGCCCCAGAACGCCCAGCTTCTTCAGGGCGGCCAGAGCCTTTTCCTGCTTCTTCGCGTTGGCCAACTGGTCTTCGTAGATCTGCTTGCAGCGCTTGCGGGCCGCCTCGAGCTGTTCCTCGAGGGTCAGGATGCGGGCTCCCCGGGCGCCGTCCTCGGCCTTCTTCTTCGCGCCGGCGGCAGCGTCCGCGGCGGCTCCGGCGGCGGCGGCGGCGGCATCGGCCTTGGCCTGGGCGGCCTTCTCGGCGGCGATGATGCCGAGGCACTCCGCCTCCTTGGCCGCCAGCGCGGCGGCCGCGGCGGCGGCCCTGGCGGCAGCGGCCGAGGACGCGGCCGTGGCGGCGTTGGCAGCGGCGGCGGCCGTGGCGGCGGCCTCATCCAGTCCGGCGGCGGCGGCGCGGGCCTCGGAGAACTTCTTCTGCGCCGCATAGGCCGCGTCGTTGGCCTCATCGACCATCTTCTGGGCGGCGCCGACGGCCGAGGCGTTGGCCCCGTCCTTGATCAGGGCCGAGCGGGCGGCGGCGGCGTTGCCGAGCCGCGTCTGGGCCGCGCCCATTTCCCTCTCGGCGTCGGCCAGGTCCTTGGCATTGTCCTTAGCGGCCTGTTCGGCCGCTTCGGCGGCCGATGTCGCGGCCTCGGCGGCGGCCTGGGCGGCGGCGGCCTCGGCGTCAGCGGCGGCGGCGGCGGCGCGGGCGGCGGCGAGCTCCTCCTCGCAGGGACCTTTCTTCTTCTTCGCGTCGTCCAGTTCATCGGCGGCCCGCCGGGCGGCGGCGGCGGCGGCATCGGCCTTGCGCTGGGCGTCCTCGGCGGCCCTGCGCGCGGCGGCATTCATCCAGGGGACCAGCTCGGGATCAAAGCTGGCCATCACCGACGACGTGTCGGACCGGGGCGAGCCCGGTCGCGGACGCGTCTGTCCCTGCGGCTGGGGTTGCGACCGGGCGGCGGCCGGGGGGGGCGGCGGGGCGGTCGCCTCGACCTCAAGGTACATCACCCGGTCGCTGATCTTGCAGTTGGCGAACACCAGGAACTGGCAGGTGTCGCAGATCACGGTCACCTGCGCCCGATAGACGCCGGGGCGCAGGCGGCTGAAGTCGATCTTTGCCGGCACCGCCTTCTGCTGGCCCCGCTGGACCTGCCGCGCCACCGGATCGCCCTGGATCTTCAGCCAGGGATTGGGAGAGATGACAAACTTGAAGTCCTGCGGCTGGTTACAGTTCAGGTTCTGGGCGATGAGGTTGAACGGGTAGGTCTGGCCGATCTGGCGCGTGCCCAGGCTGATCCGCTCGCCCGGCGCCGGGGCCTGGGCCCAGGCGACCACGGCCACGAAGGCCCCGACCAGGCCGATGACGAGCTTGCGGAAAGGCGTACGCACCATGACCGCATCCTCCCCAGAGCCGGCCTGACGTTACGTCAACTACCCTAGCAGGCGTGATGATCTCTGGATAGCGGCGTTATGCGACCTTGCCGAACACCTCGTCGAACAGGTCCAGCATCGCTACCCAGGAGCGCTGGTCGCTGGAGGCGTGATAGGCGAAGCCGGGGCGGTTCAGGCGGCCGATGTCGGGGTTGGTGAAGCTATGGCCGGCGCCGCCATAGACATGCATGCGCCAGTCGACGCCCGCTTGGGTCATCTCCTGCTCGAAGGCGATCCGCTGCTCGGCCGGGATGATCGGATCGTCCGCGCCGATGGCGGTGAGGACCTTGCCCTTGATGTTGGCGGCGTCCTGCGGCCGGGCCGTGCCCAGGCCCGAGTGGAAGCCGACGACGGCCTTGAGCTCCGCCCCGCCGCGGGCCAGCTCCAGCGCGGTCGTGCCGCCAAAGCAGTAGCCGATCGCCGCCAGCCGGTCCGGATCGGTTTGCGGCTGGGCCTTGAGCACCTCCAGCGCGGCCCCGGCGCGGACGCGGATGCCGGTCGGGTCGGCCATCCAGGCGCCGATGTAGGTCATCGCCTGGCTGATGTCGGCCAGCGGCTTGCCATCGCCGTAGTAGTCCATGGCGAAGGCGACGAAGCCCAGGCCCGCCAGCCGCTTGGCGACGTTGCGCGGATGGTCCATCAGCCCGCCGCCCTCGTGGCAGACCAGCACCCCCGGCCGCTTGCCCGTGCGGCTCTCGTCGACAGCCAGCATGCCGACCATGCGGACGCCGTCGGCGGTGTATTCGATGTCTTCGATTTTCATGTCCGTCCCCCAGGATCAGCGGGAAGGATACAGCGTCCCGTCGCGATGTTTGTAGCCCTCGTCGCCGGGGCGGATGATCAGGTCGATGTCGGGGTAGTCGACGTATTCGGTGGCCGGATTGGTCGGATTGCCGACCTGCAGCAACACGGCGTCGGCGCCGGAGCGGTTCTGGATGTGGTGGCCGTTTTCCACCCCCGCCTTCCAGGCGGCGCAGTCGCCGGCGCGCAGGACCGTCTCGCCCTCGTCCTCGACCAGCACCACCTCGCCGGAGACCACGAAGACGAACTCGTCCTCGTCGAGGTGCCAGTGCCGCTGGCTGGACCACTGCCCGTCCGGCAGGGTCAGCAGGTTGATCCCCACAAGGTCGAGCCCGGCGGCCTTGGCCAGCTCCAGCCAGCTGCGGTCGCGGCACGGCGCGTCATAGGGCGGCGGATAGCCGGTTCCCGAACGGCGGGGGGCGGTGGCGAGATCGATCTTGGGCATGGGGCGGCTCCTGACGGGACGGCAGACTACCGGCGCTCCGGTCACGCTCAATAGTGCGACGACGATCCAGGAAATGGCAGCATGGCGATGGAACCGGCAAGGACGGCAGCCCTGCCTGCGCCACGGTGCGGCCGATCGGCGGGTGGCGACTGGTCTGATCCCCCCTGCCGCCACTCTCCCGCCACTCTGCTGACAGCACCCTGTCAGCAGGCGCCCCTAGCCTTGCCGCCGCCCACGACCTACCTTGCCGTTCATGGCCCGTTCCCCCGAGATCATGGCAGGCGTCGAGGACGTCTCCGCCGCCTTCGTGCATGAGCTGGCCAACGCCAACACCCCGGCCAGCTGGGCGCCGCACCGGCCGGCGCGCCCGGCCAAGTCCGAGGGCGGTCGGCGGTTCAACCTGGTCAGCGACTACGACCCCGCCGGCGACCAGCCCACGGCCATCGCCGAGCTGGTGGCGGGCATCAACGCGCGGGAGCACGACCAGGTGCTGCTGGGCGTCACCGGCTCGGGCAAGACCTTCACCATGGCCAGCATCATCGCCGCGACCCAGCGTCCGGCCCTGATCCTGGCCCCGAACAAGACCCTCGCCGCCCAGCTCTACAGCGAGTTTCGGAGCTACTTCCCGGACAACGCGGTGGAGTATTTCGTCAGCTACTACGACTATTACCAGCCCGAGGCCTACGTCCCGCGCACGGACACCTTCATCGAGAAGGACTCCAGCCGCAACGAGCAGATCGACCGCATGCGCCACAGCGCCACCCGGGCGATCCTCGAGCGGGACGACGTGATCATCGTCGCCTCGGTCAGCTGCATCTACGGCATCGGCTCGGTCGAGACCTACACCGCCATGACCTTCCAGCTGGAGGTCGGCCAGCGCATCGACGACCGCCAGCTGGTCGCCGACCTGGTGGCCCAGCAGTACAAACGCAACGAGGCGGCCTTCGAGCGCGGCACGTTCCGCAAGCGCGGCGACACGATCGAGATCTTCCCCGCCCACTACGAGGACCGCGCCTGGCGCATCGGCCTGTTCGGCGACGAGATCGAGACCATCCAGGAGTTCGACCCGCTGACCGGCCGCAAGACCGCCGACCTGCCGGCGGTGAAGATCTACGCCAACAGCCACTACGTCACCCCGCGCCCGACGCTCAACCAGGCCATCACCCACATCAAGGCCGAGCTGAAGGAGCGCCTCGACTGGCTGGTCGCCAACGGCAAGCTGCTGGAGGCCCAGCGCCTCGAACAGCGCACCCGCTTCGACATCGAGATGATCGAGACCACCGGCAGCTGCGCCGGCATCGAGAACTACAGCCGCTACCTCACCGGCCGCCGGCCGGGCGAGCCGCCGCCGACCTTCTTCGAATACATCCCCGACAACGCCCTGCTGTTCACCGACGAGAGCCACCAGACCGTCCCCCAGATCGGCGCCATGTACCGCGGCGACTACCGCCGCAAATGGACCCTGGCCGAGTACGGCTTTCGCCTGCCCAGCGCCCTGGACAACCGCCCGCTCAAGTTCGAGGAGTGGGAGGCCATGCGGCCCCAGACGGTCCACGTCAGCGCCACGCCTGGCCCGTGGGAGATGGAAAAGGCCGGCGGCGTGTTCGCCGAACAGGTCATCCGCCCCACCGGCCTGATCGACCCGCCGGTGGAGGTCCGCCCGGTCCAGAAGGACGGCGCCAGCCAGGTCGACGACGTCATCGCCGAGGCCCGCGACTGCGCCGCCAGGGGCTACCGCACCCTGGTCACGGTCCTCACGAAAAAGATGGCCGAGGACCTCACCGAATACATGCACGAGCAGGGCCTGCGCGTGCGCTACATGCACAGCGACGTCGACACCCTCGAACGCATCGAGATCATCCGCGACCTGCGACTGGGCGCCTTCGACATCCTGGTGGGCATCAACCTCCTCAGAGAGGGCCTGGACATCCCCGAGTGCGGCCTGGTGGCCATTCTGGACGCCGACAAGGAGGGCTTCCTGCGGTCAGAGACCAGCCTGATCCAGACCATCGGCCGCGCCGCGCGGAACATCGACGGCAAGGTGATCCTCTACGCCGACCGCATCACCGGCAGCATGGAACGCGCCATGGGCGAGACCAGCCGCCGCCGCGAGAAGCAGCACGCCTGGAACCTGCAGCAGGGCATCACCCCGGAGAGCATCAAGAGCAGCATCAAGGACATCCTCGCCAGCCCGTACGAGCGCGGCGACCGGGTCAACGTCGACGTCGGCGTGGCCGAGGACGCCCGGCCGTTCCTGGGCTCCAACTTCCAGGCCACCCTGCGCGACCTGGAAACCAAGATGCGCGAGGCGGCGGGGAACCTGGAGTTCGAGACGGCCGCGCGGGTGAGGGACGAGATCAAACGGCTGAAGATGCTGGATCTGGAATTCGCCAACGACCTGATGACCGCGCCGGGGGAGGCGGTGGACCGGGAAGCGCCCAAGCGCGAGCGGAAGGCGGCGCGGGCGGAGGCTCAGGAGCGGTTCAGGAAGGGGCGGTTGTGACGCGCGCGCCACCGCATGGCCGCCCGCCGGAACTCATGGTAATTTGAGGCCATGACCGCGCTGAAAGTCACCCTCGATGCGCCCCTCGGCCGCTTTGTTGAGGACCAGGTCGCCTCCGGCGCCTATCCGGACGCGGCCGCCGTGGTTCGCGCGGGCCTGGCCGCGTTGCGCACCGAGGCCGCCAGGACGGAGCGTTTCAAGGCGCTGGTGCGCGAAGGCGCCCAGGACATCGAAGCCGGCCGGTTCGAGACCGTCGAGGACACCGGCGTCTGGTTCGACCAGATCGAAGCCGAACTGGACGAGGCGGCCGGCGCCCGGTGACCGCGCTTCGCCTCACGGCGTCCGCGCGCCGCGACGTGGCCACCGCCCTGGCCCAGAGCGAGCAACAGTTCGGCCGGGCCGCGCGCCGGCGCTATCGCCTGCTGCTGCAACGCGCCTTCGACGACCTGGCGCAGGACCCGCGCCGCCCCGGCGTCCGCGATGACCCGCACCTGCCGGCCGACCACCGCCTCTATCCCGTCCGCCTGAGCCGCGCCCGCGTCGCCACCGCCGACCGGGTCGGCAATCCGCGACATGTGGTGGTGTTCCGCATCGACAAGCAGGGCGTCGAGGTGCTGCGCCTGCTGCACGAGGCGATGGACCTGCCGAGGCATCTGCCGCCGGGCGGGGAGGGGCTGTAGGGGGGGGCGACGGGCTCAAGCGCCTGAAGATGGTGGACCTGGAATTCGCCAACGACCTGATGACCGCGCCCCGGGAGGCGGTGGACCGCGAAGCGCCCAAGCGCGAGCGCAAGGCGGCAAGGGCGGAGGCGCAGGAGCGGTTCAGGAAGGGGCGGTTGTAGGGGGGCCGAATAGACTTGCGCAATGCGACGTTCGTGCTAGAACAAATCGGGAACACCCCTGTTCGTTGTCTTCTTGCCCGCATCGTCGTTAAGTTGGGCTACGAAGCCTTGGGAGGGGAACGAAGTTGGCCTTGAAAGCCCATGCCCGCGAAGTTTTGTTCTGCGACTTCATAGTTCGGAGGCGGGCGCAGCATGCCCCGTTCCCAGAGCTTAGGCACCTTGTAGATTTGTGGAAGCGAGCAGCGGACGAGAATCTATCACCCAAAGCTTTCGACAAAGGCGAAGCAAGCTGCATCATCAATGACGTTTCTATCGACGAGGATAGAAATATCGCAATCGTACTACTGAGCGTGGCCGATAAGAGAGCGCCAGATTCAACTTATGGAAATCACAAAACGAGAACCTCCAGGACGGTGGAGAAGCAGGCAGATGAGGGAAATGAGCACTCTGCTCATTTGGTTTTCTCCCTCTCGATCCGGCCCGGACATCCAGAAACTTATCCCTGCATAGTCGAACGCATACCGACGCTTTCTATCCCAAGGATTCAGTCGATGTTGAACGATGTAGTAAAGCGATATTGTGAGGCCGATAGCTCTCTATTTACCTTTGGCGCGTCATCCGGTGCAAAAATTGGCGGAAAGCCCAAGCTTCAGCCATATATTCCGAACGTAATCCTCACCGGAAACCCTTCGGCCGCCTTTCATCGCGATATCGAAGAGGGGCGGATTAATGGACTTAGGCTTATAAAGCCGATGCCAAAGAAGAGTTTGGGAAGCGGAAGCTATCTCGAACTTAGCGATCACGAGATAAAGGTCGGCATCAGCAAGGACATTCCACAAGGAAAGCGCTGGGAGACGATCCTTGCCGGCCTGAAGACACAAAGTTCCGACTACAGTCGCGCGCGTCTTTTTCTATCGCCCGAGGGAAGTTCGTCTTCCGCATCGTTTGAATTCGACACCGACACAGGAACTCTGATCGGCGAGGCCTATATTCGCCGCCAAACCGTATCGAACATTGATCCACTGATGCGGAGCGCCACGAACACGATTGCGGCGCAACTCACCGGCAGAATGACGGCGCTTCTCGAAAAGGAGCGTGCAGGGTGACGATAAGTTACGAGCTTAGCCGGCCCTTCGCTTTTGGGACCATCAAGGGACCAGGGCTGAGGATTTACCGCGATGCACTTCCCTGGGGCTCGGTCGGAGCTGGTTTGGCCGCCTACTGGGCACTCCCCCTTCGGATACCGCTGGCGGGGGCAGATTCCATCGCTTCCACGCTCACACCGTTTTTTGCGAGTCTACCTGGCTTCTACATTGCCGCGCTTGCAGCAGTAGCCACCTTCAACGGCGCGGATTTGGACAGAGAGATGGAAGGCGTTTCCGCGCCCATGATTTTGCGCGGAGAGAAGAAAGATAGCGAAATCACGTTGCGTGTATTTTTGTGCTACCTCTTTTCATATTTAACCGCCTTCTCATTTATCGGATTTTTTATTTGCTCGTCTGCGTCACTTCTCGCTGAGAACATCGGTGAAATTTCGCGAATATCTGCTAATATTTTGCACGTTGATCGATATATTACCGACAATGTTCTGAGGAATGCATTCATCGTGTCCGTTACGTTTGTCGGCGCCATGGTCGCGTCCTGCACTTCACTCGGGCTCTACTTCCTGTCTGAACGCGTTCATCAAGACCTGTCGTAGATATCGGCTGACAAATGGCTCAGCTCCAGCGGCCTACGCGGAGGAATGAACAACCACACCCACCCCGTCATCCCATGCCGAGATGATCGCCCGGAAAATCAGGTTCCTCAACGCCAAGCCCTCAGCGCTTGGCGTTATGGCGAAATGGTTGCGGGGGGCGGAGCCGGAGGACGGCCGCCTCCCAATTCCTCAAGTCTGGCGTCCAACGCAGCAACAACCCGCGACGCCAACAGCGAATGATCAGGAACATCGCTCAGCCGATAAAGGCGACCATTTAGGACCGACAACACAGCCAGATCATCGGGCGCGTTGGCATGACCAGCGAAGGCGGGCGGGAAGAGAGACATCGCGGCGTAGGTCATCCGGGCGTCCAGATCCGGACGCAACGTCTTCCAGATGTGAACCGCGACCGTCTGGCCTGCGATGTTGATTCCGAAGTCGGGCGTGAATCTCACCTTGAACCGGCCGTCGGGGCTTTCGAACGTGCGCGGCTCGAACGCCATCAGCTCGCCCGGAAAGTCTACTCGCCACTCACTCAGATATTCCAGAGCGGCCCTGGCAGATCGAGCCTCAGCGGGATTCGCGAATCCATCCGCCTCCGCCAGCAGATCCGCGAGCGTCTCTCCTCGACTCAGGTAACGATTTGCCAACAACCGAAAGCCCCGGTGAAAATCGTAGCCCCCGTCGCTCGGGGCTAGCCGTTTCCGAAGCTCGGAGAGCTGTCGCCGGTCGGTCAGTGAGAGGAGCTTGAGAAACGCCGAGAAGCCAAAGCTGGGCATGATTCACCTTTGTCCGGAAACAAAGGTTAGAGCGATTCTCTCGCATAGCGAGTCTTTCATAAAGGGGGCGATTCGGGATTGAGGAAAAGCGTTCGCTTCAATCCACGCCCTTCATCTCATGCCGAGACGATCGCCGGGCGGGGCCGATCACTCAAGGACGGCGCTTCGCGCCGCCGCGCGCGGCCGCCCCGCAGGGGCGGTCCTTGACTGATCGGACCCGTCCGGCACGCTGGCCTGCATGAGATTTAGGGCGGGGTCCCTTCTCCCCTGCGGGAGAAGGCGACGGCGCCAGTCCGCTACGCTCCCGCCTTGCCGGTCGCCCGCAGCCAGTCCGCCAGCGCCTCGGCGGAGTTGGCGAGCGCTTCCTCGACTGTCTTGCCCATGGCGCAACAGCCGGGGCAGTCCGGGAACACCACGCCCCAAGCGCCGGGCCGGCCGTCGATGTGGACCCGGTGACCCATGATCGTGACGGAGGCCAGCGAGCGCGGGATCAAGTCCTGGTCCCCGGGTCGCGGGCGAAGATGCCAGGCGAAGGCGAGGCCCATGCCGGCCAGGCAGAAGCCGACCAAACAGGCGGCCACGACGACCTGTTCGTAATAGCTCATGGCCTACCGCCTCGGGGGCTGGCTGATCCAGACCAGCGCCAGGCCGAACATGGACAGGCAGAAGACGCCGAAGCTGATGCCAAGGACCAGCCATCCGTAGAACACACTGTCCGTCATGGTTCCTGCCCTTCAACAGAGGCGGTTTCGCCGAGCCGCTCGACGCTGAGGAAATGTATCACGATGGCCGCGGTGGCCGAAACAAACGCGAACGCGGTCGATAACGCCGGCACAACGGCGGGCAGTTTGGCCGCTCCAAGGATGGTCGGCGCGACAATCAACGCCAGCATCCCGCCGGCAAGCAGCCACAACTGCTTCGCCAGGAGTTCGCCGAAGCGTTCCCGGCCCGCGGGGGAGAGCCTCGGCGGGAAGATCTGGACGGCGGGCCTTGGCGCCGGTTCGGTCATGGGGGGAGTGTGACTCAATGTGGGCGGGTGTTCAATGTTCTTTTTCTGTTCCGGTTGAGTTTGCCGCGCGAAACCACTCGGCGCCGGCGTCTCCCTCTCCACCCTCCTTCGCCCTGAGGGCTTCGGAGGGTCCCCCTCTCCCTGCCGGAGAGGACAGGAAAAAGCGAGACTCTCGAGACGTATAATCTCGAGACAAAGCGGGACATTTCGAGACTCTCTCCCGGGGACACAGGCCGCTGCGTCCCCCGTCTCCGGACCGGCCGCATAATGCCGTCCATGAAAGCGCATCCGACCACCACCTACCTCACCGCCTCGCCCCGGACCTGGGAGATGATCCGGGCGGCTTACCTCTCCGGGCTGTCGGCGCCCAATGTGGCCGCGCGGTTCGGGGTTTCGGTCTCCGGGCTGTACAAGCGGGCGCAGCGGGAGGGCTGGACCAAGCGGGCCCAGGCCGACTGGCGCGGCGGGGTTCAGGTGGGGCCGCCCTCGCCCTGGCAAGGGGTTGCGGCGGCCTCGCCGGCTCCGGCCGCCCCGCCGCCGCCCGTCCCCGACGACCTGCCGCCGGATCTCGCCAGCCTGCAGGCCATCGCCGTACCGCCCGCGCCGCTGGACGCCCCCAGCGTGGCGCGCAAGGCCCTGTCGCTGGCCATGCGGGCCATCACGCGCGGCCAGAGCGCCGACGCCCTGCGCCTGGCCCGCGCCGCCCAGCTGATCGCCAAACTGGACGAGGTGATCCCCCAGAGCTGGGAGGTCGACGACGCCGAAGAGGTGGAGTCGAGACATTCAGCCCTGCAGGACTTCACCTTCAACGTCGCCGGCGAGCTGGCCGAGGCGCTGATGGCCGGCCGCGGCGAACTGTTGCCGGCCTATCTCGAACGGGCGCGCCAGTGGCGGCGCAACCTGGGCCTGCCGGAGGACTATGTGAGCACGCAGTTCAGGCCCGAGGAGGAGGAGGCGCCATCCGCCGCCTCGCCGCCCTGACCATGCGCCAGATGGCCATCAGCAGCAGGATCAGCACCACCGGCACCAGGATCGGGGCGGCCAGGGCGATCAGCACGGTGGCGAAGGCCAGCACGTCCTCGACCGCCGAAACGAACGGGTTGGCCAGGCCCCCGGTGGTCGCGGTGCTGGCCAGGCGGGTGCCGGTCTGGGCGGTGTGGAAGGCCAGCGAGGTGGGCAGGCCGATGATCAGGCCGGCGATGGCGGCGACCGCCGGGTCGACTCCGACGAACACCGAACCGGCCGCGAGGATGGCGGCGGCCGGGCGGGTGATCGTGCCCAGCGCGCTGAGGCCGTGGTCGAGGATGGGGACCTTGTCGGCGACCAGCTCGATCAGGGTGGCGGCGGCCAGGGCGATGAGGGCTGGCGTACCCTCCAGCCAGGCGACCTTCTCGTGCAGGTCCAGGCCGAACAGGTCGAACCGCGCCGCGGCGCTGACCGCCAGCAACGGCAGGAAGGTGCGCAGCCCGGTGGCCGCGGCCAGCCCCAGCCCGAGCAGGGCCGGCAGGATCCAGGTCTGGAGAAGCTCCGGCGGCATGGCGGTGAGGAGAGCATGCGGAAGGGACGGCGTCACGCATGATCCTCCCCCGCGAGGGGGAGGGGGACCCTGCGGAGCAGGGTGGAGAGGGAGGCCCGGTGATGGCCGGCTACCCGTGCGCCGACCTTCAACCGCCTGCGTCTCCCTCTCCACCAGCCTGCGGCTGGTCCCCCTCTCCCTCGCGGGAGAGGATTGGCGCGCCGCATGAATCCTCCGTCATCTTCCGCGCCCCTGATTGACTTCTCCCGCCTCCATACTCCATTTTCGAATTTGCTCAGCGGCATCAAGACCGCGGCCATCAGGGAGTGAATGGATGACCGAGATCGTGTCGCCGAACGGCGGGACTCTGGCCGGAACCCATGTCGCGGGACTGGGGCCAAGGCCCCGGGTGGGCATGGCGGTCCGGGCGATCTACGGATTCGGATCCATCGCCTATGGCATCAAGGACAACGGTTTCCGCGTCTTTCTGCTGCTGTTTTACAACCAGGTGGTCGGGCTGCCGGCGGCGATGGTCTCGGCGGCGGTGATGACCGCCATGCTGGTCGACTGCCTGATCGACCCGGTCATCGGCCACGTCAGCGACAACTTCAAATCCAGGTGGGGCCGGCGCCACCCGTTCATGTACGCCTCGGCCCTGCCGGTGGCCCTGTCGTTCCTCCTGCTGTGGAACCCGCCGTTCCACTGGGAGCAGAACCACCTGTTCTGGTACCTGGTGGTGGTCGCCGTCGTGGTGCGGACCTTCATCACCCTCTACGAAATCCCGTCCTCATCGATGTCGGCCGAGCTGACCACGGACTACACCGAGCGGTCGAAGATCGTCGGCTGGCGCTTCTTCTTCGCCTGGTGGGGCGGCCTGACCCTGACCATCGCGATGTTCTGGTTCCTGATGAAGGCCACGCCCGAGCATCCCGTCGGCCAGCTGAATCCCGAGGCCTACGTCAAATACGGCTACATCGGCGCGGTGCTGATGTTCCTGTCGATCATCCTCTCGGCGGCCGGCACGCACCGGTTCATCCCCTGGATGCCCCAGCCCGTGGAGCGCGAGAAACGTTCGCTGGCGGCCGTGGGCAAGGAGGTGTTCGACACCCTCAACATCCGTCCGTTCCTGGCCATTGCCGGGGTGGGGCTGGTGGCGGCCATCGCCGTCGGCGTCGGTTTCTCGCTGGCCTTCTACATCTCGACCTATGTCTGGGGGCTGACGCCGTTCTGGACCGGCGTGCTGCAGATCGACGCCTATTTCGCCTCGGCCATGGCCCTGGCGGCGGCGCCGATGCTGACCAAACGGTCGGGCAAGAAGAAGGCCGGCGGCCTGCTGCTGCTGCTCTCCGTGTTCATCGGCTTCCTGCCGCTGATCCTGCGCCTGATGGGCGTCTTCCCCGACAATGGCGACATGATCGGCGACACGCAGATCCCGCAGATCGTGCCCTGGCTGTTCATCGACGGCCTTGTGCGCGGCACGCTGGGCATCACCGCCACCATCCTGATCACCGCCATGCTGACCGACGTGGTCGAGTACAGCGAGCAGCGCACGGGGCGGCGGTCGGAGGGGCTGTTCTTCGCCTTCACCAGCCTGATCCAGAAGGCCATCAGCGGCGTGGGCGTGATGGTCGCCGGATCGATCCTGACGCTGGTCGATTTCCCGGTCGGGGCCAAGCCGTCCGAGGTGCCGCCGGAGACCATCACCCATCTGCTGGTGGTCTACATGCCAGTGGTCGGCTCGCTCTACCTGCTCTCGGTCATCATCCTGCAGGCCTACAACATCACCCGCGAAAGCCACGAGGAGACGCTGCGGTCGATCGCCGCCAAGGCCGAAGCCGCGGAGGACGGGGCTACGAACCCGTCTCCGTAAGCGCGGCGTACACCAGGGTGCGCAGCTCCCGCCGGACGGGGTAGGCCGACGAGGGCAGCAGCTGGGTGAGGAAGACCACGGCCAGGTCCTCGACCGGGTCGACCCAGAAAAAGGTGCTGGCCGCGCCGCCCCAGAAGAAGTCGCCCCTGCTGCCCGCCAGCATGGTGGCGGCGGGATCGACGGTCACGCCGAAGCCCAGGCCGAAGCCGACCCCGGCGTACGTCGCCTCGCTGAACAGCGACCTCGACATCTGCGTCAGATCCTTGCCGCCGGGCAGGTGGTTGGCGGTCATCAGCTGCAGGGTCTTGGGGCCCAGCAGGCGATGACCGTCCAGTTCGCCGCCGTTCAGCAGCATGCGGGCAAAGCGCATGTAGTCGGCCGCCGTGCTGACCAGGCCGCCGCCGCCGGAATGGAAGCCGGTCTCGGCCAGATAGGGGCTGATCGCCGGATCGTCCTGCAGCTTGGGCGGCCCGGCCGCGACGGCCTTGGACCCCAGCACCCCGGCGGCGTAGCAGGCGGTCAGCCGCCCGGCCTTGTCCGCCGGCACGGTGAAGGCGGTATCGACCATCCCCAGCGGCCCGAAGATCCGCTCCTGCAGGAACCGCTCGAACGGCACGCCGCTGATCTTGCCCACGAGGTAGCCCAGAACGTCGGTGCTGACCGAATAGTTCCAGGCCTCCCCCGGCGAGAACTGCAGCGGGATGGTCGCCAGCCTGGCGATGAACTCGTCCAGGGTCCCGTAGCGCAGATCCTCGGCCACCTTCAGCTTGCGGTAGGCGGCGTCGATGTTGCCCTGCATCTGGAAGCCGTAGGTCAGGCCGCTGGTGTGGCGCAGCAGGTCGATGATCAGCATCGGCCGGGCCGGCGGCGTGGTCGCCCAGCCCGCGTCCGTGCCGGCGGCGAACACGCCCAGGTTGGCCCATTCGGGGATGTATTTGGCCACCGGCTCGTCGAGGGCCACCAGGCCCTGCTCGACGAGCATCATGAAGGCGACCGAGGTGACCGGCTTGGTCATCGAATAGATGCGGAAGAGGGAATCGGCCTTCAGCGGCGTCCCGCGCTCGCGATCGGCCAGGCCCAGGGTCGTGTCATAGGCCAGCTTGCCGCGCCGCCAGACCTGCACCTGGGCGCAGGGCAGCTTGCCCGGCTTGATGTAGCGCTCGTCGAGAAACGGCGCGATCCGCGCCAGCCGTTCGGATGAAAAGCCCAGGCTCTCGGGTTTGGTCATGGTCACATCTCCAGGCGGCATGCCGGCCCAAATATCGAACCGCCGGTATGTCGCAACCTAAACTTTACCAAGCTTGACGCACAGTCAGGCAAAATACGGGGATGGAAATGGCCGAGACGACCGGAGCAAACGCTCCTTCGGAGCTCGATATCGAGGCCGCGCGCTGGTTCTTCCAGAATGCGGTCGACATTTTCGTGCTGATTCGCGGCGGGACCATCTCGCGAATCAACCCCGCCTGGACCGAGCTTTCGGGCTGGTCGGTCGAGGAAACCGTCGGGCGGCCGATGGAGGAGTTCATCCATCCGGGCGACGAGCAGATCGTCCGCGACCTGATCACCGACCTGATCGCCGACGGCCATGGCCGCGCCGAACACCGCCTGCTGCGCAAGGATGGCCAAGACCTGTGGGTGCGGTCGCGGGTCAAGCGCGGCTCGGGCGACGCCACCATTGTCGTGCTCGAGGACGTCACCGACGAACATCGCCGCGTCGCCGACAGCGCCGACGCCGTCCGCACGAACGACCTGCTGCGGGAGGCGGCGGGAGTCTACATCTGGCGCTTTGATCCTGACACCGGCCTCTACGATATCGATCCCGACCTTTCCACGGTCGGCGCTCCCGGCACGTCGGGCAGCCGCACGATCACGGCTGACCAGATGACCGCCGAGATCCATCCCGACGACCAGAAGCGGGTGACCGACGCCTTCTACCGCACCCTCGCCACCGGCGAGCCCCTGGTTGTCGAGTACCGCCATTTTCGCTCGGAGGGCGGCTGGGCCCGGCTGCGGGCTTCCTGGCGAGGGCTGTGCAAGCGATCCACCGGCCTGTGGGCGGTGCTGGGCCTGACGCAGGATGTCAGCGAAGTGGCCGAGGCGCGCGACGCCGCCCTCGAGGCCGCCGAAGCCAAGGCCCAGTTCCTGGCCAACATGAGCCACGAGATCCGCACGCCGATGAACGGTGTGCTGGGCGTCCTGCACCTGCTCAAGAGCGAGAACCTGACGCCGGACGGCCGCCAGTTGCTGGAAGAAGCCGTCGGCTGCGGCCAGATGCTGGCCGAGCTGCTCAACGACGTCATCGACTTCTCCAAGATCGAGGCCGGCCGCCTGGAATTCTCCCCTGAGCCGACCGATCCCGGCGCGCTGCTGAACAGCGTCGCCGGCCTGTTGCGGCCCCAGTCGTCAGCCCGCGGCCTGTGGCTGAACACCCATGTGGACCCCGGTATCGGCTGGGCCTCGGTGGATCCGGTGCGCCTGCGGCAGATCCTGTTCAACCTGATCGGCAACGCGGTGAAGTTCACCCTCACCGGCGGCGTCGACGCCCGCCTGAGCCGGCTGGACCGGGACGGCGAGAGCCGCCTGCGCTTCGAGATCACCGACACCGGCGTGGGCATCGCCGACGAGGCCCAGGCCGATCTGTTCCAGCGATTCCACCAGGCCGACGGCTCCACCACCCGTCGATTCGGCGGCTCGGGCCTGGGCCTGGCCATCAGCCGCCGTCTGGCGGAGCTGATGGGCGGCGAGATCGGTTTCTACAGCAAGCCCGGCGAGGGCTCGACCTTCTGGATCGAGGTCCTGGCGCCCAGGGTCGAGGCCAGGGCCGCCGACACCGGCGAAGCCGAGGGCTTGCTGGACGGCCTTCGGGTGCTGGTGGTCGAGGACAATCCCACCAACCGCCTGATCGCCACCCGCATGCTGCAGCAGCTGGGCGCGGACGTGGAAACGGCGGACGACGGACAGCAGGGGGTCGAGGCGGCCACCCGCCAGGCGTTCGACCTGATCTTCATGGACATCCAGATGCCGGTGATGGACGGCATGGAGGCCACGCGCCGGATCCGGGCGTTGCCGGAACCGGTCTGTTCCACGCCGATCCTGGCCATGACCGCCAACGCCATGTCGTACCAGGCCGATTCCTACCTGGTCGCCGGCATGAACGGCATCGTCGCCAAGCCCCTGTCGCCGGCCGCCCTGGTGGCGCAGATCGCGGCCATCGTCGCCCAGTCTGAGCATGAGGCGGCGGCTTAGGGCGCAGCCCCATACCCCTCGACCGATTTTCCCGGCTTTCGCCAGGAAATCGGTAAACAACCACCCGCGAAGCCCCACTCTCTCACCCCTTTCGGCGCCTCGCCCCTTCCCCCCGCCATACCGGATATTCTAGGCTGCTCTCCAACAAGAAAGCGCCGAGGAAAACCCATGGCCTGGGACTTCGAAACCGATCCCGAGTTTCAAGCGAAGCTCGACTGGATGGACGCGTTCGTCCGCAACGAGGTCGAGCCGCTCGACCGCCTCAGGCTCCATCCCTACGACGTCAAGAAGCCGCTCTACAGGAAACTGGTCCGGCCACTCCAGGCTGAGGTCAGGAAGCAGGGCCTGTGGGCCTGCCACCTGGGGCCGGACCTCGGCGGCCAGGGCTATGGCCAGGTCAAGCTGGGCCTGATGAACGAGATCCTCGGCCGCAGCCACTTCGCCCCGTCGGTGTTCGGCTGCCAGGCGCCCGACACCGGCAACGCCGAGATCATCGCCCACTACGGCACCGAGGCGCAGAAGAAGAAATACCTCCAGCCCCTGCTGAACAACGAGATCGTCTCGGCCTTCTCGATGAGCGAGCCGACCGGCGGCTCAGACCCCCTGACCTTCACCACCCGCGCCGAGCTCGACGGCGACGAATGGGTGATCAATGGCGAGAAGTGGTTCTCCACCAATGCCCGCTGGTCGGAGTTCCTGATCGTCATGGCGGTCACCGATCCGGACGGCCCGACCTACCAGCGCATGTCGATGTTCATCGTCCCGACCAAGACCAGGGGCGTGGAGATCGTGCGCAACGTCAGCGTCGGCTACAGCGAGCACGGCTCGGAAGGCTACATGCGCTACACCGACGTGCGCGTCCCGGCCGACCATCTGCTGGGCGAGCGGGGCAGCGCCTTCGCCATCAGCCAGACCCGCCTGGGCGGGGGGCGCATCCACCATGCCATGCGCACGGTCGGCCAGGCGAAGAAGGCCCTGGACCTGATGTGCCAGCGCGCCGTCAGCCGCACGACCCGCGACGGTCCCCTGTCGCGTAAACAGGCGGTGCAGATGATGATCGCCGACTCCTGGATCGAGCTGCAGCAGTTTCGCCTGCTGGTGCTGCACACCGCCTGGCTGATCGACAAGCACAAGGACTACCGCAAGGTCCGCAAGGACATCGCCGCGGTGAAGGTGGCCATGCCGCGGGTCTATCATTCGATCGCGTCCAGGGCCCTGCACCTGCATGGCGCCCTGGGGGTGTCCAACGAGATGCCTTTCGTCGGCCAGGTCATCGGCAGCATGGTGATGGGCATCGCCGACGGTCCGACCGAGGTGCACCAGGAGACCGTCGCCAAACAACTGCTCCGCCAGTACACGCCCAGCAACGAGCTGTTCCCCGCCTACAGCCTGCTGAACCAGCGCGAGGAGTCGCTGGAGAAATACGCCGAGGCCATCGAAGAGCACGGGGAGGCCGCGTGACCCACTGGCCTGCCCGCAGCATTGCCGAGTGCCATGCGATCCTGACCGCGCCCGGATCGCGCTTCGAGATCGAGGAGGTCATGATCGACGGCGTCCTCACGAAGACCTGGAAGAACAGTCCGCCGACCCTGCGGGATCTGGTCATCAATGGCCGCGCCTTCGCCGCACGGGAGTTCCTGGTTTACGAGGACGACCGGGCGACGTTCGAGGGCTTCCACCGGGCAGTGGCGGCCCTGGCCGAGCGGCTGGCCGCGGATGGGGTCGCCAAGGGCGACCGCGTCGCGCTGGTCATGCGCAACCTGCCCGAATGGCCGGTGGCCTTTTTCGCGGCGGCGAGCCTGGGAGCCATCGTCACCCCGCTGAACGCCTGGTGGACCGGACCGGAGCTGCAGTACGGCCTGGCCGACTCAGGGTCGAAAGTGGCCATCGTCGATCCCGAGCGGCTGGACCGCATCATCGAACATCTGCCCGACTGCCCGGCCATCGAGCGAGTCTATGTCTGCCGTCATGACGGGCCGTTCGATGACGCGCGCGTGCGGCGGCTTGAGAGTGTCATCGGTCCGGTGAACAGCTGGGGCGGCCTGCCTGACCGGCCCCTGCCGACGACGCCGATCCTGCCCGACGACCCGGCGACCATCTTTTACACCTCCGGAACCACCGGCCGGCCCAAGGGCGCGCTGGGCACTCACCGGACCATGACGACCAACGTCCTGACCACCGGCGCCGCCCTGGCCCGGGCCTTCCTGCGCCGGGGCGAGACGCCGCCGGTTCCCTCCCCCGACGCGCCGCAGCGGGTGACCCTGCTGGTGGTGCCGATGTTCCATGTCACCGGATGTTCGGCGACCCTCTGCGGGGCGCTCAACAACGGCGGCCGGCTGGTGCTGATGCGCAAGTGGGACGCGCTGGAGGGCATGATGCTGATCGAGCGAGAGAAGGTCACCGCCACCGGCGGCGTGCCGACCATCGCCTGGCAGCTGATCGAGCACCCACGCCGGGCGGAGTTCGACCTCAGCTCGATCGAGGGCATATCCTACGGCGGGGCGCCGTCGGCGCCCGAACTGGTGCGGCGGATCAAGGAGGTCTGGCCGACCGCCTCGGCCGGCAACGGCTGGGGCATGACCGAGACCAGCGCCACCTTCACCAGCAACAACGCCGAGGACTACGAGAACCGCCCCGACAGCTGCGGCCTGGCGCCGGCCGTGGGCGAGATGAAGATCATGTCCGTCGAAGGTGATCGCGAACTGCCGGCCGGCGAGGTGGGCGAACTGTGGTGCAAGGGACCGATGGTGCTGCGCAGCTACTGGAACCGGCCGGAGGCGACGGCGGAGACCTTTGTCGACGGCTGGGTCAGGACCGGCGACCTGGCGCGGCTGGATGAGGAGGGCTTCTGCTTCATCATCGACCGGGCCAAGGACATGCTGATCCGTGGCGGCGAGAACATCTATTGCATCGAGGTCGAGAACGTTCTCTACGACCACCCCGCCGTGATGGACGCGGCCCTGATCGGCATCCCTCACCGGACCCTGGGCGAGGAGCCGGGCGCGGTGGTGACGCTCAAGCCGGGCGCCGAAGCGAGCGAGCAGGAGCTGCGGGCCTTCGTCGCCGCGCGGCTGGCCGCTTTCAAGGTCCCGGTCCGGGTCGCGTTCTGGTCAGAAACCTTGCCGCGCAACGCGAACGGAAAGATCATGAAGTCCGAGTTGAAGAGTATATTCGCCCAGGACGCCGTCGCTTGACCGCCTATGCCGCTATTCCCGGAAACGCCGCCACGGCCCGCTACGCAGCCAAGAAGGAAGCGATTCTGGGCGCGGCGACGACGATCCTGAACCGCCAGGGGGTCAAGGGCATGACCCTGGCTGACGTGGCGGCGGAGGTGGGCCTGATCACCACCTCGGTGACCTACTACTACCGCAAGAAGGAAGACCTCGCCGCCGCCTGCTTCATGCGCGGCATCGACATCTTCAATAGCCTGGCGCTGGAGGCCTCGGCGGTGACCGGCGCGCGGGCGCGGCTGGCGCGGTTCCTGGAGCTGTTCTTTGACCTCGCGCTGCGGATCCGCCTCAAGGAGACCACGCCGATCGTCGCCTTCGGCGAGATGCGGGCCCTGAAGGAGCCGCTTCGCACCCAGGTCTCGGACGCCTTCAACGACCTGTTCCGCAACATCCGCGGCTTTTTCGACGACCCGGAGTTCACCGGCCTGGACCGGCGCGAGGCGACGGCCCGCACCCATCTGCTGCTGGAACAGGCCTTCTGGACCGTCACCTGGCTGCGGCGCTACGACGTCGAGGACTATCCGCGCCTGCGCGAGCGAATGTTCGACATCCTGTCCGGCGGCCTGGCGGTGGGCGCGCGGCCCTGGGCGCCGCCCGCCCTGCCCGACCCGACCCCGCCGGAAGCGGTGGCGCCCGACGTGTCGCACGAGACCTTCCTGGTCGCCGCCACCCGGCTGATCAACCGCAAGGGCTATCGCGGCGCCTCGGTGGAGGAGATCTCCGCCGAGCTGAACGTCACCAAGGGCAGCTTCTATCACCACAACGACGCCAAGGACGACCTGGTCAAGGAATGCTTCGAGCGCACCTTCGGGGTCATGCGCAACGTCCAGCTGGCGGCCCGCGAGCTGAAGGCCGACCAGTGGACCCGGCTGGCCGCCGCCAGCTCGGCGCTGGTGGAATACCAGCTTTCGGATCACGGCCCGCTGCTGCGGGCCTCGGCCATGACCGCCCTGCCGGCCGAACTGCGGCACGAGACGGTGGAACGCTACAACCGCGTCTCCGACCGGTTCGCAGGCATGATCTCCGACGGCATCGCCGAGGGCTCGATCCGCCCGGTCGATCCCCTGGTGGCCGCGCACATGCTGAGCTCGATGCTCAACGCCGCCGCCTCGCTGGGCCTCTGGGCGCCGGGCCTGGACCGCGCGGAAGCCGCGGCCCTGTTCGCCCGCCCCCTGCTGCTGGGCGTCTTCACGCGGTAGACCTTTGACCTCGATCCTCCCCGCGAAGTCGGGGAGGGGGACCATGCGAAGCATGGTGGAGGGGGCTGCGCGGGACGTGCCGGAAGGACCGGAATTCAGGATGGGGCCGCTCGCCTCGGCGCTGACCCCACCACCGCCTTCGGCGGTCCCCCTCCCCGGCTTCGCGGGGAGGATCAAGCACGCACGGCTTCGCTATTACGCACAAAGAAAAAGGGGGCGGCCGAAGCCGCCCCCTCAGACTTGTTCCCGAGACCGGGGAGATCAGAACTTCTTGGTCGCGCTGAACTTCCAGGTCCGGCCCAGACCGCTGGCCGTGAACGGATCGTAGTTCAGGTCCAGACGGGCGAAAGGCGGTTCTTCGTCGAAGACGTTGTCGACTGAAAGCACGACCGTGGTTTCCCAAGGCAGCAGCACCCGGTAGTCCAGTTCATGGGTGATGAAGCTGTCTATGGTCTTGCCAGCGCCGGTGATCGCCGCTCGTTGGTCGAGATATTCATCGACGTAGTTTACCGTCCAGCGGAGGTTGTGGGCTCCGCGTGTGTATTCGACGAATGCCGAACCTTTCAGCTGCGGCAACGACGTCGGACCAAGCTGGTAGTTGAGAAGGCCGACCGCGTCGAAAGCCGCCTCGACCGCCACGCCTTCCACGGTGAAGGCCTCGACACTGTATTCCGACGTGTAGGTGAACGAGGACCCTACCCGCAGGTCTCCGCCGAAGACTTCGCCGAAGTCGTAATCGACGAGGAAGTCAAAGCCGGATGTCTGGACGGCCGGGCCGTTGACGACCTGGGTCCGAACCCGCGAAATCGTCGTCGTGCTGCAGGCGCCCTGGAAGGAGAAGCGCGACTGCAGACCGGCGTAGGCCGGCGCGCCGCAGTTCACCGTCGAACCGCCCGGGAACATGGCGGCGACGATCGAGGCCGAAGGCTCGGCGATGATCGGGTTGGCGAAGTCGAAGCTCCACCAGTCGACAGTGGCTTTCAACCCGCCAACGTTGAGGATGAGGCCCAGGCTGTAGGTATTGGCGCTTTCGGGTTCGAGGTCCGGATTGCCGAAGATGTCGATGGCCCGGAACGAACCGGCGATGAAGCTCAGCGCCGTGACGCTGCCGTTCCCCAGGGACGTGATCGGCGGGCCGCGGAAGGTCGAGCCGGCTGAACCACGCAGGGCCAGCCAGTCCGTCATTTGCCAACGCGCCGAAATCTTCGGGTCGAAGGTCGATCCGACGGCGCCGCCGTAGTCCTCGTAGCGGGCGGCAAGTTGCACCTGGAACGAATCGGCGACCGGAATGGCCAGTTCGCCGAACAGCGCGTAGGCGTCACCCGAGATGTCGGATTCGAATCCGGCCCCCAGGAACATAAACGGCCCATTGCGAACCGCGCAGCCGGTGTCCCCGTTGATCGGCGTATCGATACAGGGGTTCACATCGCCGTTGCTGAGGTTGCTGTAGTCCGAGGAGAACGTATCGCGCCGGAACTGCGCGCCAAGCGCCCAGGCCACGTCGCCGCCGGCCAGGGTGATCCCCGTCTTGCCCGTGAACACCGCGTCCGCCACGAACAGGGTGGTTTCCTGCATGGTCCAGAGCTTCGGGAAGAACCACCGCACAAGGTCGGGGTTGTTGGCGACCGCCGCCTGGAAATTGGGATTGGCGTCACCGGTCAGGGAATTGCCGGGCACGGAGTTCGAGAACGGGTTGAAGTAGTTGCACCCGAGCGCGGCATTGCCGGCGTTGGTGGTCCAGTTCGCCGTCTCGGCCGCCGTGCACTGGTCCGCGCTGCTCGCCAGACTGCCGTAGCCGCGCAGGGCCAGCTGGAAGCGCGAGACGACCGTGTCGTAACCACTGCGATACCCGGATTCGCCGCCATAAGTCAGGGCGAGATCCCAGGTGATGCCATTGTCGAACTCACCGGTCAGGCCCCCCGAAATACGGAAGGCGGTGTATTCGCGTTCGCCCTCGGACGGGCCGAAACCGAATGCCGGGTTGCCGCCGTGGCCGAACGGCCGATAACGGACGCCCGGGATATGGACAGCCGTGGTTCCCGGCGGAAGCACCCCGGGGAAGCCGACCGAGAAGCCGGGGTTGGTGACCGGAACATAGAAGCCACGCAGCACCGCGGCGGTCAGGCCTGCGGCCACCGACGGACTGGTCAGGGCCGTGGGCGTCTGAAGCGCCAGATAGGACGGCGACGTATTCCACTCCGGCACCTGGGTTTGCGCATAGAGCATTTCCAGGTGGAACTCGGTGGTGTCCGTCACATCGACGTTGATTTCGCCGTAGAATTGAAACCGATCCTCGATTTCCACGAGGTTGTCGAACGGCGTGTAGTGGAAGTTGCAGGCCGGCAGGGCGCCGGGCACGACGACACCGCCCAGCGCCGCGCAGCCTGTGTCGAGCTGGAACCCGGCGTTGGGAATATTGGGGGCGGCCAGGGTGATGAACGGGGCCTCCGAACTTCCCCCGGACCAGCCTCCTTGTGGGTTGCTCGCGAAATCGAGATTCGCCCAGGACCGCTCTGGCACCGGCAACTTGGAACGATGCTGCAGGCCGAAGGTCAGCAGGACGTTGGCGCTGTCGCCGACCCAGCCCCAGGCGGCGTTGCCGGTGTAGTCGCCGTCGGAGCCGTCGATCACGCGGAAGCTGCCGCCGACCTCAAAGCCCTCGAAGTTCCTCTTGGTGATGAAGTTGACCACGCCGCCGATGGCGTCGGAACCATAGGTCGCCGCAGCGCCGTCCTTCAGGACCTCGACCCGGCCGATGGCCGCGCTGGGGATCATGTTGGTGTCGACGATGCCCGCGCCGGCCTGGCCGAACGGGTTGATCGCCATGCGCCGGCCGTTGAGCAGCACCAGCGTGCGCTGGGCGCCGAGGCCGCGAAGGTTCACCGAGCCGGAGCCTTCGGAACCCTGGGCGCGCGGGTCGAACTGGTTGGTGTCGCCCAGTACGCCGCTGGAGACCGACAAGGTCTTCAACAACTCGACCGTCGTCGGCGAGCCTTGCCGGCTGAGGTCTTCGGCGCTGATCACATCCACCGGCAGAGCCGCGTCTTCCGGCGTGCCGGCGATCAGCGATCCGGTGATGACGACGTCTTCAACCTGCGTGGGTTCCTGCGCCGAGGCGGTCGATGCCACTCCCAGCGACAAGGCGATAGCGAGGGCGGAGCCCCCGGCCAGATACGTAATTTTCCGCATTACTCCCTCCCTGTTATCTCCCATGCCGCCCCGTCTTGTTGTGTCTGATGACGGTTACGGCGTTATCGCCAACGCTACGGACCTCCCGAAGACGGCGTAGACGCATGCGCTTCAGCCTTCGACCGCCTGGCGACCGAAAGTTCCGTTTGAAGAGAACTGGAGGGTGAGTCGCTCCGGCGGGCGGTTACCGCCCGGTCTGCAGACCCAGTCTTGGTGTACGCCAGATGCGTCAACCAGCCCCCTCAAGGCTCATCGCGCCAACCCGGTCCGCACCATCGGGAATCACACCCCGAGGCACTTCACCAAGCCAGCCAACATGTTTCGATGATGCGGTATGATTTGCCCTCGCGTCAACCGGACTCGCGTAACAGCGTCCAACTATGGCGCCCTTGCAACTAAGGGGATTGGACGCCCCTCAGAACGGTCCAGCCCAGGTCGCTGGTGCGAGGGCGCCGAACCGTTCCGGCCCCATCCGGTTGCGCCATAGCCGATGGCCACCCTCGCGGCCGGGTCACCCTGACCGGGTCACTCGACTGATCCTCAGAACAGGACTGACGCTCCCCTGTCCGCCGCGCCGACGGCCCGGCGGAACACGCCAAACAACTCGCGCCCGTAGCCCTCGCCGGCCGCGGGCGCTTCCTTGAGGGGGCGACGGGTCAGGTCGGCGTCGATCTCCAGCACCCCGGCCTCGGCGTCCAGGCGGATCATGTCGCCGTCCCGCACGCAGGCCAGCGGCCCGCCGACAGCGGCCTCCGGCGTCACATGGATGGCCGCCGGCACCTTGCCCGAGGCGCCGGACATGCGGCCGTCGGTGACCAGGGCCACCTGGTGTCCGCGGTCCTGCAGCACGGTCAGGATCGGGGTCAGGCCGTGCAGCTCGGGCATGCCGTTGGCCTGCGGGCCCTGGAAGCGGACCACCGCGACCAGATCCCTGTCCAGCTCGCCGCGTTTGAACGCCGCCTGGAAGTCTTCCTGGCTATCGAACACCATCGCCGGGGCCACGACCGAGCGAAACTCCGGCCGCACCGCCGAGGTCTTGATAACCGCCCGGCCAAGCCCGCCCGACAGCTGGCGCATGCCGCCTTCCCGCTCGAAGGGGTCGTCGACGGGCCGCAGAATGTCGCGGTCGAGGCTCTCGGCGGCCCCGTCGCGCCAGACCAGGTCATCGCCGTCCAGATGCGGTTCCTGCAGGTAGCGCCGCAGCCCCGGTCCGGCGATGGTCAGGACATCGTCATGGACGAGGCCCGCCGCCAGCAGTTCGCGCACCACGAAGGCCATGCCGCCGGCGGCGTGGAACTGGTTCACGTCGGCCGAGCCGTTGGGATAGACCCGCGCCATCAGCGGCGTGGCCCGCGACAGGTCGTCGAAGTCCTCCAGCCGCAGCAGGATGCCAGCCGCCTGGGCCACGGCCACCAGATGCAGCACATGGTTGGTCGAGCCGCCCGTGGCCATCAGCCCGACCAGGCCATTGACGATCGCCTTCTCGTTCACGACGTGGCCGGACGGGGTCCAGGCGTTGGAGCGCGGCCCGATGGCGGCGCAGCGCCTGGCCGCCGCCCTGACCAGCGCGTCGCGCAGGGGCGTGCCCGGATGGATGAAGGCCGAGCCCGGCAGGTGCAGGCCCATCATCTCCATCAGCATCTGGTTGGAGTTGGCCGTGCCGTAGAAGGTGCAGGTGCCCGGGCCGTGGTAGCTGGCCTGTTCGGCCGCCAGCAGCACGTCGCGGCCGACCTTGCCCTCGGCGAACAGGGCGCGGACCTTGGCTTTCTCGGCATTGGGCAGGCCCGACGGCATCGGCCCGGCCGGCACGAAGATCGCCGGCAGATAGCCGAAACTCAGCGCCCCGATGGCCAGCCCCGGCACGATCTTGTCGCAGACCCCCAGGAACAGCGCCCCGTCGAAGGCGTCGTGGCTGAGGGCGATGGCGGTCGCCATGGCGATGACGTCGCGGCTGAACAGCGACAGCTCCATGCCCGGCCGGCCCTGGGTGACGCCGTCGCACATGGCCGGCACGCCGCCGGCGAACTGGGCCGTGGCCCCGACCTCGCGGGCGGCGTCCTTGATCAGCGCGGGATAGTGCTCCAGCGGCTGATGGGCGCTGAGCATGTCGTTGTAGGCCGAGACGATGCCGAGGTTCGGCGCGTTCGGGTCGAGCGCCTTCAGCCGGTCGCCGGGCTCGGCGGCGGCGAAGGCATGGGCCCAGTTGGCGCAGCTGAGCTTGGCCCGGCCGGGATCGTCGGCGATGGCGGCGTCGATGCGGGCGAGATAGGCGGCGCGCGTCCCGGCGCTTCGCTCGGCGATGCGGGCGGTGACTTCCAGAACGACGGGGTTCATGGGCTTGTCCATCGGCTAGGGCGACCAGATCACGCGGACCGGCATGTCCGACGCCCTGAACAACGCATGGATCGGCAGGTCGTCGCGCGCCTCGATGATCTGCCGCTTGGCCTCGCCGCTGACCAACACCAGGATCAGGTAGGCCTGCTTCAGGGCGTAGAGCGTCAGGCTGATCCGTTCCATGGCCGGCGCCGGATCGCCCCTCGGAACCGCGATGACCAGGCTGCCGCCCAGCGGGTCGAGGCCCTCCTCCAATACAGGACTTCCCGGGAACAGCGAGGCGATGTGGCCGTCGTCGCCCATGCCCAGCAGCACCACGTCGGCGGGGAACAGGCCCTCGACCGCGATCTCGGCCGCCTCCGCGGCGTCTTCGGTGTTGGGTGCATCGGACCATAGCGGAATGAACCGCGCCGCGGCCGCCTCCCCGACCATCAGCCGCTCGCGCAGCTGGCGTTCGTTGGAGTCCGGCGAGGTCGGCGGGACCCAGCGCTCGTCCGACAGGGTGACGCTGATCTGGTCCCAGGGCAGCGGCAGGGTCGCCAGCAGGTCGTAGACCGGGCCGGGCGAGGAGCCGCCCGTGCCGACGAAGCTGGCCTGGCCGTTCTCCTCCAGCCCCGCCGCCAGCCAATCGGCGATGGCCTCCGCCGCGGCGAGGGCGGCGTGTTCGGCGTCGGGATAGACCTCGATGTCCGGGCCGCTATTCATTCCACGACCGACCTGAGCGTTCGATCAGGGCGAAGGCGCCGCCCGGTCCCCAGGAGCCGGCCGGATAGGGTTTGGGCGTCATCCCGGCCTCGGCCCAGGCGTCGGCCACCCCGTCAACGAACCGCCAGGCCGCCTCGACCTCGTCGTTGCGCACGAACAGGGTCTGGTCGCCGCGCAGGGCGTCCAGCAGCAGCCGCTCATAGGCGATGCGCCGACGGCCGCCCTCCTCGCCCAGGGCCTTGGCCAGGCTCAGCGACAGGGGCAACGGCTGCAGGCGCATCGCCTCCTGCGTCAGGCCCGGCCGCTTGTTCATGATCGTCAGCGAGATGTCCTCGGTCGGCTGCAGCTCGATGATCAGCCGGTTGGCCACCAGGTCGTCCACCGCGGCCCCGCCGAAGATCGAGTGGGGCACCGGCTTGAACTGGATGACGATCTCCGTGCAGCGCTGCGCCATCCGCTTGCCGGTGCGCAGATAGAAGGGCACCCCGGCCCAACGCCAGTTGTCGATCCAGGCCGTCAGGGCGACGAAGGTCTCGGTCGATGACGGCCGGCCGACCTCCGCCTCGTAGCCCTGCACCGACTGGCCACCGATGACGCCGTCGCCGTACTGGCCGCGCACGCTGTCGCTGGACGCGGAGGCGCGGGTGAACGGGCGCAGGGAGCGCAGCACCTTGACCTTCTCGTTGCGCACCGCGTCCGGCTCGAGGTCCGACGGCGGCTCCATGGCCACCAGGCAGAGCAGCTGCAGCATGTGGTTCTGCAGCATGTCGCGGATCGCGCCGTAGTCGTCGTAGTAGGGCCAGCGGTCGCCGACCCCGTGGGTCTCGGCCACGGTGATCTGGACGTGGTCGATGCTGCGGCTGGTCCACAGCGGCTCGAACAGGGTGTTGGCGAAGCGCAGGGCGATCAGGTTCTGCACCGTCTCCTTGCCCAGGTAGTGGTCGATGCGGAAGACGCGGGTCTCCGGCACCGCGGCGGCGATGGCGGCGTTGATCGCCCGAGAGGACTTGAGGTCCCGGCCGATCGGCTTTTCCAGCACCAGCCGGGTGCGCTCGCCGGTCAGGCCGGCCGCCTGCAGCGCCTGGGTCACCGGCGCGAACAGGCTGGGCGACAGGGCGTAGAAGAACACCAGGTCACCGTGGCCGCCGATCCGCTCCGCCAGCAGCTTCGCCCCGTCCGGCTTGGCGGCGTCGGTGGCGCAGTAGTCGAGCCGGGCCGACATGCGGGCCCAGCTGGTCTCCTCCAGGATGTCCCGGAGGATCAGGTCGTCGAAGACCTCGGCGCGATAGCTGCCGGCGTCCCCGTCCGCCCGCCCCACGGCGATGATCCGCAGCCCCTGCGGCAACAGCCCGTCCAGCTCCAGGTGATAGAGCGAGGGGATCAGCATCCGCATCGCCAGATCGCCCGCACCGCCGAGGAGGACGAGAACGGGGGCGGCTTTGGGCATGACGGCTCCTTCGCGGGCAGGGTCCTGTCTTAGCCGGGGCGAGGCGCTACGTCAGCGTTTGACGGCGAGGAGGGTTCAAGTTTCGGCCGGTGGGTGAAGAAAACGGCTCTGCGCGCCGGGACGCCCGGCTATGGCGCCTCGCGCCTAGGGCTGGATGTAGAAGCCGCGCGCGTCGCGCTCAAGGTCGATGAGGGCGCCGATCGGGAAGCGGACGCCCATGGCGATCAGCCGGGCCTTCACCCGCTCCATAGCGGCGGATGCTTCGGGCGTATAAGTTCGCGGGCCTTCTTCTTCGGCCTCGAGCGTGCGACCCAGGTAGACCGGATCGCCGGCCCAGCCCCGGTCCATGAGCCATTCAACCTTGTCCCACCGGCCGGCGAAGGCGAGCGCGGTCATGAACGGCAGGCCGGTCGGGGCTTCCCGCAACGGATCCGCGCCCGCAGCCAGAAGCGCGTCCCAGTTGGCCCATACCTGGGCCGCCGGGACCTTGTCGACCCACTCAAGGCCATTGGCCGTGCCCATGGCGATCGCCAGCGCCGTTTCCTGACCGTCCTGCGCGTTCGGGTCGCCGCCCCGGTTCAACAGCAGCCGAAGGAATGCCGGGTCATTGTAGCTGGCCGCGACGGTCACCGGCGTTGCTCCCCATTCCTCGACCTGATTCGGATTGGCGCCGGCGTCCAACAACGCCGTCACGCCGGGCAGGCTCTGGCAGTCCAGGGCCCAGAGCAACGGCGTGACCATCTCGCTCACACCGCCGGGGCCGGTTCCTTCCTTGCCGACGGCATTTGGATCAGCGCCATCCTTGATTGCGAGCGCAACCGCCTCGACATCGCCCGTGCAGGCCGCCCGTGCCAGCGCTGCGGCCTTGGTATCGGGGAAAAGGTCCCCGGCAGTGTCACCGAACATGGCGTGTTCGCCGTGGGCGCGGTCCATGGCGATCCCGGCGCCCATTCGTTTGAAGAACTCGTGCTCGCCTTCACCGCAGGTGATCTTGGCGCAATAGTCGGCTTCAGCCGCCTCGATGGGATTCTGCAGCGCGTCTATTCCCGAGCCGTCGGCAACGGGAGCGGCGGCGAATGCCTGGCCGGCGGGCGACGCCGCAAAGGCTTTCTCAGCTGCCGTGGGCTCATAGTCCGGGAATTGAAGTTCGTCTCCAGCGGCCTTCGAGGCTTCGGCACTGCGAACAAAGGCGAGCAACTTCGCGAAGTATTTCTCACGCGATTTCAGGGCCGCCCGGCCCGCCGGCGAACGATAGAAGGCCAAGGTCGCGCGAAGATCGTCGGCGGTCATCGCCTTGGCATAGGCTTGGACCCGCGACATACGCTCCTGAGCCACGGCTGCCTCGGCGCCGGCCTTTAGGCTCGCATCGAATTGCCGCTCGTCCAGTTCCGGCATGCCGCCGGAAAAGGCCGCGGTCATCATCACCAGAGCCTTCATGAGCTTGACGGACAACTCAACTCGCCCGCGTTCGATTGCGCCCGAGCGCGGCGAGACGACATCGACCAACTGGCTGGCCAATTCCGCGCGTTCATCGTCGGGCAAGGGCTGGGCCATGACGGGCAGGGCGGCGAAAATCAGGGCTGCCGCAAAGGCTGCAACAAGGTTTCGGAAAGTCAACATCTCGCGCCCCAGCTTGAAGACCACAATCTATCCGCGCGCCGAGGTCGCGCCAATTATTTCTCTTGTCGCGGCCGCACTTGGCTGAGTCGCCAAAGAAAAAGCCCCCCGGCGTTTCCACCGGGGGGCCTGATCTTTTGTTGCGTTGCGTCCTTCGACACGGCCCTTTGGGCCTGCTCAGGATGACGTACTCAAGTGCACGTCATGGTGAGCAGCGCCGCAGGCGCGTGTCGAACCACGCAGGACCTACTCGACGATCTTGGCCACCACGCCGGCGCCGACGGTGCGGCCGCCTTCGCGGATGGCGAAGCGCAGGCCCGCGTCCATGGCGATCGGGGTGATCAGCTCGACGTCCAGCTCGGCGTTGTCGCCCGGCATGATCATTTCCACGCCTTCGCGCAGCTTGATG
>JAUXTQ010000045.1 GCA_030678995.1 Caulobacter sp.
GATCGACCAGGGCCGCCAGCCCCTCCTCGGCCATGGCCGCGCGGCTGTTGTCGAGCCGGCCCTGGGCGGCGGAGATCGGCTCCACCCCCTCGGCTGTCAGGGTGACAGCGTCGATGCCGAAGCCCGGATCGATGGCCTCCAGCTTCGGCGCGAACAGCCGGGTCAGGGCGCGGGCGTCGCGGCCGGGCGTGGAGAGTCCGACCCGGACGGGGAAGGCCTTGCCGTCGAGGCGGTGGAAGGTCAGTTCGAACCGGCGCCCGCCCCGCCCCTCGGCCTGCAGCCGGGCGCACAGCCGCGCGGCGATATCGCCGGCGCCGCGGACCAGGTCGTCCAGCTGGCTGATCGGCTCGGCGAAGGCCAGGCGGTCGAACCACGGGCTGGGCGGGCGGCGATAGGTCAGGGCCTCCTCGGCCTGACCCAGGGCCTGGTCCAGCCGACGCACCACCAGCGGCCCGAACCGCCGGGTCAGCTGGGCGCGGGGCAGGCCCAGCAGACGCTCGATCCGGGTCAGGCCCAGCCGGGGCAGCTGGGCGGTCGCCGCCTCGTCCAGCCGCAGGGCGGCGATAGGCAGGGGGGCGAGCAGCGGCGCCTGGGCGTTGGGGGGGGCGATGATTCCCGGGAAGGGAGAAGCGCTGCCATACCGCGCCAGGGCCCAGGCGGCGCCGGCGGTGTCGGCGATGGCGCCCCTGGCCGGGATGCCGTTGGCCGCCAGCCGGGCCAGCAGGTCGGCCAGCATGGCGCCCTCGCCGTCCCACAGGTGCGAGACGCCGGTGATGTCGAGGAACAGGCCGTCCGGAGCGTCGATGGCCACGGCCGGCGAGAAGCGCACGCACCAGTCGCCCAGCGCTTCCAGGGCGGCGGCGTCGCCCTCGGGATCTGCGTCGGCGGTGACCAGCTCCGGCACCAGGGCCGCGGCGTCCGTGGCCTTCTGGCCGGTGTAGAGCCCGAGCGCGCGGGCGGCGGCGTCGAGGGCGTGGAGCCGGCGGGTTCCCCGGTCGGTGATGAGCAGGGCAAGGGGCCCTCCCTCCCCTTTATGGGGAGGGACAGGCCGCGAAGCGGCCAGGGTGGGGGAGTGTTGGGCCAGGTCTTGATGTGCCGGTTTGGCGTCTGACTTCCCCACCCGTCCGGGCTTCGCCCGTCCAGCCTCTCCACAAGGGGGAGGGAGGGCGTTAGGCGATGAGTCGGACGCGGTCTTCCGCCGCCACACCGTCACGGCCCAGTCCGGGCACCACAGCGAGAGGATGCGAGCCATGATCGGCCTCCTGCCGCCATTCAAAGGTCCAGGCTCCCGGACGTCCGCCCCGGCAGCGTTCAAGGGCCGCGGTCCAGCGGGGCGGGCCCAGCCCCGGCTCCCCCGCCGGCGGGTCACTGGCCGAGGCGCTGACCCGCCAGCGGGTGGCCGCCGCCGAGCCGGTCACGCCCTTGCGCGAGGCGCCGCCGAAGGGCCGCCTTCGGATCACGAACCCGGTCGCGCCGTGTTTTTCGCAGGCCAGCTGCAGCCGGCGGCCGGCGGTCAGGTCGACGTCCTCGATCTCCGCCGCCACCGCCGAGACCCCGGCCGAGCCCAGCGCGTCCTCCAGGGCCATCAGGGCCGCCGTCTCGTCGCGCACCCGCACCTGGATCAGCCGCCGGGCCGGAAAGCCGAGGGTCTCCAGGCCCGGCGCATAGAGGTCGTCCCGCCGCAGGATCCAGACCACCGCCCCGCGCGCCGCCAGGGGCGCGGCCAGCAGGGCGGCGAAGCCGGCGGTGGCCGCGCCGGTCTCCACCTCCATCCCCGCCCCGGTCAGCTCGTGCCACCGGCCCAGCGGCAGCCCGCCGCCCGGCAGGCAGTCGTCCACTCGCGCATCGCCGAACGGCAGGACAGCGGATGGAGTCCGAGTCCCCGCTTCCAGAGCGGCGACCTGGCCTCTCACGGCCGCAAGACGCGCCTCGCGCGACCTCGGCATGGCTATCTCCAATGTTCCGCTTTTGTTCTCCCCCTCCGGGCTTGGAGAGTCAAGCCGGGACGCTATGGTGCGTTCAAACGGCTGTATGAGCCGCGGGAGAGAGTCCTTGAGCTTCAAGCGCGTGCTGATCGCCAACCGGGGCGAGATCGCCATCCGCATCGCCCGCGCGGCGGCGGAGCTGGGCATCGTCAGCGTGGCGATCCATGCCGGGGATGACGCCGCCTCGCTGCACGTGACCGCCGCCGACGAGGCCGTGGCTCTCAGCGGCGCGGGGGTGCAGGCCTATCTCGACATCGACGGGGTGATCGCCGCGGCCAAGGGCGCCAAGTGCGACGCCATCCACCCCGGCTACGGCTTCCTGGCCGAGAACGCCGCCTTCGCCCGGGCCTGCGCCGCCGCGAAGATCGCCTTCATCGGCCCGGCCCCCGAGGCGCTGGAACTGTTCGGCGACAAGGCGAAAGCCCGGGCGCTGGCGGCCAAGGCCAAGGTTCCGGTGCTGGCCGGCACGGGCGCCATCGATCTGGCCGGCGCCAGGGCCTTCTTCAGGAAGAACGGCCCGATGATGCTGAAAGCCGTGGCCGGCGGCGGCGGGCGGGGGATGCGCGTCGTCCAGACCGAGGCGGAGATCGAGTTCGCCCTCGCCGCCTGCGCGCGGGAGGCCCAGGCGGCGTTCGGCGACGCCGCGGTCTACGCCGAATGGCTGGTGGCCGATGCGCGGCACATCGAGGTCCAGGTGGTCGCCGACGGCCGGGCGGTGCTGGCGGTGGGCGACCGCGACTGCTCGATCCAGCGGCGCAACCAGAAGCTCGTCGAGAGCGCCCCGGCGATCCTGGAGGGCGCCCTGCGCAAGGCACTGCACGAGGCGGCGGAAAAGCTCTGCGCGGCCGTGAAGTACCGCACCCTGGCCACCGTGGAGTTCCTCGTCGATGGCAAGGGCGGCTTCGCCTTCATCGAGACCAACGCCCGGCTGCAGGTCGAGCACACGGTCACCGAGGAGGTCACCGGCCTCGACCTGGTGCGCGTCCAGTTCGAGCTGGCGGCGGGAAAAACCCTTGCCCAGCTTGGACTTGCGGAGGCGCCGAAACCGCGCGGCTACGCCGTGCAGGCGCGGGTCAACCTGGAGACCCTGACCGCCGACGGCGCGACCCTGCCCGGCGGCGGACGGCTGGCCACCTATGAGCCGCCCAGCGGTCCGGGGGTGCGCGTCGACGGCTACGGCTACGCCGGCTACGTCACCAGCCCGGCCTACGACAGCCTGCTGGCCAAGGTCATCGGCCGGGGCGAGACCATGGCCGCCGCCTGCGCCCGCACGGCCCGGGCCTTGGGCGAGTTCCGGCTCGACGGGGTCGAGACCAACGCGCCCCTGTTGCGCGCGGTGCTGGCCGAACCGGCGGTGACCGGCGGGACGGCGACGACCCGGTTCCTCGAGACGAGCCTGCCCGACCTGCTCCCGAGATTGCCGAAATCCGCGCCCCGGATCGTCGAGTTTTCGCCTGAGATCCCCGAGAAAAATTTCGAGGTTCTCGAAGGCGCGATCAATGTCGCCGCGCCGCTGCAGGCCACCGTCGGCGTCATCGAGGTCCGCGAGGGCGACCTGGTCGCCGCTGGCCAGACGGTGGCCATCCTCGAAGCCATGAAGATGGAGCATGTGGTCGCCGCGCCGGAGGGCGGTCGCGTGGTGCGCATCGCCGCCGGCAAGGGCGAGACCCTGCTCAAGGGTCAGCCGATCCTGTTCCTCGAGCCGGCCGACGTCGCCGCCGACGCGGAGGCCGAGGCGGCGCTGGTCGACCCCGACCACATCCGGCCCGACCTGCAGGCGGTCATCGACCGTCACGCCTTCACCCTGGACGTCAACCGGCCCGAGTCGGTGGCCAGGCGGCGCAAGACCGGCCACCGCACGGCGCGGGAGAACATCGACGACCTGCTCGATCCGGGCAGCTTCATCGAGTACGGCGCCCTGACCATCGCCGCCCAGCGCCGCCGCAGGACGCTGGAGGACCTGATCAAGGCCACCCCCGCCGACGGGCTGATCGCCGGCATCGGGGCGATCAACGGCCACCTGTTCCCGCCCGACAAGGCGCGGGTCGCGGCGCTGAGCTACGACTTCACCGTCCTGGCCGGCACGCAAGGGCACATGAACCACAAGAAGACCGACCGGCTGCTGCACATCGTCGAGGACCAGAAGCTGCCGCTGGTCTGGTACGCCGAGGGCGGCGGCGGGCGGCCGGGGGACACCGACGGCACCGGCGTGGCCGGGCTGGACGTGACCACCTTCGGCAAGTTCGCTTCGCTGTCGGGCGAGGTCCCCAAGATCGCCATCGTCGCCGGCCGCTGTTTCGCCGGCAACGCGGCCATCGCGGGCCTTTCCGAGATCATCATCGCCACGAAGGACTCCAACCTCGGCATGGGCGGGCCGGCGATGATCGAGGGCGGCGGCCTGGGCGTGTTCAAGCCCGACGACATCGGCCCCAGCGACGTGCAATGGGCCAACGGCGTGATCGACATCCTGGCCGACGACGAGGCCCACGCCACGGCCCTGGCCAAACAGGCCATATCGACCTTCCAGGGCCGGGTCGCGGACTGGACCGCGCCGGACCAGCGCAATCTGCGCCGGGCGATCCCGGAGAACCGCCTGCGGGTCTATGACATCCGGCCGCTGATCGAGACCCTGGCCGACGCCGGCAGCTTCCTCGAACTGCGGCGCGGCTTCGCGGCGGGGATGATCACCGGCTTCGTGCGCATCGAGGGCCGGCCCATGGGGCTGATCGCCAACGACCCGCGGCACCTGGGCGGCGCCATCGACTGCGATGGGGCCGAAAAGGCCGCCCGCTTCCTGCAGCTGTGCGACGCCTTTGATCTGCCGGTGCTGAGCCTGTGCGACACGCCGGGCTTCATGGTCGGCCCCGACAGCGAGGCCGCCGGCGCGGTGCGCCGGGTCAGCCGCCAGTTCATCGCCGGGGCCAAACTGGGCACGCCGCTGTTCTGCATTGTCCTGCGCAAGGGCTACGGCCTGGGCGCCCAGGCCATGGCCGGCGGCGGCTTCCACTCGCCGGTGTTCATCGCCAGCTGGCCGACCGGAGAGTTCGGCGGCATGGGTCTCGAGGGGGCGGTCAAGCTCGGCTACAGCAAGGAGCTGGCGGCCGAGACCGATCCGGACAAGCAAAAGGCGCTCTATGACCAGCTGGTCGCCCGCCTCTACGCCGCCGGCAAGGCGACCAGCATGGCCGCGGCCCTGGAGATCGACGCCGTCATCGACCCGGCCGAAACCCGCCGCTGGATCACCCGCGGCCTCGACAGCTGCCCGACGCGGACCAAGCCGGCGCGACGCTGGGTTGACGCCTTCTGATCTCTTCCGCCAAGGTCGCGTCCGTCGGGTCAGGCTCTGGGGGAAACAATGCACAGATCAATGGACGCCTGGTCACGGCTGTGCGTCGTGATCGCGCTGGCCTTCGGCCTGCTCGCTTCGCAGCCTGCCCTTGCCCAGCCGGCTCCTGCGCGGGCCGCCCCCGCGCCGGCGGACGAACGCCAGCAGCTCGGCGAGCAGATGGCGCACGTCATCTTCGCGGCCCTCGACCTCCGGGCGCTGATCTCGAAGGCGGCGGCGGAAACGTCGGAGCTGGAAGATTTCGGTGCGATCCGACCGGAATGGACCGGTTTTCTGCGTGACGCCGTCATTGAGGAGATCGACCACGACCTGCCGGCCATTGAGCGCATCCTCGGAAAGGCCTTCGCCGGGGTGTTCACAGTCGAAGAGCTTCGGGTCGGCGTGAAGATCATGTCAGACTCCTCATTCCAGCGTTTCCTGGCCGCCGAGGCAGCGGGGAAAGAGACGGCCGATGTGAAGCCTTCGCGCGAGATCGAGCGCCTGACGCGAACCAGGACGGGCGTCACCTTCCTCGAAAAGATGGAGCACATTGACGACATCATGAGCTCGGTCGAGACGGAAATGTTCGCCGAGCTGCTGCCCGGGGTGTTTCGCCGTTTCGGGGAAAAGGCGGAGGCGGCGGAAACCCGTCGGGCCGCTGGACCACGGTGACCTTCATCAGGATGCCGACCATGAAAGCCGCGACCCTCGTCCTGCTGTCGGCGCTGGCTCTGACCGGCTGCGAGAAGGCCGAGCCGCCCCCGCCGCCGCCGGCCAGCAAGACCGACGCGGAGGCCTGCTACCGCGACCGGGACTACCGCTGCGCCGCGCTGAACTACTACGGCTATCTCAAGCTCTATCCCACCGAGACCGACACCCGCGCGATCTACGCCATCAGCCTGACCAAGTCCGGACAGCACCCCATCGCCGTTCCGCAGTACGAGCAGGTGCTGAAGGAGGGCGCGGGGGCCTATGACCTGTTCGCCAACTACGCCATCAGCCTCGACGCCGTCGGCAAGGCCGACGAGTCCATCAAATGGAACCGCAAGACGCTGGAGCTGGTGCCCAACCTCGTCGACGTCCGCGGAACGCTTGCCCAGCAACTGGTCAAGCAGGGCAGGCATGACGAAGCGATCAAGCTGCTGCAGGACTTCGACAGCTACCTGAAGCGGAACGGCGAGTCGCCCTACTTCACCGGCCAGATCATGACGATCAGGGACGCGAAGGCGGCGGCGGCCAAGGCCGCCCCCAAGCCCTAGGTCAGGCCGACTTCTTCAGCCGCCCGGCGATGGTGCGGATGACCAGATAGGCCAGCAGGCCGGCCGGGCCGTACATGAAGGTGCCGAACATCACCGGGATCAGCAGCCAGTGCGGCACCCCGGCCTTCGGCGCGTCCTCGACCTCCCAGGTCCCGACCCACAGGTCAAAGCAGAGGAAGTGGATCCAGGCCGGCAGCATGGTCGCCGGCGCCGACAGCAGGATCATCACCTTGGCCAGGGAATCGAAGCCGCCGCCCTGGGGGCCGTCCGGCGCGGTCAGGCCGCGCACGATCAGGATGACGTAGGCCAGGGCCAACACCGCCGCGACCACGCGGGCCGCCGCCACCAGCAGGGGCCGCCGCAGCGGCGCGAGCACCAGACACAGCCAGCCGATCATGGCCAGCAGGCTCATCGCCGAGAAGATCTGTTCGAGGTCCATCGATGCCTCCCCCCGTTTGTTTGGGGAACGGTACCTCCCTTCTCCCGGAGGGAGAAGGTGGCCTGCGGAGCAGGTCGGAAGAGGGAGGCGCCAGGATCAGCCGACACCGGTGCATCCCTCTCCACCACCCTCCGGGTGGTCCCCCTCTCCCTCCGGGAGAGGAAATTCTACGCGATGATGTCCGGGGTCAGCTGATTTTCCAGCTTGGTGATCTGATCGCGCAGGATCAGCTTCTGTTTCTTCAGCCGGGCGATCTGCAGCTGGTCGGGGAGGGGCTTGTCGAGCAGGGCCTCGACCGCGGCGTCCAGGTCCTGGTGACGCTGGCGCAGTTCCATCAAGCGGCCCCGCACCTCGATATTGGGCATGGCGTACAGCCCATCGTCGTCATTCATGGTCGGCGCGCTCCCTCACCGACGAGAAAATACAGCCGCCGACCGAGTCACGCCAGAGCCTGCGCGAGCCGCTTCAGGGCCTCGGCCGGCGCCTGACCGGACCAGGCCATGGCGGCGCGGTTCAGGGCGCCGGCGGGATCGTACTGGTCCGCCGGACCGCCCAGCGTCTCCAGCGTCTCCATCAGCACCCGCTCGGCCCGCAGCTCGGCGGCCTTCACATCCTCGCGCAGGCCCTCGCGGGCGGCGTCGTCGAAGGGCTTGCGGCCGGCCTTCAGCGCCCGCCGCACGTTGCGCAGCGGCCAGAGCACCGTCTCGTCCCACAGCACCGTGGTCTGGACGCCGTTGGCCAGGGTCTCGCGGTCCGGATTGGCCCACACGGCCCACAGCAGGAAGGCGGTGTTGAGGCCGTGCTCGTCCTGCAGCGCCAGGGCGGCCTCGGGCGCGCCGGGCTTGCCATAGGCGGCGAGCGTCCAGTCCCAGAGGTTCGTGCTCATGCCCGCCCTCTCCCTGCCCACTCACAACACACCGTCATGGCCCGGCTCGTCCGGGCCACCCATGCACGCTGGCCATCGACGGTGTTCCTGGGTGGCCCGAACAAGTCGGGCCATGACGGATTTTGATAAACCGGAGAGGTCAGGATCACGTCCCCACGATCGGATCGAGGTCCTCGCCCCAGCGCTTCACCGGCTGCCAGGCAAGGCCGAACAGGTCCAGCGCCCGGCCCACCGACTGGTCGATCATCTCGTCCAGCGACTGGGGCCTGGCGTAGAAGGCCGGCAGCGGCGGGGCGATGGTGGCGCCCATTTCGGCCAGCCGGACCATGGTGCGCAGATGGCCCAGGTGGAACGGCGTCTCGCGCACCATCAGCACCAGCGGCCGGCGCTCCTTGAGCGTCACGTCGGCGGCGCGGGTCAGCAGGGACGAGGTCACGCCGGTGGCGATCTCGCTCATGGTCCGCACCGAGCAGGGGGCGATGATCATGCCCAGCGCGCGGAACGAGCCGGAGGCCACCGCCGCGCCGATGTCCCCGACCTTGTGCACCACATCGGCCATGGCGTTCACGTCGGCGACCGTGCGGTCGATCTCGTGGGTCAGGGTCAGGACCGCGGCCTTGGAGAGAATCAGGTGACTCTCGATCCCTAGGTCACGGCAGGCGGACAGCGTCCGCAGCCCGTAGGCCACGCCGGAGGCCCCGGAGATTCCCACGACAAGTTTCGGGCGAGCGGTCTGGGCCATGTCCCTCGTTCTCTACGCGCAGGCGTGAACGCGTGAAAGCTTTCAAAGCCTTCCGTACCCAGTGCAACCCATTGTGATCTGACTCATCGCGCCGGCGGGTGTTCACTCATTAGGCCACAGAAGAGGAGGCGAGGAATGGCGCTGGATGCCCGCATTCGCGAACTCGGCAACCGTCATCAGACTCTCGAGCGGTTGATCGACGACGAGACCAGTAGGCCCGCCACGGACGACATTCGCCTTAAGGAGCTCAAGCGACAGAAGCTGCGCTTGAAGGAAGAGATCGAAAGCCTGCGCATGCAGGTCCACTGATCGACCGGCCCCTTCGGGTCTGTCCTGTCGGATGGTGAGCCGCCTCGGCTGCTGAGTCGGGGCGCGGTGGAATTTACGCCGAAAATCCTCCCCATCGGGGGAGGTGGCTCGCCGAAGGCGAGATGGAGGGGGTCACCCGGAACGCCGGCCGCCGATCTCATGCAGGATCGTGTGAAGGGCTGCGTTCAGGTCCTTCAGGACCAGACTGGCTGGTAGCCGCAGCGTGTGAATGCCCCTGTCAGCGAGCCAGCGGTCACGATAGGCGTCTTGTTTCGGTCGGTCGCCGACATGGTGGTTGGCGCCATCAACTTCGACCGCCAACTTCGCTTCCGCACAAAAGAAATCGAGAATGAACGGGCCTACCGGATGCTGCCTGCGAAAGCGTAGGCCTTCCAGCCGGCGAGCGCGAAGCTGTTGCCAGAGCAGCACTTCCGGCAGGCTCATTTGCCTTCGGAGGTCCTTGGCGAACTGGCGCGTTGGGTTCGGCGCGTCCATACCGGGACACTGCCATGAAATCAATCTAAAGGCGACTGCCATATAAGTGTCCGCCATCCGCGCATGCGCGTTTGGCCGACATCTGAGCGGACCCCCTCAGTCGGCTTCGCCGACAGCTCCCCCGATGGGGAGCATCTCGGGCGCTAAACCGCCACCCCGAACAGCGTCCCCACGCCGGCGGTGGCGGCCATGGCCAGGGCGCCCCAGAAGGTCACCCGGGCGGTGGCCTTCCAGATATTGGCCCCGCCGGCCTTCGCGCCGACCGCGCCGAGCAGGGCCAGGAAGGCCAGCGACGCAACCGACACGGCCACCGTCAGACTGCCCGGCGGGAACAGGAACACCATCGCCAGCGGCATGGCCGCGCCGATCGCGAAGGTCGCGGCCGAGGTCAGCGCCGCCTGGATCGGCCGGGCCTGGGTGATCTCGGAAATGCCCAGCTCGTCGCGCGCGTGGGCGGCCAGCGCGTCGCCGGCCGTCAGCTGGTCGGCCACCTGGCGCGCCAGATCCGGCGTCAGGCCACGGGCGACGTAGATGCCGGCCAGTTCCTGGCGTTCGGACTCGGGGTCCTGGGCGAGCTCCGCCGTCTCCCGGGCGAGGTCGGCCCGCTCGGTGTCGGACTGGGAGCTGACCGAAACGTATTCGCCCGCGGCCATGGACATGGCGCCGGCGACCAGGCCCGCGATGCCCGCGACCAGCACCTCGCTCCGGCCGCCGGCGGCCGCGGCGACCCCGACGATCAGGCTGGCGGTCGAGACGATGCCGTCGTTGGCGCCCAGCACGGCGGCGCGCAGCCAGCCGATACGCGCGACCAGATGCCTTTCGGGATGGGATCTCAGACGGCTCACGGGCGGCTCCCTCGCGCGTCGGCCCCAGGCGGCCGGCGCCAGCATCGACCGAGTCGCCCGGTGACGGCGAATTCACCTGACAAGTCTGGTCTGGCGTGGCCTCCTCCGGTCTTCTTCTGGGGGAGGGAGGCGCGCCATGGCCGCCGGTTCAACGACATTCGACGCCGCGGCGGAGACCGCGCGCTATCTGGCGACGCTGCCGCCCGAGGCCCATGCGAAGGCCACGGCCTACACCCAGGGCGGCCACTGGCTGCTGCTGTGGGGGACGCTGGTCGCCATCCTGGTCTCCTGGATCATCATCCGGACCGGAGTCCTGGCCCGCATCCGGACCAGCGCCGGCAAGGGCCGGATCGGCTGGCTGGCCGTGCTGGCGGTGCTGCCGATCTGGTTCGTGATGGACTCGCTGCTCAGCCTGCCCTGGTCGGTCTATTCGGACTGGTGGCGGCAGACCCAGTACGGTCTGACCAGCCAGGCCCTGGGCGGCTGGTTCGCCGACTGGGGCAAGGGCCTGATCGTCGGCCTGATCATGAACGTGATCCTGTTCAGCCTGATCTACTGGATCATGCGCCTGTCACCGAGACGCTGGTGGCTGTGGGGCGGACTGGTGACGAGCGCCTTCCTGATCTTCGGCATCGTGGTCGCCCCGGTGGTGATCGAGCCGCTGTTCAACAAATACACGCCCGCGCCGGCCGGTCCCATGCGCGAGACGGTCGTGGCGATGGCCAGGGCCAATGGCGTGCCGTCCGACAAGATCTTCATCTACAACGGCTCCAAACAGTCGAACGCCTATACCGCCAACGTTTCGGGCCTGTTCGGCTCGGCGCGCGTGGCCATGAGCGACACGATGTTCAGCAAGGGCGCGGACATCGCCGAGGTGCGCGGCGTGGTCGGCCATGAGATGGGCCACTACGTCCACATGCACGCCCTGTGGTTCGCCGGCGTGTTCAGCCTGATCGCCATGACGGGCTTCTGGCTGGCGGGCCGGCTGTTCCCGATGGCCGCCCGCCTGATGGGCTCGGGCGTGGAGAGCATCGCCGACCCGGCCGGCCTGCCCGTGCTGGCGGCGGTGCTGTCGGTGCTGAGCCTGCTGGCCACGCCGCTGATCAACACCGTGGTGCGCGTCGCCGAGGCGGACGCCGACAATTTCTCGCTCCAGCGCGTGAACGAGCCCGACGGCCTGGCCAAGGCGCTGGTCAAGACCATCGAGTATCGCGCCGCGACCCCCGGCAGGTGGGAGGAGATCATCTTCTACGACCACCCCTCGGTGGGCTGGCGGGTGCGCAACGCGATGGAGTGGAAAGCGGCGCATCCGAAGACGCCGGACGCGGTGATGATCGACATGACTCCTGACCGGCCGGAACTGGCGCCGCCTCCGCCGCCGAACAAGTAAAATTGCGTCCTTCGACACGGCCGCTGCGCGGCCTGCTCAGGATGACCTGCATTTGCGTTCGTCATGGTGAGCAGCCCCGGACCTTGTCCGGGGCGTGTCGAACCACGCAGGTTCGCTACCGCTTCCGCACAAACACCGTCCCGGCCGAATAGCCCGCGCCGAAGCTGCAGATCAGGCCGGTTTCGCCAGGCGCGAAGTCGCTGTTGGCCCGGTGGAAGGCGATGATCGAGCCGGCCGAGCTGGTGTTGGCGTAGGTGTCGAGGATGATGACGTTCTCTTCCGGCGTCGGATCGCGATCCAGCACCCGGCGGCCGATCATCGCGTTCATGTTGATGTTGGCCTGGTGCAGCCAGAGGCGCTTGAGGGCCGTCGGGTCGAGGCCCAGCTCGGCGGCGTGGTCGGCGATCATCTGGCTGACCATCGGCACCACCTCGCGGAACACCTTGCGGCCTTCCTGGATGAACAGCTTGTCGCGGGCGCCGATGCCCTCTGGCGCGGCGTTGTTGAGGAAGCCGAAGTTGTTGCGGATGTTGTTGGAGAACTGGGTCTTCAGCTTCGTGCCCAGGATGTCCCAGCCGGCTCCATCTCCCGTTTTGGCGGCCTGGTCGGCCCGCTCCAGGATCACCGCCGTGGCCACGTCGCCGAAGATGAAGTGGCTGTCGCGGTCCTTGAAGTTCAGATGGCCCGAACAGATCTCCGGATTGACCATCAGCACGGCCTTCGCCGAGCCGGTGGCGATGAAGTCGGCGGCGGTCTTGATGCCGAAGGTGGCGCTGGAGCAGGCCACGTTCATGTCGAAGGCGAAGCCGTCGATGCCCAGCGCCTGCTGCACCTCGATGGCCATGGCCGGATAGGGGCGCTGCATGTTGGAGGCGGCGCACACCACCGCGCCGATTTCGCTGACCGGCTTGCCCCACCTGGCGATCGCCTCGCGGGCCGCGGCGACGGCCATTTCGGCCAGGATGGAGATTTCCTCGTTCGGGCGCTCGGGAATGTCGGGCCGCATGACGGCCGGGTCGAGGATGCCGGACTTGTTCATGACGAACCGGGCCTTGATGCCCGAGGCCTTCTCGATGAACTCCGCCGAGGACGGGGTCTGGGCCGCGATCTCGCCGGCGGCGATGGCCTGCGCGTTCTCGGCGTTGAACCGTTCGGCCCAGGCGTTGAACGCCTCGACCAGCTCGGCGTTGGAAATGCTCTGTTCGGGCGTGTAGAGCCCGGTGGCGGCGATAACGGCCTGATGCACGGCGATGGTCCCGACGATGGTCGCGCCTGCTTCATGCGCGGCGCTGTTCTGGTTCGCGGCGATAGATAGCACGCCGCGCGGCCGCGTCAGCCCATGTGGCCAAAGGGCAACGCTACAAATCCGCCTCATTGCGCCCGCTGAACCGCCACGCACGCGCCGCGTTTGGACCCTACGTCCGACATGGCTGGGGAGCTGAAAAAGCGTCTAGGAGTACAAGACGATGAAGTTTCTCATGATTGCCGCCGCGACCGCCGCCCTGTCGGCCGCCGCCATCCCCGCCGCCTCGCAGGCCCAGGAGGTCTACGGCACGGTCGGCTACGCCAATGTCGATACGGGCGACGCCAACCTCGGCGCCATCCAGGGTCGCTTGGGTTACAAGTTCAATCCCTACGTCGGCGTCGAGGGTGAAGTCGCGTTCGGCGTCAGCGGCGACTCGGTCGGCGCCGTCGATGTCGATCTGAAGCACCAGGTCGGCGGTTTCGTCGTCGGCTTCGTGCCGGTCAGCCCCAAGGCGGACCTGTTCGCCCGGGTCGGCTACACCAGCTCCAGCTTCGACACCTCGCTGGGCGACCTGGACGATGACGGCGTGGCCTTCGGCGCCGGCGGCCAGTACCACTTCACCGACAAGGACGGCGTGCGGCTGGACTGGACGCGTCACGACTATGACGCCGGCGAAGCGGACGTCTGGGCCGTGGCCTACACCCGCAAGTTCTGATTTCGTAAGATCGCGACCAAACACGAGCCCCTCCCGGCGACGGGAGGGGCTTTTTGGTTGACGGCGCGCCGTCGGCGACGACACTCCCGGGCCGGGGAAGAGGCGCACACGTGAACGCAACGCTCATACAACTCGCCGCGTCGGCCGCCCTGGTGGCCCTGATGATCGCCGTGGCCGGCTGGGCGCGGATCGGCCGGCCGTTCGCGCCGCTCGACGAGGCGGCGGCCCGGACGCTGCTGGCGGGCGAATTCCCCGGACGTATTCCCGACCGGGTCTGGATCGCCGGCGATGGCGCCGGCGCGGTCGCGCGGTCGGGCGAGGATGCGCTGGT
>JAUXTQ010000051.1 GCA_030678995.1 Caulobacter sp.
TCACATGATGCGGAAGACCGGGAACGACGATGCGGGCGAGGCGCGCCATGGCGGCGACATAGCACGGGCGGAACAAAAGGGGAATATTGCTCCTGTCCCCCTATTTTCCCTCGACTATGTCTCGGCCCACATGCTGTTCAATCTCGCGGCGATGCGCGGCTCGACGGAAGCCAAGATCTACCGCAAGGAACTGAGCGCCGAGATGGACCCGGCCGAAGTCGCCGACGCCCAGCGCCAGGCGCGCCAGTGGCTGGCGGCGGGGTAGGCTGATCGGGGACACGTACCGGCTGCGCCGGAACATGTCCCCTTGCTGCTACTGGGTCTGCCCGCCGATGGCGTAGCTGAAGCCCTGGATCGGCGACACGTCGCGGAACCACTGCTGCATGAACAGGCCGGCCTCGGCGATGTTTGACCTCGGCACATAGACCACGTCGAAGCGGCGCAGGGGCACGAAGTCCGCGCCGGACGGCGTCTTCATCGCGCTCTGCAGGTTCACCGTCCGCATCATCGCCTGGCCGTTCGGCCCGCGGCGGATGATCACCACCCGGTCGGTCTTGGCCGACGTCCGAAAGCCGCCGGCCTGGATCACCGCCTGCAGGCTGTTGATGTCGCCGGGCATGTCATAGACGCCGGGCGTCGTCACTTCCCCCCCCACGAACACCTTCAGCGGCGTGGCCTGTTTCATGGTCACCGACACCTGCGGCCGCAACAGCTGGCTCTCGTAGGCCCGGCTGAGGATCTCCTGCAGCTCCGGAATGGTCCGGTCCGCCGCCATCACCGGGGCGATCAGCGGCATGGTGACGCGACCGTCGGGCTGGACGATCACGGCGGTCTTCGACAGCTCCGGCGCGGAGGGTACGGTGATGTCGATCTGGTCCCCCGGATAGAGCCGGTAGTCGGGCTCCTGCTCGGTCCAGTCGGCGTAGCCGATATTTGGAAAGGATTGCGGCGTAGGACTGGCTGCGCGGGGCGGCGGCCTGGGCCGCGATCCCTGCCCGCCGTCGAACGGCCACCAGGCCTGCGCCGGCGATCCGACGGCCAGGGCGGCGGTCAGGAGCAGGGCGACGCGAAACGGAGCGGCAATGCGCATGGGCCAACCGTTAACGAGAATGGGTAACGAAGCGTTAATCGCGCTCCGCGAGGGTCCACGGGCAAGGCCAGAAAGCCCCGGATTCGCATGACGACGCAAAGCGCCTGGAGGACGGTACCGCACGACCAGCCGGCGCGCGCCGACTGGGCCGGCCGTCCGCGCTATGCCCCGAGCGATTTCATCACCCTGCTGTGGCGCGAACGCGGGCTGATGCTGGGCGTGTTCCTGCTGATCTTCGTGCTTGGCCTGGGCTTCGCCTTCACGCTGAAGAAGTCCTATTCGGCCAGTTCGAGCATTCTGATCCAGCTGGGCCAGGAGTATGTCTACGAGCCTCGGGCCGGCGACGCCGCCCGTGGCGCGGTGCCCGACACCCAGTCCCTGGTCCAGTCCGAGGTGGAGATCCTGCAGAGCGGCGAGCTGCGCGAGCGGGTCATCCGCAAGATCGGCCTGGGCTCGGTCTATCCGCAGCTGGCGGCGAAATACGCGGCGGCCTCGCCGGCCGACAAGGTGCTGATCCTGTCCAAGGCCATCGAGGACATGGGCGAGAACCTCCAGGTCGGCTCGGCGCCGGACAATCCCGTCGTCCGGGTGAGCTTCGAGCACGACGACCCGGTGATGGCCGCGCGCGTGGTCAACACCCTGCTCGAGGAATACCTGGTCTATCGCCGCTCGGTGCTGATCAACCCGACCTCGCCGGTGTTCGAACGCCAGCGGGTGCTGTTCGAGGGCCAGCTGGAACAGGCCGACGCCGCCTATCAGGACTTCCTGTCGACCAACGACATCGGTGATTTCGCGGCCCAGAAGACCGCCGCGACCCAGCTGATCGGCCAGATCGAGGCCCAGCGCTATGCGGCCGAGGTGACGTTGCAGGACCGCCAGGCCCGGCTGGCGGTGCTCGACGGCCAGCTGCGCGACGTCTCGCCCGAGGTCGGCCTCTACCGCGACATCGACGCCACCGCCTCGACCCGCCTGGCCGCCCTGCGGCTGCAGCGCGAGGAGCTGCTGTCCCGCTACCGCCCCGACGCCGAGCCGGTGAAGGACATCGAGGCCCAGATCGCCCAGCTGGAGGCCGGGGTCACCTCCGGCCGCACGGCCACCGACGGCGCCCGCCGCATCGGCGTCAACCCGGTGCACCAGACCCTGCTGACCGAGCGCCTGCAGACCGCCGCCGAGATCGCCGCCCTCGGGCAGTCCCTGACCGCCTACGCCGCCCAGTCGGCCAAGGCGACGGAGCAGCTGCAGCGGCTGGCCGCCCTGGAGCCGGAGTTCCAGGCCCTGAGCATGGACCGCGACGTCCTGCAGAGCAGCGTCCGCGACTTCACGGTCAAGGAACGCCAGGACCAGGCGGCGCGACAGATCGCCTCGGAGACCAACGACAATATCCGCATCGTCGACCGCGCCACGCCCACCACCCAGGGCGAGAGCCTGCGCAAGCCTGTGGCGGCCCTGGCCCTCCTGTTCGGGCTGTTCTCGGCCCTCTGCGCGGGCCTGGTGCGGATGTTCCTGCGGCCGGGCCTGCCGACCCGCGCCTCGGCCCAGCGGACCCTCGATCTGCCGGTCCTTGGAACCGCCTCGGTTAAGGCGCACTAGGTTCGCTGTGCTGGGCTATGGTTTAGCCTGAGCCAATTGGGCCCGCGGCGATTCGAGCGATGGTGGATTTGAGCGCCGAGATGGCGGAGTTGTGGGCGTCGCTGGGCGGGACGTCGCCCGGACGCGCGCGCGCCGTCCAGTTCGTCGCCGCCCGCCGCGGGGAGGGGGTCTCCACCGTCGCCCGCGAGTTCGCCGCCTTCGCCGCCCGCCGCGCCGGCCGGACGGTCTGGCTGGTGGACATGGACCTGTTCAGCTCGCCCCAGCACGCCGCGATCGCCGCCGACCCGGAGATGTACGGGCCGCTGGGCAAGGCGGTCGCGGCGACGCCCGAGGACGGCGCGACCTTCTTCACAGTCCAGCCGCCGACCCTGATGCCCGACGGCTCGGCCGCGCCGGACTCGCGCTTCCTGGTGGCCCACGCCGTGGGCCAGCAGCGCTGGTGGGTGACCCGCTTCCGCGCCGATGTGCTCAAGGGCCGCCAGAACGTCCACATCCTGCCCAGCGCCGACTACTGGAACGCGCTGAAGCGCCACGCCGACCTTATTGTGGTCGATTGCCCCTCGGCCGACCGCTCGCAGTCGGCCCTGACGGTGGCGCCGTTCATGGACCAGACGGTGCTGGTGGTCGCGGCGGACCAGCCCGACGTGCAGGCCCCCGCGCGCCTGCGGGACGCCCTGACCGGCGCCGGCGGCCGGGTGGCCGGGGTGTTCTTCAACCGCGCCCAGATCGAGGCCCCGGGCTTCCTGCGGGCCTTCCTGCGGTGACCGTGCCGGCCGCCGCCTGGGCCGCCTCCGAGCGGAGCGAGCGGGCCGACCTGTGGGACTGGCTGGCCTTCGGCCTCGCCGCCCTGATCGTGCTGATCTACAGCCAGGGCTGGATCGCCCCGGTCTTCGGCGTGAAGATCGACGTCGGGGCGTCCGGCGCGATCCGCAACGTCTACCTGCCGGCCTATGCCGCCGGGATCGTGCTGCTGGCCATGACCCCCGGCGCGACGGTCCAGGCCCTGACGCGCCAGCCCTTCCTGCTGCTGCTGATGGCCATCGTCGCCCTGTCGACCCTGTGGTCCATCGCGCCGGACGCGACCATCCGCCGGATCGTCGCCGTCTACGCGACCACCTTGGGCGGGGTGGTGCTGGCGACCCGGTTCCGCTGGGCGACCCTGGCGGAGGTGCTGGCCGCGGCCCACGCCGTGCTGGTGCTGGGCTCGTTCGCCTGGTCTCTGGCGCCCGGGAGCCCCGGGGTGATGACCGAGAACTTCCCCGGCGCCTGGCGGGGGCTGTGGACCGAGAAGAACGCCCTGGGCGGCGATATGGCCATCGCCTTCTCGATCTTCGCCGCCGCGGCGCTGCTGGCTCCGAAACGCGCCTGGCTGTGGGGCCTGTTCGCGGTGCTGGCGCTTGGGCTGGTGCTGCTGTCGACCTCCAAGACCTCGCTGGTCTCGCTGATCCTGGGGGCCGGGGCGGTGGCCTTCGTCTGGGTGGTGCGGCGGGGACCGGTGTCCGGCGTCATGGCCACCTGGGCCGCGGTGCTCGGGGCCCTGTTGCTGGCGGGCTTCCTGCTGATCGCCGCCGACGTGTTCCTCGAGATCCTCGGCAAGGACGCCACCCTGACCGGCCGGACCAGAATCTGGGCCGCCGCCCTGCGTCAGGCGGAGCTGCGGCCCTGGACCGGCTACGGCTATTCGGCGGTGTGGGACGACAAGTCCGGCTGGGGGCCGCTGGCCTGGATCACCAAGGAGGCCGGCTTCAAGGCCAGCCACGCCCACAATGCCTGGCTCGAGCAGTGGCTGGGCCTGGGCTACGCCGGGGTGATCGCCTGGGGGCTGTTCTACCTGCAGACCATGGCGGCGGCGATCGTGGCGGTGTTCAACCGGCCGGGCGCCTATCTGGCCCTGCCGTTCCTGGTCATCTACTCGCTGCTGACCCTGACCGAGAGCGTGGCGGTGACCTACAACGACCTGCGCTGGGCGATCTTCGTGGCGCTGGCGGTCAAGCTGGCGTGGAAGGGGCGGGAGTAGGGGCTCTCACAATTCGCTCATCCCGGCGAATGCCGGGACCCAGACGACAGAGCTCGACCTAACTCGGTTGGCCGCTTAGCCCTTTGATCTGGGTCCCGGCATTCGCCGGGATGAGCGGTGAAAAATCAGGGCTCGAATTGATCATCCACGATCGCTCGCGCCTTCTTCTTCCTCGGCCGCTCGTACATTACCCCCGGATAGCCCTTCAGCGGGACCAGCGGCTCGCCGAGCCAGATCCAGTCGGCCTGCTCCTTGAGATACAGGTGATAGCGCGGCTCGCGGCCGGTGCGGGTGGCGAACAGGGCGCGGGGGATGTTGATCATCTTTGGCGACCGACCCCGCTCGTAGAACAGCGGCGCGCCGCAGCGGGCGCAGAAGCTGCGGATGGTGTTCGCTTCGGCGTCCTCGAAGCGCGAGACGCTGTCCTCGCCCTCCAGCATGCGGAAGCGGCTTTTCCAGCTGCCCACCCAGGTGGCGTAGGCGCCGCCCATGACCCGCCGGCTGGCGGCGGAGTGGTCATGCCAGGCCCAGACCGCCGGCACGTCGATCTCGAACCGCACGGCCCCGCAGGCGCAGCGGCCCTGCGCCTGGACGGCGGAGCGTTTGGCGTCGGGGGCCGGGGCGGGTCTGCGCACATCGATTCTCGCGTTACTCGGCGAGGACTAAAGGCGGTTCAGACGCGGCTGGCTACTGACAGGTCTTGCCAGGCCGGGGATCAGAGCCCCAGCCGACGCGCGCCCTCGGCGGCGGTGACGACGTCGAAGCCGCGCGCCTGGGCCGCGTCGATCAGGTGGCCGAGGGCCTCGGGGGTGCAGCCCCAGGGGGAGGGAGCCTGGGTCACGTCGTGGGTGTAGAGGATCAGCCAGGCCTTGCGCTCGGCGGCCCGGTCGAGCCAGCGCATGGCGGCGGCCTCGCCTTCCGGCCCCTCGATGCCCACCGACGGCAGCTGGTTGGCGTCAGCGCCGTCCTCGACCAGGCCCGCCTGGACCGTGCGCAGGGTGCGGAAGCGGCCGCCCAGGGCGCGTTTGGCGGGCACGGACACGTCGCCATAGGGATAGGCGAAGCTCTCCGCCGGACTGGCGCCCCAGGCCTTCAGGGCCCGCGCATTGCGGTCCACATCATCGACGATGGCGCGCGCGTCGGCCTGGCCGCAGTCGAGATGGCTGAAGGTGTGGCAGGCGATCTCGTGACCGGCCTGCGCCAGGCGTCGGGCGTCGGCCTCGACGGCGTAGACGCCCATCGGGCCGTCCTGGCCTGCCAGACCGGCGGAAAAGTACCAGGTCCCTCGAATCCCGCGCGCTTCCAGCGTCCGCGCGCCGGCGTCGGCGGCCGAGGCGGGGGCGTCGTCGAAGCTGAAGGTGATCATCGGCCGGTCCAGGCGCATCCGCACCGGCCGCCGCTGCGACAGCAGGGCCAGACGCCGGCGCAACTTGCCCTTCAGGGACCGGTCGGCGCTGTAGGCGTCCATCACACGGCCTCCGCGTAGAGGGCCGCGCGATAGAGGCGCAGGGCGAAGGCCCGCGGCGCCGTCGGCAGGGCGTCGGCCAGGGCGAAGGCCCGGATCATCGGCCGCCAGGCGCCGCGCAGGGGGACGTGTTTCAGCAGCCGGGCGACCTTGTAGCTGGGATAGGTCTCCACCGTGTCGCGGTGCGCCGCCACGACCCGGGCGAAGTTGGCCGCCGACTGTTCGTACTTGCGGGCCAGGGTGGAGGCCGTGTCGAGGCCCAGATGGCTGGCCGGGATGTCCACATGGACGATCGGCCAGCGCTCGGCGACGCGGATGGCCCACTCCACGTCCTCCCAGCCCCAGCCGGTAAAGGTCTCGTCGAAGGTCACGCTGTCGAACACGTCGCGGCGGACCAGCAGGTTGGCGGTGAAGACGTGTTTGGCCGGCTCCAGCGCGCGCTCGGCGGCGCTGACGCAGTCGCTCTTCAGCGCCATGGTCCGGTGCAGGGCGTTGGCGCGCGTTTTGGGGGTCTGGTCCAGCGAGAAGCCGCCGAAGGCAGCCGCCGGGTCCCGCGCGTCGATCAGGGCCAGCCAGTCGGCCAGGAAATGATTGCTGTCGGGCAGCATGTCGGCGTCGAGGAACAGGAAGCGCCCGGCCCGGGCGTGGCGGCTAAGGCGGTTGCGGCCCCTGGCGCGGCCTTCGTTAGCGGCCAGCCGCACAAAGCGGGCGGGCAGGCCCAGGCCTTCCACCGCCTCGCCGACGCGGGCGGCGAGGTCCGGGTCGCCGGAGCCGTCGTCCAGCGCCACGATCTCGACGGGCAGGGCTTCACGGTCCAGCGCGGCCAGCAGGCCGGTCGGGTCGTCGCCCTTGAACGGGATCAGCACCGACAGGCGCGGCGCGGCGGCCACCCAGGCGGCGTTGTCGACGATCCATTCGCAAACCGGTGCGGTCATGGGGCGGTCCTCGCCCGCAGACCCCGCATGATGACGCCGCCCCGGCTGCGCAGGCCGCCGGCGTCGAGCAGCAGCACCACTGCGCCATAGACCGCCGCGCCGACGCCGGCCTTGAGGAACAGCTCGAGGAAGCCGCCCACCGCCGGAATCTGTAGCACCGCCACAGCCATGGCCGCGCAGGCCAGTCCCGAGCGCCAGATCACGTCCAACGGCAGGGGCAGGGGCATGGCGCGCCGCCCCAGCAGCCAGGACATCGCCGCGCCCAGGGTGTAGCTGGCGGCGGTCGACCACATCGCCCCGGCGATCTGGAAACGCGGGATCAGGATCAGGTTCAGCACCAGGTTGACGGCGGCCGGGATGACCATGGCCGCCATCAGCAGGTGGGTCTTGCGACCCAGGGTGAAGGCCTGGTGCAGGTAGTAGGTGGTCAGGCCGGAGAACAGCGCGCCCACGGCGACCCAGGGCGTGACCCGCGCCGCGCCCTCCACCAGCGGGCCGCCGACCATCACCTGGGCCAGCGGATGAGCCACCAGGGCCACCCCGACAGCGGCCGGGAAGGTCAGCAGGACCATGAACGACGACTGCTCGCGCGCGGAAGCGTCGAGCGCGGCGCGGCCGCCTCGCTCCAGCGCCGCGACCATCGCCGGGCCGCCGGCCATGCCCAGCCAGATGAACATCACGTCCAGGCTGCGGTTCGCCAGGCTGTAGCCGGCGTGATAGACGCCCACCGCCTCGGCATTCATGAAGGCGGCCAGCAGGAAGCGGTCGGTGCTGGCGATGACCAGCGACAGGATCAGCGACAGGGACACCGGCAGGCCGTAGGCGGCGTAGTCCTTCAGCCGCGCGGCCTCGAACCGTCCGCCTCGGGCCAGGGCCAGTTCCTTGCGCAGGGTCCAGACGAGGCCCAGCACGGCGACGACGGCCAGGCCCAGCAACGGCCCGGCGGCTCCGGCGCCCAGGGTGATGGCGAGCACGCCGACCGCGAAGCTGCCGGCGGTCTGGGCCATGTCCAGCGCCGAGGCGCCCATCACCTCGCCATCGGCGCGGCGGCGCTCCTGGACCATGCGGATCAGGCTGCGGAACACCACGGCGGCGAGGCCGGCGATGACGGCCAGCTTCAGTTCAGGCGGCATCGGCACCAGCCAGACGGCGAGGCCGGCGATGACCGGAAACACCAGCGCCAGACCGGCGAAAGCCCGCAGTAAGGTGGCCAGGTGGTCGGCGACCTCGCCGCGTTCCACGGCCCGGGCCTGGAAGCGGGCCAGCGCCGCCTCGAGCCAGGTGAACAGGGTGGTGTGCGCCAGCGTCATCACCGTCAGCGCCAGGGCGTAGCCGCCGTACTGCGCCGGAGTCAGCAGGCGCGTGAAGACGACGATGGTCAGGATGCCGACCAGGCCCTGGACGATGTTGGCGGGCAGGTAGCCGATCAGGCCGCGGCGGAACATCGGCCTAGCGCACCGAATCCCGGTCCCCGAGCAGGCAGGGGATGGTCATGGCCATGATGTAGAGGTCGAACCAGAAGTTCTGGCGCTCGATGTATTCGATATCCAGCGCCACCCGGCGGCGGACCAGTTCGGGCGTATCGACCGGGCCGCGCGAGCCGTTGATCGCCGCCCAGCCGGTCATGCCCGGCTTCATGCGGTGACGATGGGCGTATTCGGCGACCAGGCGGGCGGACTCGGTCTGGCCGGTCTTCATGCCCACGGCATGGGGGCGGGGGCCGACCAGGCTCATCTCGCCGGTCATGACATTGAACAGCTGCGGCAGTTCGTCGAGGCTGGTCTTGCGGATGAAACGGCCCACGCGGGTGACGCGGTCGTCGCCGGCCCGCACCTGCTGCACGGCGGCGAAGTCCGCCGCCTCGGCGCGCATGGAACGGAACTTCCAGACGAGGATCTCCTCGTTGTTGAACCCATGTCGGCGCTGGCGGAAGAACACCGGGCCGGGGCTGTCGAGCTTGATCGCCAGGGCGACCATGGCCATCAGCGGCCAGCCCAGCAGCAGGGCCGTGACGCCGACCACCAGGTCCTGCGCCCGCTTGACGCCGGCCCGCTGGATGTCAGCCGGCTCGCCGGAGACCTGGGCCAGCTGGGCGTCGGCGATCCGCGACAGCGCCCGCTGGCGGCCGTCCTCGCCGCCGGAATCGAGCACCAGACTGACGTCGTTGGGCAGCACCCGCAGGCGGTTGATCAGGTCCCGGATCCGGCTCTGGGCCGCCGGATTCACCGCGATGACGATGCGGTCGACGTAGGGCATGACCTTGTGGCCGAGCAGGTCGTTGATGTCGCCCAGCACCGGCACGCCGCCGATGTCCCTGGGCGCGCGGCCCAGCCGGTCGTCGAACACGCCCAGCACCGCGACCTCGCGGGTGTCCAGGGCGGTTTCGATCAGCTTTTTCGCCGACTCGGTGGCGCCGACGATGACAATGTTGGGCGTCAGCTTGCCGTCGCGCCGCCAGCCGCCCACCGTGGTCCACCACAGGGCGTGCAGCAGGTAGAGGCCGATCAGGGTGGCGGTGAACCAGCCGGCAAGCACGTCCAGCCCCGCGCTGGCGCCAGGATTGATGAACTCCGCCGCCAGCAGAGGCAGACCGGTCAGGCCGAAGGCCGCCGAGACGCGGATCAGGTGGCGCGACAGGCGCTCGCGATTGGCAAAGGCGTAGGTGTCCAGGGTGCGCAAGGCCCAGATCAGCAGGGCGCAGCCGATGACCAGCGGCAGGATGTCGCCGACCGTGGCCTGAAGCAGTCCCGCGGGCGTCGTCAGATGGGCCGTAGCGGTGGCCAGGGCGACGATCAGGCCCGCATCCACAATTCGGTAGGTCCTGGTCACCTGGCGCAGCTCAAGCCGCGAGCGGACCGGGATCAGGCGGCCGGGCCGGAACGGGCCGCGCCGGTCGCGCGGATCCTCCAGCAGCGGCCGGGCGTTGGAATCCTTGCCGAAGTGGGTCTCCAGCACCCTGTGCAGGGCGCGCACGGATTCGACCCAGGTCTCGTCGGGCTTGTCCGGAAACGCGTCGCGCGGGGCGTGGGCGAGTGTCATCCCGGCCACTGTCCCACGGCCGGCTGAGCGTCCGGTTAACAGCGTCCACTCAAACCATGCGCCGCCGTCGTTGCGAACCGCGTGGCACTTGGATATGAGGGGCCTCCCGCGAAGGCGGGATGGAGACGTGCCCGAGTGGCCGAAGGGACTCGTTTGCTAAATGAGCGTACCCCAAAAGGGTACCGTGGGTTCGAATCCCACCGTCTCCGCCATCAGCCGCTCTTGTGATCCGGACCTGGGTCAATCGCCGAGTGACAGCTTCTCCTGAAACTGACGCCGCCCGCCTGAACGAAAGTTAACTTGCGGCCTCAGGTCGAAAGTCGTCCGGAATCCTTCCGTTCGTCCCGCACGCTGGCGGGAAGCGTCATTTCGGGAGGGATGGACCATGGACAAGTCTGGGCTGTCGCGGCGAGCCTTCGCCGCCCAGGCCGCGGCGCTGGGCGCGGCGCTCGCGTTCGGGCGGGCCTCCGCGGAGGCGAGGCCAGCCGTGCACGGCGAACGTCGCGACCTCTTTCCGCAGGGCGTCGCCTCGGGCGATCCCCGTGCGGACAGCGTGATCCTGTGGACGCGGCGGGGCCCAGACAGCGGTGTCGCCTCACACCGGCTGACGGTCGAGGTTGCGAGCGATCCCGAATTTGGAGAACCGGTCGCGCGCGGCGATGTCGCGGTCACCGCGGCGACGGACTGGACTTGCCGCTTCCTTGCGGCCGGCCTGCGGCCGGCGCGGGAGTACTGGTACCGTTTCATCGACGAGGCAGGGAACACCAGCCGCGTCGGCCGCACGCTGACCGCGCCGGCGGACGAGGACGACCGGGCGGTGAAATTCGCCTTCGTCAGCTGTCAGGACGTCACCCAGGGCGCCCTCAACGCCTACCGGCGCATGCTCCATGAAGACGCCCGCCGACCGCGCGACGAGCAGCTGGGATTCGTCCTGCACCTCGGCGACTTCATCTACGAATTGGTCTGGTATCCCGAGGAGCGGCCGGGCGGCGTCGAGCGGGGCCGGCGCCTGCGCGACATCGTGCGGTATCCGCGCGGAGAGAAGGTGAGCACCTTCCACATCCCGACGGATCTGGAAGACTACCGGACGGCCTATCGCGGCTATCTGCTCGATCCGGACCTGCAAGACGCCCGAGCACGCTGGCCGTTCGTTCCGGTCTGGGACAACCACGAATTCAGCTGGCGTTCCCATCAGAGCCAGCAAATCATCAACGGCGAGGTCCGTCCGGCGCAGACGCTCAAGGTCGCGGCGAGTCAGGCCTGGTACGAGTATCAGCCCGCGCGCGTCCGAAAGCCCGGAGGCGGCGATGTGTTCGAGGCGCCCGCCGTAGAGAACAAGCCGTTCACGGCGCTGGACGCGCGAGGTGTCGGGCAGGAACCCAATAATCTGGCCGCGATCAACGCACTGCAGATTCGGCGGGCGTTCCGATACGGCAAGAACGTCGACATGATCTTGACGGACAATCATTCGTTCAGATCACCGGGCGGCAGCTACAGCGGGCTTCCGGAGATCAAATTCGGCGCCATGCCCGAGGAGATGCTTGAGATTCTCGACCAGGGCCAAGCCTACGACGGCGGCCATCCGCCGGCCACGATCCGCCTCGGTGAGCTCGAATTTCCCAATTCGAACAAGGACGCGCCGCCGGAGGCCTATCTCGGCCTTGAGCAGATGGCCTGGTTCAAGGACCGTCTGAGCGCCGCCCGGGCGCCCTGGAAGATCTGGGGCCATTCGTTCGGCACGCTCACCGGACGCACCGATCCCCAGAACCTGCCGGCGGCGTTCGCCGACCAGTGGCCGGCGGGTGCGGGATATGGCGTGTTCACGGGCGGCTATCGCCTTGAGCACGGCGAGATCTTCGACATGGTCCGCGCGGAAGAGATCACCGGGTTCACCATCGTGGCGGGGGACAGACACGCGTTCTGGGCTGGTTATCCCTCCAAGACCCTGCCGCCTCGCGCGTTCGATCCGGTCGGCGTCGAATTCGTCACCGGCTCGATTTCGGCCCAGACCCTGGGCGAGGTGCAACAGCTCACCATGCCCAAGGACCGCCCCCTGCGCGCCCTCAATATTCATGACAAGCCCGACGGCTCGATGGAGACCAGCTGGAATATGACCCTGCTGCACGGCGTGAAGTCCTCCCTCGTATTGAAGGAGACGGGAGACCCCGCCCAGGCGCGCGCGGCAAGTAATCCGGAGCTGGCGCCGCATCTCAAGTTCCTGGACTACGCCGGTCACGGCTACACGACGGTGCGCGCGTCGCCGGATGAACTCGAGACCGAATTCGTCTGCATCCCCAAACCGCTGGAGCGCAGCGAAACAGACGATGGCGGACCACTGGTCTATCGCGTGGCGCATCGCGTTTCTCTCTGGAAGCCGGGAGAGCATCCCCTGCTCAGGCAGGAAATTCTCGAAGGCGATCCGGGCCTCGCCATCTGAAGGATCGAATGCGGCAGGTGCGGCGTCGGCGCGCCAGATCACTGTCGTCATGCCTACCGTCGCCGCGAAGCCTCGCACGGACGATCACCCGCGGCGACCAGCTGAGCGCCCGGTCGAGAGCGTGTGCGATCAGACTCGCCCCCTGCAAAGAGGTGCAGCGGCTTGCCGCCGGCCAGCACCACGATCGGGAGATCCGGCGTCATCCCGGTCGACTCCGGCGCAGCCGGCCGCGCCTTAACTTCGGCGCCGATGGGATTTTGCGCGACGCGCCCGCGACGCCATTGATTGAAGTTTCCAGATCGCGAAGCAGGGTGTCAGGAGCGGTGACCGCCACCCGTCAATGTCGGCCAACAGGTCAGCCACAACCGCTCCTCGCGCAGCACCGGATCGTCTCGTAGCTGACTTCAACCTCACGCTCGGCCAGCCTCTCCTCGACGTCGCGAAGCCTCGGCGCGACGCCAAAATGGATCCACACCGCATGGCGAATGACGTCGGCAGGAAACCGATGCCGTTTGAACGAAACGCCCAATCTATCCCTCCTCCACAATGACCTGGCAGGGTCAAAAGTGGAGACGAGTGCGCGTTGGACTGACAGCACCGCCACCCTGCTTCGCCCCTCGGGCTTCGCAGGGTAAATCCCTGATCTTGCAGTCGAAGCCGGATGGCGCCCTTCACCGCCTCGGCGAAGAAGGGCTGACCGATCCCGTGGTGGCGCTACTCGCTGACGGCGGTGATCGTGGCGGTGCCCGAATTGCCGGCGGTGTCGCTGTAGGACGTGGAGAAGCCGACGTCGGTTCCCATCTCGCCAAAGGTCACGCAGAGCTCCTGGCCCTCGGCCGAGCCGCAGATCTTCTTGGCCTCCTGGTCGAGGGTATAGGGCGTCGGCGCCGCGCCGTTGATGCTGGCCGTGCCGCCGGCGTCGAACACCACCACGGTGGTCTGACCGTTGCTGTTGGCAAACTCGACGGTGGTCGAGGCGGCGAGGGCCGGGGTCGCCATCAGGGCGAGGCCGGCGATGGCGATGAGCAGTCTGGTCTTCATGAGTAGTTCCCCCGTTTTTTTCATACGGCGCCATCACGGCGATGGCCCGTCGTGGATCAGGTTAGGCGCCGCTCCCGTAAACGGCAACGTCGAAGGGCTGAGTCCTAGGCGGCGACCAGCCCCGGGATGTCGCGCAGATCGGCCGCCAGGCCCGCGCCCATCATCGCGATGAAGTTGTCACGGAAGAACTTGCGACGAGCGGAGGCGGTGACGTCGTCCAGCGATTCGTTGAACCGTTTCATCGGGTTGCGGCCGCCTTCGACATGCGGGAAGTCCGATGAGAACAGGCACATGTCCTCGCCGACATTGCCGATGATCCAGCCGACATTCTCGTGCGGGTAGGGGGTGGCGAAGAACTGCCGCTGCAAAATCTCGCTGGGCCGGGCCGACAGGCGCCGCAGGCGCTCTTCCTTGCCGAAAGCCAGGGCGCCCGAATCCATGAACTGCATCAGGCTGGGCAACCAGCCAGCGCCCAGCTCGATGGCCCCGAACTTCAGGTCCGGGAAGCGGTCGAACACGCCGTCGAACACCAGCACCGGCAGGGTCTGCCAGATGGACACCGGGATGGCCATGAAGCTGACCGAGGTGAAGTTCTCGGCCCCGCCATGGAAGTCGAGCACCTGCGGGCCGCCATTGTTGAAATAGGCGGGATCCAGCTTCTGCTCGCCGCCGACGTGGAACAGGATCGGCAGGCCGGCCTCCTGGGCCAGGGCCCAGAGCGGATCGAAGTCGCTGTGGCTTGGCGCGTGGTCCTTGGGGCAGCGGGACGGGATCATTAGCCCCCTGCACCCCATCTCTATGGCCTCGCGGGCCACCTCGACGGCGCGGGCGCGGTCGACTAGCGGCACATAGCCCGTGGGCAGCAGGCGGCGGTCGACCGAGCAATAGTCGGTCATCATCCGGTTGTGGGCGCGGGCTGCCTCGACGGCGAGGGCCGGGTCATTGCCGTGTTCCAGCTCGAACAGGCTCAGGCCCGCGGTGGTGAACACCAGCTGGCTGGCGAAGCCCAGCAGGTCCACGGTCAGCGGCCGGTCCTCGCGATCAAAGGCGCCCAGGGCCTGATAGTTCTTGCGCAGCAACAGATTCTCGACCTGGCCGTCGCGGAAGTCCGGGTCCCGGTGCAGCGCGCGGGCCTTCTCGGGCCAGTCGCCCTCGTGGGCCTTCTTGTGGATCGCCGCCGCCAGCGCGTCGCGCCAGGCCGGATCGGCGTAGCGTTCGAGGGTGCCGGGCAGCTCCATCACATGGGAGTCGGCGTCGTGGACCGTCTGGCCTTCAACGTAGGGCATGGGGCGTCCTCCGGGGTCCGTCTGCGCGGACTCTCACAGCCCATTCGGCGACCAACGCGGCGGCCCGTCAAGCTTTTGGCGGCGGGAAGTGGGCGTCGAGGAAGGTCAGGAAGGTGGTCCAGTCGGCGGTCGTCACCCCGTGGGTGCCGTGCCGCATGAAGGACGCCAGGGGCCTGGTCAGGTCGGGCTCGACCAGCTTCGTCTGGGCCATTGGCGGGACGCCGTAGAGGCGGTAGGCCGGCCAGGCCCCCTGCACCGCCCGATAACTCCCGGACGGATCACCCCAGCGGTCGCGGTCGCCGGAGCCCAGCAGCACCGGCTTGGGCGCGGCCAGGGCCAGCAGCTGGTGCTGGTCCACCGGAATGGCGGCCTCCCGCCCCGCGTATGTCGCGTACCTCGGCGTGAACCAGTAGGGAAACTCGCCGGTGATCTGGGCCACGGTCTCGCCGACCGTGCCGCGGGTCAGGGCCGCCCCACCGCGGCCGGACTGGTGGGCGATGACCCCGGCGACGCCCGGATAGACCGCGCCAGCCAGCAGGGCGGCCTTGCCATTGCGCGAGTGACCCCACGCGACCACCGGCGTTCCGGCCAGGCCCGGCTCGCGGGTCAGCACCTCGCCCAGTTCCGAATACAGCCAGGCCCAGGCTGCCAGCGCCCCGCCGGGCGTGGCGTCCGTTCCGTACAGCTTGCGCAGCGCGGCCGGGGCCGTGCGGGCATCGTCGGGAACCAGGTCGGCGGCATAGACCATCGCCACGGCATAGCCCCGGTCCGTCAGCCGTCGCAGCGGCGGGCCGTTGATGTAGCGGCCCAGGATGATGTGGGCGGCGAAGCCCATCGGTCCCTTGCAGAATTTGGGCGGGGCGGCGAGGGACACGACCGCCTTGAACCGCCAGTTCACCGCCGCGTCGTTGCCGCAGAAGTTCTGCATCACGATCAGGGCGCGGACCGGCGTGCCTTGCGGCGGCATGGCCAGCACGACATTGACCTGGCCGCGCTCGCCGGCCTCGCCAAAGCCGACGGTCAGCTGTCGGAGTCGCTCGCCCTCGACCTCGACCAGCCTTTCGTTGTCGTGCAGCGAGACCTGTTTCTCCACCCGTCCGGGCAGGGCCGGCGGCATGGGGCCGTAGACATTTTCGGCGAAGGCGGCGCGCAGCAAGGGCGCGCGGCGGCCTTCCCAGTCGGCGATGGTCAACACGGGCGGATCGTCGCCGAACGCCGCCAGCACCGGCGGACTGGCCGGCGGGCCGCCGATCTCGTCGGGAACCAGGGGGAAGTAGTGGACATAGGTCAGCCGCAGCCAGATCCCGGCCGCCAGCAGCAGCACCAGTCCCAGTCCCGCCAGCCAACGCCGCATGTCGATCACCCCGCCGAGGCCCCGAGCCTAGCGGAACGGCGATATGCGGGGCTAGCCCTCGCGCCCGCGACGACGCAGGATGGCCGCCGATCCGCTCCCCTTTGGCGGGACCACAAGGAGGCTGTCGTGCGCGGAACCCTGTCGGCTCTCGCCCTGCTGGGCGCGCTGGTTTTCGCCTCGCCGGCCCTGTCGGCCGCGGTGCGCGAGTGTGACGGCGCCACCGAAGGCGCCTACAACATCGTCGAGCCCTGGGAGGCCAACAGCCGGACCTTCTACCAGGGCCGGGTGCGGGTGGCCTTCCTCGACACTGGCGGCGAGCCGGCCTGCTGCAGCGGCCACCTGCTGGTGATCTTCTACGCCGACGACAATCCCGAGAGCTTCACCTGCCGACTGGTTAGCGAAAGCGACGGTCGCGGGTTCGCCGGAATCGACTTCAAGGGGCTGAGGAGCAGCTACGATCCCGCGCGGGGCCTGCTGCTGACCTTTGGATACTCGGCCTATCCGGTCGATGGAGGCTTCGACGCGGGGCCCACGCGCGGTGTGGCCAGGGTGCGGATCAATATTCCCGCCGGCGCGGTGACGGTGGAATAGGATGCCGCTGAGACCCTTCACCGAGATTCGCGCCCAGGCCGCAGCCCGCAAGGGCGGCGAGGAGGCCCTGGCGGCGCAGCTGGCGACGATGAAGACCGCCGCTGAACTGGCCGCCATTCCCGACGACCGCTGGCTGTCGATGATGAGCCGCTGCGTGTTCCAGGCGGGCTTTTCGTGGAAGGTTGTGGAGAACAAGTGGTCGGGGACGGAGGAAGCCTTCTGGGGCTTCTCGCCGGCCCGCTGCCGGGCGATGTCGGACGAGGAATTCGACGCCCTGCTCAGGGACAGCCGCATCATCCGCAACGGCGCCAAGGTGCGCTCGGTGCAGAACAACGCCGCCTTCCTGATGGATTTGGCGGCTGAGCATGGCTCGGCGGGCAGGGTCTTCGCCGAGTGGCCGGCGGACAACTACATCGGCCTCCTGGACCTGCTGAAGAAGCGCGGTGACCGGCTGGGCGGCGGCGCCGGCATGATGGCCCTGCGCTTCATGGGCCGCGACGGCTGGGTGACCTCGCCGGACATGGTCAAGGCCCTGGCCGCCGAGGGCGTCATCGACGGCGCGCCCGACAGCCAGAAGTCCCGCAAGGCGATCCAGGCGGCGTTCACGCGGTGGTCTGCCGAGACAGGGACGCCGTTCGCTCACATCAGCCGGATATTGGCGATGAGCGTGGATTGAGTTTGCGTGCGTCCTTCGACACGGCCCTGCGGGCCTGCTCAGGATGACGTATATTTGTGTTCGTTATGGTGAGCAGCGCCGAAGGCGCGTGTCGAACCACGCACGCTATGTCAGATGCCCGTTCCACGCCGCGCGCAGGGTCTTCTTGTCGATCTTCCCTGTCGCCGTCAGGGGCACGGCGGCGAAGACCACGTCGTCGGGCATCCACCATTTGACGATCCTGGGCCGCAGGTAGTCGAGCACCTCGTCCCGGGTCACGGTGCGGCCCTCGTGGGTCTCGATGACCAGCAGCGGGCGCTCCTCCCACTTGGGGTGCGGAATGCCGACCACGGCGGCGATCTTCACCCCCGGACAGGCCACGGCGATGTTCTCCAGGTCGATGGAGCTGATCCATTCGCCGCCGGTCTTGATCACGTCCTTGGCCCGGTCGGTGATGCGCATGAAGCCGTGCTCGTCGAGGGTGGCGATGTCGCCGGTGTCGAACCAGCCGTCGGCGTCGAGGATCACGGTCTCTTCCTTGCGGAAGTAGCTTTTGATGGTCCAGGGGCCGCGCACCATCAGGGCCCCGCTGGTCTCGCCGTCGCGCGGCGCCTCGCTGCCGTCCTCGGCCATGATCTTCAGCTCGATGCCGAACTGCAGCCGGCCCTGGCGGGTCCAGATGACCTCGTCGACCTGGTCTTCGCCGAGGGCCGCGATCGAAGGGGTCGGGGTGGCGACCACGCCCAGCGGGCAGGTCTCGGTCATGCCCCAGATCTGCAGCACCTGCACGCCGTGCTTGACCTTGAAGGTCTCGGCCATGGCCCGGGGCACGGCCGAGCCGCCGATGATCACCCGCTTGAGCTGGCCCACCGTCTGGCCGGTCTGGGCCAGCCAGTCGAGGTACATGGTCCAGATGGTCGGCACCCCGCCGGAGAAGGTCACCCCCTCGCCGATGATCAGGTCCTGCAGGCTGGCCGGGTCCATCTTCTCCGCCGGCAGCACCAGCTTGCAGCCGTTGATCGGGCAGATGAACGGCAGGCCCCAGGCGGTGGCGTGGTAGAGCGACGAACAGGGCATGACCACGTCAAACGCCGTCAGCCCGAAGGCGCTGGCCAGGCCCGCGGCCAGGGCGTGGATGACCACCGCCCGGTGGCTGTAGAGCACCCCCTTGGGGTCGCCCGTGGTGCCTGAGGTGTAGCAGAGGAAGGCCCCGGCGTTCTCGTCGAAGCTCGGCCAGGGGAAGGCGGCGTCGCTCTGTGCGTCGGCCAAGGTCTCGTAGTTCAGCGCCCCGACCGCGCCAGGGTCATGGCTTTCGGCGTCCGACATCAGCACGAAGGTCTTCACCGTGGTGAAGCGGTCGGCCAGCCGCTCGACCAGTGGCGCGAAGGTGCGGTCGTAAAACAGCACCGTGCTTTCGGCATGCTCCAGCACATAGACGATCTGGTCGTCGAACAGCCGCGGATTGACCGTGTTGAGCACCGCGCCCAGGCCGGGAACGGCGTAGAACAGTTCCAGATGCCGGTGGGTGTTCCAGGCCAGGCTGGCCACCCGGTCGCCGGACTTGACCCCCAGCGCCTGCAGCGCCCGGGCCATGCGCCGCGCGCGCGCGGCCATGCCGGCATAGTCGTAGCGGTGAACCCGGCCTTCCACGGTGCGGGAGACGATCTCCACCCGGCCATGGGCGGTCTCGGCATGCGCCATAATGGCGGTCGTCAGCAGCGGGACGTCCTGCATCAGTCCGGGGATCACGGGCGCTTCCTCGCTTGTTGTTGGTTATCGCCGTTCAGGATCGTCCCGCCTTGGGCCGGGAGTCAATCGAGCCGGAAGGCTTCGCGGCCCGCGGCGCGGTTTTCGCGGACAATGCGGCCCCACCAGCGGATGCGTTCCTCGTCGGTCAGGCCGTCGCGGTCTTCCAGCCAGGTGACCATGCTGTCGAGGAACAGGCCGAACAGGGCCCCGGCGGCCTTGCGAGACCGCGCCTCGGCGCCGGCCGGCGCATTGGGGCCGGGTTCGAACAGGGGCATGGAGGTGCGGGCCAGCACCCGGCGCAGCCGCAATTCCCACTCCGGCATGCTGGCGCGGCAGTTCTTGAACACCACCAGGAAGGGGGCCGGGTCCGTCCGCGCGGTCTCCAGCACCCGACCGACCATCGAGCCGTAGCCTTCCCAGGGCTGGTCATAGGCCTCGTCGATGGCCGCCGCGACCTTCTCGAACACCGCCTCGACCAGCGCCTCGCGGGACGGGAACAGGCGGTAGAACAGCACCTTGGCCGCGCCGGCGGCCTCGGCGATGTCGCGCATGGTGGCGGCGTGCAGGCCCTTTTCCAGAAACACCCGGGCGGCGACCCCGACGTACTCCGCCCGTCGGGCCGCGTGGTCGACGCGGGGCTTCTTGCGGACGATGGGCGCGGCGGCGGTCATGGGTCTGGTCTAGCGGATGAAACAGGGCTTGCCGAATGAAACCGAGGGGTAACATACTCGCGGCGACTTCGGGAGGACATCATGAATCAGCTCGTCCGCAGCCTCGTGATCGAGGACCTGACCATCCTGCCGATGACCCCGACCATCGGGGCGGAGATCGAGGGGATCGACCTCACCCGTCCGCTGACGTCCGCGACCGTCTCGGCCCTGCGCCAGGCTCTGCTGGACTGGAAGGTGCTGTTCTTCCGCGGCCAGGACATCACCACCGAGCAGCATCTGGCCTTCGCCCGCTGCTTCGGGGAGCTGGAGGTGCACCCCTTCGCGCCGCAGAAGCCGGGCTTTCCCGAGGTGCTGGCGATCACCCACGACGAAAACAACCGGGGCAGGGAAAACACCTGGCACAGCGACGTGACCTGGCGGCTGGAACCGTCGCTGGGGTCGATCCTGCGGGCCATCGAGCTGCCCCCGGTGGGCGGCGACACCCTGTTCGCCGACATGTACGCCGCTTATGACGGCCTGAAGGACGAGGTGAAGGCGCGGATCGACGGCGCCGTGGCGGTGCACGACTTCGCCCACTTCCGGGTCGCCATGCGCAAGCGCGGGCTGTCGGAAGAGGCCATCGAGGCGATGAACCGCAAGTACCCGATGGCCGAGCATCCGGTGGTGCGCACCCATCCGGAAACGGGCCGCAAGTGCATCTACGTCAACGCCGCCTTCACCCAACACATCGTCGGCATGGAGAAGGCCGACAGCGACGCCCTGCTGGCGCATCTCTACGCCCAGGCGGCAATCCCCGAGTACCAGTGCCGCTTCCGCTGGTCGCCCGGCGCCATCGCCTTCTGGGACAACCGCGCCAGCCAGCACTACGCCGTCAGCGACTACTGGCCGGCGGTGCGCAAGATGGAGCGCGTGACGATCGTCGGGGACCGGCCCGTATAGGCGCAGGGACATGCACTTCAGTGCGTGTCCCTTTCCGGCCAGAGGGGACACGCACTGAAGTGCATGTCCCCGTGCTCTATTCCCTGCGCAGCGCCTCGATCGGGTCCAGCCTCGCGGCTCGCCATGACGGGTAAGCCCCGAACACCAGCCCGACCAACAGCGAGAAGCCAAGCGACACCGGGATCGACCAGCCGGCGATGGCCACCGGCCACTCGCCCAGCCTGGCCATCAGGAAGCCGCCGCCGATGCCGACGATCAGGCCGATGATGCCGCCGATCACCGACAGGGTCATGGCCTCAAGGGCGAACTGGAAGAGGACGTCATTGCGCTTGGCCCCGACGGCCATGCGCAGGCCGATCTCACGGGTCCGTTCGGTCACCGCCACCAGCATGATGTTCATGATGCCCACCCCGCCGACCACCAGCGACACGGCGGCGACGGCGGCCAGCAGGGAGGTGAAGGTCTTCACCGAGGCCTGCATGGCTTCCATGATCGAGGCCATGTTCTGGACGCTGAAGTCGTCCTCGGCCCCCTGGCGGATGCGGTGGCGCTCGCGCAGCAGGTTGGTGACGTCCTCCTGCAGCCGGTCCAGGTCGTCGGCCTCGCCAGCCTTCACATAGACGGTCTGGACGTTGGTCCCCTGAACCCGTCGGCCGACGACCCGGGAACGGACCGCCCGCAACGGCCCCAGCACGATGTCGTCCTGGTCCTGGCCAAAGCCACTCTGGCCCTTTGGCGTCAGGACGCCGATGACCTCGAAGGGCGCCGCGCCGACCCGGATGCGCTTGCCGACGGGGTCGACGTTCTCGCCGAACAGCTCGGTGGCGATGGTCTGGCCGATGACGATGACCTTGCGGCCCTGGCGGGACTCCGCCTCGTCGAACATCCGGCCGGACGCGATGGTCAGGTCGCGGGCGACCAGATAGTCCGGCGTGACCCCCTCGACCCGCGACTGCCAGTTGGCGCCCTCGGCGGTCAGCTGGGCTCCGCCGCGCACGGCCGGGGCCACGGCGATCGCCCCGTCGACCTGGTCGGCGATAGCCTTGGCGTCATCCTCGGTCAGAGACATGCCGCTGCCGGCGCCCTGGCTGACGAAACCGCCGCCGGGCCCGCGCGAGGCGCCGGGGCTGACGATCAACAGATTGGACCCAAGGCCGCCGATGGCGCTGGTGACCCGCTGCTGCGCGCCAAGGCCGATGGAGGTCATCATCACCACGGCGGCGACGCCGATCACGACACCCAGCGAGGTAAGGGCGCTGCGCGTCGGGTGGGCGATGATGGCTCGCGCGGCGAAGGTGACCAGATCAGCACGCCTCACGACCGGGCTCCCTTTTCATCCTGGATGATCAGGCCATCGCTGAACACGACCCGGCGCCGCGCCTGGTCGGCGACCTTGGCGTCGTGGGTGACGACGAGCAGCGTCAGTCCCTCGGCGTTGAGCTCGCGAAACAGGGCCAGGACGTCCTGGCCGGTCTGGCTGTCGAGGGCCCCTGTCGGCTCGTCGGCCAGCAGCAGGTCGGGCGCGTTGGCCAGGGCCCTGGCGATCGCCACACGTTGTTGCTGGCCGCCTGACATCTGGGTCGGCCGGTGGCCGGTGCGGGCGCCCAGGCCGACCCGCTCGAGCAGGGCGGCGGCGCGGGCGCGGCGTTCAACGGGCGGCAGTCCGGCATAGACCATCGGCAGCTCGACGTTCTGCAGGGCCGACAGGCGCGGCAGCAGCTGGAACGACTGGAAGACAAAGCCGATCCGGCGGTTGCGGAAATCGGCCAGGTCATCGTCGTTGAACCCGCCGACGTCCTCGCCGTCGAAGTGGTAGGTCCCGCGGGTGGGCCGGTCGAGGCCGCCCAGCACATTCATCAGTGTGGACTTGCCCGATCCCGACGCGCCGGTGATCGCGATGTGCTCGCCGCGCTCGATGGTCAGGGAGACGCCGGCCAGGGCGGCCACCGTCTCCTCGCCCATCTGGTAGATCTTCTCCAGATCGCGGATTTCGATCACGGGCTACATCCGCACCCGGACGCCGCCGCCCATGGGACTGGCCTGTGCCTTGGCCTTCGGCTTGGGACCGCCGCCGATGATCACCTGGTCGCCGGCCTTCAGGGCGCCGACGACCTGGGTGAAGGAACCGTCCGAGGCGCCCACGCGCACGGGGACGGCCACCGGCTTTCCGTCCCGCAGGACATAGACCACGCCGCTGGCCATCCCGCCCTGGCTTCGGCCGCCGCCCGTAGCGGCCATGCGGGCGCGCAGGGCGACCAGCTTCTCCTTCTGGGCCGGCTTAAGGATCGGCTCCAGTTTGACGAGGATCTCCTGGGTCATCTGGCGCATCGCCTGGCGGCGCGCCGTCGGGTCGCCGGACGCCTGGGCCAGGGCCCTGGTCCGGGCCTCGGCGATAATCGCCTCGGCCTTCTTGCGCTGACCGGCGTCGAGATCGAGCCCTTCGATGATGCGGGCGGCTGCGCCGCCACGCTGGCCCTGGCCCTGGCCCTGCCGCTGACCGCCGCCCGGGCTGCCCGGGCCGCCAGGGGCGCCCGGTCCGCCCGCGGTCGGGCCGGCGCGCTGGGCCGTCTGGGGCTGCTCGTCGGGCGGGGTCCAGCGCAGGGCGGCGGCGGGAACCTTCATCACGCCGCGCAGCTGTTGGATGATGATGTCGGCGTTGGCCGTCATGCCCGGCATCAGCTTGCCACCGGGGTTTTCGGCCTGGGCGATGACCACGTAAGCCACTACGTTGGCTTCGGTCTCCGGCTGTTTGCGAACCTGGGTCACGACGCCGGTGAAGGTGTCGTCCGGGAAGGCGTCGACGGTGAAGCGGACGCCCTGGCCCTCACGCACCTGGCCGATGTCGGCCTCGTCGACGGTGATCTTCACCTCAAGCTTGGAAAGGTCGTTGGCGATCTGGAACAGCACCGGCGCCGACAGGCTGGCCGCAACGGTCTGGCCGGGCTCGATGGAGCGGCTGATGATGATGCCGTCGATCGGGGCGACGATCCTGGTGCGGGCCAGATCGGTCTGGGTGCTGGCCAGGGCGGCCTGACTCTGGGTAACCCCGGCGCGGGCAGCCTGGACGTTGGCCTGGGCCGACTTCCAGGCGGCCTCGGCGGTCTCCAGGGCGGCCTTGGCCATGATGCCCTGATCGTAGAGGGTCCTGGTGCGATTGTAGGCGGCGCGGGCTTCGGCGGCCTGGGCCTGGGCCTGGGCCACCTGGGCCTGGCGGGCGGCGATCTCGGCCTGTCCCTGGCGCAGCCGGCTGAGGTAGGTCTGCGGGTCCAGCGTGGCCAGCAGCTGGCCGGCGCGGACCTCGTCATTGAAGTCGACCAGCACCTTGAGGATCTGGCCGGAGATCTGCGAGCCGACGTCCACCTGGACCAGCGCCTGCAGGGAGCCGGAGGCAGACACCGACTTGGTGATGTCGCCCTGCTGCACCTGTTCCAGCCGGTAGGGGTCCTTGGGCGCCTTGGGCTTGAGCAGCTGCCAGCCGCCCCAGGCCGCGACGAGCAGCCCGAGCGCCGCGACGGCGTAGATCACGGGGCGCGGCAGGCCCCCTTTGCGGCGTGTCGGGGCGGCGTTCAGGCTCATGAGGTCTCGGGACTGGAATCAGCGGCGGGCGCCGTAAACTCAATGGCGTTAGCCGCCGCAGGTTGCAGCTGCATTTCAACTTCTTTCGCCGGCGCCTTCCGTCGGCCGCCGGCCGCCGGCCCGTCGTCCATCGTCTGGGCCGGCGTTCCGGGCAGATCCGCCAGCGCGATCCGCCCGTCGCCGTCGGCATCGAGCAGTTCAAACCGCATGCCCGCGGCTGCCTGCGCCTCGGCGCGGCTGATCTTGTGGTCCAGGTCGGCGTCGGCGCCGCGGACGGGATGGGGCTCGTTGAGCAAGCCATATTGGGCCGCACCCTGACGGCGGGGCGGCATGGGCTTGCCGCGGGGGTGGAAGAAGCTGGGACCGCCCATCATCCGTTCGGCGCGGCTGGGCGGCGCGAGCGGCGGGCCGCCGCCCTCGGCGCGCTCCCGGCTGGGCATGATGCCGGTGATTTCAGGCGCGATGTCGTGCTCGTAGTCGGCATTCTCAAACCCGTCGACGACGCCGTCCTTGTCCGCGTCGAGAACGGCGAAGAAGGCCAGCGAGTCGGCGTTGAACTCGGCCAGTGTGAGGACGCCGTCCTTGTCGGCATCGGCGCGCGCGAACCAGGCTGTGACCGGGTAGGGCTCGCCGGGCTCTGCGCGGAAGGGCTCGCCGGCCGGGCTGATGAACAGCTGCGGCGGCGGCGGTGGCGGCGGGCCCGCCGGTTCGGGCGGTCCGCCGCCGGGGATGCTGATCGGCGGCTCGTAGGGTTGGGCCATGGCCGGGCCGGCGGCGAGGACGAGCAACAGGCAGGCGGCGCGGACGATCATGGACGGCTCCGGAAGCGGGATCGGCGACCCTCGCCGCCGCCCGTGTCGCCAGTAGGGCCCGAGCTTTGCGCCGCCGCAACACTTCTGGCGACGGCCGCCCTACAGCGGCAGGGTGACGCGGGCCGTCAGGCCGCCGCCCGGTCGCGTCTTCAGGATGACGTCGCCGCCGTGGGCGCGGGCCACCGAGCGCACCACCGCCAGACCCAGGCCCGCCCCGCCGGTCTCCCGGCTGCGGGAGGGCTCGCCGCGGTAGAAGGGCTCGAAGACCCGCTCCAGCTCCTCCGCGGCGATGCCCGGGCCGTCGTCCTCGATCTCGATCACCGCGCTGCCGTCCTCGGCGAACACCCGTCCACGGGCGCGGTGGCCGTACTTCAGGGCATTCTCCACCAGGTTGGCGGCCAGACGGCGCAGGGCCACCGGGTCACCCTCGACCACCAGCCGCTCCGAGGGCAGGGCCGTGGCGTCGGCGCCGGTCTCGGCGGCCTCGTCCAGCACGCTCTCGATCAGGGAGGACAGTTCCAGCTTCTCGCGCGGCCCGGCGCGGGTGGCGTCGCGCACGAAGCCCAGGGTGGCGGAAATCATCGCGTCCATCTGGTCGATGTCGGCGGCCAGCTTGCCACGGATCTCCTCCGGCGCGGCCTCGATGCGGAAGCGCAGGCGGGTGAGGGGGGTGCGCAGGTCGTGGGCGATGGCCCCGACCATGGCGGTGCGGTCCTCGACATAGCGCCGCAGCCGCTCCTGCATGCGGTTGAACGCCTCGGCGGCGGCGGTCACCTCGCTTGACCCGCCCAGTTCCAGCGGTGGCGCGCGCGGGTCGCGACCGAGCCGCTCGGCGGCCGTGGCGAAGGCTGAAATGGGCGCCGACAGCCGGCGGGCGAACAGCCAGGCCAGCGGCGCGATGGCCAGCACCGACAGCAGCAGGGTCACCAGGATGCGGCCCTGCCACGTTCCCAGCTGGAACGACGGCTCGGGCTGCGCCATCAGCCAGCGCCCGTCTGTCTGCCGCACGGCGACCCTGAAGGGGGCGAACAGCACCCGCTCATCGAACCGGGGCGCTCCGGCCGGCGGCGGGGGCGGCCCGTGCCGGCCATGCGCGCCTGGGGGCGGCCCCATGACATGGATGCCGGTCCCGTCGGCCTTGCCGCTGCGGAAGACACGCACCTCGAAGCTGCGCTCCGTCTGCCCCGTCCAGAGCATGACGCGGCGCGGTCCATCGGTGCCGACGACAATCCGCGCGGGCTCGACCTGCAGGGCTTCGGCCAGGCTGCGGCGGACATCCTCGCGCCAACGTACGCCACGAGGCCGCAGTGCCGGCTCGACCGGCGGCTTGCGGACCGTGCGGACCACCAGCGGCCGCGACTCGGTGACGGTCGTCACGCCGGGATTGCGCAGGGCCTTGGCTACTTCGGACAGGCGATAGATCTCGGGCGGCGGCGGCGGAAGGCTGAAGATAACCGCCGTCGAGATGGCGTGGGCCGCCACCAGGCTGACAATGACCAGGGCCAGCACCTGGACAAACAGGGGCGCGCCGCGACCGAACGGCTTCATGACGAGCGGATCACCTTGGGCGAGAACATATAGCCCTCGCTGCGGATGGTGCGGATGATTTCGCCCCCGGCGCCGTCATCCAGTTTGCGCCGCAGCCGGCTGATCTGAACGTCGATGGCCCGGTCATAGGCCTCCGTGTCCGGGCCGCGGGCCATGTCGAGCAGCTGGTCGCGGGTCAGCACTCGCTGCGGCCGTTCGACGAAGGCCCGCAGCAGCGAGAACTCACCGCTGGAGAGGTTGACGATCACCCCCTGGGGCGAGCGCAGCTCCCGGCGCACCAGGTCCAGCCGCCAGCCGGCGAACTCGCAGGCGGCGCCGACATGGTCATCGCTCGGGCGCGGTTCCTGCTTGCGGCGCAGCACGGCCCGGACCCTGGCCAGCAGCTCGCGCGGATTGCAGGGCTTGGGCAGGTAGTCGTCGGCGCCCAGCTCGAGACCGACGATGCGGTCGGTCTCCTCGCCCATGGCCGATAGCATGACGATGCCCGGCCCCCCGGGATTGCCTGACAGGCGGCGGCAGATCGACAGGCCGTCCTCGCCCGGCATCATCACGTCGAGCACGATCAGGTCCACCGGCCCACGCTGCAGCACCGTCTCCATGCCACGGGCGTCGGCGGCCTGCTCGACCCGGTAGCCGTGCTTGCCCAGGAAGTCGGCGATCACGTCGCGGATTCCAGGGTCGTCATCGACCACCAGGATCCGTGCGCCGGGCTCTTCCGCGGGACTATGGGCGGTCTTGTCCATCACGAGCTCCATGGCCGCCGTTGTGCCGCCAAGACGTGGCGCCGGAATTTCATCGCTGCAACACACAGGGACAGACACCAAGGTGTCTGTCCCGATTTGGCGTTACATGTAGCGCTTGGGGACGGTGTCCAATGCCGGGGCTTCGCCCTCCTCGACGCCCAGGGCGAGGTCCGAGACGTAGGGATTGCACTTGCGCTCGAAGCCGAAGGTGCTCATCGGGCCGTGGCCGGGCACGAAGGCGACGTCGTCGCCCAGCGGCCAAAGCTTGAGGGTGATCGAGTCGATCAGCTGCTGGTGATTGCCGCGCGGAAAGTCGGTGCGGCCGATCGAACCCTTGAACAGCACATCGCCGACCTGGGCGAAGCGGGCCTCGCGATTGAAGAAGATCACGTGGCCGGGCGTGTGGCCGGGGCAGTGGATCACCTCGAACTGAGTCTCGCCCAGCTGCACCGTGTCGCCGTCGCCGAGCCAGCGGTCGGGGGTGAAGCTCTGGGCGCCGGGAATGCCGTACCGGGCGGCGCTTTCGGGGATCTGGTCGATCCAGAACTGGTCGTCGGGATGCGGTCCCTCGACGGGCGCGCCGGTCAGGGCCTTCAGCTCCGCCGTGCCGCCGGCGTGATCGAGGTGGCCGTGGGTGATCCAGATCTTCTCGACCGTCAGTCCCTGCTGGGTGATGGCGGCCATCAGGCGTGGGATGTCGCCGCCCGGATCGATGACCGCGGCCTTTTTGGTCTTCTCGCACCAGACGACGGTGCAGTTCTGCTGCAGCGGCGTGACCGGGGCGATGAAGGCCTTGATCGGGGATGTCGTCACGGAAACTCCTGGAACGGCGGCTGGTCCATATGATCGGCGTTCAGGCGTTCCGAATAAAGGGGCGGCCAACGAAAAAGGCCCAGGATCGCTCCCGGGCCCTTCCGTCCTGTTGTCCGTCAGGTCAATCCGGCGCGTTGCTGTCGCCGATGCCGTGGACCTGGGCCTGCATGGCGCCCGGTCCAGGGCCGTCATCGTCGTGCTGCGGGAGACCCTTGCCGAGGCGCGAGTTCCAGAAGCCGTAGAAGATGTAGATCAGCCCGCCGAGGGAAAGGTACCCGCCCAGCAGCGTGGCCGGGATCAGGTCGCCCTTCTGGGCCTTGTCGTAGATGTCCAGCATCAGCGGCGCGATCATCACCAGGGCGAAGAAGATGCCGAGCACCGGGGTGATGATGCCGAACGGCGCCGTGAACGGACGCTCCAGGTCGGGGCGGGCCCGGCGCAGGTGCATGACGCTGATGCAGACAATCAGGAAGGCCGTGGCCGTGCCCAGGCTGACCAGGTCGCCGAGGATTTCGATCGGCAGCATGGCCGCGCCGATGGCGATGGCGATGCCCAGGATGATCGTACCGATCCACGGCGTGCGGAACTTCTCGTGCAGCGTGGAGAACACCCGTGGCAGCAGCCCGTCCTTGGCCATGGCGTAGAACACCCGGCTCTGGCCGTAGGTCAGGATCAGCATCACCGAGGTCAGACCTGCGACGGCGCCGACCTTGATCAGGATGGAGAACCAGCCCACGCCCATGCGGTCGACGGCCAGCGCGATCGGCGCCGAGACGCCCAGTTCACGGAACGGCACCACGCCGGTCAGCACGGCGGCCACGGCCATGTAGATGATGGTGCAGACCAGCAGCGAACCGAGGATGCCGATGGGAATATCGCGCTTGGGGTTCTTGGCCTCGGCCGCGGCGGTGGAAACCGCCTCGAAGCCGACGTAGGCGAAGAAGATCACCGAAGCAGCCCGGAATATGCCGGGGAGGCCGTATTTGAAGCCGCCCTCGTTGTCCGGGATGAACGGGGTCCAGTTCTCGAAGTTGATGAAGCCGATGCCCATGACGATGAAGGCCAGCAGCACCCCGACCTTGATGGCCACGATGATGTTGTTGACCGTGGCGGACTCCGAGACGCCCAGCACCAGAAGGCCGGTCACCGCAAGGATGCCCAGGGCCCCCAGGATGTTGGCGCCGCCGCTCTGGATGAAGGTCATGCCGCCGTCGATGGGCACCGCCTGGATGAAGGACGTCGTCAGCATGGGGGGTATCTCCATGCCAAAATTGTGCAGCAGACTGACCACGTTGCCGGACCAGCCGGCCGCCACGGTCGAGGCGGCGACGCCGTATTCCAGCACCAGAAGCCAGCCCATGACCCAGGCGAACAGCTCGCCCAGGGTGGTGTAGCTGTAGGTGTAGGCAGAACCCGCCACCGGCATGGTCGAGGCCAACTCGGCGTAGCAGAGGCCGGCGAAGATGCAGGCGAAGAAGGCCACGACGAACGACAGCATGACCGCCGGTCCGGCATAGTTGGCCGCGGCGTTGCCGGTCATGACGTAGATGCCCGCGCCGATGATGCAGCCGATCCCGAGCAGGACCAGGTTCCAGGCCCCGAGGGTGCGCTTCAGCTTGTGAGTCTCTGACTCGTGCTGGACCTGCTCGATGGATTTCTTGAGAAAAAGTCGGTTCCCGCGCTTAGCGGCATCTGCGGACATTCGTCTCGCTCCCCCAATGGCCAACGACCCCCGTCGGCGCAGTTAACAGGTCGGGGACGTTAGCAGCTAAGCGGTCTCGCGCAACGCCCTCGGTGACGAGGGGCTTTCGACGCACTAGGACTGCCCCCAGATGCTGCCGATTGAGGAAATCCTGCCCCGTCTGGGCGAGGCGCTGGCCGATGAGACCAGCGCGGTGCTCGTCGCCCCGCCGGGCGCCGGCAAGACCACGCGCGTCCCGCTGTTCCTGCTGGACCAGCCCTGGATCGCGGGCGGCAAGCTGATCGTGCTGGAGCCCCGCCGGCTGGCGGCCAGGGCGGCGGCGGCGCGCATGGCCTGGACGCTCGGCGAAAGCGTCGGCGAAACCGTGGGTTATCGCGTCCGGCTGCAGTCGAAAATCTCGGCCAGCACGCGCATCGAGGTGGTCACCGAGGGTGTCTTCACCCGCATGATCCAGGACGACCCGGCGCTCGACGGCGTGGCGGCGGTGCTGTTCGACGAGTTCCACGAGCGCAGCCTCGACGCCGACCTCGGCCTGGCCCTGGCCCGTGACAGCCAGCAGTTGCTGCGCGATGACCTGCGGCTCCTGGTTATGTCGGCGACGCTGGACGGCGCGGCGGTGGCCGCGTTGCTGGGCGAGGCGCCGGTGATCGAAAGCCGGGGCCGGGCCTTTCCGGTGGAGACCCGCTACCTCGGCCGCGATCCGGCCAAACGGCTGGACGAACAGACCGCCCGCGCGGTGGAAAAGGCCCTCGTGGAGGAGACCGGCAGCCTGCTGGTGTTCCTGCCGGGGCAGGGCGAGATCCTGCGCACCCGCGACCTGCTGGCCGAGCGGCTGCGGCGACCGGACGTGGACCTGGCCCCGCTCTACGGCGCCTTGGACCCCGCGGAACAGGACCGCGCCATCAGCGCCTCGCCGCCGGGCCGCCGCAAGGTGGTGCTGGCGACCTCGATCGCCGAGACCAGCCTGACCATCGAGGGGGTGCGGGTGGTGATCGACGCCGGCCAGGCCCGTGTGCCGCGCTATGACCCAGCGAGCGGCCTGACCCGGCTGGAGACCATCCGCGTCTCCCGCGCCGCCGCCGACCAGCGCCGGGGCCGGGCCGGTCGGACGGAGCCGGGCGTCTGCTACCGGTTGTGGGAGGAGGCCGAAACCCGGGCGCTGGTTCCCTTCGCCCGGCCGGAGATCCTCGAGACCGACCTGTCGGGCCTGGCCCTGGACCTGGCCCGCTGGGGCGCGCGGGACGCCTCGGCCCTGGCCTTCCTCGACCCGCCGCCGGCCGCCGCCTTCGCCGAGGCGCGGGCGCTGCTTGAGCGGCTGCAGGCGCTGGACGGGCAGGGCGCCCTGACCGCCCACGGCCGGCTGCTGGCCGGGATGCCCCTGCCGCCCCGGCTGGCGCACATGGTCGTGCGCGGGGCCGCCGGCGGTCAGGCGCTGCTGGCGGCGAAGATCGCGGCCCTGCTGACTGAACGCGGACTGGGTGGCCGCGACGTGCATCTGGGCCACCGGCTGGAGACCTTCGACCGGGACCGTGGCCAACGGGCGAAGGACGCCCGCCAGCTGGCCGAGCGCTGGGCGCGCGCCGCCGGCTCGCCGCCGAAACTGCCGCCGCTGGATGAGGCATTGCTGCTGGCCGAGGCCTTCCCCGAGCGGGTCGCCAAGGCGCGCGGGGCGTCGGGCGAGTTCCAGCTGGCCACCGGACGCGGCGCGCACCTCGACGCCGCCGATGTGCTGGCTCGCGAGCCGTGGATCGCCGTCGGCGAGCTGGGCGGCGGGGCGGCGCGAGACCGCATCCTGCTGGCCGCGCCGCTGGAAGAGGCCGCCCTGCGCGAAGCCTTCGCCGACCGCCTGACCCGCGAGGAGCGGCTGGAGGTCGAGGCCGACGGCAAGGTGCGCGGCCGCCGCCTGCTGAAGCTGGACCGGCTGGTGATCGAGGACCGGCGGATCGACAGGCCCGACCCGGCGATGATCACCGCGGCCCTGCTGGACCAGGTGCGGCGCCAGGGGCTGGGCGTCCTGCCGATGGACGCCGCCGGCTCCCTGCGGGCCCGGCTGGCCTTCCTCGGCGAGCCTCTGACCGATGAGGCCTTGCTCGCCCGGCTCGAGGACTGGCTCGCCCCGCTGCTCAAGGGCAAGACCAGCTTTGCCCAGCTGACCGCCGGCCAGGTTGCCGACGCCATCCGCGGCCTCGTCCCCTGGGACGTCCAGCGCCGCCTCGACGCCGAGACGCCGCTGCGTTTCACCGCCCCGACCGGCAACAGCTTCGCCATCGACTACGCCGCCGACGGCGGGCCGAAGGTCGAGGTGCGGGTGGGGGAGCTGTACGGCCTGTCGGTCCACCCGACGGTGGCCGGCGTCCCGCTCACCTTCAGTCTGCTCTCGCCCGGCCACAAGCCGATCCAGACCACGAAGGACATCCCCGGCTTCTGGAAAGGCTCATGGGCCGACGTGCGCAAGGACATGCGCGGCCGCTACCCCAAGCACGTCTGGCCGGAGGACCCCGCCGCCGCCGCGCCGGTGACCCGCGCCAAGCCGAAGGGGAAGTAGGGGACACGTACCTTCGGTACATGTCCCCTGTTCAGTCCCCCGCCGCGTAGATCATGATCCCCGTCGCCACCGACAGGTTCAGGCTGTCGGCCCTTCCGCGCATGGGAATCTTGACGTTCACATCGCAGACGGCCGCCAGTTCGGGGGGCAGGCCGGCCTGCTCGTTGCCCATCAGGATCAGGGTCGGGCGGCGGTAGTCGGCCTGGCGGTGATCGACCGTGGCGGTCAGCAGGGTGCCGACCACCGAGCCGCTCCAGCCGCCGCGCCAGGCGATGAACTCGGGCACCGTCGCCTTGACGATCGGCACGGCGAAGATCGAGCCCATGGTCGCCCGCACCGCCTCGACCGAATAGGGGTCGCAGCAGTCGCCGACCAGCACCACGCCGCCGCAGCCGGCGGCGTCGGCGGTGCGGATGATGGTCCCGAGGTTCCCCGGGTCGCGGACCATGTGCAGGGCGACCCAGACCTTGGCGCTCTTGGGCTCCAGCGCCTGGAGCGGGGTGAACACCTGGTCGAACACGGCCAGCACCGCTTGGGGGTTGTCGCGTCGGGAGATCTTTTCGAGGATCTCGCGATTGACCTCGATGACCTCGCCCCGGGCCATGCCGGTGGCGGCGATGGCCTTGACCAGCAAGGGATGATCGGCGGCGTCCTTGCCGAACATCAGCACCTTCGGCGCATGGCCGAGCTCAATCGCCTCGGTGACGATTTTCAGGCCTTCGGCGAGAAACTGGCCGCTCTCCTCGCGGGCCTTGCGCATGTGCAGGGCCTTGAGCGCCTTGACCGTCGGATTGGTGTGCGAGGTGACGACCCGGGTCATGCCGACCACCGGGCGAAGAAGCTGAGGCCCACCTGCCGGTCCCCGGCCTCCTCGACGAGGGCCAGCTCGCCCCAGTCGATGCGGCCCGCGCGGCTGGCCGTGGCTTCGGCGACCAGCCCGGCCATCGAGGCGCCGGAGATCCGCGCGGCATAGGCGTTGAGGATCAGGAAGTCGGCCTCGTCGGACAGCAGCCCGGCGCACAGGCCGATCATCTCCGGCAGGTCCTCGAACAGCCGCCAGACCTCGCCGTCCGGACCGCGCCCGAACTTCGGCGGATCAAGGATGATCCCGTCATAGCGGCTGCCCCGCCGGTCCTCGCGCTGTACGAAGCGGCGGGCGTCCTCGACGATCCAGCGGACGTTGTCGATCCCGCACAAGGCGGCGTTCTCGCGGGCCCGGCTGACCGACTGTTTGGACGCGTCCACATGGGTCACCTGCGCCCCGGCGGCGGCGCAGACCAGGCTGGCGACGCCGGTGTAGCCGAACAGGTTGAGGATCTTCAGCGGTCGGCCGGCGGCGCGCTGGCGGGTGTCGAGCCATTCCCAGTTGGCCGCCTGCTCGGGGAAGAAGGCCAGGTGGCGGAAGTTGGTGAAACGGCCGTGGAACTTCACCTCGCCCCAGCCCAGTTCCCAGCTGTCGACCGGCGCGCCCTTGAACCGCCAGCGACCGGCCTCGTCTTCATCCGTGGGATCGAACACCGCGTCGGCGGCGTCCCAGCGGGCGGCGGGCAGGCGAGGGGCCCACAGGCACTGCGGCTCGGGCCGGACCACGTGATAGGGGCCATAGCGCTCGAGCTTGCGGCCGCCGCCGCTGTCGACCAGGGCATAGTCCGCCCAGCCGGTGGTGCGCATCAGGGCGGGGGTTTCGGCGACGATCGGCCCGGTCATGGCCGGGCGATACCGGCTCAGACGGGGACCTGTCCAGAGCGCTTCCCGCCAAAGTGGAAGCCGGTTTGGCGATCAGGAAGCGCTCAATTCAAAGTGCTGGCGCCTTTTTCCCTGATCGGACCGCGATGGTCCGATCAGGGAAGGCGCCAGTCCGAGGGGCGTGCGGGGTCTTGTCCCAGTGGAACGGCCGCCAGAGAAGTTGCACCAGGGCGAAGGCTGCCGCGAGGGACTGTAGCGGCCAGTAAAGCGGCAGGAAGGCAAGGTCGCGGATCCGCAGCGGCAGACCGGCGCGGCGCAATCCGACGCAGCCGGCGAGACCGGCGAACGTCCAGCCGGCGGTCAGCAGGCCCCCGTCCCAGGGGCTTAGCCAGGGCGCGCCGCCAGAGGCCAGGCCCAGCACCGTGCCGACGATCGCCCAGGCGACCAGCGGGCCGTGCAGGAAGGCGGCGGCGATCGCCGCGCCAAGGGTCACGGCGAATGAGACCGCCGCGCCGGTGCGCCAGTGCGGCGGTTCTCGCGACTGCACGCCGAAGGTCTGCATGTAGCCTTTCACCCAGCGCGCCCTCTGCGGGATCCAGTCGGCAAGCGTTTCCGGAGCCGGCTCGAAGGTCGGGCTGTCCAGCAGATCCATGGCGTATCCCTCGGCGGCCAGCCGGAAGCCGAGATCCGCGTCCTCGGTGACATTCCATGCATCCCAGCCGCCGACGGCCCTCAGGGCGGCGACCCGGAAGTGGTTGCTGGTGCCGCCGAGCGGAAAGGGCGCGCCCAGTCTGGCGAGGGCCGGGAGCATCACCTCGAACTGGACGGCATATTCGAGGGCAAACTGGGCCGGCAGCAGCCGCCGATCCGGGTCGACCCGTAGCGGCGCCTGCAGGCAGGCCAGACGCACCGGCGCGGCGGCGAACCGGGCGGCGGCCTCGCGCAACTGACCGGGGTCCGGCCGGTCTTCGGCGTCGTAGATGGTCAACAGCTCGCCGGTCGCCAGCTCCAGGGCGACGTTGCAGGCCCGGGGCTTGGTGCGAGGCCGACCGGGCGGCGCGGCCAGCACTTGAATGAAGATTGGCAAGGGAAGCGCCGCAAGCGCGTCCCACGTCTCCCTGTCGTCGCTCTCCAGCACGATCATGACCTGCAGCCGATCGGGCGGGTAGTCGAGGGCGGCCAGCGCCGCCACCAGATTGGCCGCGATGTCGGCTTCGCGGTAGAGCGGCGCGATGATCGTGTACCGGGGCAGGGCGTCGTCGGCGAGGCCACCCACCGGCCGCGCCCGAGGGGGCATCAGGGTCGCCGCCAGACGTGTCAGCGCCGCGAGAGCGAACAGCAGGAAGAGGAGGTCGTGGACGATTGCGGGGGTCAGGATCAGCCCGGCGGTCAATGAGGCCGCGACCACAATCCCGGCGAGCCACTGGCGAGCGGTCGGCGGCTGGGCCGCGCCCCGGGCCGGCTCCAGCGCGTCCTCGCCGACGAGCCGCGGCATGGGGCGGCGCAGGCGCGGCAAGGATTCGAGATCGTGGGCGCGAAGCCCTTTCGCCGCATCTTCCCGCGCCATTTCGCCTCTCATTCTGATCGACGGGGCGAATCAATCGGCGTTCGCAAATATCCCGTCAAGAGGGAAATGTTAACTATACAACCAAGGGGCGCGATCGCATTGGGCGAGGCGCCTTGCGGGCGTTGGGTGATTGCCGTTTAGTAGCGATCGGGGAACCTAGGGGAAGGGCGAGTCGAGTGACGACTACCTTGAAGAAGCCGCAACGGTCGGCGCGTAAGCCCAAGGGCGATGGGCACCTTCGTCGGGGCGAAATCCTGCAGGCGGCGGAGCGTATCTTTCTCGCCGAGGGCTACCAGGGCGCGACCATCCGCAAGATCGCCGACGAGGTGGGGGTCTCCTCCACGGCGCTTTACATGCACTTCCGCGACAAGGACGAGATCCTGCTGGAAATCTGCGACCGCGCGATCGAGCTGCTGCTGAAGCAGAACAGCGAGATCGCGGCCCGGCCCATCGACGCGGTCGCCCGGGTGCGGCTGATGCTCGACGCCTACATGACCTTCGCCCTGGAAAACCCGAACGCCTACCAGCTGGTGTTCTGCGGCCACAGCGGCATCGTCTCCGAGGACAAGCAGGCGGCCACCGAGGCCCTGGGGGACCGCTGCTACGCGGTGTGGGTCGGCACGGTGCGCGAGATCGCGGCCATCGGCCGTTTGCGCACCGGCACGGCGGACAGCGCCGCCCAGTCGATGTGGGCCGCCTGTCATGGCCTGGTCGCCCTGCTGCTGACCAAGCCGACGTTCCACTGGGCCCCGACCGCCGAGCTGCGGGTCGTGATGCTGGACGGACTCCTCTACGGCCTCGTGACGGACTGAATCGGTGGTCAGAACGCCCGCGCTGACCGCCCTTCTGGCGGCGCTGGCGTTCGCCGGCCCGATCGACGCCCAGGCAGCGGGAGGCGCGGCGCCGACGGTGATGTCGCTCGACAGCTGCGCCGACCAGTTCGTGCTCGCCCTCAGCCCGCGCGAAGCCATCGTCGGTCTGTCCGCCCGGGCTGACGACCGCGACAGCTACATGCGCGATGCGGCCCGTGGCCTGCCGGTGCGCCGGGCGACCACCGAGGCCGTGCTGGCCGCACGGCCCGACGTCGTGGTCCGCTACTGGGGCGGCGACGCGCGGCTGGAAGAGACCCTCAGGCGACGTGGCGTGCGGGTGGTCCGGATCAACGACGCCACCGACTTCGAGGCTGTCCGGGCCAATGTCCGCGACGTGGCCGCTGCCCTCGACCGCCGCGCCGCCGGGGAGGCCATGGTGGCGGGCATGGACGCGAGGCTGGCCGGGGCGAGGGGCGCCTGGAACGGCGCGCCGGCCCTCTACCTGACCCCCAGCGGCTTCACGACAGGCCCCGGCAGCCTGGTCGACGCCATGCTGCGGGCCGCGGGCATGACCAATCTGGCCGTCGGCTCGACCTGGAAGCCGATCCCGCTGGAGCAACTGGTGATGCGGCCGCCGCGCGCCTTCGTGCTGGGCTTCTTCGACGCCTTCGCCGTGGCCATGGACCGCTGGGGTCCGGGACGTCATCGGGCGCTGAAGACCCGCCTGCCCGGACGGACCGTGGCCGCGCTGCCCTCGACGATCCTCGGCTGCCCCGCCTGGTTCGCCGCCGAGGGCCCGGAGATCCTGGCGCGGGCGAAGCGGCCATGAGTGGACGGCGCGGCCTGGTCCTGCTGGCCGGCCTTGTCCTGGTGGCGATGGCGCTGGCCGTGCTGGTCGGCGAGACGCCGCTGCGGGCGGGGGACTACCTGACCGCCCTGGCCCGGCCCGGGTCCGCGCCGGGCGAGATCCTCTGGACCATCCGCGCGCCGCGGGTGGTCATGGCCGCCCTGATCGGCGGCGCGCTCGGCCTGGCCGGGGCGGCGCTGCAGGGACTGCTGCGCAATCCGCTGGCCGATCCCGGAGTGCTCGGCGTCTCGGCCAGCGCGGGCCTGGGCGCCGGCGTGGCCATCGCGCTCGGCCTGGCCGCCATTCCCGGCGCCATCGAGGTCGCCGCCCTGGCCGGGGCCCTGGTCGCCGGGGCGCTGGTGGTGACCCTGGCGGCCCGCTTCCGCGAGCCCGAGACCCTGATCCTGCTTGGCGTGTCCATCTCGGCTTTCGCCGGAGCGCTCAGCTCGCTGGTCTACAACTTCTCGCCCTCGCCGGTGACCACGGCGGAGGTGCTGTCCTGGATGCTCGGTTCGGTGGCCAACCGGGACTGGCCGGATGTGGTCCGCGCCGCCCTGCCGGCCACGCTGGGCGCCCTGCTGGTCGCCTGGTCGGCGCGGGGCCTGACCATGCTGACCCTGGGCGAGGAGACGGCGGCCCTGTCGGGCTTGCCCATGGCCCGGTTGCGGGCGGCGGCCGTCGGCGGCGCGGCCTTGCTGGCCGGATCGGCCGTGGCGGCGGCGGGAATCATCGGCTTCGTCGGCCTGGCCGCGCCGCATCTGGTGCGCCGCTGGGCCGGCGACGACCCGGGCCGCACCCTGCTGCCGTCGGCGCTGGCCGGCGGCTTGTTGCTGGTGCTCGCCGATCTGGCGGCGCGGGTCATTCCGACGGAGCAGGAGCTGAAACTGGGCGTCGTCACCGCCCTGTTCGGCGCCCCGCTGTTCGCCCTGGTCGCCTGGCGGGCGGCGCGGAGCTGGCGGTCATGATCCCGGCCTGGGAAAGCCAGGGCCTGGTGGTCTGGCAGGGCGCCCGGCAGGCCCTCCGCGGGGCGGGCCTGACGGTCATGCCCGGCGAGATGGTCGGGGTGCTGGGCCCCAACGGCTCGGGCAAGACGACGCTGCTGCGGGCAGGCCTTGGCCTGCTGCGTCCCCAGGCGGGCACGGCGGCCCTGGCCGGGCGCCCGGTGAACGGGATTCCGGAGGTCGAGCGGGCGCGGCTGGTCGGCTATCTGCCGCAGGAACGGCGCGTTGGCTGGAACCTCGCGTCTCAGGAGATCGCGGCGCTTGGCGCGCCCGACCTGCCGCCCGCCCGGGCCCGCGAGGTCGCCGCCGACATGCTGACCCGGGTGGGCCTGGCGGGGTTTGGACAGCGCGGCGTGCTGGAGATGTCCGGCGGCGAGCGGGCGAGGGTGCTGCTGGCCCGGCTGCTGGCCACCCGCGCGCCGCTGCTGGTTGCGGACGAACCGGCCGCGGGTCTGGATCCCGACGCCCAGCTGCTGACGCTCGAACTGCTGCGGGCCGAGGCGGCGCGGGGCGCGGCGGTGGCGGTGACCCTGCACGACCTGACCCTGGCGGCCCGGTTCTGCGACCGGCTGGTGGTGCTGGCCGAGGGACGCGTGGCGGCCGACGGGGCGCCTGAAGAGGCGCTGACCCCGGAGGTCCTGCTCAGGGTCTTCGGCCTGGACGGCGCGCTGGTCGGCAGTCCCGCCGGCCCGGTCCTGGCGGCGACCCGCGCGGCTCAGCGACCGCCGGGCGAGCTCGGCAGGTAGGGCGCCCGCGGGTCCGGTCCGGACTGCAGCGGGGTCCAGCCGCCGCGGCGGATGTCGCTCGACAGGGTCAGGGGCGTGGAGCCGCCGTTGAGGCGGGCGCGGTAGACCAGCATCGTCTCGACGGTGCGCATCACGTAGTTGCGCGTCTCCGAGAAGGGGATGCACTCGATGAAGTCGAGCGGATCAGTGGTTCCGCCCCGCGGATCGCCGCACAGGTTGACCCACTGGGCCGGCCGTCCCGGCCCGGCGTTGTAGGCGGCCGCGGCCATGATGTAGGAGCCGTTGAAGGTGTTGATCATGTCGCCGAGGTAGCGTGAGCCCAGGCGCATGTTGAACTGGGGCTCGAACAGGCGGTCGACCGAAAAGGACTCGCCCAGCTGGCGGGCCACGGCCGAGGCGGTGGTCGGCATCAGCTGCATCATGCCGCGGGCGCCCGGCGCGGACCGGGCGCGGGGATCGAAGTTGCTTTCCTGGCGCGAGATGCTGTGCACGAACGCCGGCTCCGCTCCGCCGGCCACCTGCGGCAGGATCAACATCGGATAGCCCCGCTCGGGCAGGATCATGCCCCGCTGCGCCGCCGTCCGCACTGCCCGCATGGCGGTGTCGGGGTCGCCATAACCGCGGGCAAGGTCCACCAGCAGGGCGCATTCGGCGGCCGTCGGCAGGGTGTCGTCCACGTGCAGGGCGAAGACCTTGAAGGTGTCCCGGTTGCCGGTCTCGAACAGCAGGCGCATGGCCCGCACCAGCTCACGGCCCTCGAACCGGGCGCGGTCGGCCTGGGTGACCGGCGGGTCCTTGGGCAGGGTGATGTGGGTGACCCCGGCCTTCTCGGCGGCCAGCTGGCCGTAGAACACGGTGATGTACTCGCCGCCCTTGGCGTAGAAGGCCTGCGCTCCGGCCTTGTCGCCCAGCGCCTCGGCCGCCCGGCCCTGCCAGTAGAGGGCCCGGCCCTGGGTGATCGGCGAGGTGCCCGCCGCCGCCAGGTTGGCGAAGTGCCCGGCCGCGGCCTGCGGGTTCCTCAGCTTCGAGAGGGCGATCCAGCCGGCGTAGAACTCCGCCTCGGCGGCGTCGGGGCCGATCGTCAGCCCGGTGTTGGCCGCCGCGCCATAGGCTCCGACGTAATCCCCCGCCGCCAGGGCGGTGACCACCATTTTGCGGCGATCGGTGGTCCAGGCGCGGGCGGCGACCTCCTGGCTGGGGGCGGCCTTGAAGCCGCGGGCCAGCTGCAGGGCGAGGGTGGTCAGGCCGCGTCGCTGGAAATAGGCCGCCTGCTCGTAGACCAGGCCCGGATCCTTCCGCTGCTCGGAGGTCATCGCGGCGATCATCTCGTTGCCTGTCGCCGAGTTGGAGCGCAGGGCGATGCGGGCGTCGGCGATCGGCCGGTAGAATTCGGGCAGGCCGGAGACCATCTCGCGGGCCGCGGGCCCCTGGGGGCCGTAGAGCAGCATGTCGGCGCGGGCCAGATGATCGTCCGCCGTCAGGTATTCGCTGAACTTGGCGCGCATCGCCGCCTGCGGCGCGGCGTCGAACAGCTGCTCGCGCCACCAGCGGCGGATCAGCACCCGGGCTTCCTCGCCCCGACCGGTGGCGCGCAGAGCGCCGGCCAGCGTCATGGCTCCCTCGGCGGTGGTCGGCTCGGCGCCGCCGAACCAGGCGATCATCCGCTCGGGCGGCATGCCGGCCGTGCCGATCAGCTTCTCGGCCGTGGCCTGCCGCTTGGCGCCGCGCGGCCAGCCATTGAGATCGCGGCGGATGGAATCGGCTTCGAAGAAGCTCAGCGAATCGGGCGCGCCGTCGGCCAGGGCCCACAGGGCGACCTTCCTGGCGATCGGATCCTGGATCGCGTCCATGGCCAGGCGCACCCGCGCGCCGTCGCCCGCCCGCGCGCCCGTGAGGGCCGTGCTGAGATAGGACGCGTCACTGTCGGACAACGGCTGGCGGTAGGCGGTCTGGGGCGTGGTCACCAACTTCGGGGCCTCAGGCTCCACCGACTGGGCGCCCGCGACACCGCCGAGAATCGCCGCCAGGACCGCGCCGACCGCCAGCTTCCGTGCAAATGCCGTCAATCCTCTGTCTCCATAGCGTCAAACAGACCGCGCGGCGGTTGCGAACGCCCTGTACGCGGACATATTGTCCGCCACCGACACACAGCCGCAAATGAAAGCGGCGAACTCACGGCCTTTTGCAAGTCATGGTCCATATTCCTTTCAAGGGCGTTGTCCCCGCCCTTGTGACTCCCTTTCGCGACGGCGCGGTCGATGAGGCCGCTTTCGTCGCCCTGGTCGAGCGGCAGATCGCCGGCGGCGTTCACGGCCTGGTGCCGGTGGGCACCACCGGCGAGACCGCGACCCTGAGCCATGACGAGCACAAGCGCGTCGTTGAGCTGTGCGTTCAGACGGCGCGCGGCCGCGTGCCGGTGATCGCCGGCGCGGGGTCCAACGCCACGGCCGAGGCCATCGATCTGGTGCGCCACGCCAAGACCGTCGGCGCCGACGCGGCGCTATGCGTTTCACCCTACTACAACCGCCCCAGCCAGGAGGGGATCTACCAGCACTACAAGGCGATCAACGACGCCGTGGAGCTGCCGGTGCTGGTCTACAACGTGCCCGGGCGCACGGCGTCCGATGTCAGCAACGAAACCCTGGCCCGGCTGTCGGCCCTGCCCAACATCATCGGCGTCAAGGACGCCACCGGCGACATGACCCGGGTAAGTTTTCAGCGGCTGATGTGCGGCGAGGAGTGGATCATGCTGTCGGGGGACGACCCCACGGCGCTGGGCTACATGGCCCATGGCGGACACGGCTGCATCTCGGTCACCGCCAACGTCGCGCCGGACGGCTGCGCCAGCTTCTTCAACGCGGCCATGGCCGGCGACTGGGAGACCGCCCGTTCCTGGCAGGACCGGCTGGTGCGGCTGCACAAGGCCCTGTTCCTGGACGCCTCGCCGGCCCCGACCAAGTTCGCCTTGGCGCATCTGGGCCTGTGCGCCGAGGATTGCCGCCTGCCGATCACCCCCTGCGCCGACGCGGTGAAGCCGGCAATCCTCGAGGCCATGCACGAGGCGGGGCTGGTCTGATGCCCCAGGTCGGGAAGACGATCGCGGAAAACCGCCGCGCGCGGTTCGACTACTTCATCGACGACGTGGTCGAGGCCGGCATCATGCTGCTCGGCACCGAGGTGAAGAGCCTGCGCAACGGCCGGGCCAACATCGCCGAGTCCTATGCGGCGGTCGAAGGCAACGACATCGTCCTGATCAATTCCGACATTCCGCCCTACAGCGGGGGCAACCGTTTCAACCACGAGCCCCGGCGGCACCGAAAGCTGCTGCTGCACCGCAAGCAGATCGGCAAGCTGATCGGCGCGGTCCAGCGCGAGGGCCGGACGATCATCCCGCTCAAGCTCTACTGGAACGAAAAGGGCCTGGCCAAGCTGGAGATCGGCCTGGCCAAGGGCAAGAAGCTGCACGACAAGCGCGAGACCAGCGCCGAGCGCGACTGGCAACGCGACAAGGCCCGCCTGATGAAGGGTGACCGGACCGGTTAGGGGGCAGCCCCAGACCTCGGCGCGATGCCGCTGCCCAGTCCGATATGGCAGGAGGGGACAGGTTAAGATGTCCCTTGGGACACCTTAACCTGTCCCCGTCTCCAGCAGCGTCTTCACCCTCCGGAACACCTCCTCGAACATCGCCGGCGTAAGCCGCCCGGTGTTCGTGTTGAGCCGGGAGCAGTGGTAGCTGTTGATCACGGTATAGGGGCCGGCCGTGAACTGTGACCCGTGGCCGGGCTCGCCGAGCGAGGCCTTGAGCCCCATGGCCCGCAGTACGCTGCGCCGGGCCACGTCGCCCAGGGTGACGATCACCTTCAGCTGCGTCAGCTCCGCCAGCTTGGCGGCGAAGAACGGGCTGCAGGTCTTCTCCTCGCTGGTCTCCGGCTTGTTCAGCGGCGGGGCGCAGCGGACCACGTTGGTGATCATGGCGCCGGTCAGCTTGAGGTCGTCCTCGCCGTTGGGATCATAGGTCCCGGTGGCGAAACCCGTCTTCTTCAGGGTGTCGTAGAGCAGCCAGCCGGCGTGGTCGCCGGTGAACGGCCGGCCGGTGCGGTTGGCCCCCGTGCGGCCGGGCGCCAGGCCCGCGATCAGGAGCCGCGCGTTCGGATCGCCGAAGGAGGGGGCCGGGCCGTTCCACCAGTCGGGGTTCTGGCGCTGGTTCTCGCGGCGGTATTCGACCAGGCGCGGGCACAGCGGGCAGTCGCGCGTGGGTTCGGAGAGGGGGCTCATCCAGTCGCTCCCCCCCGGGGGAGTTGTCGCCGCGAAGCGGTGACTGAGGGGGGCAGGCCTGCGCCGCTATGGCCCCCCTCCGTCTCGCCTTCGGCGAGCCACCTCCCCCCGGGGGGAGGGACTAGTTCCGGTGCGCACCCGGCAATGAAATCACACCTCATCTTCGGCCTCGACCTCGGCGCGGGTCCGGCCTTCCTGGAGAAAGCGCGGCTGATGCGTCCGTTGCGGGCGGCCGATAATGTCGCCCAGGTCGGCCAGGTCGACGAAGTCGTCGCACTGCCGGCGCAGGTCGTCGCTGACCATCGGGGGCTGGGATTTTACGGTCGAGACCACGGTCACCCGCACGCCCTTGCGCTGGACCCCCTCGACCAGGGCGCGGAAGTCGCCGTCGCCGCTGAACAGCACCAGGTGATCGACCTTGTCGGCGATCTCCATCATGCCGACGGCGATCTCGACGTCCATGTCGCCCCGCCAGCGCTTGCGACCCTGGGCGTCGGTGTATTCCCGGGCCGACTTGGTCACCACGGTGAAGCCGTTGTAGTCGAGCCAGTCGACCAGCGGCCGCAGCGGGGAAAAGTCGTCGCCGCTCTCGGCCAGGGCCGTGTAGTAGTAGGCCCGGATCAACACCCCGCGCTTGCGGAACTCGTCCAGCAGCTTCTTGTAGTCGATGTCGAAGCCCAGGGCCTTGGCCTGGGAATAGAGGTTGGCCCCGTCAATGAACAACGCGAGCCTGTCGGTCGGGTAAAAGGGCATCTTTTCAAATCCTTGAACGCAATATCTGAACCAAATACGGACGAATCCGTGGTCATCGCCCTGGGCAGCAATCTAGCCGGCGATCACGCCTCTTGCGAAGCCTTGCTCGAGGCGGCCTTGGCCTGCTTCCCAGCGCATGGCCTGACGGTTCTGGCCCGCTCGACCTGGTGGCGCTCGGCGGCCTGGCCGGACCCGGGCGAGCCGGAATACCGCAATGGCGTGGCCCTGGTTGAGACGACCCTGTCGCCGCGCGAGACGCTGGACGCCCTGCACGTGATCGAGCGGAGGTTCAGCCGGGCGAGGGGGGATCCCAACGCGCCAAGGACCCTCGACCTCGACCTGATCGCCCACGGCCGGCTGATCCTCGACGAGCCGGGTCTGCACCTTCCGCACCCGCGGGCTCACGAGCGGCTGTTCGTGATGGGCCCGCTGGCCGAGATCGCGCCGGACTGGCGCCATCCCTTGAGCGGCGAGACGGCGGCGGCCCTCGCGTGGACCGCGACAGTGGGTAGCGACGCCTGTCCAGCCTGATGCGCCCTTGCGGCGTTGCACAATGGCGCGCAAAACTCTATGTACCCCGGTCCCACCGGAACCAGAGAATCCAATATGGCCCGCGTCACCGTCGAAGATTGCGTCGAGAAGATCCCCAACCGCTTTGGTCTGGTCCTCGCCGCCGCCCACCGCGCCCGCGCCATCTCGGCCGGTTCGGCGATCATGGTCGACCGTGACAACGACAAGAACCCCGTCGTCGCCCTGCGCGAAATCGCCGACGACGTGGTCGATAACGACGGCCTGCGCGAGAGCCTGATCGGCACCCTGCAGCGTGTGGACGAGCGGACGGAAGCCGAGGAAGAGGCCGAAACCGTCGCTCTGCTGTCGGATCCGACCCACATGCAGATGAGCGAGCAGGAACTGATCCGCGCCCTGCAAAGCGACCGCGATGGTGGTCAGGAGGAGCGGTACTGAGCCCGGACGGCACAGAACCGCAAGCCACCCTAGAGGCGCCGACACCCGCCGCCCCGCCTTCAGGCACGACTCAGAGCCCAATTCCCGGGACGCCCGACAAGGCGTCCCGCCTCGCCGCGACCGCCAAGGCCGCCGCCCCCAAGTTCCTGCGCCAGTACGAATTGATCGAGCGCGTCCGGGCCTATGACCCGACCGCGGACGAAGGCCTGTTGAACCGGGCCTATGTCTATGCCGTTCGCATGCACGGCTCGCAGACCCGGGCCTCGGGCGACCCCTATTTCGCCCACCCGATCGAGGTGGCCGGGATCCTCACCGAATACCGCCTCGACACCGCCTCCATCGTCACCGCCCTGCTGCACGACGTGATCGAGGACACCGCGGTCACCCGCGAGGATATCGAGAACCTGTTCGGGGCCGAGGTGGCCGAGCTGGTCGAGGGGGTGACCAAGCTCTCCAAGCTGGAACTGGCCGCCGAACACGCGCGCCAGGCCGAGAACCTGCGCAAGTTCATCCTGGCCATCTCCAAGGACGTGCGCGTCCTGATGGTCAAGCTGGCCGACCGGCTGCACAACATGCGCACCCTGGGCTTCATCAAGAGCCCGGCCAAACGCGAGCGGATCGCCCGCGAGACGCTCGACATCTACGCCCCGCTGGCGCGCAACATCGGCTGTCACCGCATCTGCACCGAGCTGGAAGAACTGGCCTTCGAGCACCTCAATCCGGTCGCCCGCAACGCCATCCTGCGCCGGCTGGAGGCCATGCGGGTCGACCAGGGCAAGGCGGTGCAGCAGGTCAGCGGCGACATCAGCCGCATTCTCGAGGCGGAGGCTATCCCCGCCCGGGTGTTCGGCCGCGAAAAGCACCCCTTCTCCATCTGGCGCAAGCTACAGCGCAAATCGATCGGCTTCTCGCAGATGAGCGACATCTACGCCTTCCGGGTGATCGTCGACACCGAGGGCGACTGCTACCGGGCTCTGGGCCTGATCCATCGCCAGTGGCCCTGCGTTCCCGAGCGGTTCAAGGACTTCATCTCCACGCCCAAGCGCAACAACTACCGCTCGCTGCACACCACGGTGATCGGGCCCAAGGGCATGCGGGTGGAGATGCAGATCCGCACCGAGGTGATGGACCGGGTGGCCGAGGACGGGGTGGCGGCCCACTGGCGCTACAAGAACAAGTCCTACGGCTTCGACCGCGAGGCCATGGAGGCCGAGGGCGGGCGCGACCCGCTGGCCAACCTGCGCCAGCTGGTCCAGATGATGGAGCACGGCGGCGACACCGACGACCTGGTCGAACACGCCAAGATGGAGCTGTTCCTCGACCAGGTGTTCGTCTTCACCCCCAAGGGCAAGCTGATCACCCTGCCGCGCGGTTCGATGCCGCTGGACTTCGCCTACGCCGTCCACACAAACGTGGGCGACACCACCGTCGGGGCGAAAATCAACGGCGAACTCAAGCCCTTGCGGTCACAACTTGCGAACGGCGACGTGGTCGAGATTGTCCGGGCGGCCAAGCCCGCGGTGCTGCCCGACTGGCGCTCGCTAGCGATGACCGGCAAGGCCCGCTCGGCCATCCGCCGGCATATCCGCCAGACCGAGAAGGAAGAATTCCATCGCCTGGGGGTGGCGGCCATGGATCAGGCCTTCGGCCGGGTCGGCAAGACCCGGTCAGGGGTCAGCCTGCGGCCGGCCCTGGACCGGTTTGCCGTGGCCACCGAGGACGAGCTGTTCGACGCCATCGGCCGGCTGCGCATTACCCCGTCGGAGGTGATCGAGACCATCTTCCCGGGCCTCAAGGATTCGGAGATGGCGGCGGTGACCGTGCGCCGGCGCATCGAGGACGGCCGCAGCGGCAGCGACTTTGTCACTGGCGACAAGCTGCGGGCGGGCAACATGATCCGGTTCGCCATCTGCTGCCGCCCCGTGCCGGGCGACCGCATCGTCGGCATCTCGGTGGACAAGGCCATCGAGGTCCACGCCATCGACTGCCCGACCCTGGAACAATACGACGACCGCCAGGACCTGTGGCGCGACCTGCACTGGACCCCCGAGGCCGAGCGCAACAGCGTCTCGCGCACCCGCCTTCGGGCCACCATCCGCAACGCGCCGGGGGTGCTGGGCGAGGCCTGCACGATCATCGGCGAGACTGGCGGCAATATCGTCAACCTGACCATGCACCACCGGGGCGACGACCATTTCGACGTCGATTTCGATCTCGACGTGAAGGACGCCAGGCACGCCACCAACATCATCGCCGCCTTGCGCGCCAACCCGTCCATCGAGACGGTGGACCGGGCGAAGGGCTAGCGGGCGCGCACGATCTCGTTGACCACGGGTTCGCCGTTGAAGGCGGTGTCTTTCCACGGCCGTCCGGCCTGCGCGGTCGGGGGCGACCTGCAATAGGCGACGGGTATGGGCAGCGGGCGCTTCTGTCTCAGGCAGAGCTTGCCGTCCTTCGACAGCCGCCAGGTTCCGCCCGAACGTTGCCCCTTGCGGCCCTGGGCGGTGTAGCTGTGATCCCGGTGGAGCCACAGCCGAGCCTTCCGCCCGTCCGGATGGGTCGAGACGATGGTGGCGCCGAATGCCGGCTCCAGCGCCGCTTCGGGCGTCGCGGTGGCCAACAGGGCGGAGACGAGGAGCGCGAGCGTCATCTCAACCCCCTTCGATGGCGTAGTGAATCGGCTTGAAACTGAAGTTGTTGGACTGCGGCGCCGAGCAGGCCGTGAGCGCCACGATCAGGTCCTGCTCGGCCTCCAGCACGATGTGGTCTCCGGCGCGGCTCAAGGGTGGGGCGACCTTCAGCTCGCCGCTGTCGCCATCGACCCTCACGTTCATGAAGATGTTGAAGGCCGTCGGGATTTGGTCCGGCGTGATGCCGAAAGGCGCCAGGGCTTCCGCCAGATTGCCGAAGCAACCCCGGTGCGGGTGCTCGTCCCCGTAGATGATGCGGAACGTGTCGGCCGAACAGGGCGTCAGCAGAAAGTCATGGCGGCCGACAGTGTCCTCGACGATCCGCAGCATTACCCGGCTGCGGTTTGAGTAGAGCGGGTCTCCCCTGGTCAGGAAGAGGCGGCTGGCATAGTCGAGCGTCCGCCCCGACGAAATGACTTCCGCCGGATCGGCGGCGTTGAACGCCAGCAAGTCGGACACCTGTTCGCCCAGGGGATCAACCACCCGCAGCCGCTGCCCCCGCGCCAGCCGGAAGGCCGCGCCGCTCCTGGGCGCGATCTCATGCATCATTGGGCGGTCCTCGATCTGGAGAAGGGGCACGTCCAGTCCTCGCCCACGACGCGACCGCTGTACTGGCGCGCTTCCGACATCTCGCCGAACCGCGCCAGCATGGGGTTCTTGGATCCGGCCAAAGCCTGGTCGCGGGCGAGAATCGTGCGGCTCAGGCGCCCGTAGCGACCGGCTCGCCGCAGGCGCTCGAACAGGTCGTGCGGGTTGAACACCAGGGCAGGGGCCGGGAACCGGCGGGCGGGCCGGCTGGCCGCCGGGTGCAGACCGATGACGAAGAAGGCCTCGCCGGCCAGGCTGAGCGAGAAGCGGGGGTCCTCGGGATCCTCGTTGACCCGCCGGTCGTAGGCGTTGCCCCGGTCGGCGTCTGCGTCCGACAGCGCCTGCAGGCGCGACCACAGCGCGGCTTCGAAGGCCGTCTCATCGAGATTGTCCGGTCCGCTGAACAGCATCGCGAAGCTGTGAAACGGCCCCGGGGCCTGACGATAGCCCGCGACGAAGGCGGTCAGGGCGTCGAGAAGCCAATCGTCGTCGCCGGCGGCGACGAGGCTTGCGGCGGACACGATGTTCAGGCGGTCCTGCGCCAGCGCGGCCTTGGCGCCCACGCAAGGAAACCTCGCCTCGCCGACAAAGGCGCGGAAGCGGTCGGCCAGATCGGGTTTGTCAGGCCGCATCCCGCACCTCCGCCGCGAGCGGGGGCGCCAGACCCGGGCGCCGGGCGGCGTCCGCGATCATTCGCTCCAGCGCCCGGCCCAGCCGCGCCATCGACCGGACCTTGTCAGGCCAGGACAGGGCGACCACGGGCCCCAGGTCGGTCTTGTTGACGTCGACGACATAGACTCGCCCGTCGCGATCCCGCAGGACGTCGAGTCCCCCCCAATCCAGACCCATGCGGGCGGTGAAGGCGCCGATCAGCGCCAGTTCGTCGGCCGAGTAGACAGCCCCGGGCGCCAGCAGCACAGCCTTGAGATTGTTGATCGAGAAGCGCGTCGCCGGCGGCTTGATCTTCATCCAGACCAGGACGGGCGCGCCGGCGACGCAGACGGTGCGCAGGTCACGGCACCGGTTCTGGTCGTCGGTGGTGTCGATGAGCCGCTGGTAGGCGTGGCCGGCAAGGGGCTCCAGCGGTCCCTGGACAATCCGCCCGCCGTGAACGCCATTCTTCTCGGGCTTCTGGACCAGCGGACCGACGTGCCGTCGCGGATCGACGGCCAGCGGATAGCCGAACACCTGCTCGAAAACGCCGGCGACGTGGCTCTTCGAGACGTCGGCGCAGGTGAAATTGAAGGCGGGTCCCGTCGGCGGGGGCGGTGGCGCGCCCACGGTCGTGTCGTCGAAGTAGCAGGCCGCGTCAGCCTGGTCGGACTGATCAACCGTACGGATTCCGGCCCAGAGCGCGGCGCCGCGCACGAGGTACCAGGGTCGCGGTCGATCAGGTGTGAACCAGATTGCCGGCGCTCTTCCCCGTCGGCGCAGGCGGGCCGCTAACGCGACGACAGCCAGTAGGGCGAAGTAGAGCAGCCACTGACCGACCTCGGCCACGAGGGGTCCGTTGACCTCGAGCTGGATGCCGGTCTTCCGGATTCCGATCCGGCCATCAATCCACTCGAAGTCAGCCCGCCGGGCGGGAGGTGAGTTTCTCTTTGTCACCGAGCGCCTCCGGGTAAGGCAGTGGAACGGTCGTGATTTCCGAAGGGTTCCCGGCCCCATCGCTATTCCTGGCAGATTTAGGGACCAGGCGCGAGCCGGTAGAAGACGCGGTCGTCCTCGATCCGGTCCAGGACCATGCCCCGTCGTTCGTAGAAGGCGCACGCCCGGCGGTTTTCGGTCTGCGTCGTGAGCCAGAGGCCGTCCGGCAGGCGCTGGACGGCGACATCGAACAGCGCGCGCCCGATGCCGTGGCCCTGCGCGTCCGGCGCGACGAACAGCTGATCGAGTCGCTGCTCGGCCGGCGCCAGCGCGACAAAGCCGAGCAGCCGGCCGTCGGCCTCGGCGACAGTCACCTCCCACCTGCCCGCCAGTTCCCGCGGGACGCGTTCGATCAGCTGCTCCCTGATGTCCGAAGGCCCTTCAAACCCGTTCGACGCCCAGCTCTCGAACCACAGCTCGGCCAGCGCGGCCTCTTCGCCTGACGCGTACGGGCGGAGCTTCACGGTCGCGCCTCCAGTGCCCGCAGCGCGGCAAACGTCGCCTGCGTGATCCGCTCGGGCAGCGCATCGAGCGGGAACCAGCCGCAGCCGCCGATCGCCTCGGGCTCCATCACCTCCGGTTCGCCCGCGCAGTCTTCCACCAGATAGACCGGTGCGACCCAGTGGCGGCCGTCGCCCAGGTCGATGGTGTCGGCCATGCACAGCAGGTGGCCCGGCGTGATGGTCAGGCCCAGCTCCTCGGCGATCTCACGGGCGCAGGTGGCGCGGGTCGCCTCGCCCCAGTCGACCTTCCCGCCTGGCAGGCCCCAATGGTCGGCCTCTGGCTGGCGGCGCCGCAGCACCAGCAGCAGGGCGCCGTCCCGCAGGATCGCGGCGCCGCAGCCGGCGCGAGGGTGGTTGGGTGAATCGGACATCCCTCTTCTTACCCGCTGCATGCGCTCCTCCCCATGCAAATGGAGAGGTGGGCTTTCGAGCGCGCTGGAACCCCGGACTTGATCCGGGGGAGAAAGGTCGGAGGGGAGTCGGCGCACCGCCCCCATCGTCGTCTGTAGCGCTTACAGCGCGCTCCAGACGACACTTCCCCAGCAGGCTGGGGAAGAGCGCGGGTACGGCTGGCCGAACTCCGTCAGCCCGGTTATCTCTGCACTCCATGACCCCAGAAGACGTCCTCGAAGAATTCCGTGGCGCCGGCGCCCTGCGCGAAGGCCATTTCGTGCTGTCCAGCGGGCTGCACAGCGCCGTGTTCCTGCAGAAGAACCTGGTCTTCGCCCAGCCGGACCGCTGCGAGCGGCTGTGCAAGGCCCTGGCGGCCCGAATCGTCGCGCAGGTCGGTCAGCCGGACGTGGCGATCAGCCCGGCGGTTGGCGGCATCATCCCCGGCTACGAGACGGCGCGGCAGCTGGGCGTCCAGTCGCTGTACGTCGAGCGTGAGGGCGGGGCCTTCAAGCTGCGCCGGGGCTTCCATATCGAGCCGGGCGCCAGGGTGGTGATGGTCGAGGACATCGTCACCACCGGCCTGTCGTCCCGTGAGTGCATCGCCGCCATCCGCGAGGCCGGCGGGGAGGTCATCGCCGCCGCCTGCATCGTCGACCGCTCCGGCGGCCGGGCCGATGTCGGCGTCCCCCTGATCGCGCTGGCGACCCTCGATGTCCCCGCCTACGAGGCCGACAAGCTGCCGCCCGAGCTGGCGGCCATTCCGGTGCAGGACCCCGGGAGCCGGAGGCTGAAGGGATGAACCGTCTCCGCCTCGGCGTGAACATCGACCACGTCGCCACCATCCGGAACGCCCGGGGCGCCGGCTATCCGGAACCCTCGCGGGCGGCGGAACTGGCGCTGGCGGCGGGGGCGGACGGGATCACGGCCCATCTGCGCGAGGACCGGCGGCACATCTCCGACGCCGACATCGATGTCCTGGCCGATCTCTGCCTGAAGCGCGGCAAGCCCCTGAATTTCGAGATGGCCGTCACCGAGGAGATGCTCGGCATCGCGCTCGCCCACCGCCCCCACGCCGCCTGCCTGGTGCCCGAGCGGCGCGAGGAGGTGACCACCGAGGGCGGGCTCAACGTGGTCGCCGGCCACAACCACATTGCGCAGGCGGTGCAGCGGCTGCGTGAGGCGGGCTCGCGGGTGTCACTGTTCATCGAGGCCGACCCGGCGCAGATCGAGACCTCGGCCCGGATCGGCGCCCAGGTGGTCGAGCTGCATACCGGCGCCTGGTGCGACGCCTTCCGCGCCGGCGAACACGACCGGGCTCAGGCCATCCTGCAACGCCTGCGTACCGGCGCCCGGCTGGCGGGCGAGCTGGGTCTGGAGGTCCACGCCGGCCACGGGATCGACTTCGCGACCGTCAAACCCGTCGCGGCGATTCCCGAGCTGACCGAGCTCAACATCGGCCATTTCCTGATCGGCGAGGCGATCTTCACCGGCCTCGCGCCGGCGATCCAGCGGATGCGGGCGCTCATGGACGCGGCCAGAGCCGAGATCGCCGCGTGATCATCGGCATCGGCTCCGACCTCAGCGACATCCGGCGCATCGAAAAGACGCTGGAGCGCTTCGGCGACCGCTTCATCGACCGCACCTTTACCGCCATCGAGCGCGAGCGCTCCGAGCGCAAGGTCAACGCGCAAGGGGGAAGGGCCGCCAGCTACGCCAAGCGATTCGCCGCCAAGGAGGCCTGCGCCAAGGCGCTGGGCACGGGGGTTCCCCGGCGCGGCGTCCACTGGGCCGACATGGGGGTGGTCAACCTGCGCAGCGGCAAGCCGACCATGGCCCTGACCGGCGGCGCGGCGGCGCGGCTGGCCGAGATCATGCCCGAAGGCATGGTCCCGGTGATCCACCTGTCGTTGACCGACGACCACCCCTACGCCCAGGCCTTCGTGATCATCGAGGCTGTCCCGAATACGCCATGAAGGCGAGTTAACGGGCGTGAAGCTTGCCCGTGTCGTATTGGCGGACTAACCAGACGTCGGGCCCTGTATCCCGCACCATCGAGAAGAGAGTAGCGCGCGCACATGACTGACGCCGCCGAACCGCAGGTCGAGACCGTGGCCGATTCCGAGCCGCTGGCGCTGGACACCCATCACGAGGAACCCGCCGAGGCGCCCCCGGGGGCCGTCGACGAGGTGGTCGAGATCGTCAAGACGGTCGTCTACGCCCTGCTGATCGCCCTGGTCCTGCGCGTCTTCCTGTTCCAGCCATTCACGATCCCGTCCGCCTCGATGGAGCCGAACCTGCTCAAGGGCGACTACATCATCGTCTCCAAGTTCAGCTACGGTTACAGCAAGCACTCGATCCCGTTCAGCCCGGGGCTGTTCAGCGGCCGGCTGTTCGCGCGCACGCCCAATCGCGGCGACATCATCGTCTTCAAGCTGCCGTCGGATAACCGCACCGACTACATCAAGCGCCTGATCGGCCTGCCCGGCGACCGGGTCCAGGTGAAGGCCGGCGTGGTCTATGTGAACGGCAAGGTCATCACCCGCCTGTCCGAAGGCGCGGGCGATCCCGGAACCTGCTGGAACGGCTCGACCGTGCAGCGCTTCCGCGAGACCAACATGGTCGGCAAGTCCTACACGACCTACGACTGCGGTCCGCGCGGCGACGTCGACGACACCGGCGTCTACATCGTCCCCGAAGGCCACTACTTCTTCATGGGCGACAACCGCGACAACTCGCTGGACAGCCGCGTGGCGCCGGAATCGAGCGGCGTGGGCTTCGTCCCGGCCGAGAACCTGGTCGGCAAGGCGCAGATCATCCTGCTGTCCTGGAACGGCGAGGCCTCGCTGTTCAAACCCTGGACCTGGTTCCTCGACGCGCGGCCCAGCCGGTTCTTCCACGTCCTCAAATGAACACCCGCGTCGAAGCGGTTTCGGCGCTCGAACAGCGCGTCGGCCATGTCTTCGAAGATCGCGACCTGCTTGAAAGGGCGCTGACCCATTCGAGCGTCGGCGACGGCGCGCGCAAGGTGCGACACAACGAACGGCTGGAGTTCCTCGGCGACCGGGTGCTCAACCTGCTGGCGGCCGAACGCCTTCTGGCGCTGGACGCCGACGCCAGGGAGGGCGTGCTGTCGCCCCGGCTGGCGGCGCTGGTCAACGGCAAGGCCTGCGCCCGGGTCGCCCGGAGCATCGGCCTGGCGCCGGCGATGCGGCTGTCGGGGTCGGCCACCAAGATCGGCGCCCGCGAGTCGGACGGGGTGCTGGGCGACGCCTGCGAGGCCCTGATGGCGGCCCTCTACATCGATGGCGGGCTCGAGGCGGCGCGGACCTTCTTCAACATGGCCTGGCAGGAGGAGTTCGACACGCCGGCGAATGCCCGTGGCAGCGATCCGAAGACCCGGCTGCAGGAATGGGCCCAGAGCCTGGGGCTGCCGCTGCCCGGCTATGTGGTCGTCAAACGCACGGGCCCTGACCACGCGCCGATCTTCACGGTGGCGGTGACCATTCTCGGCCACGACCCCGAACACGGCGAAGGCCGCTCCCGCCAGGAAGCCGAAAAAGCCGCCGCCCTGACCATGCTGCTCAAGCGCGAGGGGTAGGGGTGGGGGACTGGATTTCGTGTCCCCTGGGACACGATTTCCTGTCCCCGGACCGACGGCGCAGAGCGGGGACAGCTAATGGTGTCCCAGGGGACACCAAAAGCAGTCCCCTCGGTCCAAGTGTGCTACAGGCCGCCGCAATGACCTCTTCCTCTCCCACTCGCGCGGGTTTCGCCGCGATCATCGGCGCGCCCAACGCCGGCAAGTCGACCCTGACCAACCGCCTCGTCGGGGCCAAGGTCTCCATCGTCACCCGCAAGGTGCAGACCACCCGCTTCCCCGTGCGCGGCGTGGCCATGGCCGGCCAGGCGCAGATCGTGCTGGTCGACACGCCCGGCATCTTCACGCCCCGCCGGCGGCTGGACCGGGCCATGGTCCGTTCGGCCTGGTCCGGCGCCGAGGACGCCGACGCCATCGTGCATCTGGTCGATGTCCAGGCGCAGCTGGCCGTGGGCGAGGGCAAGGCCGCCGGGGCCGACAAGAAGGCCGTCCAGGACGTCCAGACCATCATCGAGGGCCTCAAGGGCGCGGGGCGCCAGGCGATCCTGGCGTTGAACAAGATCGACGGGGTCAAGCGCGAGCGGATGCTGGCGGTGGCCAAGGCCCTGTTCGACACGGGGGTCTATTCGGAGGTGTTCATGATCTCCGCCGCCACCGGCGCCGGGGTCGAGGACCTGCGCGATCGCCTGGCCGGGTTGATGCCCGAGGGGCCGTGGCTCTATCCGGAAGACCAGACCGCCGACCTGCCGGTGCGGCTACTGGCCGCCGAGATCACCCGCGAGAAGGTTTATCTGCGGGTCCACGAGGAACTGCCCTACGCCGCCACCGTGGAAACCACCGCCTTCGAGGAACGCCGCGACGGCTCGGCCCGCATCGAGCAGACCATCTTCGTCGAGCGCGAGGGCCAGCGGGCGATCATCATCGGCGACAAGGGCCAGACCCTGAAATGGATCGGCTCGGCCTCCCGCGAGGAGCTCAGCGACCTGCTCGACCGCAAGGTCCACCTGTTCCTGCACGTAAAGGTCCGCGAGAACTGGGCCGATGAGCGGGACATCTACCAGGGCATGGGCCTGGATTTCGACGTTTAGGGGGCTTCACACCCCCATTGTCATCCCGGCCGCAGCGCGAAGCGCGAAGAGCCGGGACCCAGATTCGGCTTCACCCACATCGGCTGAGATTTGCTCTGGGTCCCGGATCGTCCCTGCGGGCCGTCCGGGATGACAATGGAGGGGCTTTTAGGGCGCCTCGGGGTCGGGCAGGGTGCGGCCACCAACCGGAGACTCCGATCATGCGCGCGTTCGTTGTGGCTCTAACCCTGCTTTTCGTTGTCAACGCCACACCCGCCCGCGCCGCCAGCCCCGAACAGGACATCGCAACCGTCCTCGACGCCCTGCACGCCGCGGCGGCCAAGGCCGACGGGCCGGCCTACTTCGCCCTCTACACGCCGGACGCCACCTATCTCGGCACCGACGCCACCGAGCGCTGGAGCCTGACCGAGTTCAAGGCCTTCGCGTTGCCCTACTTCTCCAGGGGCCAGGGCTGGACCTATGTCCCGCGCGAGCGGCACATCACCATCGCCCCGGTCGTCTGCCGCTGCGTGGCCTGGTTCGACGAACTGCTGGACAGCAAGAGCTACGGCACCAGCCGGGGCACGGGCACGCTGGTGCTGACGCCGGACGGCTGGCGGGTGTCGCAATACGTCCTGACCTTCCCGATCCCCAACGACCTGGCCCACGGCATGACCGACCAGATCAAGGCCTTCGAGGCGAAGCCGAAACCGTGATGGAATGGGAAGACGACGCCTTCGTGCTCTCCGCCCGTGCGCATGGCGAGACGGGGGCCATCGTTGATCTGCTGACCGAGGAGCACGGGCGGTTCGTCGCCCATGTCGCCGGCGGGGCCTCGCGGCGGATGAAGCCGTTCCTGCAGGCGGGCGCGAGGGTCAAGGCCGGCTACCGGGCGCGAATTTCCGAACAGCTGGGTTCGGCGATTCTCGAGCCTGTCGGGGAGGGGCCCTCGGCGCTGTTCGACGATCCCATGGCGCTGGCCGGGCTGGCGGCGGCGGCGGCGGTCGCGGCCGGGGCGTTGCCGGAGCGGGAGCCGCACCCTGGCGCCTACTACGCCTTTGAGTCCCTCAGCAACGCCTTCGGCCTGCCGGACATCTGGCCGGCGATCTTCGTGCGTTTCGAGGCCGGGTTGCTGCAGGAGCTCGGCTTTGGGCTGGACCTCTCCAGATGCGCCTCGACCGGCGTCACCGACGACCTGGTCTGGGTCAGTCCGCGCACCGGCCGGGCGGTCAGCCGCGCGGCGGGCGAGCCCTACGCCGACCGGCTGATGGCCCTGCCGGGTTTCCTGCTGGGCTCCCAGGGTGGCCTGCGCGATGGCGACATCCGGGCCGGCTTCGACCTGACCGGCCACTTCCTCGAACAGAACGTCTTCGGCCCCCTCAACCGACCCCTGCCGCCGGCCCGGATCTGGCTGCTGGAACGGCTGGCGGACGCGGGGCGGCTCTAAAGATCCTCCCCTCTTGGGGGAGGTGGCGCTGCGCAGCAGCGACGGAGGGGGTCCGCTCAGGTCCCGAGTGACCCCCTCAATCCGCTTCGCGGACAGCTCCCCCGAAGGGGAGCATCTTCAGGTCGGCGCCGACCTTGGTTGTCGCTAGACTGCCCGCGAGGAGTCCCCAACCATGCCCAATCCCGCCGCCATCACCCTGGCCGAACGCCAGAGCCGTCTCGCCGCCTTGCGGACCCTGATGGACGCGGGCGGGATCAAGGCGGTGCTGCTGGGGGCGACGGCCAGCCTGCGCTATTTCACCGGCCTGATCTGGCATGCGTCGGAGCGGCTGTGCGGGGCCATTGTTCATGCGGACGGGCGGTTGGAGTACGTCTGCCCGGCCTTCGAGCGGGAGAAGGTCGCCGGCATTGTCGGGGTCCCGGGCGAGATCCTCACCTGGGAGGAACACGAGAACCCCTACGCCCTGGTCGCCGGCCGGCTGGGCACCGCGGACCGGCTGGCGGTGGACGACCAGATCGCCCTGTTCATGTTCCTGGGCCTGCGGCGAGCGATGGGTGACGAGCGGCTGGCTGACGCCGGGCCGCTGGTGGGCCGTCTGCGCCGCCGCAAGTCGCCGGCGGAGATCGCCCTGATGACCCGCGCCAAGGCGATCACTATCGAGGTCCACCGCCGCGCCTGGCAGAGCCTGACGCCCGGCGTGCTGGCCTCGGAGGTGACCCACTTCATCGACCAGCAGCACCGGGTTCTGAACGGCGGGACCGGCTCGAGCTTCTGCATCGTCTCCTTCGGCGAGGACACATCCCTGCCGCACGGTGGCGAGACCGACCGGGCCCTCAGCCAGGGCGACGTGGTCCTGATCGACACCGGCACCACCCTGGACGGCTACAACAGCGACATCACCCGCACCTACGTCTTCGGCGAGGCCGGGCCGCACGTGCGGCGCATCTGGGAGATCGAGAAGGAGGCCCAGGGCGCCGCCTTCGCCGCCGCCGCCCTCGGTCGACCGTGCGAGAGCGTCGATGACGCCGCGCGTGCGGTGCTGGTTCGGCATGGCCTGGGCCCGGACTACCAGCTGCCCGGCACGCCGCACCGCACCGGCCACGGCATCGGCCTGGACATCCACGAGGTGCCCAACCTGGTGCGCGGCGACGCCACACCGCTAGAGGTCGGCATGTGCTTTTCCAACGAGCCGATGATCGTGGTTCCGGGAGCCTTCGGCATCAGGCTGGAGGACCATTTCCACATGACCGCCGACGGGCCGAAGTGGTTCACGAAGCCGCAGTTCAGCCTCGACGACCCGTTTGGGGATGTGGGCGACTTCCAGCCGTGACCCTGCCGGTCATCGACATGGCCCCGCTGTTCGAGAGCGACGCGGCGGCCCGCGCGGCCGTGGCGGACCGAATCGGCGCGGCCTGCCGGCGGGACGGGTTCTTCTATGTCACCGGCCACGGCGGGGAGGGGCTGTTTCCGGCGCTGGAGGCGGAGAGCGAGCGGTTCTTCGCCCTCCCGATCGAAGACCGCATGGCCATCGCCATGGCCCACGGCGGCCCGGCCTGGCGGGGCTTCTTTCCGGTGGGCGGTGAGCTGACCTCGGGCAAGCCCGACCTGAAACAGGGACTCTATTTCGGCGAGGAGCTGGACGAGGCCGACCGCCGCGTCGCCGCCGGCTGGCCGATGCACGGGGCCAATCAGTGGCCGGCTGCCCAGCCGTCGCTGAAGCCGGTCGTCCTGGCCTGGATGGACGCCATGACCCGCGCCGGCCATGCGCTGATGGAGGGGGTGGCGCTGAGCCTGGGCCTGCCGGACCGGTACTTCCACGACCGCTACACCGCCGACCCGACCATCCTGTTCCGCATCTTCCACTATCCGGCGACGCCGCCGGCCGATGGCGCCGACTACGGCTGGGGCGTTGGCGAGCACACCGACTACGGCCTGCTGACCCTGCTGGCCCAGGACGCTAACGGCGGTCTGCAGATCAAGGGTCGGAACGGGGTCTGGTTCGACGCCCCGCCGATCTCCGGCGCCCTGGTGATCAACATCGGCGACATGCTCGACCGCCTGACCCAGGGCCTCTACCGCTCCGCCCCGCACCGGGTGGCCAACGCCAGCGGCCGCGACCGGATGAGCTGGCCCCTGTTCTTCGACCCGGCCTTCGACGCCGTGGTCGAGCCCCTGCCGCTGGCGGCCGGGATGAAGCGCGAGGCGCGCTGGGACGACGCCGACCTCGGCGCCATCACCGGGCCGTACGGGGATTATCTGCTGGGCAAGGTCGGGAAGGTGTTTCCGGGGCTGAAGGCGCGGGTGCTGTGAGCTCTCCCTCTCCAGGAGGGAGAGGGCCGGGGTGAGGGATTACGGGTTGCCTGACCCAACTCTAATCCCTCATCCGTCGGCTCCGCCGACACCTTCTCCCTCCGGGAGAAGGAAGGAATGGACGCAGGGACAACGCCCGCCCCCCCGCGCTAAACACAGACGTCCCTGAGTTTCCGATTCGAGCATGACCCTCCACACACCTCCGCCCGGTGACGGCGACCGCATTATCGACGAGCCGCTGACCGAGGCCCTGTCGCGGCGCTATCTGGCCTACGCCCTGTCGACCATCAGCTCGCGGGCCCTGCCCGACGTGCGGGACGGGCTCAAGCCCGTGCACCGGCGGCTGATGTACGCCATGAGCAACATGCGGCTGAGCCCCGAGGCTGCGGCGCGCAAATGCGCCAAGGTGGTCGGGGAGGTGATGGGCAACTTCCACCCGCACGGCGACCAGTCGATCTATGACGCCCTGGTCCGCCTGGCCCAGGACTTCGCCCAGCGCTACCAGCTGGTCGATGGCCAGGGGAACTTCGGCAACATCGACGGCGATAACGCCGCGGCCATGCGTTACACCGAGTGCAAGATGACCGCCGCGGCCATGCTGCTGCTGGACGGCATCGACGAGGACGCGGTCGACTTCCGCCCCACCTACGACGGCCAGGACGAAGAGCCGGTCGTGCTGCCCTCGGGCTTTCCCAACCTGCTGGCCAATGGCAGCTCCGGCATCGCCGTGGGCATGGCCACCTCGATCCCGCCGCACAACGCCGCCGAGCTGATCGACGCCTGTCTGCTGCTGCTCAGGCGGCCGGACGCCACCACGGCCGACCTGATGGCCCATGTCCGGGGGCCGGATTTCCCCACCGGCGGGGTGATCGTCGAGGGGCCGGCCTCCCTGCTGGAGACCTACGAGACCGGCCGGGGCGGGGTTCGCCACCGGGCGCGCTGGCAGATGGAAGAGCTGCCCCGCGGCGGATGGCAGATCGTCGTCACCGAGATTCCGTACCAGGTGAAGAAGGCCGAGCTGATCGAGGCCCTGGCCGACCTGATCGAGAACAAGAAGGCCCCGCTGCTGGGCGATGTCCGCGACGAGAGCGCCGAGGACATCCGCCTGGTGCTCGAGCCCAAGTCCCGCAACGTCGAGCCCGAGGTCCTGATGGAGAGCCTGTTCCGGCTCTCGGACCTGGAGACCCGCTTCCCGGTCAACATGAACGTGCTGGACGCCCGGGGCACGCCGGGGGTCATGGGCCTGAAGCAGGCCCTGCTGGCCTTCCTGGCGCACCGTCGCGAGGTGCTGGTGCGCCGGGCGCGGTTCCGGCTGGGCAAGATCGAGGCCCGGCTGCATGTGCTCGACGGCCTGCTGATCGCCTTCCTCAATCTCGACGAGGTGATCCGCATCGTCCGCTACGAGGACGAGCCGAAACAGAAGCTGATCGCCGCCTTCGCTCTGTCGGACATCCAGGCCGACGCCATCCTCAACACCCGCCTGCGCCAGTTGGCCAAGCTTGAGGAGATGGAACTGCGCCGCGAGCACGCCGAGCTGGTCGAGGAGCGCGACGGCATCGTCGCCATGCTGGCCGACGACAAGCTGCAGTGGAAGCTGGTCGGAGAGGGGCTCAAGGACGTCCGCAAGGTGCTGGGCCCTGACACGAAGGTCGGCAAGCGCCGGTCCGACTTCGCCGATGCGCCGACCGTGTCGATCGAGGCCTCGGTGGAAGCCTTCGTGGTGCGCGAGGCGATCACCGTCATCCTGTCGGACAAGGGCTGGATCCGGGCGGCCAAGGGCCGGGTCGATGATCCGTCCGAGCTGAAGTTCAAGGAGGGCGACAAGCTCGGCTTCCTGGTGCCGGCGGAGACGACCGACAAGCTGCTGATCTTCGCCTCCGACGGCCGTTTCTTCACCCTCGACTGCAGCAAGCTTCCGTCGGCCCGCGGCCATGGCGAGCCGCTGCGGCTGATGGTCGATATCGACGATCGGGTGAAGATCATCGACGTCTTCCCCCACAAGCCGGGCCGCAAGCGCGTGCTGGCCAGCAAGGCCGGTTACGGCTTCGTCCTGCCCGAGGAGGAGGCCCTGGCCTTCCGCAAGGCCGGCAAGCAGGTGCTCAACGGCGAGGCCCTGGTGTCGCTGGAGGCGACCGGCGACCGGCTGGCGGTGATCGGCGACAACGGCAAGATTCTCGTCTTCCCGCTGGAGGAACTGCCGGAAATGCCGCGTGGCAAGGGCGTCAAACTGCAGACCTACCGCGAAGGCGGCCTGCGCGACGCCATGGTGTTCAACAGCGGGGCGGGCGCCGCCTGGACCGACGCGGCCGGCCGCACCCGCGACTGGCCCGAGTGGAAGGACTGGGAAGGCCGCCGCAGCGCCGCCGGCAAGCTGGCGCCCAAGGGCTTCCCGACCAGCAAGCGGTTCCGGCCGAAGTAGGCCTCCTTCCTCTCCCAAGAGGGAGAGGTTAGTCAGTACGCTTGCTTGCCGCTCCGGCAACCGGCGCTAAGCTCGCCCAACTGGCCGATGAGCGCCGTGGGGGACTTCAGCATGACGATCTGGCGCAAGGGCCTGGTGGCCGCGATGGCCGCCCTGATGCTGGCGGCCTCGGCGCCGGCGACCCAGGCCTGGCCGGGCAAGCCGAAACCCGCCGCCCTGTCCGCCCTCGGCCTGCCGCGCGCCACACCCGAATCGGTCGGCTTCTCAAGCGAGCGCCTGGCCCGGCTGGACGCCGCCATGGAAGCCCTGGTCGATAACGGCCGGCTGCCGGGCGTCGTCACCCTGTTGGCGCGGCACGGCAAGATCGTCGCGGTCAATGCCTACGGCCTGAAGGATGTCGCCACCGGCGCGCCGATCACCGAGGACACCATCTTCCGCATGTACAGCCAGACCAAGCCGGTCACCGGCGTGGCGATGATGATCCTCTACGAGGAGGGCCGCTGGAAGCTGGATGAGCCAGTGGTCAAATACATCCCTGAGTTCACCGGCCTTCAGGTGTTCAAGGGTCTGGACGCGGACGGCAAGCCGATCCTCGAGCCGATCGCCCGCTCGGCCACGATGCGCGAGCTGCTGACCCATACGGCCGGATTCGCCTACGGCCTGATCACCGACAACCCGGTCGACAAGGCCTATCGCGACTCGGCCATGCTGCGCGCGCCGACCCTTCAGGCGATGGTCGAGGAAGCGGGCAAGCTGCCCCTGGCCAGCCAGCCGGGAACGGAATGGCGCTACAGCATCGCCGTCGACATCCAAGGCTACATCATCGAGAAGCTGTCGGGCCAGTCGCTGCCCGACTTCATGCAGAGCCGCATCTTCGGGCCTCTCAGCATGACCGACACAGCCTTCTGGGCGCCGCCGGAAAAGATGGGCCGGTTCGCCACGCTCTACATGGTCAATCCGAAAGAGCGAACCATCGTCCCGGCCGAGGGATTCATGGTCCTGCCGGTGGAAAAGCCGCCGACCGCGGCCAGCGGCGGTGGTGGCCTGGTCTCGACCCTGCGCGACTACACCCGTTTCGCCCAGATGCTGCTGAACGGTGGCGAGCTGGACGGGGTGCGCATTCTCTCGCCGGCAACCATCCGGCTGATGGCCAGCAACCACCTGACCGACGCCCAGCTGGCCGGCAATCCGATCGGCCCGGGGGTCGGCTTTGGCCTGGACGTGGCGGTGATCATGGATCCGGCGCGGGCCGGAACCCTGGCGGGCAAGGGAACCTACAGCTGGGGCGGCGCGGCCGGCACCTGGTTCTGGGTCGACCCGGAGAACGACGTCATCTTCCTGGGCATGATCCAGGTCCTCGGTGGGGGCGGTCTGTGGCGCCTGGACGACCTTTCGGCGACCCTGGTCTATCAGGCGCTGGTGGACCCGGAGAAGTGGCGGTAGCGTCCGGGACCTGCTCCGGAGAGCCACCATGGAACTGATCATCGTCCTTGCCGTCGTCGCGGTGCTCGCCCTCATCGTGGTGGGAATCTACAATCGACTGGTGGCGCTCAACGCCCGCGCCGACCAGGCCTTCGCCGATATCGACGTGCAGCTGAAGCAGCGCCACGACCTGATCCCCAACCTGGTGGAGACGGTGAAGGGCTATGCGACCCACGAGAAAGGCACGCTGGAGGCGGTGATCGCCGCCCGCAACGCCGCCACGGCGGCCGGCTCGGTGGCCGACAAGGTCCAGGCCGAGAACGTCCTGACCGGGGCCCTGCGGCAGATGTTCGCCGTGGCCGAAGCCTATCCGGACCTGAAGGCCAACACCAACTTCCTCAGCCTGCAGTCGGAACTGTCGGACGTGGAGAACAAGCTGGCCGCCGCCCGCCGCTTCTTCAACAACGGGGTGACCGAGTTCAACGCCGCTCGCCAGTCATTCCCCGCGGTGGTGTTCGCCGGCATGTTCGGCTTCGGCGCGGCCCGCACCCTGTTCGACCTGGGCGACCAGCGGGCGGCGCTGGAAGTGGCCCCAGAGGTCAAGTTCTGAGTTCGGTGGGGCCATTCCAAATCCGCTCATCCCGGCGAATGCCGGGACCCAGTCGGGAGAGCGGGATTTCGGATCCTGACCTGAATACGTCGGCTGAATCTGGGTCCCGGCATTCGCCGGGATGAGCGGAGAGTAATCATGGGGGCCGTCGGCCTCTACACCCACATCCAGAGCAACAACCTTCGCTCGGCCGTCCTGCTGGCCGGGTTTCCCGTGTTGCTGCTGGGCTTAACCTATGCCCTGACCCTGGGCCTGATCGGGTTCGGCATGCTGCCCTCGACCGGCTCGACGGGCGGGGACTTCGTCTATGCCTTCCAGCTGATGGCTATCTCCGCCCCCCTGGCGGTCGTCGTCTCGCTGGTCTGGTTCGCGGTCGCGTATTTCGGCAACCAGCTGATCATCGATCTGGCTACCGGCGCGCGGAAGGTCACCCGGCAGGACGAACCGGCGCTCTACAACATGCTTGAAAACCTGTGCATCTCGCGCGGCCTGACCATGCCCAGCCTGCGGATCATCGAGGGCGACGCCCTGAACGCCTTCGCCAGCGGCCTGAACGAGAAGCAGTACAGCATCACCGTCACCCGCGGCCTGATGACCACCCTGGAGCCGGCCGAGCTGGAGGCGGTGCTGGGCCACGAGCTGACCCACATCATCAATCGCGACGTCCGCACCATGGTTATCGCCGCGGTGTTCGCCGGCATCATCACCCTGGTCGCCGAGATCCTGTTTCGCGCCGTCCGGTTCGGCTCGATGGGCCGGCGCGGCAACAACAAGGGCGGGGGGGTGTTCATCGTGATCGCCTTCGCCGCCGCCGCGATCGGCTACATCCTGGCCATCGTCATCCGCATGACCCTGTCGCGCAGCCGCGAATACGTCGCCGACGCCGGGGCGGTGGAGCTGACCCGCAACCCCGACGCCATGATCGGCGCCCTGCGCAAGATCGACGGCCGCAGCGCCCTGCAGGCGCCGGAGTCGGTGCAGGGCATGTTCATCGATAACCACGAGACCGGCTTTTACAGCCTGTTCGCCACTCACCCGCCGATCAGCAAGCGGATCGAAGCGCTGGTGACCTTCGCCGGTGGTCAGGACCTTCCCGTGACGGCGTCGGAAACGCTGGAAACGCCGGCAGAAGGCCCCTGGGGCTAGGTCAGGCTGGCCAGGTCATGAGCGCGGGTCCGGCCATGGCCGGGTCAGTGACCGATGGCCTGCCCGTCTCCAGCCGGCCGGCGTAGCGGCGGCGAAACGTCGGGTCGGCCTCGCAGGCGACCATGAAATCGTACCAGCCGCCTGTCTGTTCCAGCGACCGGGTGTTGGTCATCCCAGCGGCCGGCGCGAGGTCCGCCTGCCAGGATCCATACAAGGCCCCATAAGCCATCGGCGTCACTGTGACGCGGTGTGAGCGGCGGCCGGGATTGGTCACGTTGAAGGTGATCCGCGCCGTGGCGGCGTCGATGACCAGCGCGACCTTCGGCCCGTCGGCGACCGCGAGGCCGGCCACATGGCGGTGGAAGCCGTTTGGGCCGAGGATCCACAGGTCGTGGGCTTCCCCGGCGGTCGATGGCCAGGTTCCCTCCAGTGTCTTGCCGGCCTCCGCCGTGTAGCGGCGCGGGATGTCGCCCAGCCGCAGGCGGTCGTAGACGTGGAACACCGCGCCGGCCTCGCCGCTGTTGATGAAGCGCAGGGTGACGCCGCTCGCGGCGACCTCGGCCTCGACCTCCAGCGCATAGGGCAGGGCGCGCGACGGGCGGGAACCCGCGGCCTGGACCGGCGGCTCGAACGCCGTTGGTGTCTTGGGCTTGGTGCGCCCCTTGAGCGCCCTGGCGCGCAACGCGCTCGGCTCCGTCGCGGGGAGGCCCTCTCGCGGCGAGCGGTCATTCGGCGTCCTGAAGTCGAAAGTGGTCCTCAGGTCGCCGCAGACCGCTCGGCGCCAGGGTGTGATGTTCGGCTCCATCACGCCGAACCGCTGTTCGAGGAAGCGGATCACCGAGGTGTGGTCGAACACCTGGGAATTGACGAACCCGCCGCGCGACCAGGGCGAGATGACATACATCGGCACCCTGGGCCCGAGGCCATAGGGGCGGCCGATCAGCCCGGCCCGCTCCCACAGGATTTCGCCCGGCGCCTTGACCAGATGGTACTCGCCGGCCGTGTCGACGGTGGACGCGCCCAGCAGGCCGCCATCCTCGCCGCGCGAGGGCGGGGCCGGCGGCGGCGCGTGATCGAAGAAGCCGTCGTTCTCGTCGAACATCAGCAACAGCACGGTACGGCTCCAGACGTCGGGGTCCGCGGTCAGGGCATCGATCACCCGGGCGGTGAAGTCGGCCCCCTGGGCCGGGCTGGAGGGGCCGGGGTGCTCGGACTCGGCGGCCGTGGAGACGATGTAGGACACCTGGGGCAGGCTCCCGGCCAGCACGTCGGCGCGCAGGCCGTCCAGCGCCCGGGTGCTCAGGCCCCGCTCGGCCAGCGCCGCGTTCGCGCCCGGCGCGCCGGCGTGGGCGTCGCGGAAGGCCTTGAAGCCGGCCAGCGGGTTGTCACTGAAGTTGTCGGCCATGTCCTGGTAGACGCGCCAGCTGACGCCGGCGGCCTGCAGGCGCTCGACATAGGTGGTCCAGCGGTAGCTGTCCTTCGCGCCGCCGTTCTCGGGCAGGGAGTCGCGCGAGTTGCCGATGGCCGGTCCGCCGCCGGCGCCGGTGGGGTCGTTGGTCCCGGTCCACAGGAACAGCCGATTTGTGTTGGTGCCGGTCTGGATCGAGCAGTGATACGCGTCGCAGACGGTAAAGGCGTCGGCCAGGGCGTACTGGAAGGGCAGGTCGCCGGGGCCGTAGTAGGCCATCGACCGGTCGGTCTTGGCGTCGGGCCAGGTCGCCATGCGTCCCTGGTCCCAGGCCGCCTGGGCGTCCGGCCAGAAGTGCGGCGTGCCCTCGACCCGCATAAGTTCGAAGGCCTCGGCCGTGTTCAGCGGGAAGGGCTGGACAGGGCGTTTGCCGTTCATCTGCGTCCAGACTGTCCGGTTCGGCCCGACGGGGATCGGGAAGCGGTCGGCGAACCCGCGCACCCCGTTGAAGGCCCCGAAGTAATGGTCGAGCGAGCGGTTCTCCTGCATCAGGATCACCACATGCTCGACGTCCTGGATCGTGCCGGCGCGGACGCGGGCGTCGATGCTCGCCGCCCGGGCGATGGCCGGGGCGAGCGCCGCGGCGGACCCCAGCGCCAGAAGCCTGCGACGGTCGATCATGTGCTTGCCCCGCGCCCCGGTGTGTCGGTCAAAACCGTCCGAACCCTGAGGGTTCCGGGGCCGCGACACAAGGCGCCGCGACGATCAGGTCGTGCGGAGAGCCAGGTGCAGGAACTGGTTGAAGGCGCTGGGCGTGTAGTCGGCGAAGGCCTCGCCGCCCGCGTAGCCGCGCTTGCGATAGAGGGCCAGGGCGGCGTCGAAACTCTCGCCCACGCCGGTCTCCAGGCTCAGCCGCCAATAGCCCCGCGCCCTCGCGACGCTGACGATGTGATCGAGCAACGCCGCCGCCGCGCCCTTGCGTAGATGGTCAGGATGGGTGCGCATGGATTTCACCTCGCCGGTCCCGTCGCCGAGCGCCCTGAGTGCGCCGATACCCGCCAGCGCGCCGGCTTCGCGCACGGTCCAGACGGTGATGTCCGGCGTCTGCAGGCCCGACAGGTCGAGGGCGAACACATGCTCCGGCGGGGTGTTTTCCTGCATCCCGGACAAGTGCAGGGCCAGCAGCGCCCGCACATCGCCGTCGGCAAGGTCGTCCTGTCGGATAGTGAGCAAGGTCGCGGCGCCCTTCTGGCCTGATTGGCGCAATTCCGCGGCAAGCCGCGTGGGGCGTCAACCCTCGGCCGGGAGGGCCGGCGCCGTGGTGCGCCGCGTCCTGAATCGGCCGTCGATCCGGATGTGGACCAGCCAGTAGATCATCAGCCCAAGCACCAGGAACGGCGGGGTGAACAACAGGATGATCGGCCTGATCTGCCGGATGTAGTCCGGGAACAGTTGCAACTGCCCGGGGAAGAACGAGCCGACGGCGATGAACAGGCCCAGATGCATGCGCCACAGGTGCCGCGCGATCCGGGCCTGGCCGGAAACGCCGCCGCGCAGGATCGCGCTGAGGTCCAACAGGCCGCACAGGGCAACCACCGTGGCAAAACCGTAGGCGGGAATACCGCCCAGAAGCGCCGAGCCGTCGCGCACCGAGACGTAGGCGAAGAAGAAGGCGATGGCGCCGCCGGCCGCCGCGAACACGCAGGCGCCAATCTCGAACCATCCGGTTTCGCCATCGCCGCGCTTCGCGGCCATCCAGGCCGTGGCGAGAAAATAGATCGTCAGGACGCCCGCGACGATGTTGCCCACCTCCCCCTTGGCGTAGCCCAGCCAGGCCCCGCTGGCCCCCAGCAGGATCATCGACAGGAAGAACACGGTCCCGGCCCGGCGATGCAGCGGCCCGCCCTTGGCCGCCGAAAGGGCCGTCACGCCTGAAAGCATGCCGATCACGCCGGCGGCGGCGTGAAACATCACTGGCGGCGTCATCTGGCGGCGGCCCCTTGGCTTTGTCGAACCAGCCGCTAGCCTATCGATGACCCAGTCCTGGCCCATGACGCCAGGCATCAAAAGCATGACTTCAGGTAACAGGAGCACGTCTTGCCGGAGCTGACGGTCGCGGCCGGCCTGGCCCGGGGGCTGGTCGAGCTGGCGGTGTCGAAGGGCGCCGACCGCGCCGCGTTGCTGGAGCGCGCCGCAATCACCGCCGCCGACCTGCAGGACCAGGACAACCGTATCCCGTTCGCCCGCTATGTGGCGCTGATGCGGGCCGGCAAGGCGTTGACCGCCGACCCGGCCCTGGCGCTGCACTATGGCGAGCTCAACGACCTGTCGGAAATCTCGGTGGTCGGCCTGATCGGCAACGCCTCCGGAACGATGATCGAGGCCTTCGCCCAGCTGGCCCGTTACGGACGGCTGGTGGTCGAGGTCGATGGCCCGTCGCCCCGGCTGCAGGTCCGGTGGCGCGGCGCCGAGGCTTGGCTGGTCGACACGCGCGAGAACCCCAACGACTTTCCCGAGCTCACCGAGTCGACCTTTGCCCGCCTGATCTGCGGGCCACGAGGCTTCGGAGTGACCCAGCTGGTCAAGGCGGTCCGTGTCACCCATCCGGCGCCGGCCTACCGGGATGAGTACGAGCGGATCTACGGCGCGCCGGTGACCTTCGACGCCGACGAGAACGCCATGCTGGTCGATCCGGTGTGGTTCAACCATCGTGTCCAGCTGCAGCCGCGCTACGCCTTCGGCGTGCTCAGCGAACACGCCGACGCCCTGCTCAGGAGCCTGCAAGAGTCCAAGTCGATGCGCGGTCGCGTCGAGAGCCTGCTGATGCCGGTCCTGCACACCGGCGAGGCGGCCATGGCCCAAGTCGCCGGCCAGCTGGGCGTCAGCCGCCAGACGCTGTTTCGAAAGCTGAAGGCCGAGGGGACGACGTTCGAAAGGGTGCTGGACGCGCTGCGCCACCGGCTGGCGGTCCACTACCTGAAGGGCAGGAAGGTCTCGGTCAACGAGACGGCCTACCTGGTAGGCTTCTCCGACCCGGCCGCCTTCTCCCGCGCGTTCAAGCGCTGGACAGGGGTCAGTCCACGAGACTTCCGGCAGTCCGGCTAGCTAGTTCAGGTCACGACTACCCACGCCGCGCCCGATCAGCTCGACACAGGTGTCCTGATCCGTTGCAACGAGCTTCAATCCACCGGCTTGTTCCTCGCCGACAATGAAGCACCAGAAGGATCGTTGCCGGGCGTCCCGAATGGCTTTTGTGCTGTCGAGCGAGATCGACGCCGTTAGCGGCCGGCCGGCATCGGCGATCAAGACGTGATCGCCAGCGGTCATTCGATAGGCGAGCGCCATCCACTGGTCGATTGGCGGGAAGGCGCGACCGTCGAGCGACAGCCTGAGCGGTTTCGGCAAGGCGTTGACGACGTAAATGTACTGATCGGCAGCCAAGGCAGGCGATGCGCAAAGCGCCAGCGCAAGGACGAGCAGCGGAATTCCGAGCCTGTTGCCCACGCCTACGGCGCCTTGCGGCCAAGCTTGGCCACCATTGGGCCCCGCAGGCGGCGTTCGCGGGCGAGGCTCTCCTCGGCTTCGACGCGGTCGCGGGAGGACATCAGCATCCAGCCCTGGGGCCGCAGCACCTCGATGGGTGAAAAGCGCGCCTTGTAGGCCATCTTCTCGCTGCCCGGGACCCAGTAGCCCAGGTAGACATAGGCCAGGCCGTTGAGGCTGGCCTGGATGATGTGGTCCAGGATGATGAAAGTGCCCAGGCTGCGCTTGACCGCCCGGGGATCATAGAAGCTGTAGACCATGCTGAGGCCGTCGCTCATCACGTCGATCAGCACGCAGGCGATCAGGTCGCCGGGGCCGTCGTCGGTGGAAGGCAGGCGGTACTCGATCAGATGGGTGCGGACCGCCGTGTCCTCGACCATGGCCACATAGTCGGGCCAGGTCATTTCGGCCATGCCGCCGTCGGCGTGGCGGGCCAACAGGTAGCGGCGGAGCAGGTCGAACTGCTCCATGGTCGCCTCGGCCTCGACCAGATGGCGGCGCAGGTCGGCGTTGCGGGACAGCGCCTTCCGCTCCGAGCGGGAGAAGACGTAGTCCATCACCGGCAGCCGCGCCGAGGTGCAGGACGAGCAGCTTTCGCAGGCCGGGCGATAGGCGATGTGTTGTGACCGGCGGAAGCCGGACTGGGTCAGGCTGTCGTTGACGCTGGCGCCGTCGGAGGCCGGAAGATGGGCGAAGACCTTGCGCTCCTCGCGGCCGGGCAGGTACGGGCACGGCGATGGCGCCGTCAGGAAGAAACGCATCCGTCTCGATGTGAAGTGATGCGTCACAAGCCCCTATGCCTTGCGGCTCTCCTCTACCCCGATCCGATTAGGACGCATGCCACGCTCCCGTGCAAGATGGGTTTGAGCGACCATCGTTCACCGATCCGGGGGGAGTACAGGGGCTTCGCGCAACAGGATGATCGAGATGCGCCGGTTTCCCGCCAGCATCGGATCGTCCGGATACAGCGGATCGGAATTGGCCTTGCCGGCCACCTGGTAGACACGATCGGGATCAACGCCGAAGCCCTGCAGCAGCTGGCGGGCGACATCGGCGCGGGCCGAGGACAGCGCCCAGTCGCTTGAGGCCGTCCGGCCGGTGGGGCTGATGCTGGTGTGGCCGCTGATCGAGATGCGGTTGGGCAGCTGGTTGATGATCCGCGACACGGCGCGCAGCAGGATGCGCGTGCGGTCGTTGGGCTGGGCCGCCCCGTCCCTGAACATCGAGCGGCCATCCTGGTCGACCAGCTGGATGCGCAGGCCCTCGGGCGTCTGGTCGATGAGGATCTGTTTCGACAGCTCGGCCAGCTCCGGCATCTCCTGCAACGCCTGGCGCAGGGACTGGGCGGCGGAGGTGAAGGCGGAGGCCTCGCGGGCCTGCAGCTCCGTGCGCAGGGCGTCCTCGCTGGCCGATTGCAGGGCGCCGGCGCCGGCGGTGTCGGCGGTCTTGCCCGGGTCCGCGGGATCGGTCGGCGACTCGGGGGCCATCTGCTCGACCATCGCGTTCGAGCCAGAGGACTTGTTGCCGTCCTCGCCCAGGGCCGTGCCGCCCAGAATGCCGCCCGCGCCGCTGGTCGATTCGGAAACGCTGGCCGGAGCGAAATAGTCGGCGATGCCGCGCTTCTGTTCGGGGCTGGTGGTGTTGATCAGCCACATCAGCAGGAAGAAGGCCATCATGGCGGTGACGAAGTCGGCGTAGGCGACCTTCCAGGCGCCGCCGTGGTGACCACCGCCGATGACCTTCTTGACCTTCTTGATCATGATCGGCTGGTCGCCGCCCAGGGCCATCGTCAATCTCCGCTTAACCGTGACTGCGAAGGTGGCTTGGGGTTGTTAAGATGGGGTTGCGGCGCGGCGCGGGATTCGGGGTACGGTCATGAAAATCGCCTTTGTGGGCCTTGGCGTCATGGGTTTCCCCATGGCTGGCCATCTGGCGAGGGCCGGACACGAGGTCAGCGTCTTCAATCGCAGTCCCGACAAGGCGATTCGCTGGTCCGGGGTGCACGGCGGCCGGGCTTGCGCGACGGTTGCCGAGGCGTCGGGCGGCTGCGAGGTCGTGGCCCTGTGCGTGGGCAACGACGACGACGTCCGCGGCGTCGTACCGCAGGCGCTGGGCGCCATGGCGGCGGACGGAATCATCGTCGACCACACGACCACCTCCGCCGTCGTCGCCCGGGACATGGCGGCCCTGGCCCGGACGGCGGGCCGCTGGTTCGTCGACGCTCCGGTCAGCGGCGGCCAGGCCGGGGCCGAGAACGGCCAGCTGACGGTCATGGCCGGCGGCGACGAGGGCGCGGTCGAGCGGATCGCGCCGGTCATCGCCGCCTACTCGAAGGCGGTGAAGCGGATCGGCGAGGCGGGCTCGGGTCAACTGGCCAAGATGGTCAACCAGATCTGCATCGCCGGGGTGGTCCAGGGCCTGGCCGAGGCGGTCCACTTCAGCAAGCGGGCCGGCATCGACCCGGGCCTGGTCTACGACGCCATCAGCAAGGGCGCCGCCCAGTCCTGGCAGATGGACAACCGCTGGGCGACGATGGTGCAGGGGAAGTTCGACTTCGGCTTCGCCGTCGACTGGATGCGCAAGGACCTGGGGCTGGTGCTGGACGAGGCGGCGGCCAATGGCGCGCGGCTGGACATGACCGCCCTGGTCGATGGCTACTACGCGCAGGTTCAGGCCATGGGCGGCAACCGCTGGGACACCTCCAGCCTGGCGGCTCGGCTGGACAAGCCGGAATGACGTCGGTCCTGCTCGTCGCCCTCGCGCTCGTCGCCGCCGGCGCCCCCCTCGATCCCCGCGATATCGTGTGGCTTCGAAAGCCGACAGGGGATGAGGTGGCGCGACATGTCCCCACGGAGAGCCGTGGTCTGATAGGGCGGGTGGCCCTGGATTGCGCGGTGACAGCATCGGGTCTGCTTTCCGATTGCCGGATCACCAGCGACGATTCCGTCGGCAAGGGACTGTCGGAAATCGCCATCAAGCTGGCCCCCTACTTCCGGGCGGCGTTGCTCTCAAAGTCCGGCGCCCCGGTCGCGGGCCGGCGCATCATCATCCCGTTCCGCTTCGATCTGCCGTCGGACGAGCCGCCGCCAGCGCTTCAGGCCGCGCCGCAATGAGCGAGGACCAGCCAGAGAACCTGACGGGTGTCTGGCATGGTCTCTACATGTATCCGGCCGCGCTGGAGGCGGGCGCTTTTGTCGCTACGGTCATGGACGTCGGCGCCGGCCTGACCGGCGGCATTCACGAGACCGCCGGCGACGAAGGCCTGCCGCCCAGCCCGCGCAATGCTTCCATCGCCGGGTTCCGCGAGGGGCAGACGGTGGTGTTCGTGAAGCGGTATGATGGCTCCGGTGGTTGGAGCCATGCGGTCAACTATCACGGGGCGCTTTCATCCGACCGTTCGGAGATCGAGGGCGCCTGGGACATTCCGGGCGTATGGTCGGGCCGCTTTCTGATGATCCGCTCACGTGGGGCGCCTGACGCTGTCCGCCGCAAGGCTTTCCAGGGGGCGTGAGGAGCGGTCCAGAATGCCTCGTTTTTGCTGGAGGTTTTGATGTTTAGTCGCCTTGCCGCAATGACTGCAGTAGTTCTCGCGATGTTGGCCGCGCCGGCCTTCGCTGCTCCCGCGGTGACGGAGGGCGACGTCGTTGTTCGCGACTTCCGGTTCCAGTCCGGCGAGACCCTGCCTGAGCTCAAGCTGCACTACCGGACGCTCGGCGAGCCCCGGCGCGACGCCTCGGGGCGGGTGGTCAACGCGGTGATGATCCTGCACGGCACGGGCGGATCGGGCGCCCAGTTCCTGCGGCCGCAGTTCGCCGATGTGCTGTTCAGGCCCGGCGGCCTGCTGGATCCGGCGAAATACTACATCATCCTGCCGGACGGCATCGGCCACGGGGCCTCGTCGAAGCCCAGCGACGGCCTGCGCGCCCGGTTCCCGGCCTACGACTACGACGACATGGTCGAAGCCCAGCGGCGGCTGCTGGTGGACGGGCTGAAGGTCGACCATCTGCGGCTGATCATGGGGACATCCATGGGCTGCATGCACGCCTTCGTCTGGGGCGAGACCCATCCGCAGTTCGCCGATGCCCTGATGCCTCTTGCCTGCTTGCCGACGCAGATCGCCGGCCGCAACCGGGTCTGGCGGCGGATGCTGATGGACGCGGTCCGCGGCGATCCGGACTGGATGGGCGGCGACTACATGGCGCAGCCCGCCCGGGCCCTGCGCACGGCCCAGGACCTGCTGCTGCTGGCCGGCGCCGCGCCGTTGCCGCAACAGTTGGCCCTGCCGACCCGCGACGCCGCCGACGCCTGGCTGGACAGGACCTTTCCCCCAGCGGTGGCGAACCTCGACGCCAACGACCTGCTCTATCAGGTGAACGCCTCGCGCAACTACGACCCCTCGCCGGGCCTGGAGCGGATCACAGCGCCGGTCATGTGGGTCAATTCCGCCGACGACTTCATCAACCCGCCGGAGTTGGGCCTGGCTGAGACTTTCGTTCCGCGCATCAAGCGCATGACCTACGTCCTGATCCCCGTCAGCCGCGAGGGACGGGGCCATGGAACCCACACCTGGGCGGTGTTCTGGCAGGACCGGCTGGCGGCCCTTCTGGAGGCGTCGGAGCCGCGCTCATGATGTTCACCAAACGCCTGCGCGAACCGGTCATGCGCGGCGAGGTGACCTGTTCGGTGCGCATCTGGCAGAAGCCGAAGGTCAAGGCCGGCGGGCGCTATGGGCTCGGGCCGGGCCACATTGAAGTCACCTCGATCCGCGAGATCGGCCTGGCCGACGTGACGCCGGAACTGGCCCGCCGGTCGGGGTTCGCGGGGCTGGTCGATCTCTTGAAGGTGGCGAAGCACGGCCCCGGCGAGCGGGTCTTCCTGGTCGAGTTCCAGTACGAGGGGGCTGAGCCAGACTGACTGATTGGCGCCCATCTCCCGATATGCGTCATGGCCCGACTTGTTCGGGCCACCCAAGCACGCTGGCGCCAGGGTCAAGCTCGCTGAGGGCTGGCGGCCCACCGTCAAAGACCGTGTTCATGGGTGGCCCGAACAAGTCGGGCCATGACGGATTTATTTGAACTGTTCAGCTCGGCATCAGCCAGGGCAGGCCCGAGTGCCGACGCGCCCTAAGCCGCCCGGGCCGTCCACTGGACCACTGAGGTGATCAGGCCGCGGGGGTCGATCGGCTTGTGCACATGGCCGTCGAATCCGGCGCCGAGCAGGCGCTCGGTGGCCTGGCCATCGACGTCGGCGGTGAAGGCCAGGATCGGGGCGTCGGCGTTGGGGCCGTCGCCGTTGCGGATCTCGCCCATGGCCGCCTCGCCGCCCATGCCGGGCATGCGGATGTCCATCAGGATCAGGTCGAACACATCGACGTCGGCGGCCAGCACCGCTTCCTCGCCTCCGGTGGCGAAGGTCAGGTCGAGGTCGAGGGACTTCAGCAGGTGCGAGACCAGTTCGCGGTTGGCCTCGTTGTCATCGACCACCAGAACCCGGGCCCGGCCGCCGGGCGCGCCGGGGGCGGCCTCCAGCGGCTCGACGGCCTGCGGGGCGTCCGTGACGGGGGCGGGGACCCGGATCCAGAACCGGCTGCCCTGGCCTGGCGTGCTGTCGACGCCGATGTCGCCGCCCATGGCCTCGACCAAGCCGCTGCAGATGGCCAGGCCAAGGCCCGTGCCACCTTCCATCCGGTCGGCGCCGCCGTGGACCTGGGAGAACCGGCGAAACAGGCGCGCCTGACCCTCCTCGGAAATGCCGGCGCCGCTGTCGATCACCTCGACGCGCAGGCCATCGGCTTCCGACCAGTCGGCGACGACGCGGACCTCGCCGGCCGCGGTGAACTTGACCGCGTTGCCCAGCAGATTCAGCAGCACCTGCCGCACGCGGTCGGGATCCACCAGGGTCCAGGCCGGCACGGTGTCGGCCATATCCACGGTCAGGGTCACGCCCTTGTCGGCCGCCTGGGCGCTGAACAGGCCGGTCACGTCCTGGATCAGTCCGGAGAGGGCGGTCGGCCGGGGCTCGATACGCGCCCGGCCCGCCTCGATCTTGCTGAAGTCCAGCACGTCATTGACGATCGCCAGCAGGGACTGGGTGGCGGTGACGATGCGGTTGGCGAAGTTCGTCGACTCCGGCGTCAGGTCCGATTGCTTGGCCAGCAGCCGCGAGAAGCCGACGATGCTGGTCAGGGGCGTGCGAATCTCGTGGCTCATGTTGGCCAGGAATTCGGACTTCACCTTATCGGCGTGCTCGGCCCGGGCGGCGGCCTTGACCAGGCGACCCTGCAGCCGGCGCTGCGCGATCAGCGACACCACCGCCCCGATCAGGGCCAGGGCGACGATGCCGACCAGCACGCTGATCCACAGGGTCTGGCGGCGCTGCTCGGCGAGCAGGGCCTGGGTCGCGTCGATCTCGCTTTCCAGGCTGGCGCGGAGGCCGTGCAGGCCCTCGACCACCGAGGCGGCGGTGTCGGCCCGCTGCTGGTCGTGGAACTTGAGCAGGGTGGCGTAGGCCTCCGCCAGACGGCCCTCGCTGCGCAGCACCTCGGCCTCACCCTGCAGGATGTCGTGCTGCAACAGGGCGTCGCCCCGCTCGCGGGCCAGGGCGGTCAGGGCGCCCAGCTGTTTTCGGGCCTCGACCGGCCGGCTGAGCAGGGCCAGAGCCATGACCTGGATCAGCATGACCTTGGGCCGATGCTCGGGCGCGATGTCGGGGTTGGTCAGGGCCGCTTCGGCGCAGCCCAGGGCGGCGGCATAGCCCCCGCTGGCGATGTTGACCTTGGCGCAGAGCTCGTTGGCCCAGCCGATCTCGATGTGGTCGTTCGTCGCCGCGGAGAGCCGCTGGTATTGCCGCAGCAATTTCCTGGAGAGATCCACCCGCCCCTGGGCCGAGGTCAGGATCGTCAGGTTGTACAGGGTGGTGCGGCCGTCGATCGGCTGATGCGCCTGCTGGGTCGCCTTGATGCCGATTTCGACATTGTCGATGAAGGCCGGCAGGTCGTTCAGCTCCCGCGAGGCGTAGGCCCCGGCGTCGGCCAGGCCCAGTCGCAGGGCCGGCGCCTCGGCGGACCGGTCGGCGTCGCGCAGGCCTGACCGGATCACCTGAAGCGCCTGCACCGGCAGGCCGGCGTCGGTCAGTGAATAGGCCAGCAGCCGCGCCCCGGCGGCGCGCAGGAAGGGGTCGCGTTCGCCGGCCAGCAGGCGGGTCAGCTCCGCCGCCGCGCCGCTGAAGTTGCCGTCGATGCCGATCTTGTAGGCCCTGAGCTGGGCCAGGGCGCGGCCATGCCGGACGCTGCGGCGGGTCTCGATTTCCTGGGCGTAGAGGGCCATCCAGCGATTGGCCCGTGGCAGGTCCGAGGCGCTCAGCGCTTCCACCGACACCCGGCGCAGCTGCTCCAGGCGTTGGTCGCCCTGTGTGGTCGAGGCCCTGGCCTCCCAGGCGGCGAATTGCGCCGGCGTGCTCATCAGCCCGCGGGTCTCGAGCGCCTGGGCGAGCTGCTCGGCCCGAGCGTCCTGGGCGAGCCTACCCGAATTGGGGACTGGAGATTGGATGGCTGCGTGGGCCTGGCCGCTGACCAGGGCGATGAACAGAGCGAATAATAGCCGCTGGCGCATTGGCCCCACAAAACCAGTTCATGGCATTGTCCTCATCGCCGGCGAAATAAGCGTTAATGGCGCGGCCTGATCTGAGCCGGTCCCGGAGCGTCAAGGCGTCGCCGGGGCGGGCGTGGCGGCCGCGACCGCCAGTTCCAGCACATCTTCGATATAGGCGCTCTTGGCGGCCGTGTAGGCCTCCCGGTCGGTGCGATGCCGACGGGCCAGGTCCTGTTTCAGGTCGGCGTAGCGTTTTGCCTCGCCGGGATGGTCGCGCAGGTAGTCGCAGAAGGCGATGTGCTTCAGCGCGCCGGGACCGGCTTCCATGATGTGCAGGTGGTGGGTTCGCCGAGGCGCCGAGGGTGGCAGACCCTTGACGAAAAACAGGCGGTCAGTGTCGGGGTTTTCGATCCAGAAGGCGTAGCCGGCGGCTTCCAGCGGCCCGATCGATCGGGCCTTCGCCGCTTCGAGGTCGGTGACCGTGGCCAGGATATCGATGATCGGCTTGGCCGGCAGGCCCGGGACAGCGGTGCTGCCGATGTGCTCGAGGTCGATCAGCAGGTCGGCGGGAAGGATCGCCAGCAGCCGGGCGGCCTCCTCTTCGAAACGCGCGGGCCAGCTCGGATCCGATGGGACGATCTCGATCTCGTCCACGGCGATCAGCCGCCGAGCAGCTTGGCCGCTCTCGGCGCGAAATAGCTGATCACGCCCGCGCAGCCGGCTCGCTTGAAGGCGGTCAGGCTTTCGAGGATGGCGCGCTCCTCGTCGATCCAGCCGTTTTGCGCCGCGGCCATGATCATGGCGTACTCGCCGCTGACCTGAAAGGCGAAGGTCGGCATCGAGAATTCCGTCACAACCCGCTGAATTATATCGAGATAGGGCATGCCCGGCTTGACCATGACCATGTCCGCGCCCTCGGCGATGTCGAGGGCCACCTCGCGCAGGGCCTCGTCGCTGTTGGCCGGGTCCTGCTGGTAGGTCTTCTTGTCGGAGGGGCCGAGGCTTCCGAGCTTGCCCGAGCCGATCGCGTCGCGGTAGGGGCCGTAGAAGGCCGAGGCGTACTTTGCGGCGTAGGACATGATCATGGTGTTCTGGAATCCTTCGGATTCCAGCGCCGCGCGGATGATCCCGATCCGACCGTCCATCATGTCCGACGGCGCGAGGATGTCGCAGCCGGCGCGGGTCTGCACCAGGGCCTGCTCAACCAGCTTCTCGATGGTCGCGTCGTTGGCGATGTCGCCGTTCACGATCAGGCCGTCGTGGCCGTGGTCGGTGAAGGGATCCAGCGCCACGTCGCACATGATCCCGACCTCTGGCGCGGCCTCCTTCATGGCTTTCACCGCGCGGCAGATGACCCCGTCAGGATCAGCCGCCCGCGAGCCCGTCGCGTCTTTCGTGGCCCCGTCGATGTAGGGGAAGATGGCGATCGCCGGGATGCCCAGGTCGCGCGCCTCGACGGCGGCCCTGGCGCAGTCGGCGACCGACAGCCGCTCGATCCCCGGCATGGAGGCGACCGGGATGCGGCCTTCTCCCTCGTGCACGACCATCGACCAGATCAGGTCGGCCGGGGTGACCACGCTTTCGCGGACGAGCCGGCGGCTCCAGTCAGCCTGGCGCAGGCGGCGCAGGCGGGTGGCGGGGTAGGGGGCAAGGGGCGCTACGGTCATTTGCGGGCGGTCTGACCCATCGAATGCGACGTGGCAAGCCGCACGAAGCCGATCGTCGAGGCGATGACCATCCAGAGCGCGCCGAACAGGGCCGTTCCGCCGCAGATCGTGGCGGCGATAACCACCAGCGGCGTGATCCGCAGGCCGCTCACGTCGAAATGTCGCCCCCACAGGTCGATCTGCGCGACCGTGTCGGCCGGGGCGGCGTCGTGCAGCTGGTTTCCGGCCGCGGCCAGGGTGGCGACAAGGCCGGCGATGATGGTCACCGCGATGCAGGCGACACCGATCCAGAAGATGCGGATCTGGAAGCGGAAATGGCGGGAGAGGTCCTCGGTCCCAGCGTCATGAAGCACATAGGCGATGACGGCCGCCACCAGGGCGGTGGTCCCGGCGAAGAAGATCGACACGCCAAGCAGCCCGTAGGCCAGGAGCGCCAGGTTGCGTTCGGCCTCGGTTCGAAGGAGTCCGGCGGGCATGATGATCACGTCTTTCTGCGCGGTCGCGGTCGTTGACAGGGTGCGCCGTGGGCGTCAGGTCATCAACCCGCTACAACCGGGACAGAGGCCTGCCCCGAAGGAGACGAAAACGCGCATGGACTTTTCCCTTTCCGACGATCAGCGCGCGATCCAGGAGATGGCCCAGGCCTTCGCGCGGGAAGAACTCGCCCCGCATTCGGCCAAATGGGACGAGGACAGCCACTTCCCGATCGACGTGATGCGCGCGGCGGCGGCGCTGGGTTTCGCCGGCATCTATGTCCAGGACGACGTCGGCGGCTCGGCCCTCACGCGTCTTGACGCCTCGATCATCTTCGAGGCCCTCAGCTACGGCGACGTCTCGACCGCCGCCTACATGACCATCCACAACATGGCCTCCTGGATGATCGACCGGTTCGGCTCGGACGACCTGCGTGGGCGGTATCTGCCACGCCTGACGACCATGGAGCTGATCGCCAGTTATTGCCTGACCGAGCCGGGTTCGGGCTCCGACGCCGCCTCCATGCGCACGACGGCGAAGAAGGACGGCGAGCATTACGTCCTGAATGGCTCCAAGGCGTTCATCAGCGGCGGCGGGGTGTCGGACGTCTATGTGGTCATGGCCCGCAGCGGCGAGCCCGGCGCCAAGGGCGTTTCGGCCTTCGTCGTCGAGAAGGGGACGCCGGGCCTCAGCTTCGGCGCCAACGAGCGCAAGATGGGCTGGAAGTCGCAGCCGACCGCCCAGGTCAACTTCGACGGCGTGCGGGTGCACGAGTCCAACCGCATCGGCGGGGAGGGCGAGGGTTTCCGCTTCGCCATGATGGGGCTGGACGGCGGGCGGTTGAACATCGCGTCCTGCTCCCTCGGCGGCGCGGCCTTCGCCCTCGACACGGCCAAAGCCTACATGGAGGCCCGCAACCAGTTCGGCCGGCCGCTGAAGGACTTCCAGGCCCTGCAGTTCAAGATCGCCGACATGGCCACCGAGCTGGAGGCCGCCCGGCTGATGGTCCGCCGGGCCGCGGACGCCCTGGACAAGCGCGATCCCGAGGCGACCAAGCTGTGCGCCATGGCCAAGCGCTTCGCCACCGACGCCGGCTTCTCGGTGGCTAACGAGGCCCTGCAGCTGCACGGCGGCTACGGCTACCTGCAGGACTATCCGCTGGAACGCGTCGTCCGCGACCTGCGCGTCCACCAGATCCTCGAAGGGACCAACGAGATCATGCGCGTGATCATTAGCCGGGAGCTGTTCCGCCAGTGACCGACGAACCCGAAGTCCTCTGCCGCATCGAGTCCGGCGTCGGCCACATCACGCTCAACCGGCCCAAAGCCTTGCACGCCCTGACCCAGGGCATGTGCGACGCCATGATCGCCGCCCTGCGGGCCTGGAAGGCCGACGACGCGGTCCGCTGCATCCTGATCGACCATTCCGGCGAGCGCGGCTTCTGCGCCGGCGGGGACATCCGCATGCTGGCCGAGAGCGGGGCGGGGGACGCGGTCGAGGCACGGCGGTTCTTCCACACCGAGTACCAGCTCAACCACCTGCTGTTCGTCTATCCCAAGCCGGTCGTGGCGCTGATGGACGGGGTGACCATGGGCGGCGGGGTCGGCCTGGCCATGCCTTCGGCGGTGCGCATCGCCACCGAGCGGACCACCTACGCCATGCCCGAGACCGGCATCGGCCTGTTCCCGGACGTCGGCGGCGGCTGGTTCCTGCCGCGGCTGCCGGGCAGCGCGGGCCTGTGGCTGGCCCTGACGGGCGCGCGGATCAAGGCGGCGGACTGCTGCGCCCTGGGCATCGCCACCCATTACATGCCGTCGGACAGGACCGAGGCCTTCAAGGCGGCCCTGATGGCCCATCCGGACAGCCTGGTCGGCGCCCTGGCGGCGTCGATCGAGGACCCCGGCCTCGCCCCGCTCGCCGCGCACCAGGCCGACATCGACCGGCTGTTTTCCGGCGACAGCGTCGAGGCCATCCTGGCCAACCTGGAGGTCGAGCCCGGCGAATGGGCGGCCGCCCAGCTCGCCACCCTGAGGACCAAGTCGCCGCAGACCCTGAAGGTCGCCTTCCGCCAGCTGCGCACCGGCGCGGCGCTGGACGACTTCGCCGCCAACATGGCCATGGAGTACCGCATCGGCTCGCGGGTGGTGCGGCTGCACGACTTTCTTGAGGGCGTGCGGGCGGTGATCATCGACAAGGACAACGCGCCCCGCTGGAACCCGGCCACCGTCGAGGACGTGTCCGACGCGGCTCTGGCTGACATCTTCGCGCCACTTCCGGCTGCTGAAGAATGGACGCCGCTGACTTGAGGCCGGAACCGGCGTAGAAAAACCGCCGGGTCGGGGAAGACACGAATTTGGGGATGACAACGCCTATGAAGACCCACGCCCGCTGGCTGGCCCTCGCGGCCGTCCTGGCGCTCGCCGCCTGCGAGACCGTTCCGCCGCCGCCGCCCCCGCCGCCCGCTGACGCGCCGGTCAGGCTGCCGACCTTTCTTGCCGTCGCCCTGGCCGACACCAATCGTCCCGAGGCCGACCGCGCCCGCGACGTCGCCCGCAAGCCCGGCGAGGTGCTGCTGTTCGCCGGCCTGAAACCGGGCATGAAGGTCGTCGACCTGATTCCTGGGACCGGCTATTTCACCCGCATCTTCTCCAAGGCCGTCGGGGCCGGCGGTCGGGTCTACGCCTATGTCCCCGACGAGCTGACGGCCATCGCCAAGGGTCGCCCGCCGTCCGTGGCGGCCTTCGCCGGCAAGCCGCCCTATGCCAACACCCGGATGATCCTGCGGACCCTTCCGGCCTTTTCCGCGCCGGAGAAGGTGGACATGGTCTTCACCGCCCAGAACTACCACGACATGCACCTGGCATTCATGGGCCCGGCGGACCTGTCGGTGGTCAACCGGCGGATCTTCGCCTCGCTGAAGCCGGGCGGCGTCTACATCATCATCGACCATTCGGCGAAGCCGGGCTCGGGCCTGCGCGACACCGACACCCTGCACCGCATCGACGCGGCGCTGGTGCGCAAGGAAGTCGAGGCCGCAGGATTCGTCTTCGAGGGCGAGACCCGCGTTCTGCGCAATCCGCGCGATCCGCTGACCGCCAACGTCTTCGACGCCTCGATCCGGGGCAAGACCGACCAGTTCGTCTACAGGTTCCGCAAACCGAGGAGCGCCCGCTGATGTCTTTCAGGTTTACCGCCCCGCTGGCCGGGATTGTGGCCATCGTCCTGTCCGCTGCCGCGATGGCCGCGGACATCCCCGCCAACATCGCCGCCGCCGTCGCCAATCCGGCCCGGCCGGAGGCGCAGCGCGAACGCGATGCCTCCCGCCACCCGGCCGAGCTCCTCGCCTTCGCCGGCGTGCAGCCGGGCGACAAGGTCGGCGACTTCTTGATGGGCGGCGGCTATTTCACGCGCATCTTCTCGGGAGCCGTCGGGCCGACGGGTAAAGTCTACGGCTATCAGGCCGCCGAGTTCGTCAGCTTCATGAGCGACTATGCCAAGTGGCAGGACGACACGGTCGCCTTCGCGCCAAACATCGCTCCGGTCCGCTCGTCGCTGGCGGCCATCACCTTCCCCGAGCCGCTGGACCTGATCTTCACGGCCCAGAACTACCACGACCTGCATCTGGGCCGGGCCACCCCCGAACAGATCGCGGCGATCAACAAGCAGCTGTTCGACGCGCTCAAGCCGGGCGGCGTGCTGCTGGTCATCGACCACTACGCAACCGACGGCTCAGGCGACTCCCAGTCCAACAAGCTGCACCGGATCGACATCGCCATGGTCAAGGCCGAGCTGATCGCCGCCGGCTTCGTGCTTGAGGCCGAAAGCGACATCCTGCGCAACCCCGCCGACCCACGCACCGCCAGCGTCTTCGACGCCTCGATCCGCGGCAAGAGCGACCAGTTCGTCCTGAAGTTCCGCAAGCCGGCCTGACCTCATGACGCGAATTGCCTTTATCGGTCTCGGCAACATGGGGGCCGGGATGGCCGCCAACCAGGCGAAGGCCGGCCGCGAGGTCCTGGCCTTTGACCTGAGTTCAGCGGCGGTCGACAAGGCGGTGGCGGCAGGCTGCCGCCCCGCCTCAACGGTCGCGGAGGCGGTCGCGGGCGCTGACGCGGTGATCACCATGCTGCCCGCCGGACCTCACGTGCGCAGCGTCTACGGCGAGCAGGTGCTCAGCGCCGCGCCGACATCAGCCCTGCTGATCGACTGCTCGACCATCGATATCGACAGCGCCCGGGCCGTCGGCGAACAGGCGAAGGCGGGTGGCTTCCGCTTCGCCGACGCCCCGGTGAGCGGCGGCATCATGGCCGCCGAGGCCGGGACGCTGGCCTTCATGGTCGGCTGCGAGACAGCGGACTACCCGGCCTTCGAGGAAATCCTCCAGCCCATGGCCCGGGCGATCTTCCACGCCGGCGCCCCGGGGGCGGGCCAGGCGGCCAAGATCTGCAACAACATGCTGCTGGGCATCTCGATGATCGGGGTGTGCGAGGCCTTCGCCCTCGCCGAGAAGCTCGGTCTCGATCCCGAACGGTTTTTCGAGATCGGCTCGAAGTCGTCGGGCCAATGCTGGTCCCTGACCACCTACTGTCCCTGGCCGGGACCGGTGGAGACGGCGCCGTCCAACCGCAACTACGACGGCGGCTTCCTCTCGGCCCTGATGCTCAAGGACCTGAAGCTGGCCCAGGAGGCCGCCGCGCGGGCAGGGGCCTCCACGCCCATGGGCGCCCAGGCCGAGGCGCTCTACGCCCTGTTCGACGGCCTGGGGTACGGCCAGAAGGACTTTTCGGCGATGCTGCAGATGTTCCGCGGACGGCTGGACGATCTGAAGGCCTGACCGCGTCAATTGCGTTGAATCAATTCCCCACGGGCGCTGGCAGGTCATGCTGACCGCCATTACCTGAGAGCTGTTCGCGCAAGACTGACGGTGATTCACGTATTAGGTTGCCAGATGAAACTCCCGTAAGTGGACACGGGAGTCCGGCGGTGCGAATAAGCCCGCCGAGCAGGAACAAGGGGCCGGTCGGGCGGGGCAATCCGCCGTGGATGACCGGGAGCGTCGTCGATGGATTACAAGGCCGCATTTCGGAACGCCGTCGAGCAGGTTCGCGACGAAGGCCGGTACCGGGTATTCGCGGATCTGAAGCGCCACCGCGGCGCCTTCCCGCGCGCCACATGGACCCGTGATGACGGCGCCGAGCGCGAAATCATCGTCTGGTGTTCCAACGACTACCTCGGCCAGGGGCAGAACCCGGTCGTCGTCGACGCCATGCATGAAGCCATCGACGCCAACGGCACAGGCTCGGGCGGCACCCGCAACATCTCCGGCACGACCCATTTCCACGTCGAACTCGAGCGCGAGCTGGCCGACCTGCACGGCAAGGAGTCGGCGCTGCTGTTCACCTCCGGCTACGTCTCCAACGAGGCGACGCTATCGACGCTCTACAAGATCCTGCCCGGCCTGATCATCTTCTCCGACGAGCTGAACCACGCCTCGATGATCAGCGGCATTCGCAACGGCGGCGGCAAGCGGGTCATCTTCCGCCACAACGACCTGGCGCACCTCGAGCAACTGCTGGCGGCTGCCGATCCCGACGCGCCCAAGCTGGTGGCGTTCGAGAGCGTCTATTCGATGGACGGCGATATCTCCGACATCCCGGGCACGGTGGCCCTGGCGAAAAAGTACGGCGCCATGACCTACATCGACGAGGTCCACGCGGTGGGCCTGTACGGTGAACGGGGCGGCGGCGTCTCCGAGCGCGACGGCGCCGCGGACGGGATCGACATTATCGAGGCGACGCTGGGCAAGGCTATCGGCTGCATGGGCGGTTACATCGCCGCCGACGCGGTGATCATCGACGCCATCCGCTCCTATGCCTCGGGCTTCATCTTCACCACCTCGCTGCCGCCGGCCCTGACCGCCGGCGCCCTGGCGTCGGTGCGCTGGCTCAAGGCGCACAACGAGGTCCGCGTGGCCCATCAGGAGCGCGCCGCGACCCTCAAGGCGATGATGAAGGCCGCCGGACTGCCGGTGATGGAAAGCTCGGTCAGCCACATCGTGCCGGTGATGGTCGGCGACGCCGTCCACTGCAAGATGGTCTCGGACATGCTGCTCGAGGACCACGGTATCTACGTCCAGCCGATCAATTTCCCGACCGTGCCGCGCGGCACCGAGCGCCTGCGCTTCACGCCCACCCCGTTCCACACCGACGACATGATGCGGGACCTGGTGAAGGCGATGGAGAATCTTTGGGCCCGGTGTAATATCGCCCGTATCGGCGGGTACGCCGCCTAGAAGGACCTACGACCGCCGCCGAACGCCTTTTCCCAATCCGATCTTCTTGGCGAAGTCAGACCGACGCTGGGCATAGGCCGGCGCGACCATCGGGTAGTCCGGCGGCAGGCCCCATTTGCGGCGATAGTCCTCCGGACTCAACTCGAACCGCGAGCGCAGATAGCGCTTCAGCATCTTCAGTTTCGCGCCGTCCTCCAAGCAGACAATGTAGTCCTGCTGCACCGATCGCGAGACCGGCACGGCGGGCTTCTGCTTTTCATGCGAAGGCGGGGGCGCTTCGGACAGGCCGTTCAGAGAGCCGTGCACGGTGCGGATCAGATCGGGCAGGGCGGTCGCCGACACCGGGTTGCGACTCACGAAGGCCGCCACGATTTCGACCGAGCAGGTCATCAGGTCCGTGCCGGACAGGTCCCCGTCGGCGGTCTGGTCCATCATCGCCCGTACTCCTCACCCAAGGATGCGCCATCCGTCCCGGCCGACTGTCCAGTGTCGCCGGGTTCGACCTGCAACGCGCCCGGCGTCGCCGGGTTCCGATTGATCATCACCGCATGATCGCTAAAGAGGGCGCGCCAGCGCGCCGTAGCCAGCCGGGAGTAAGCCCATGAACGCCTCCACCCCTATCCGTCCCGCCTTCTTCGGCGCGGACCTCGCCACGGCCGATCCGGCCATTGCCGAAGCCATCGCCCATGAACTGACGCGTCAGCAGAACCAGATCGAACTGATCGCCTCGGAGAACATCGTCTCCCGCGCGGTGCTGGAGGCCCAGGGCTCGATCCTGACCAACAAATACGCCGAGGGTTATCCGGGCAAGCGCTACTACGGCGGCTGCGAGTACATTGATGTGCTCGAAACCCTGGCCATCGAGCGGGCCAAGGAACTGTTCGGCGCCGGCTTCGCCAATGTCCAGCCGCACTCCGGCGCCCAGGCCAACCAGGCGGTGTTCATGGCCCTGCTGACGCCGGGCGACACCTTCATGGGCATGGATCTGGCCGCCGGTGGCCACCTGACCCACGGCAGCCCGGCCAACCAGTCGGGCAAATGGTTCAAGCCGGTGGCCTACACCGTGCGCAAGGACACCCAGTTCATCGACTACGACAACGTCGCCGAGGTGGCCCAGCGCGAGAAGCCCAAACTGATCATCGCCGGCGGGTCGGCCTATGGCCGGGCCATCGACTTCAAGCGCTTCCGCGAGATCGCCGACAGCATCGGCGCCTACCTGATGGTCGACATGGCCCACTACGCGGGCCTGGTCGCCGGCGGCGCCTATCCCAACCCGGTGCCGCACGCCCATGTGGTCACCACCACCACCCACAAGACCCTGCGCGGTCCGCGCGGCGGCATGGTGCTGACCAACGACGAGACGATCGCCAAGAAGATCAACTCGGCGGTCTTCCCCGGCCTGCAGGGCGGGCCTCTGGAACATGTCATCGCCGCCAAGGCCGTCGCCTTCGCCGAGGCCCTGCGGCCGGAGTTCAAGGCCTACGCCGCCCAGGTGGTGGTCAATGCCAAGGCGCTGGCCGAAACCCTGGTCGACGCGGGCCTGGCGATCGTCTCCGGGGGCACCGACAGCCACGTCATGCTGGTCGATCTGCGGCCCAAGGGCGTGACTGGCCGCGACGCCGAAGCCACGTTGGAGCGGGCGCACATGACCTGCAACAAGAACGGCATTCCCTTCGACACGGCCTCGTTCACGGTGACCTCGGGCGTGCGTCTGGGCACGCCCGCCGGCACCACGCGGGGCTTTGGCGAGGCCGAGTTCCGCCAGGTCGGCCGCTGGATCGGCGAGGTCGTCGATGGCCTTGCCGCCAATGGCGCGGACGGCAACGCGGCCGTCGAGGCGAAGGTCCGTGAACAGGTGCTGGCGTTGACGGCGCGGTTCCCTATCTACAACTAATAGGGATGGCCGCCGGGAGGGGCCCAATATGCGCTGCCCGTTCTGTGGTCACATGGAAAGCCAGGTGAAGGACAGCCGCCCGTCGGAAGACGGCGCGGCCATCCGCCGGCGTCGGCTCTGCCCTGAATGCGGCGGCCGTTTCACCACCTTCGAGCGCGTGCAGCTGCGCGAGCTCACCATCGTCAAGCGGTCGGGACGGCGTACGCCCTTCGATCGGGACAAGCTGGCCCGGTCGGTGGCCCTGCCCCTGCGCAAGCGGCCGATCGAGGCCGAGCGCGTCGACCGGCTGATCAATGGCATCGTCCGCCAGCTGGAGAGCATGGGCGAGACGGAGATGGCTTCCAGTGTCGTCGGGGAGATGGTCATGAAGGCGCTCAAGGCGCTCGATGACGTGGCCTATGTCCGCTACGCCTCGGTCTACCGCGACTTCAAGCACACCGACGATTTCGCGCAGTTCCTCAGCGTCGAAGGGCTCTCCGACGACGTGGAGGAGTGAGATTGGGCGTCACGCTCAAGCTGGCCACCTCGCTCGACGGTCGCATCGCCACCGCGTCGGGCGAGAGCCGCTGGATCACCGGCCCCAAGGCTCGCGAGGAGGTTCATCGTCTGCGCGCCATGCATCAGGCCATCGTGGTGGGGGTCGAGACGGCGATCGCCGACGATCCTGAGCTCACGGTGCGTCTGCCGGGCTTTGTCGGCCTGCAGCCGGTGCGGGTAGTGCTCGACAGCCGCCAACGCCTGCCGCTGACCTCGAAACTGGTCCGTGAGGCTGGTCGTTTGCCGACCGTGGTGATCACCGTCCGGAATCCAAACAAGCGTTTGACTGACGCGGGGGTCACCGTGCTTCGTGTGGCGGAAAGCGATGGGCGTCCGGAACCGAAAGCGGCCCTGGAGGCCATTCAGGGATACCTGGGTCAGCGGCTCGCCGAGCGATTTCCCGGGGTCCCGTCCGAGGGCGTCGAGATGAACGTGATGATCGAAGGCGGCGGACAGGTGGCGGCGAGTTTCCTGTCCGCCGGACTGGTGGACGCCCTGGAGTGGTTCCGGGCGCCGATCATCCTGGGCGACGAGGGCCGGCCGGCCATCGGCGCCTTCGTGCTCAAGGAACTGGCCGCGGCGCCAAGGTTCCAGCGGCTGGCGGTCGAGACGCTCGGCGACGACCTGTGGGAACGGTACGGGAAGGCCTGATGTTCACCGGAATTGTCACCGACGTCGGCCGGGTCCGCAGCGTGCGGGAGACCAACCGGGACCGTCGCTACGAGATCGAGACGGCCTATGACCTCGCCACCATCGACCTGGGCGCGTCGATCTCCCATGCCGGCTGCTGCCTGACGGTGGTGGAGAAGGGCGATGTCTGGTTCGCCGTGGAAGTTTCGGCCGAGACCCTGTCGATGACCACCCTGGACCAGTGGGGCGAGGGCGCGCCGGTCAATCTGGAGCGCGCCGCCCGTCTGGGCGACGAGATGGGCGGCCATATCGTCTCCGGCCATGTGGACGGCGTGGGCGAGGTGTTGTCGGTGGAGCCGGAGGGCGGCTCCCACAGGGTCCGTATCCGGGCGCCCCGACCCCTGCACCGGCTGATCGCCCCGAAGGGCTCCATCGCCGTGGAGGGCGTCAGCCTGACCGTCAACGAAGTCGAGGACGACGTCTTTGGCCTCAACATCATCCCGCACACCTTCGACGTGACCACCCTGGGGGCGCTGAAGGCCGGTTCGCGGGTCAACCTCGAGATCGACATGCTGGCGCGCTACCTCGCCCGGTGGCAGGAGACCGCGTGATGTTATTTTCCCCGTCATGGCCCGGCTTGTCCGGGCCACCCAAGAACTCCGTGGTTCAGGGTTCGCGCGGCATCGCCGGCGAGAATTCCCGGCCGGCCGGTCACGCTTGGGTGGCCCGGACAAGCCGGGCCATGACGAAGTTGGGGTATGTGCTCGATGTCTGACGATTCACCCATCTCTCCCATCGAGGACATCATCGAGGACGCCCGCAACGGGCGGCCCTACATCCTGGTGGACGCCGAGGACCGCGAGAACGAAGGGGACGTGATCATCCCCGCCCAGTTCGCCACGCCCGACCAGATCAACTTCATGGCCCGCTACGCCCGCGGCCTGATCTGCCTGTCCATCACCAACGAGCGCGCCCGCCAACTACGTCTGCCGCCGATGGCCGCCGAGAACCGCGAGAGCATGACCACAGCCTTCACCGTCTCGATCGAGGCGAAGGAAGGGGTCACCACCGGCATTTCGGCCCATGACCGCTCGCACACCGTCGCCGTGGCCATCGACCCGACCAAGGGTCCGGACGACATCGTCTCGCCCGGCCATGTCTTCCCGCTGGTCGCCCGTGACGGCGGGGTGCTGGTCCGCGCGGGCCACACCGAGGCGGCCATCGACATCTCCCGCCTGGCGGGGCTGAACCCGGCCGGGGTGATCTGCGAGATCATGAAGGACGACGGCACCATGGCCCGCCTGCCGGACCTGGTCGCCTTCGCCCAGCTGCACGGGCTGAAGATCGGCACCATCGCCGACCTGATCGCCTACCGCCGCCGCACCGAGCGGCAGGTGGAACGGGTGCTGGAGACGCCGTTCACCAGCGTGCACGGCGGCGAGTTCCGCATGATCGTCTACCGCAACAGCATCGACCGCTGCGAACACGTGGCCCTGATCAAGGGGCGGATCGAGGCGGACAAACCCACCCTGGTGCGGATGCACCAGGTCGATATGGCCGCCGATATGCTGGGTTTCGTCGGCGCGCGGCGGGACTATGTGCCGGCCGCCCTGCGGGCAATCGGCGAGCATGACGGGCCCGGCGTGGCGGTGTTCATCCGCGATCCGAACCCTGCCTGGCTTTCCGAACGCTACGGCGGAGAGTATGCGGCGGGGAGCCAGTACCGGAACAACGCCATCCGCGACTACGGAGTGGGGGCGCAGATCCTGCTGGACCTGGGAGTGCGGGAGATGATCCTGCTCACCTCCAGCCCGTTCAAACCCGCCGCCCTCGAGGGCTACGGGCTCAGGATCGTCGGGCGGCAGCCCATCGAGACGCCCAAGGAGTAACGCCGCATGTCCGCCAAGAAGGTCCGCATCCTGATCGTGGAAGGCCGGTTCTACGCCGACCTGTCGGACGAGCTCCTGCGGGGCGCGGCCGACGCCATCACGGCGGTGGGGGCCGAGTATGAGGTGATCACCGTGCCCGGCGCTTTAGAGATCCCGGCGGTCATCGCCATCGCCGAAAAAGCCGGCGGCTTCGACGGCTATGTCGCCCTGGGCTGCGTCATCCGCGGCGAGACGTACCACTTCGAGATCGTCTCCAATGAGTCCTCACGCGGCCTGATGGACCTGGCCACGCGCAAGCGGCTGGCCATCGGCAACGGCATCCTGACCGTCGAGGATGAGGACCAGGCCTGGGCCCGCGCCCGCGTCTCCGAGGGCGACAAGGGCGGCGGCGCGGCCCGCGCCTGCCTGGAGGTCCTCAGCATCCGTGACCGGCTGCTGGGGTCCGCCAAATGACCGGCGAGAGCAAGCCCGCGCCCCTGCGGGAGGCCTACGACAAGCTGTTGGCCGCCACCGAGGGTAAGGCCGCGCCGCTCAGCGCCAAGGCGCGCCGGGCCCGCACGGTCGCGCGGCTGGCGGCCGTCCAGGCCCTCTACCAGATGGAACTGGCCGGGGCCGGCGTCGAGGCCGTGGTGCGCGAGTTCACCGATCACCGCTTCGATGGCGACATCGAGGGCGAGACCCTGGCCGAGGCCGACGAGGTGTTCTTCGCCGAACTGGTCCATGGCGTGGTGGCCGAGCAGACCGCCATCGACGGGGCCATCGTCCATCGCCTGGCCGCCGGCTGGCGGCTGGAGCGGCTCGACGCCACTCTGCGGGCCATCCTTCGGGCCGGCGCCTGGGAACTGATCCGCCGTCCCGACGTGCCGATCGAGGTGGCCATCGACGAGTACGTCGAGATCACCAAGTCGTTCTTCGAAGGGCCAGAGCCCGGCTTCGTCAACGGCGCCCTCGACGGCATCGCCCGCGATGCCCGGGGGTGAGTTCGACTGGATCGCGCAGCTGCTGAGACCCCTGACACGAGGGGCCCCGGAAGCGCTCGATCTGCTCGACGACGCCGCCGTGATCCCCTCGCGGCCCGGCTTCGACATGGTGGTGACCAAGGACGCCCTGGTCGCCGGCGTCCATTTCCTGCCCGATGACCCGCTCGACCTGGTGGCGCGCAAGCTGCTGCGGGTGAACTTGTCGGACCTCGCCGCCAAGGGGGCTGAGCCGTGGGGCTATTTCCTGACAACCGCCTGGCCCGGCGAAACGACCTGGGCCGACCGGGCGCTGTTCGTGAAGGGACTGGCGGAAGACGGCGAGGCCTTCAACCTCTTCCTCCTGGGGGGCGACACCGTCTCGACGCCCGGTCCCCTGAGCCTGACGGCCACGCTGCTGGGTTGGGTTCCGGCGGGCAAGGCGGTGCTGCGCAAGGGCGCGCGGCCCGGCGATCGCCTCGCGGTCAGCGGAACCATCGGCGACGGCTGGCTGGGATTGAAAGCGGCCTGGGGCGACATCGACAGCCCGGCGCTGCTGGATCGCTACCGGCTGCCCCGGCCGCGCACCGATCTGATCCCGCTCCTGCGTTCCCATGCCAGGGCCGCCGCCGACGTCTCCGACGGCCTGCTGGCCGACAGCGGCCATATCGCAAGGGCCAGCGGCTGCCGCGTCCAGATCGACCTCGAGCGCGTCCCGCTGTCGACCGAGGCGCGGGCCTGGCTGGCGGAACAGGCCGACGAGGCGGGCGCCCGGGCGGCGCTGGCGTCGGGCGGCGACGACTACCAGATCGTCTGCGCCATCGCCCCGGACGGATCAGTCCCCGAGGGGCTGACGGTGGTGGGGCGGTTCGTGGCCGGGGAGGGCGTCGCCGCCACTTTCAACGGCGCGCCGGTCGCCGTTGACCGTCTCGGCTGGACCCACGGTTAACCGGGCTTTCACCACGAGCGGCTGACATGGGGCCATGCGCCGCCGCCAGATTCTCGCCGCTCTGCCATTCGCCCTCGCCGCCGGCGCGGCGACCGCCAGCGAGTCGCCCGCCAAGAAGGAGGCGGCCGGGCAGTATGTCGATCTGTCGCCGGTGGCCCTGCCGATCGTGCTCAATAACCGGCTGATCAACTACGTCTTCGTCAGCATCCGCATCAACCTCAGCGCTTCGGCCGACGCCACGAAGATGCGCGAGAAGGAACCCTGGTTCCGCGACGCCCTTGTGCGGGCGGCGCACCGCACCCCGTTCACCAAATCGACCAACTACACGGTGGTCGATGACGTGCGGCTCAAGGCCGCGCTGATGCGCGAGGCGACGGCTATCGTCGGGGCGCGGAATCTGGCCTCGGTGACCATCACCTCGCAGACGCCCAAGCAGCGCAGCCGCCTGCCGCGTCCTCCGGCAGCAGCCGGCTAGAAACCCCAAACGGAACGGGCGGTTGCTTAGACCGCGCGCTTTTGGCAAAGACGGGCGTCTTTTTCGCAAGGGGGCGTCGCGCTGCGGCGTCTATTCAAAGCAAATCGGGGGACCCGACCGTCGGCCAACGGCCGCGCGGGAACCCCCGGCGTTACAACAAGGGGCTCTTGGAACCATGGACTTTCTCCTTCTGGCGAACCTCGCCGGTCTGGCCGCCGTCGTATACGGCGTGCTCCAGACCATGGCGCTGTTGCGCAAGCCTGCCGGCAACGCCCGGATGCAGGAAATCGCGGCGGCCATTCAGGAAGGCGCGCAAGCCTACCTGAACCGGCAGTACGCCACGATCGGCGCCGTGGGCGTGGTCGTGATCCTGATCCTGGCCTGGTTCTTCAAGAGCTGGGAACAGCCGGTCGGCTTCGCCGTCGGCGCGATCCTGTCGGGCGCCGCCGGCTTCGTCGGCATGCTGATCTCGGTCCGGGCCAACGTCCGCACCGCCCAGGCCTCCTCCGAGAGCCTCGCCAAGGGCTTGAACGTCGCCTTCACCTCCGGCGCCATCACCGGCATGCTGGTGGCCGGCCTCGCGCTGATCGGCGTCGCGGGCTACTACGCCATCCTGACCAAGCACGTGGGCCTGGCGCCGACTGACCGCACGGTCATCGACTCGCTGGTCTCCCTGGGCTTTGGCGCCTCGCTGATCTCCATCTTCGCCCGTCTGGGCGGCGGCATCTTCACCAAGGGGGCCGACGTCGGCGGCGACATGGTCGGCAAGGTTGAAGCCGGTATTCCCGAGGACGATCCCCGCAACGCCGCGACCATCGCCGACAACGTCGGCGACAACGTCGGCGACTGCGCCGGCATGGCCGCCGACCTGTTCGAGACCTATGCGGTGACCACGGTCGCCACCATGGTCCTGGCCGCCATCTTCTTCCGCGACAACGAAGCCCTGCTCGCCAACATGATGCTGCTGCCGCTGGCCATCTGCGCCGTCGGCATCGTCACCTCGATCATCGGCGCCTTCTTCGTCCGTCTCGGCAAGAGCCAGAACATCATGGGCGCCCTGTACAAGGGCCTGATCGTCACCGGCGCCCTGTCGGCGATCGCCCTGTACTTCCTGTTCCCGATGTTCGTGACCGACCCGATCGCGTTCACGCCCTTCGGCGGCGAAGAGAAGACCTACGGCGCGATGGAACTGTTCTGGTGCGGCATCACCGGCCTGGTGATCACCGCCCTGATCGTGGTCATCACCGAATACTATACCGGCACGGGCTTCCGTCCGGTGAAGTCGGTGGCCCAGGCTTCGGTCTCCGGCCACGGCACCAACGTGATCCAGGGCCTGGCCATGTCGCTGGAGGCCTGCGCGGCCCCGGCGATCGTGATCATCGCCGGCATCATCGTCACCTACGGCCTCGCCGGCCTGTTCGGCATCGCCATCGCCGTGACCTCCATGCTGTCGCTGGCCGGCTTCATCGTCGCCCTCGACGCCTTCGGCCCGGTGACCGACAACGCCGGCGGCATCGCCGAGATGGCGGGCCTGCCCCCCGAAGTGCGCGTCACCACCGACGCGCTCGACGCCGTGGGCAACACCACCAAGGCCGTGACCAAGGGCTACGCCATCGGTTCGGCCGGCCTGGGCGCCCTGGTGCTGTTCGCCGCCTACACCGAAGACCTGAAGTTCTTCACGGCCGAGGCCCTGCCAGGCTCGTTCTTCGACGGGCTGGGCGCGGTGACCTTCGACCTGTCCAACCCCTATGTCGTGGTCGGCCTGCTGTTCGGCGGCCTGCTGCCGTTCCTGTTCGGCGGCATGTCGATGACAGCGGTGGGCCGCGCGGCCCAGGCCGTGGTGGTCGAGGTTCGTCGCCAGTTCCGCGAGAACCCCGGCATCATGACCGGCGAGGTCAAGCCCGAGTACGGCAAGGCCGTGGACATCCTGACCAAGGCCGCGATCCGGGAAATGATCGTCCCCTCGCTGCTGCCGGTCGCGTCTCCCGTGGTCCTGTTCTTCGTCATCAACGCCATCGCCGGCAAGGTGAACGCCTTCGCCAGCCTGGGCGCGATGCTGATGGGCGTGATCGTCACCGGCCTGTTCGTCGCCATCTCGATGACCTCGGGCGGCGGCGCCTGGGACAACGCCAAGAAGGTGATCGAGGAAGGCTTCACCGACAGCGACGGCGTCACGCACGGCAAGGGCTCTGACGCCCACAAGGCCGCCGTGACCGGCGACACCGTCGGCGACCCCTACAAGGACACGTCTGGTCCTGCGGTGAACCCGATGATCAAGATCGCCAACATCGTGGCCCTGCTGCTGCTGGCGGTCCTGGCCCACGGCTAGGACCCGAGGGGAGCCGGTCCGCCGGCTCCCTGTCAGGCACAACGAAAGACGCCCCGGAGAGCGATCTCCGGGGCGTTTTCTTTTGCTCTGAAGCGGCGAGGCTAGTTGCGGCGATCGCCCGGACGGCTGCCGGGGACCCCTTCTTCGTCGTCGCGGGGCAGCATGCCGCCGCGGCCGACGTTGCCCAGAAGCTGTTCGAGAATGCTCAGCTCGCGGCCGCGGGTCGGGGTTTCTCGGCTGTTGTAGGCGAACACCTTGCCGTCGCGCAGGGTGTAGGCGTTGACCGACAGCACCTGCTCGGTGGCCGGGTCGAAGGTCACCGCGAAGATGTCCCGCTTGGCCACGCGCGGCTGATAGAAGGCCACCCGGTCGGTGATCTGGCTCATGTAGAACCACACGTTCGGGTCGAAGGTCGAGGTCGCCGACGGCGAGCCCAGCTTGCCCAGCACGGTCGACTTGGTGTCTTCGCCGACCTTGAGTTCGGACGGGTTGACCTCGATGGCCTGGAAGCCGGAATAGTTGGTCATCGGCATGCAGGCGCCGGTCGTCGTCAGCAGGACGGCGGCGGCGGCGGCAAGGGCGGCTTTACGAAACATGTCGGCTCCCGGTGCGCGCTGATGGCGCAGGTCTTTGACCTATCGCCCGCGCGGGCTTAGTTCAATGCCCGCTTTAGGCTCCCCTGGCGGCGAAATCGAGGCGATACCGACGATGCTAGACCGGCTGTTCCGGCAGAGCCCGGCGAAACTGGCCGGCGAGGCGCTGTATGCCGCCGCCGCGGGGCAGGCGCGCCAGCCGGATTTCTATCGCCATGGCGGCGTCGCCGACACGCGGGAAGGGCGGTTCGAGCTCTATACCCTGCACGTCATCCTGCTGGTCGAGCGGTTGAAGGGCGAGACGGGCCTGGCCGCCGAGGCGCGGCAGAACCTGTTTGACCGTTACGTCCGGGGCCTGGACGATGCCTTCCGCGAGCTGGGTCTGGGCGACACGGCGGTGGCCAAGCGGGTCAAGGCCCTCGGCCAGGCCTTCTACGGCCGCCTGAAGGCCTTCGAAGAGGCGGTGGCGGCGCTGCCAGATCGCGCCGCCCTGACGGACCTGGTGGCCCGCACGGTCCTTGAGGGGCGTCCGGAGACCGCCGGGGTCATGACCGACTATGTGGCGGCCGCGCGCGAAGCCCTTGGCCGGCAGGACGTCGAGACGCTGCTGGCGGGTAATGTGATGTGGGAGGCTGCCTGATGGCCGGCGAATCACCCTGGGTGTCGAAAGTCCGCTTCAGCGAGGTCGGCCGCGGCGTCGTGACGCGCCGGCTTGAGGCTGACGCCGCCGCTCGCGTCGGTGTCGCGCGGCTGCTGGGTCTGGTGGCGATCGACTCCCTGACCGCGGACGTCACCGTCCGCCCGTGGATGGACGGCGCCGAGATCCAAGCCAGCTTCGAGGCCGACATCACCCAGACCTGCAGCGTCACCGCCGACGACTTCGAGGAAACGGCCGAGGGCGAGTTCACGGTCCGCGTACTGCCCCCCGGCAGCCCCAACGCGCCGCAGGAGGAGGGCGTGGACGAGATCGAGCTCGACCTGGAGGCCGATGATCCCCCGGACGTGCTGGAAGGCGAGGAGATCGACCTGGCCGGCTATGTGGTCGAATACCTCTCGCTGGCGCTGGACCCGTTCCCGCGCAAACCGGGCGCGGAGTTCATCGCGCCGAAGGATGACGCCGACCTGTCGCCCTTCGCAGTGCTGAAACGGCTGAAGAAGTCCGACGAACCCGAATAGGGTCCTCACTGGCCGGGCTTGCATCGCCGCCGTGCGGGGGTAAGTTCCGGCGGCTTCGCCCCGAACGGGGTCCGCAATGGAATCGCGACCGGTCATTGTCCCAAAATCTCGTCATCTCCGTTGACGCCATGGGCGGCGACCACGGGCCATCCGTGACCATTCCCGGCGTCGACTTCGCCGCGCGCGCCGCGCCCGACCTGCGGTTTCTGCTGCATGGCGACGAGGTCCGCATCAACGCCGAGCTGGCCAGGCTGCCGGCGGCGAAGGCGGCCAGTGAGGTGCGCCACACCGACAAGGCCATCTCGATGGACGAGAAGCCCGCCCAGGCCATGCGCCGGGGCAAGGGGGCCAGCGTCTGGAACGCCGTCGAGGCGGTGAAGACCGGCGAGGCCACCGCCGCCGTCTCGGCCGGCAATACCGGCGCCCTGATGGCCATCTCCAAGCTGATTCTGCGCATGGCCGAGGGCATCGCCCGCCCGGCCATCGTCGCCAGCTGGCCCACGCTCAACGGCGTCACCGCCGTTCTGGACGTGGGCGCCAACGTCGAGAGCGACGCCGAACAGCTGGTCGAATTCGCCATCATGGGGGCGGCCTTCCACCACGCCATCCATGGATCGCTCCGCCCGACCGTCGGTCTGCTGAATGTCGGATCGGAGGAAGAAAAGGGTCATGAGGAGGTGCGCGGGGCGCACGCCCTGCTGCGGGCCACGACCTTCGACCTGGACTATCGCGGCTTCGTGGAAGGCAACGACATCGCCAAGGGCACGGTCGACGTCATCGTCACCGACGGCTTTACCGGCAACATCGCCCTGAAGACCGCCGAGGGCCTGGCCCGGTTCTTCGCCACCGAGCTGCGCGCCACCTTCACCTCCGGTCCGCTGGAGATGATCGGCGCCCTGTTCGCTTCGGCCGGCCTTGGCCGAATGCGCAAGCGGATGGATCCCGGCGCCGTCAACGGCGGACCGTTGTTGGGGCTGGGCGGCATTGTCGTGAAGAGCCACGGCAGCGCCGACGCCAGGGGCTTCGCCAGCGCCATCCGCGTCGCCGCCGAGCTGGCGCGCAGTGATTTCGCCGGCGAGATCGACCGCAACATCCAGCGGCTGACCGCCAGCCTGTCCGAAACCGCCGACGTCGCGCCGGCCAAGGGAGTTGCCGAGTGAGTGTTCTGCGTAGCGTGGTGACCGGCGTGGGCGGGTACCTGCCCGAAACCGTGGTGACCAACGACGACCTGTCGAAGATCGTCGATACCAACGACGCCTGGATCCAGGAGCGGACCGGTATTCGCAGCCGTCACCGGGCGTCGGAGGACCAGGCGGTGTCTGACCTCGCCGTCGAAGCGGCGAAGAAGGCGCTGGCCGCCGCCGGTCGCTCCGCGGCCGATGTGGACCTGATCGTCCTGGCCACCACCACGCCCGACCTGACCTTCCCGGCCACGGCCGCCATCGTCCAGCGCAAGCTGGGCTGCCCCGTGGGCGTGGCCTTCGACGTCCAGGCGGTGTGCTCGGGCTTCGTCTACGCCCTGACCGTCGCCGACGGCTTCGTGGCGCGCGGGCATTCGAAGTGCGCCCTGGTGATCGGGGCCGAGACCATGACCCGGCTGATGGACTGGACCGACCGGGGCACCTGCGTCCTGTTCGGCGACGGCGCCGGCGCGGTGGTGCTGGAACCGGGCGAGGGCCAGGGGACCACGGCCGACCGCGGCCTGCTCGGCTTTGCCCTGCGCTGCGACGGGACCAAGCAGGACCTGCTCTATGTCGACGGCGGGCCCTCGACCACCGGTACGGTGGGCAAGCTGCGCATGCTGGGCAACCAGGTGTTCAAGCACGCTGTCATCAACATTTCCGAGGCGATTACGGCGGCGGCGAACCACGCCGGCGTAACCATCGCCGACATCGACTGGTTCATTCCCCACCAGGCCAATCAGCGCATCCTGCACGGGGTCGCCCACCGGCTGGGGCTGGACGAGAGCAAGGTCATCCAGACCGTCGCCCACCACGCCAACACCTCGGCCGCCTCGGTTCCCCTGGCCTGGGCCGAGGGCGTGTCCGACGGGCGGATCAAGAAGGGCGATCTGCTGCTGATCGAGGCCATGGGCGGCGGCCTGACCTGGGGCGCCTGCGTCGTCCGCCTTTAGCCCTTCGAATCCGCTGGCGGCGGGAACCCTTTGACTTGACGGACCAATCGGGCCATGCACCGATAGTTGTCAGGGACTGGGAGCGGGGCATGAAGGGCGCGACCCTTACACGAGCGGAGCTGACCGAGGCCGTCCACGAGGAAGTGGGGCTGACGCGTCAGGACTGCGGCGGTCTGGTGGAACGGACCCTCGACCTCGTCGCCGAGGCGCTCGAGGACGGCCAGACGGTCAAGCTGTCCGGCTTCGGCGTGTTCCAGGTCCGGGCCAAGCGCGCCCGCATGGGCCGCAATCCCAAGACCGGCGAGCCGGCCGAAATCGAACCCCGCCGGGTGATCGGTTTCCGCGCCTCGCAGGTGATGAAGGCGCGGATCGACCGCGCGCTGAGCGACTGACGGCCCGCGTGGCGAAGGGCCCTCACGCCTTCCGCACGATCTCGGAAGCCGCCGAGGAACTGGGTGTGCCCCAGCATGTCCTGCGCTTCTGGGAGACCAAGTTCTCGTTCATCCGCCCGATGAAGCGGGCCGGCGGCCGGCGTTTCTACCGGCCGCAGGACATCGCCGTGCTGCGCGGGGTGCGCGCCCTGCTGCATGACGAGGGCTACACCATCAAGGGCGTGCAGAAGTTGCACAAGGAGCAGGGCGTGCGCCGTCTCGCCGGCGCAGGGGAGGGCGAGTCCCCCCCATCGGCCACGGCCGAGGCCGCGTTCCAGCCGCAAATGCCGGTCGATATCGGCGGCGATGCGCGGGACCGGCTGAGCTTCGCCCTGTCGGATCTGGAGGCGGTCAAGGCGCGACTCGACGGGCTGCTCAAGGGCCGCTGATTTGGCCATTGCCGGGTAGGGGGCCTGTCCCTATAAGGGCGCTCCCCACGGTGGATCGCCCGCGATTTGCCGGAGAAGATGTCGGAGCGTGGCGCAGCCTGGTAGCGCACTTGACTGGGGGTCAAGGGGTCGCAGGTTCGAATCCTGTCGCTCCGACCATTCTTCTCAATCCGCCTCTGTCCGGGCCGCCTCGCCCTTGGGCGATGGCTCGCGGTTCATCCACTTCATCAGTGGGAACAGGGGCAGGCCCCAGGCCACGCCCACGATCAGGAAATAGACCAGGTCGATGGCCGGATGCCGCGGTAGCAGGTCGGCGACAATGATCGCCGCCGCCGCGTAGGCGACGAGGAAGACCAGCATCGCCAGCATGCCGACGAGCTTTCTGATGCGCGGTGTCATGCGGCCTCCGGCGGCGCGATGACCGCGCCGCCGTTGGCTTTAGGCGATGCCTAGCGGCGTTTGAAGAGGCCGAGGACGAACAACAGCACCACGGCGCCGGCGACAGCGGCGATCAGGCTGCCGATCAGGCCTGTGTAGGCGATGCCAAGAACCCCGGCGAGCCAGTTGCCGATGATCGCGCCAATTATGCCGACGATCAGGTTCACGAGAATCCCGTGGTTGCGGTTCATGATCCGCTCGGCGATCCAGCCGGCCAGGATGCCGACGACGATTACCAGAATCCAGTTGATGCCTTCCATGCCCGTCTCCTCTGAGCAGCCCCAAGGTCAAGGTGAATGCGGCGCGCGATCCGAGGTTCCGTCAACGACGAAGGAGCAGCGACCAGACGGGCAGCAACAGGATGGCCCCGGCGAGGGCCGCCAGCGCCAGCAGGCCAAGTCCGGTGACCGGCGCATCGAAGGCCTGGGCCACGGGAACCCCGACCACCGCGCCGACAAAGCCCGCGGCCAGGCCGGCGAAGCGCGACGGCCGGCCGCGCAGCAGCCAGCGGCCGAGCGCGCCCGCCGCCAGCGCAATGACCAGAACGATGAACAGCCCGGGCGCGCCCATGCCGCCAGCATGACAGTCGCCGGACTTCCCGTCACGGCGCCGCGCGCGACAGCCGAAAGTGGCCGCCGGTTTCGGCGCCCGTCGCGCGCGCCCATTTTTGTCGGAGAGCCTTTTCTCCGGATTGCGTGGCGGCACGCAATCCGGAAAGGCTCTCTGGACCCCGCCGCGCGAGGGGCGTAGGGAACCGCGCCTCTTGCAAGCGCTCTGAAAGCCGCGTGATGACTTCGTTCCTGCGTTCGGACCGGTCCCGACCGGTCGCCATCTGGCTGCTGGCCGTCGCTGTCCTGGTGCTGGCCATGGTGGTGGTGGGCGGCGCGACGCGGCTGACGGACTCGGGTCTGTCGATCACCGAATGGAAGCCGGTCACCGGCGCGATCCCGCCGATGGGCGAGGAGGCCTGGCGCACCGAGTTCGCCAAGTACCAGCAGATCCCCCAGTACCAGCAGGTCAACCAGGGCATGAGCCTGGCCGCGTTCAAGACCATCTACTGGTGGGAATGGGCCCACCGGCTGCTGGGCCGGCTGGTTGGAGCGGCCTTCGCCATTCCGTTCGTGGTGTTCCTGATCCGCCGGGAGATCCCCCGCCGCCTGATCTGGCGCTGTGGGGCGCTGCTGGCCCTGGGCGGCCTGCAGGGGGCCGTCGGCTGGTGGATGGTGGCCAGCGGCCTGGCCGGGCGCGTCTCGGTGGCCCCCGAGCGGCTGGCGACCCATCTGGGCCTGGCGCTGGCCCTGTTCGTGCTGCTGATCTGGACGGCGCTGGACGCCGAGGCGGGTTCGCCCCGTCAGGCCAACCCAACCCGCTGGCGGACCGGCTCGCTGGTGTTCCTCGGCGCGGTGTTCCTGCAGAGTCTGCTGGGCGCCCTGGTCGCCGGGGCCGACGCCGGCCTGATCTTCAACGACTGGCCGCTGATGGGCGGACATCTGTTCCCGGAGACGTACCCGGGCGAGACCCTGTGGGCCACGCTGGCGCATAATCAGGCTTCGGTGCAGCTACACCATCGGATCGGCGGCTATCTGTCGCTGGCCGCAGCCCTGGCCGTGGCGGGGCTGGCCTGGCGCGACCGGTATCTCACCCCGGACGGGCGCGGCATGGGCCTGGCCATCGGCGCCGTGACCCTGCTGCAGGCGGGGCTGGGGATCGCCGCGCTGCTGGCCGGCGTGCCGCTGTGGCTGGGCGTGCTGCACCAGCTGGGCGCGGTGGCCCTGCTGGCCCTCGCCACGACCTTCGCCTGGCGGGTCCGGCGGCTTTAGGTCTTCAGCGACTCCCACGGACCCTGGATCGCCAGGGTGATGCCCGGCCAGTAGATGTTGAGGAACATCGTCCCGCCGTCCGGCGAAAAGCAGACCCCGGCCAGCTCGGCGTTGTCGCGGTAGACGTTGCGCGCCAGCGTGTAGACCTTGCCCTCCGGCGTCACCCCGCGCAGATGGTTCTTGAGGGTGTCGGAATAGCGGTCGTCGCAGACCATCAGATGGCCGTTGGGCGCCACCGTCAGGTTGTCCGGGTAGTCCATCACCTTGTCGTCGGTCGACTCGATGAACAGCTCCACGGTCCCCGGCGCCTGGTCTTCCTCCGGCTTTCCCTCATGGGGGCTGGGACGATAGCGCAGGATCTGGCCATGCTTGGCCGGGCCGCTGTTGGTGCAGGTGAACCAGGCCTCGCCCTTACCCCAGAAGATGCCTTCGCCCCGGCCGACGATCACCGCGCCGTCGGCATGGCCGCGCACCCGCAGGTCGTCCTTCGGCGCCTCGACGTCGGCGAGGTCGACCCAGGCCGCCTGGCGCACGTCGCCGGGCTTCCAGATGACCTTGCCGTCCCAGTTGCGCGCGTCGGCGCCGGGCGCGTCGCGGAAGGCCAGGGCCTGCAGCCGTCCGCCCAGGGCCAGGGCGCCGGGGGTGTTGGGGATGAAGCGATAGAACAGGCCGGCCCGGTCGAAGGCGTCCTCGGTCAGGTAGACGATGCCGGTCGCCGGATCGATGGCGGCGGCCTCGTGGTTGAACCGGCCCATGGCTGTCAGCGGAACCGGATCGACCAGGCCCCGGTCTTTCGCCGGGACCTCGAATACCCAGCCGTGGCTCTTGCCCAGCCCCTCGCGGGGGCCGACGACGGTCTCCTCGCAGCTCAGCCAGCTGCCCCAGGGCGTCGGGCCGCCGGCGCAGTTGGTCGAGGTGCCGGCCAGGGCCAGCTCGGCCTTGTGCAGCTTGCCGGTCGCGGTGTCGTAGACCAGCCGGGTCACGCCGCCGGGCAGGGGCTGCCCGTCGGGGCCGACATCGAACACCTTGTCGGGCTTTGGTCGTTTCTTCAGGCCAAGGGCGATGCCGAAAGGACCGCTGTTGAGGTGGTTGTGCTTGTTCTCGTGGTTGCGCATCAGGATCACCTTCGATCCGCGCAGGGGAAAACAGGCCATGCCGTCGGCCCGCCCGGGCACGACGTAGCCATCGTTCATCGCCTGGCCCGCGTAGGAAACGATGCGGTAGGAGAAGCCCTCCGGCAGGTCGAGGATGCCGTTGGGATCGGCCTTGAGCGGCCCGTAGCCCTCGATCTCGTTGCGGTAGGTGTCGGTCGCCGACTGCGCGCGGGCCAGGCCGCCAAAGGCGACGGAAGCGGCGGCGGCGCCGAGCAGGTGGCGGCGGGAAACGATCATGGAGTGACTCCGCAGGGGCGCTTCCAGCTAAAGCCTGCCCGTGACACTGTCACTACGCGATGGACGGCGAAATTCGGTAATATGTTACCGAATGAAAGATTTCCCTTATGCGATAACGGTTTCCGGCGAAGGCGGCGCGCGCGTGTGTTGACAGATTGAATCGTCGCGGGTAACAGCGCGCCCTCACGTCGGGGACCGCTTGTCTCCGCCTGCAACGGATCAAGTCCCATGATGAAGACCACGGCTTCTTTGAAGCCCGCCGAGGTCGAGAAGAAGTGGATCGTGATCGACGCCGAGAATGTGGTCGTTGGCCGCCTCGCGTCGTTCATCGCCATGCGTCTTCGCGGCAAGCATCGCCCTGACTACACCCCGCACGTCGATTGCGGCGACTACGTCGTCGTCGTCAACGCCGACAAGGTGAAGTTTACCGGCCGCAAGCTCGACCAGAAGATCTACTACCGCCACACCGGCCACCCGGGCGGCATCAAGCAGATCACCGCCGGCAAGCAACTGAGCGGCCGCTTCCCCGAGCGCGTGCTCGAGAAGGCCGTCGAGCGCATGCTGCCGAAGGAAAGCCCGCTGGCCCGCGCCCAGATGACCCATCTGCGCATCTTCAACGGCGCCGAGCATACCCATCAGGCCCAGAGCCCTGAAGTCGTCGCGTTCGCCGGCTTCAACAGCAAGAACACCCGGAGCCAATAGACCATGGCCGAAACTCAAGGCTTCGAGGCTCTGCAAAGCCTCTCGTCGGCTCCGGAGGCCGCGCCCGCGGTCCAGAAGCTGGACAAGTTCGGCCGCGCCTACGCGACCGGCAAGCGCAAGAACGCGATCGCCCGCGTGTGGATCAAGCCCGGCTCGGGCAAGATCACCATCAATGGCAAGGATCAGCTGCAGTATTTCGCCCGCGAAATCCTGCGCATGATGATCGCCCAGCCGCTGGAAGTGACCGACCGCCTGACCCAGTTCGACGTCGACTGCACCGTGCAGGGCTCGGGCCTGTCGGGCCAGGCCGGCGCCATCCGCCACGGCATCTCGCACGCCCTGACCCACTATGAGCCGGCGCTGCGTCCGGTCCTGAAGCCGCACGGCTTCCTGACCCGCGACAGCCGCGTCGTCGAGCGCAAGAAGTACGGCCGCGCCAAGGCCCGCAAGTCCTTCCAGTTCTCGAAGCGCTAGTCGCAACCGCGACTTGGATTACAAAGGCGCTCCGGGAAACCGGGGCGCCTTTTTCTTTTGCTGGAACGGGACGGGCTTATGACGATTGGGAAATCTCTGGTCGCGGCGGGAATCTTGGCGCTCGGTGGCTGCAATTTGGCCAACGATGACATCTGCACCTCCCTGCCTCCTGTCGAGACCCGAATGCAGGCGAGCCTAGTTGCGAATGCACCCACCTCTGATCCTTCAGCGCGTGTTTTCGCCTCGATCACGGTGGCTGAATTCTGCATCCAGCAAACTGCACGCAAATTCGCGCCCGCCGACGATAGAGCTGACGTCGTTGCGAATGCCGTGGTCGCGCATTGCCACGAAGCTGTCAGCCGCGTTGTAGCGGCTCAGCGAGCCGCTGACCGTGCGAGCAACAATACGTCTCCGGTAGTGTCCTTTTCCAACGGCCGCATCACGACTTTGGAAGCCCGAACCTTTGGAGAAATGGAACAGCTTGCCTTGGCTCGGGTAGTTGAAGCTCGAGCAGGTCACTGCAAGGCGGCGAAGTAGCGACCATGACCCACACCATCTTCATCGACGGCGAGGCCGGGACCACCGGGCTGGAGATCCGCGAGCGGCTGGAGGCGCGCGGGGATCTGGAGCTGATCCTGCTCGGCGACCGGCGGCGTGATGTGGCGGCGCGGCGCGAGGCGCTGAACGAGGCGGACGCGGTGATCCTGTGCCTGCCGGACGAGGCGGCGAAGGAAGCCGTGGCGATGATCGACAATCCCGGGGTGCGGGTGATCGACGCCTCGACGGCGTTCCGGGTCGACCCGGACTGGACCTACGGCTTCGCCGAGATGGCCCATACGCCAGGAGAAATGGGGCAGGCGGAGCGTATCGCGGCGGCGACGCGGGTGTCGAACCCGGGCTGCTATCCAACGGGCTTTATCGGGCTGGTCCGCCCGCTGGTTTCGGCGGGGATCATTCCGGCGGGCTGGCCGGTGACGGTCAATGCGGTGTCGGGCTACTCCGGCGGCGGCAAGGCGATGATCGCGGAGTTCGAGGCGGCCCCGGGGTCAAGCCCCGGGGTGACGAAGCGCGAGGCGTACCGCGCCTACGGCCTGTCGCTGAAGCACAAACATGTGCCGGAGATGACGTTGCACACCGGACTGGAGCGGCCGGTGCTGTTCGCGCCGGCGGTGGGGGCCTACCGGCAGGGGATGCTGGTCGAGGTTCCGCTGCAACTGGCGGCCCTGCCGACGTCGCCGTCGGTCGAGGTGGTGCATGGGGCCTTGGCCGAGGCCTATGGGGACTGCCGGTTCGTCGAGGTGGCCGATCTGGAAGAGAGCGAGGCCATGACGGGGATCGATCCCGAGGGGCTGAACGGGACCAACCGGATG
>JAUXTQ010000053.1 GCA_030678995.1 Caulobacter sp.
AGCCTGATCCCGCACAGGATCAAGTTCCAGAAATTCACGCGCTGACGGCGTTCGGCGCGAGCGGCCCTGCGTGTCAGCCGGGCTTCGCGGAACGACCTACAGCCCCAGCTGCACCCGCATCGCCCGCTCCAGCGCGGTGACATCTTGCGCCGAGAGCGCGCCCAGCCGCTCGCCAAGCCGGACCTTCGACGCCGTGGCGATCTGGTCGGCCATGGCCTTGCGCGGCTCGCCGTTCAGGGTGACCCGGGCCTCGCCGGGGTACAGCCGCTCGACATTGGTGGTCAGCGGCACGACCTGAACCCGGTTGAGCGCCCGGTTGGCCGCGTCGTTGCTGACGATGACCGCCGGGCGGGTCTTGCGGATTTCACCACCGACCGCCGGGTCGAAGGCGATCCACCAGACCTCGCCGCGTTTTGGCGATTCAGCCGGCATCGCGGTCGGAGTCCCCGATCAGGCCATCCGCCCATTCCTCGGCCTCGCGCTCGCGCACCTCATTGTTGGCCATGTCCCGGTAGCCCTGGAACAGGGTGTCTTCGGCGACGTGGGGCCGGGCGAGGTCATTGAGAAAGCGGCTGATCCGGCGCGCGCCGACGCGGGTCCGCAGACCTTCGTAGACATCCTCGTCAACCGTGATGGTGAGCTTCCGGACCATATCGACAGCTTATACGTATAGCTATACGTAGTCGAGTGGTTGCCGGTAAACCGCCAGGCAGCGCAGCCCGCGGCCAACGTCGGATCAGGCCGCATCCGGCCTGGCAGGATCGATGCCCAGCGATCGCAAGGCCTGCACCAGCTGCAGGAAACGCTGGACGGTCATGTGCCGCGACTGGTGCACCTCGGGCGTCTGCTGCTGTTCCATGGAGAACAGGTACCCGCCGCGGACGCGCCTGACCCAGCCCCGCTTGACATAGAGGTTCACCCGCCGGCCGATGCTGTCCTCGCTCATCCGCAGACGGCGCGCGAGCATCGCGATGGTCACGGGCGCACGGGCGGAATCCGGGGGCGGGGTCTCGGAGCCGGCGTACTTCCAGGCCAGGTCGTGATCGTGCCGCATCGGCTGGGCGTTCATCGACATCATGGCGGTGATGATCGCGCTGTCGGTGATGCTGTCATCGGTCGATACGCGGGCCTCGATCAGTCGCAGTATGAAATTGTCGATCAGGGCGGCGATGCCCTGCACACGGGTTGGCGCCCTGACCGCGATCTGGGGCGAGACCTGGCTGAACGGACCGAAATCGAAGCCGATGGCGGTCAACTCGACGAGATAGCCGCGCAGGTTGTTCCACCGTTCAGCGCATTGAGCGTTGTAGGCCGGGCCGGCGATGGCCTCGGTCACGATCGCCACCCGGGTCGGCCCCACCCGTCGGCACCGGCCGGCGGCCTCGAGCTCGCGCACCTTGCGGCGGCAGGATTCGTAGGGGATGCCGAGCGATGTGGCGATCGCCCGGACGCTGATCGCCCGGGCGGCGTCCGCCGTCATGCCGTCGGCGGGGCGGGTCGCCTGCATGATCGACAGCTCCACCGCCGCCCGCACGAAGTCACCGCCGTTGTGCTCCGTCAGGCGCGCGATCTCGTCGAGGATCAGGTTGAGGATGCAGCGGGTGATGACCCGCGCCTGGGCCTGCATGAGTCCGGAATCGGCGGCGGCGACGGCGGCGACAGACACGGTGGTCCTTTCCAAAGAGGCGGGACGCGACGGCGCGCCGCGGCTCGCCGTCAAAAAATCAAGTAGGCCGATTGACCTGAAACCCTGTCAACATCCAGGTGTTTCGGACGGGATGGGCGCCTGTCGATCAGGGGGATCTGGTCATCGCGGTCGGGCTGGCCGGCCGATGCCCAGCTGGCGCAGAGCCTGGAGCAGCTGCAGGAAACGCTGGGAGACGATCAGGCCAGTGCGGATGACCTCAGGGTCCTGCTGGCGAGCCATGGAAAACAGGTAGCCGCCCCGGCTGCGCGCGGCCCAGCCCCGGGCTACGAACCGTTTGACCCGCCGCCGCACCGTTTCGTGCGCCAGGCCCAGGTTGTTTGAGAGCTGGGTCAGCGGAACGGGCCGCCGCAGTTCGTCGGGCGGCGGCGTCTCGGCGCCGGCGAATTTCCAGGCCAGTTCGGGGTCGTGGGTCAGGAACTCGGCGTTGGCGATCATCATGGCCACCGCCACCAGGGCGTCGATCATCGATCCGTGCGGCTCCGCCCCCCCTTCGAGAACGCGCAGCAGGAAGTCGCCGACCAGAGCGTTCGCGGCCTCTGTCGGGTCGGCCGGAACCCGGACGCCGCCCATCTGGGGGGAGACCTGGTCCAGCGCGCTGAAATCGAACCCGATCGCCCGCAGGTCGCGGAACAGGTGGTCCAGGCCGAGCCGGGTCAGTTCGCAGTCCTGCCGATAGGCCTCGCCCTGGAAGGCCGCGGGCGAGGCGATCAGACCGTCGCCGACCCTTTGGCACAGGCCCAAGGCTTCCAGATCGGCGGTCTTGCGGCGGGTCGTCTCGTAGGCCAGCCCCAGGGACTGGGCGATCGCCCGGACGCTGATGCCGCGAACGGCCCTCGGGCCTGCCGGGCCCGCGGCCGTCCCGATCGGTCGGGTCGCCTGGGCCATGGCCAGAAAGACCGCGCCACGAACGAAATCGCCGTCATGACGCCGGATCAGCCGCCCGGCTTCATCAAGCAGGAACGCCATGGCGCAGCGGAAGATCAACCGCTGCTGGCGGCGGATTGCCATCTCCCCCGTTGAGCTCGAGATCACGGACGAATTCTCTCCCCTGCGGAAGACCAGAACATCGTTCAACGAAAAGGAAAATGCGACACTTTGGGCCGGTTCCCCGTCACGCTTGTCCACCCATGGCGGTCGCCGATAGCCGCCCCGCCCGCGCCTTGCGCCTTGATCGCTGCAGATCGAAGGCCCGCGGTTCAATCAAACCGGGCCGCGACCCGGTTGGCATTCTGACGTTCGCGTCCACAGCGTCGGAGAGCGCCGCGGCTACGATGGGCCAGGACAATTGGCGCTGGAACGGTCCTCCAGGCATGCCACCGCACGCTACGGAGCAACCGATGTTGGAGCCGCACTCACAGCTTGGTGGATTGACGGTTTGAGAAGCGGGCGCAAAGTCGCGTCATGAAAGACGCCCCGACCCAGCCCGTGATCCTCATCTCGCACGAGATGCTGTTGCCGCTGCAGGCGGCGCTTGAGCCGACCTATCGGGTGCTGCGGCTCTGGGAACACGCCGACCGGCTGAGCTTCCTTGAGGGAGCGGGGCGTGAGGTGCAGGCCATCGTCCATGCCGGCGAGATCAAACTTTCCCGCGACCTGCTGGCGGAGATGCCGCGGCTGGGCCTGATCGCCTGCGTCAGCGTCGGCTACGATGGTGTGGATGTGCCCTGGTGCCGGGCGCACGGCGTCGCCGTCAGCCATTCCCAGGGGCTCAACGCCGATGACGTGGCCGACCATGCGGTGGGCGCCTTCCTGGCCGTCTGGCGGGGCATCGTCACCGGCGACCGCATCGTGCGGGAGGGCCGCTGGACCTCCGCCGAGCGCATGCGCCCCCGCCCGGGCCTGATGGGCCGCAAGGCCGGCATCGTCGGGCTGGGCCATATCGGCGAGGCGGTGGCCCGGCGGCTCGAACCGTTCGGCCTGGCCGTCTCATGGTGGGGCCCCAACCCCAAGGAAAGCCGCTGGCCGATGGCCCAGAGCCTGCTGGCGCTGGCCCGGGACAGCGAAGCTTTGTTCGTCTGCTGCCGCGGCGACGCGGCCAACCGCCACCTGATTTCGCAGGCCGTCATCGAGGCGCTGGGGCCGCGGGGCTGTCTGGTCAACGTGTCCAGGGGATCAGTGGTCGACGAGGACGCCCTGGTCGCGGCGCTCAAGGACGGGCGGCTGGGGATGGCCGCGCTGGACGTGTTCGAGACCGAGCCGACGCCGGCCGCCCGCTGGGCGGACGTCACCAACACCGTACTGACTCCGCACACGGCCGGCGGGACGCTGGAGAGCATCCCCAAGATGGTCGGCCAGACGCTGGAGAACCTGCGGCGCTTCTTCCACGAAGAGCCGCTGCTCTCCCCGGTTCAGGCCTGAGCGACCAGCATCAGCACCCCGCCGGCCAGCAACGCGCCGAACAGGACGAAAGCGACCCGTCGCTTGCGCGATGACTTGAGAAACACGCCGAGCATCGCGAGACTTCCCGTGCGACGGACCACAGTCCGGCTAGAGGTAGGTGCTGGCCTGGGAATTCGCCACTTCCGCCGCCGGGTCGGGTCGGTGTTCGAGGGCGATCGCCAGCCGCTTCAGCACGGCGGCGGGCGAGAAGGGCTTGGCGATGAAGCCGGTCACGCCGGCCACGACGCCGCCATGCACCACCTCGCGGCTGGCCTGGGCAGAGGCCATGATCACCGGCAGGCCGGCGATCTCGGGCTTGTCCGACGCGCGGATGGCCCTGGTCAGGGCGATCCCGTCCATCGGCCGCATGAACATGTCGCTGATCACGGCGTCCACCTGGACCGTCTTCAGGATCATCAAGGCCTCTGCCCCGGTCGCGGCCTGCACGACGCTAACCTCCACCGCACCAAGAATCTGGGCGAGGAATGCGCGGGCGTGGGCGTTGTCATCAACGACCAGGACGCGGCGGTTGGCGAAGGACGTCATGCATACTCCATCCGGGCAAAGCGCCGGTGCACGGTCCCGACGATAGGGTCGGCTTTGGTTTCCCGGGGATGAAGGAACGTTCGGCGTTCCCCGAAACGGGTGTATTTGACGCCGCGACAGGTCGTCCCAGAATGCTGGGCGAAAGCGGGGGGAACCAGCAATGGCCGGAGTGATCGGGATCGGGGGCGTGTTCTTCAAGGCCCAGGACGGCGCGGCGGTTCGCGAATGGTACGGTCGCGTGCTCGGGCTGAAGATCGAGGACTGGGGCGGGCTGGCATTTCCGCCTTTGACTCGAGGGGTCACGGTGTGGAGCCCGTTCGCCGCCGACACGCCGTATTTCGACCCATCGACCCAGCCGTTCATGATCAATTTCGTGGTCGATGACCTCGACGGCGTGCTGGACCAGGCCAGGGCCGAGGGCGTCGAGCCGCTGGGGCGGGACGACTCCGACCCCCACGGCTCTTTCGCCTGGCTGCTCGATCCCGCCGGCGTCAAGATCGAGCTCTGGCAGCCGAAGGATTAGGTCCGGGGACCTGTTCCGACGATAGCGGGTACGTGTCCCCATCCGGACGTCTCCAGGGCGGCAGGTACGCCTCGCGGACATGCTCCAACCCTTGACATAATCATATAAAGATATCTTTATATCATTCATGACGGTGTCATCGGGTGAAGCGGTCGAGATTTTGCGCGCGGCGGGTGAGCCGACGCGATTGCGCATTCTCGCCCTGCTGGGTCGCGAGGAGCTGTCGGTGCTCGAACTGTGCAGCATCCTCAACCAGAGCCAGCCGCGCGTGTCGCGCCATCTCAAGCTGCTGGCCGAGGCCGGTCTGATCGAGCGATTTCCAGACGGCGCCTGGGTCTTCTACCGCCTGGCCGCACATGGGGCGGGCCGGTTCCTGGCCGACCAGCTGCTGGCCCTGATCGATCCGGCCGACGCCGCCCATCGCCGCGACGCAGAGCAGCTATCGCGCGTCGAGACCGAACGGTCCACGGAGGCGGCCGCCTATTTCGCCCGCAACGCCGCCCGCTGGGACGAGATCCGCTCGCTCCATGTCGCCGAGGCCGATGTCGAGGCAGCCATCCACAAGGCGGTCGGCGCCGCGCCGCTCGGCCTGCTGGTGGACCTGGGCGCCGGGACGGGCCGCATGCTGACTCTCCTGGGCGGCCGGGCGAGCCGCTCCGTGGGGCTCGATCTCTCGCAGCAGATGCTCAACATTGCCCGGGTCAATGTCGGCGAGGCGGGCCTGCCGTTCTGTGAGCTGCGCCACGGCGACATCTTCGCCACCGGTCTGCCGGGCGGCTGCGCCGACCTGGTGACCGTGCACCAGGTGCTGCACTACCTGGGCGACCCCGCCGCGGCGGTGGGAGAGGCGGCCCGGCTGGTCGCGCCCGGCGGCCGGTTGCTGATCGTCGATTTCGCGCCCCACAAGCTCGAGTACCTGCGCGAGCAGCACCAGCACCGTCGCCTCGGCTTCTCCGACGAAGAGATCGTCCGCTGGCTGGATATCGGCGGGCTCGAGCTGGAAAGCGCCGCCGCCCTGCCGCCGGCCTCCGACGCCGGCCTGACGGTGAAGATCTGGACCGCCCGGCGGCCCGCTGTCGCTGAAAGGAGCGCCGCGTGACTCCCCCCTCTGCTCTCGGACCTGTCGCCCGCGCCGGCGGCGCCGACCACGGCGTGCGCGTCTCCTTCGAGTTCTCGCCACCCAAGACGCCCCAGGCCGAAGAAAGCCTGTGGACCGCCATCCGCCGGCTTGAACCGCTGAACCCGTCGTTCGTCTCGGTGACCTACGGCGCCGGCGGCTCGACCCGCGAGCGGACCCACCGCACCGTCAAGCGGATGCTGGACGAGACCACCCTGCGCCCCGCCGCTCACCTGACCTGCGTCGGCGCCTCCCGCGAGGAGGTCGATGAGGTGGTGCGGGACTACTGGGAAAGCGGCATCCGCCACATCGTGGCCCTGCGCGGCGACCCGCCGGGATCCCTGGGCGGCGCCTATGAGCCGCGCGCCGACGGCTACGCCAACGCCACCGAACTGACGGCCGGGATCCGTAAGGTGGCGCCGTTCGAGGTGTCGGTCGGCCTCTATCCGCAGGTGCATCCCGAAAGCGCCGGCATCGACCACGATATCGATGTGCTGAAGGCCAAGGTCGACGCCGGGGCGACCCGGGCCATCACCCAGTTCTTCTTCGACACCGATATCTTCCTGCGGTTCATGGACAAGGTCCGCAAGGCCGGCGTGACCATCCCGATCTCTCCGGGGATCATGCCGGTGTCCAACTTCAAGGGCCTGCAGCGCATGGCTGACCCCTGCGGCATCCCGCTGCCGTCGTGGCTGGCCGGGCTGTTTGACGGGCTGGACGACGACCCCGAGACCCGCCGCCTGATCGCCGGCTCGGTGGCCGCCGAGATGTGCGCCCGGTTGGCGGAGGAGGGCTTCTCCGACTTCCACTTCTACACCCTCAACCGGGCCGACCTGGTCTACGCCATCTGCCGGGTGCTGGGCGTGCGCGAGGCGCCGATCTCGCCGAAGGAGGCCGCCGCATGATGGCCCCCTCAGTCAGGCCTCCGGCCTGCCAGCTCCCCCAAGGGGGGAGCATCCAGGGTCCAGGATCCTCCCCCACCGGGGGAGGGGGACCATCCGAAGCCGCAGGCGAAGGATGGTGGAGGGGGCCAATATCCGAGGAGCCGACACCATGACCCGCCAGGACCGCATCGCCGCCCTCAAGGCCGCTGCGCGAAAGCGCATCCTCGTCCTCGACGGCTCCTGGGGCGTGATGATCCAGCGCCGGGGCCTGACCGAAGAGGACTTCCGCGGCGAGCGCTTCGCCGGCCACAACGTGCATCTGCGCGGCAACAACGACATCCTCTGCCTGACCCGGCCGGACATCATCGCCGATCTGCACGACGCCTATTTCGCCGCCGGAGCGGACATCAGCGAGACCAACACCTTCAGCGCCACGACCATCGCCCAGCGCGACTACAGTCTGGAAAGCGCGGCCTACGACATCAACCTCGAGGGGGCGAAGCTGGCCCGGGCCGCGGCCGACCGCTGGACCGCCAGGACGCCGGACAAGCCGCGCTTCGCCGCCGGCTCGATCGGGCCGCTGAACGTCATGCTGTCGATGTCGTCCGACGTGAACGATCCGGGCGCGCGGACCGTGACCTTCGACCAGGTCTACGAGGCCTATCGTGAGCAGGTGAGGGGGCTCTACGAGGGCGGGGTCGACCTGTTCCTGATCGAGACCATCACTGACACCCTCAACTGCAAGGCCGCCATCAAGGCGATCCTCGACCTGCGCGACGAGGAAGGCCACGAAGACCTGCCGATCTGGATCAGCGGCACCATCACCGACCGCTCCGGCCGCACCCTGTCGGGCCAGACGGTCGAGGCCTTCTGGAACAGCGTCAAGCACGTCAAGCCGTTCGCCATCGGCCTGAACTGCGCCCTGGGCGCCGATCTGATGCGGCCGCACATCGCCGAGCTGTCGCGCATCGCCGACACCCTGGTCGCGGCCTATCCCAACGCCGGCCTGCCCAACGCCATGGGCCAGTACGACGAGGAGCCGCACCAGACGGCCTGCTCGCTGCACGAGTGGGCGCAGAGCGGCATCGTCAACATCGTCGGCGGCTGCTGCGGCACGACGCCCGAGCATATTGCCCATGTGGCGCAGTCGGTGGCGGGCATGGCCCCGCGCGTCGTTCCCGAGCGCCCGACAGCTATGCGCCTGGCCGGGCTGGAAGCGTTCGAGCTGGCGTGATGGTCCGGCCCGACCCCGCCCTGGCGCTCAGCCCCGTCGAGACCGAGATGCTGCGCGACATCCGTAGCCGGCTGAACCGGCGCGCGGTCAGCGACGCGGCGCTGTTTTCGCTTGGGTCAGCGTTTTTGGCGGCCTGCGCCCGCGCCGACATCCCGCCGACCACGGCCGTGCCGGCCAAGGTTCTGTCCGGGCCGCTGGTGGTGAAGATCGCGGCGACGGCGGACATCCCGACCTTGTCGCGGCTGGCCGCCACCCTGGCAGAGCACCGCACCCTGGACCCCAAATGCTGGCCCGGCCTGGTCGCCGCCGGCGCTCCGCAAGCCATTCTCAGCCGCCGGCTGGCGCTGGGCGGCCGCGAACAGCCGGTGGAGGCGTGAATGGCCAAAACCTATGACGCCCTGGACGATCGCCTGATCGCGTTCATCAAGACCCAGACGCTGTTCTTCGTGGCCACCGCGCCGCTGTCGGCGCAGGGCTGCGTGAACCTCTCGCCCAAGGGTTACGACAGCCTGGTGGTGATCGATCCCCGGACGGTGGCCTATGTGGACCTGGGCGGCTCGGGGATCGAGACACTGGCCCACATCCGCGAGAACGGCCGCATCACCCTGATGTTCTGCGCCTTCGAAGGGCCGGCCAGCATTCTGCGCCTGTACGGCCGCGGCGAGGCGGTGAACTTCGACGAGCCGGGGTTCGCCGAAAAGATGGCCCTGTTCCCGGCCTTCGAGCGCGCCCGCTCGGTGATCACCCTCCATATCGACCGCATCGCCGACAGCTGCGGCTGGGGCCTGCCGTTCATGGACTTCCAGGGCCAGCGCGACCAGCTTCGCCGCCACGTTGACCACCGCTCCGAGGCCGAATGGCGCGAGCGACGCTACGAGAGCAACGCCACCTCCATCGACGGCCTGCCCGGCCTTCTTCGCAACAGGCAGGACCGCTGATGGGCGCGGTCCAGGCGGGTGGACGGTGGGTGGAGGACGTCCCGCTGGGTGGGGGTATGGGGGGGTATGCCCATGTCTGGAGAATGAGCGTATCCTGCCGCGACCGCTGCTCCCCCGGAGGCCTGTGATGGCCAGCACAACCGTGTCCGATTTCGTTATCTGGACCAGACACATCCACGGCGATGAAGCGCTGGTGGCGCGCCTTGTCGCGCTTCGCGCCGGCGAAACGATTGAGCTTCGCATCGACAGTGTGGCCGGAACCTGGCGCAAGATGGACGACGGCAAGGATGGCCGCTCGACGCCCGGCCTTCGTCCCCTTGGCAAGGCCAAGGATCATTGGGGCCAGCTCTATGACAGCCGGCGTGGCGATGTCGTCGGTCTCGAGGCCGTTGCGCCGGCGGCGACAGGCGTGGCGGAAGACTCGCGTCCCTTCGAGCCCGCGCCTTCAACCGGCAAGCTGGTGCGCACCGAGGAAAGCCGCAAGCGGGCGTTGGAGTCCTTTCTGGCCCTGGCGGGGCAGGGCTGGCGATCGGGCCGCAGGACCGTCACACGCGACGACCTGCACGACCGTGAGCTGGATCGCGAGGGTCTGTGATCACCGCCGACACCAATGTGCTGGTCTACGTCTCCGATGACGCCGCGCCGCTCAAGCAGCGCGTGGCCGTGCAGGTCATGCGCCGGCTCTCCGAACGGCGCCAGCCCATCGGCCTGCAGGTTGTCGGCGAGTTGCAGAACGTCCTGCGGCGCAAGCTGGGCCACGCGCCGGCGGTCGCCGCCACCGCCGCCCGCGACGTTCTTCAATCCTTCGACGTCTTTCCGCCGACGGAAACGGCGGCTGACGAGGCCCTCACCCTGATGGCCGCCGGCCGGCTCAGTTATTGGGACGCACTGCTGGTTGTGTCGGCGGGCGAGGCCGGGGTCTCCACGGTGCTCAGTGAAGACATGCAGGACGGCGCCCGCTTCGGCGGCGTCGAGATCATCAATCCGTTCGCGGCCGATGGCCTGAGCGCGCGGGCAAGGAAAGTTCTGGAACTCTGATGCGTCCTGTTTTCGTCAATATCGGTGAGCGCACCAACGTCACGGGCTCGGCCAGGTTCCGCAAGCTGGTGGCCGAGGGCGACTATGCCGCCGCCCTGTCGGTGGCCCGCCAGCAGGTCGAGGCCGGGGCCCAGGTCATCGACATCAACATGGACGAGGGGCTGCTGGATTCGAAGGCGGCCATGGTCACCTTCCTCAACCTGATCGCCGCCGAGCCGGACATCGCCCGCGTGCCGGTGATGATCGACAGCTCCAAGTGGGAGATCATTGAAGCCGGCCTGAAGTGCGTGCAGGGCAAGGCCATCGTCAACTCGATCTCGATGAAGGCCGGCGAGGCGGAGTTCATCGCCCAGGCGAAGCTGTGCCTGCGCTACGGCGCGGCCGTCGTCGTGATGGCCTTCGACGAGGAGGGGCAGGCCGACACCGTCGCCCGCAAGGTCTCCATCTGCGAGCGGGCCTACCGCATTCTCGTGGACCAGGTCGGATTCCCGCCCGAGGACATCATCTTCGACCCCAACATCTTCGCCGTGGCGACGGGCATCGAGGAGCACGACAACTACGCCGTCGACTTCATCGAGGCGACGCGGCGGATCAAGCAGACGTTGCCCTATGCGCGGGTGTCTGGCGGGGTGTCGAACGTCTCGTTCAGCTTCCGCGGCAACGAGCCGGTGCGGCGGGCGATCCACAGCGTGTTCCTGTATCACGCCATCAACGCCGGCATGGACATGGGCATCGTCAACGCCGGCGACCTGCCGGTCTATGACGACATCGAGCCGGAATTGCGCGAGGCGGTCGAGGACGTGATCCTCAACCGGCGACCCAAGGCCGGCGGGTCGCAGACCGAGCGGCTGGTCGACCTGGCGCCGAAGTACAAGGGTGACGGGTCGAAGGTCCAGGTGGCCGACCAGGCCTGGCGCGCCCTGCCGGTCGCCGAGCGGCTGGCCCACGCCCTGGTCCACGGCGTCACCGAGTTCATCGACGCCGACACCGAGGAAGCGCGGCTGACAGTCGCGCGGCCGCTGCACGTCATCGAAGGCCCGTTGATGGACGGGATGAACATCGTCGGCGACCTGTTCGGGGCCGGGAAGATGTTCCTGCCCCAGGTGGTCAAGTCGGCCCGGGTGATGAAGCAGGCGGTTGCCTGGCTGATGCCGTTCATGGAGGCGGAAAAGGAGGGCCAGCCGCGCGAGCACGCCGGCCGGATCCTGATGGCCACGGTCAAGGGCGACGTCCACGACATCGGCAAGAACATCGTCGGCGTGGTCCTGCAGTGTAACAACTACGAGGTCATCGACCTGGGCGTGATGGTCCCGGCCGACCGGATCCTCGACGAGGCCAAGGCCCGGGGCGTCGACATCATCGGGCTGTCGGGCCTGATTACGCCTTCGTTGGACGAGATGGTCTTCGTGGCGGCCGAGATGGAGCGGCGCGGGTTCGACATCCCGTTGCTGATCGGCGGGGCGACCACCAGCAAGACCCACACGGCGGTGAAGATCGCCCCGGCCTATCGCGCCGCGTCGACCACCTATGTGCTCGACGCCAGCCGGGCGGTGGGCGTGGTCTCGCAGCTGCTGTCGAAGACCGACCGCGCCGCCTTCGAGGCCCAGACCCGCGAGGACTATGTCCGGGTGCGCGAGCAGTTCGCCCGAGGCCAGGAGCAGAAGACCCGCACCCCAATCGCGCGGGCCCGGGCCAACCGGTTCGCCATTGACCTGGCCGCGTCACCGCCGCCGAAACCGACCTTTGCCGGCACGCGAGCCTTCGGTTCTTACGATTTGAAAGAACTGGCCAAATACATCGACTGGACACCCTTCTTCTCCAGCTGGGAGCTGGTCGGCCGGTTCCCCGACATTCTGACCGACGACGTGGTCGGCGAAGCCGCCAGCGACCTGTGGAAGGACGCCCAGGCCATGCTGGCGAAAATCGTCGAGGAGAACTGGTTCGAGGCGCGGGGCGTGGTCGGCTTCTGGCCGGCCCAGGCCGACGGCGACGACATCGTGGTCTATGCCGACGAGACGCGGACCACGGAGCTGGCCCGCCTCCACACCCTGCGCCAGCAGATGGCCAAGAGCGGCGGCAAGGCCAATGTCGCCCTGTCGGACTTCATCGCCCCGATCGGCGGCCCGGCCGACTGGATCGGCGGCTTCGCGGTGACCGCCGGCCATGGCGAACCGGAGATCGCCAAACGCTTCAAGGACGCTGGCGACGACTATTCGGCCATCCTCGCCGCCGCCCTGGCCGACCGGCTGGCCGAAGCCTTCGCCGAGGCCATGCACCACCGGGTGCGGACCGAACTGTGGGGCTACGCGCCGGACGAGGGTTTCGACATCGACGCCCTGATCGGCGAGCGCTATCGCGGCATTCGCCCGGCGCCCGGTTATCCGGCCCAGCCCGATCACACCGAAAAAGCCACGTTGTTCAAGCTGTTGGACGCGGAGGCTCAAACCGGCATGACGCTGACCGAGAGCTTCGCCATGAGCCCGGCGGCGGCGGTCAGCGGCCTCTATTTCAGCCATCCGGACGCTCACTATTTCGGCGTCGGCCGCATCGATCGCGACCAGGTGGCCGACTACGCCGCCCGCAAGGGCTGGGAGGTGACGACCGCCGAACGCTGGCTGGCCCCGATCCTCAGCTATGACCCCGGCAGCGCGGGCAGGGACGCGGCGGCTTAGCCGCCGGGGACATGTACCGCAGGTACGTGTCCCCCAATCAGGTCTGCTCGAATAGGGGACACGTACCTGCGGTACATGTCCCCGACATCGCGCCTACTGCGGGCCCTTCAGACCCATCAGCGTGTCCTTCAGGCCCCGCTTGCGCTTGGGCGTAGCGGGCTGTTCGGGCGGGGCCGGTGGGGCGGGTTCGGCGGCGACCGGCTCGGGCTCGGGCTCGGCGGCGACGGCTTCGGCCGGGGCCCCCTCGGTCGGGAGCAGATCGTCGATAGCCGTCGGGGAGGCTCCGCTATTGACGGGCACAGCGGCTTCCGGATCGTCGGCGATTTCGGAAGCGCTCTCGGGCGCCGCCAAGGGCTCGCCGGCCCCGTCCAGCGGCGATTCGTCGACCGTTTCCAAGTCGGCGTCGGACTCGGGGTCGCCGGAGGGCAGGCGATCGACCGCGACCATCGGAGTGTCGCTCGATTCAGTCGGGCCCTCGGTGGAGGTGATCGTCACCTGTTCGGCGGCGGGCGCCACCTCCGCCGGCGCTTCGGGCGCCGTCTCGGCGGCAGGTTCAAGTTCAGTTGCTGTCGTCGCCGGGACGTCCGCCGGGGTCGCCGCCGGCTCGTCGGTGGTCGTCGCCATCAACGCCGGGGCGGCGGGGTCGCCGGGCGGCGGCGGCGCCACGGGCGCGGCGCCGGGGGCGTTGAAGCTCAGGGCCTGGCCGAACAGGTTGGAGCGGGCCTCCAGGGTCCTGGCTGTCTCCTCGCACTTCGCCGGCGGCGACCAGGACATCCAGAACTGCGCCAGCTGCGCCTTGGGGACATTGCCGGCGCCTGTCCAGACGCCCCGTCCGCGGCGGATCGCGGCGGCGCCCTGGTCCTGGATCGGGGTCGGGCTGGCCTTCTCGGCGGCCTCCATGGCCCTGGCGAACAGCACCAGGTTGCGCTTCGCCTCGTCGCGCTGGGCCGGATAGACCTCGCGGATGTTCTCTTCGGTGCTGGGGGTGGGCCAGGCCCGCTCGATACGGGTCACCTCGGGCATGGCCCGGTCATAGAGTTCGACATAGCCGCTCATGGCGCCGTAGCACCAGCCGACGTAGCCGTAGTCGTCCGACGGCGGGGTCACCGGACCGCCCTGGATCGGCAGGGGCGCGACGGTCTGCTTGCGTGGCACGGCCGTGGCCACCGGGCCGTCCGGCGACGCGTCCGGCGAGGGCGCCTCGGTGGCGGGCGCGTCCTGGGCCAGCAGGGCAAGGGCGAAGATCAGCGGGGCCATTCAGGGTCCTGGTACTGTTTGCGTCAGGCGCCGCCGCCGGTCCGGTGACCGAAACCACCGCCCCCCGGGGTTTCGATCTCGACAACATCGCCTGGCCGCACGGAAATCGAGAAGCAGCCTGTAAGCTCCCTTACAGCGCCCTCGGCGGTTCTCAAACGCTGGCGGCCCGGCAGAGCGGCCTTTCCGCCACAGATTCCCTGCGGACTGTGGCTTCGGCGTGACGAGAGCAGGGCCGCTTCCATCGGGGCCAGGAAGCGGATGTGGCGCACGGCCCCGTCGCCGCCCCGGTGCGCGCCGTCGCCGCCCGATCCCTCGCGCACGGTGAACTGCTCGACCCGCACCGGAAAGCGCCGCTCGAGGATCTCCGGGTCGGTCAGGCGGCTGTTGGTCATGTGGCTGTGGACCGCGCTGGTCCCGTCCCGCCGCGCCGTCGCCCCGGCCCCGCCGCAGATGGTCTCGTAGTACTGCCGCTCCTCGTCGCCGAAGGTGAAGTTGTTCATCGTCCCCTGGCTGTTGGCCATCACCCCCAGCGCCGCATAGAGGGCGTCGACCACGTGCTGGCTGGTCTCGACATTGCCGGCGACCACGGCAGCCGGCGGCTCGGGATCGAGCATCGAGCCGTGCCGCGTGAGGATCTTCAGCGGCGTCAGGCAGCCGGCGTTGAGCGGAATGTCGTCATCCACCAGGCTGCGGAACACATACAGCGCCGCGGCATCGACGATGGCCGAGGGGGCATTGAAGTTGCTGTCCAGCTGGTCGGCCGAGCCGGTAAAGTCCAGCACCGCCTCGCCGGCCGCCGCATCGACCTTGATCGTCACGACGATCTCGCCGCCGCCGTCCATCGGCACGCGGGCCTCGCCGTCGCGCAGCTTGCCCACCGCCCGGCGCACGGCCTGTTCGGCGTTCTTCTGCACGAAGGTCATGTAGCGGGCGACGGCGTCGGGCCCACAGGCCTGGATCATTCCCGCCACCGCGGCCGCGCCGGCCTGGCAGGCGGCGATCTGGGCCTTCAGGTCGGCAATGTTGCGGTCCGGCGCGCGGGCGGGCCACCGGCCGGTCAGCAGGGCGGCGCGCGCGTCGGCCTCGAGGAACCGGCCGCCCTTCATGATCGGCACGGCGTCCAGCAGCACGCCTTCCTCGTCGAGCGTCTTCGAGAACGGCGGCATGGAGCCCGGCTGGACCCCGCCGACGTCAGCATGGTGCCCTCGCGCGGCGACGTAGAAGGTCGGCGCCTCGCCGCCCGCCATGAAGATCGGCATGACCACGGTGATGTCGGGCAGGTGGGTGCCGCCGAAGTAGGGGTTGTTCAGGGCGAAGGCCTCGCCGGGATGCAGCACCGGATGCCGCGCCTGGGTCGCCCGCACGCTGGCGCCCATGCTGCCCAGGTGCACCGGCATGTGCGGGGCGTTGGCCACCAGCCCGCCGTCGGCGTCGAACAGGGCGCAGGAGAAGTCCAGCCGCTCCTTGATGTTGACCGAATGGGCCGTCCGCTCCAACGCCGCCCCCATGGCCTCGGCCACCCCCATGAAGCGGCGGTTGAACAGCTCCAGCGTGACCGGGTCCGGCGCATCGGCGGCGATCACGCCGGCGGAGAGGGGGGTGACGCGGGTCAGGCGGATCAGGCCGTCCGCATCGCTTGAGGCGCGCCAGCCGGCGGCGACGGCGATCTGGGTGTCGGCGCGGATGATCAGGGCGGGTCCGTCCCGCTCGGTCAGCTCCTCAGCTCTTACAATTTCCCGCTCATCCTCGCGAAAGCGAGGACCCAGGTGTTTTTGATCCAGGGCGGAGGGCTGGGCGGCTGCGGTGAAAAAGCCTGGGTCCTCGCTTTCGCGAGGATGAGCGGATGTCTTTGGGGATTCCTCCGCCTCGACCTCCACACTCGCGATCAGCACCGTCCTATCGGCCTCAACAAACCCGAACAGCCGCTGATGCGCAATCTCGAAGGCCGCCTTCACGGTCGCCGCGTCGCCGAGCCTGATAGGCAACGCCGCATCGGCGCCGTCGTAGCGCAGGCGCAGGCGGCGCTCGACGGCGCCGGCGTCGGCGCCCTGGGCCGCGAGGGCTTCGCGAACGTCGGTTTCCAGGCGATCCGCGAGGGTTGCCGCGGCCTTCAGTCCCGCCTCGTCCAGCGCCAGCTCCAGCCCGGCCTGCCTCAGCGCGCCGACCCGTGCCTGACCGATTCCCCAGGCTGACAGCAGGGACGCATGTCTCGGGCTAAGCACCTCGGTGATCCCCAGCGCGTCGGCCACCTGGCAGCAGACCTGGCCCGCCGCGCCGCCGAAGCTGACCAGGGCATGCCCGCGTGGGTCGAAGCCACGCTCGGTGGAGATGCGACGCACCGCCTGGGCCATCTGCTCGACGGCGACGGCGACGAAGCCCTCGGCGGCGGCCTCCACGGCCAGGCCCATCGCCTGCGCCAGCTCCGCCAGCCGGGCGCGGGCGGCGTCCGGGTTCAGCGGCGCGTCGCCCTTCGGCCCGAACACCGGCGGGAAGAAGCGCGGGTCCAGCCGACCCAGCACCAGGTTGGCGTCGGTGACCGTCGCCGGACCGCCCCGGCCGTAGCAGGCGGGCCCGGGATCGGCGCCGGCGCTGGCCGGGCCGGCGCGGGCGCGGAAGCCGTCGAAGGTCAGGATCGAACCGCCCCCCGCGGCCACGGTCTCTACGTCGAGCATCGGGCTGCGCAGCTTCGCGCCCGCGACCTTCGCGGCATCCCGCCGCTCCAGCACCCCGGCGAAGCGGCAGACGTCGGTGGAGGTGCCGCCCATGTCGAAGCCCAGCACCGCCGCGCTGCCCGCGCTCTGCGCCGTGCGCGCCACCCCGACCACGCCGCCGGCGGGGCCGGAGACCACCGCGTCCTTGCCCCGGAAGGCCTCGGCCCGCACCAGCGCGCCCGCCGAGGTCATGAACCACAGCGGCGCGCCCTCCACCGCCTGGGCCACCTGTTCCACATAGGCCCGCAGGATCGGCGTCAGATAGGCGTCGGCCACCGTCGTCTCCGCACGGGGCACGAAGCGGGGCAGGGGGCTGACCTCGTGGCTCAGGGCGACATAGTCGAACCCCGCCGCGCGGGCGATCGCGCCGGCGGCCAGCTCGTGCGCCGGGTTCAGGTCGCTGTGCAGGAAGGCGATGGCGACGCTGGTGAAGCCCTCGGCGCGGCCCCGGGCCAGGTCGGCCGCCAGCGCCGCCTCGTCGAGCGCCGTGACCAGCGACCCGTCCGCCGCCAGCCGCTCGCCGGCCTCGGCCACACCGCTGTAGAACGGTTCGGGCCGGATGATGTCCAGGGCGAACAAGTCAGGCCGCGACTGGTCGCCGATCAACACCGAATCGCGGAACCCGCGGGTGGTCACCAGCAGGGTTTTGGCCCCCTTGCGCTCCAGCAGGGCGTTGGTGGCCACCGTGGTGCCCATCTTGATCGCCGCGACCCGCGCAGCGGGAAAGGGTGCGCCCGGTTCAACCGCCAGCAGGCGGCGCATGGCCTCGACGGCCGCATCCGGGTAGGAGGGCGAGGCTGAGAGCAGCTTGAGCGTCTGTTCCCCGCCGTCCGGCCCGCGGCCGATCACGTCGGTGAAGGTGCCGCCGCGGTCGATCCAGAAGGTCCAGCCTGACGATCCGTCAGTTCCCGTTGTCATGCCGGCGCCACGATCATAAGCTGCAAATCGATCCCATGAGTTTCTGGCGCACCATAGCAGGCCTCGCGGCGCGTCGCGTCGATGACGCCGAATGCCCCGACTGTCCTCCCGGCCCCCCGGGCGAGGACCCCGCCTTCACGACCGCCGTCACGGCGCTCGGGGCCAAGCTGGCCAAGGCCGACGGGCGGGCAGACCAGGACGAATTCGATGCTTTCGCCATCGTTTTCCAGCCCGACTCGGGGTCGGAACGCAACGTCCATCGGCTGTACGACCTGGCCCGCCAGACCACCCGCGGCTTCGAGAGCTACGCCACGCGGCTGGCCAAACGCTACCGCAACTGCCCGCAGCTGCTTGAGGACGTGCTCGACGGCCTGTTCCACATCGCCGCCTCCGACGGGGCGGTGACGACGGACGAGCTGGAGTACCTGGAGGCCGTGGCGGTGCTGTTCGGCATGTCGGCCCTGACCTTCCGCCGGCTCAAGGCGACCCACCTGGGCGCCGGGCCGGATGATCCCTATGTGATTCTGGGCGTCATGCCGGATGCGTCGGACGAGGCTGTGCGCGCCGCCTGGCGCCAGCAGGTGTCGGCCTCCCACCCCGACCGGGCGCGGGCGCGGGGGCTGCCCGGCGAGTTCATCGAGGTGGCCGAAGCCAAGACCGCGGCGATCAACGCCGCCTTCGATTCGATTGTCCGCGAGCGCCGCGAAATGGCGCTGGTGGGCGCCGTCTGATCGGGCGATCGTCTGAAAATCGCGCCCGTGATGCGCGTGTTCAGTTGACGTTCAGCGGGATCGGACAAAATAGTAGCCATGGTCGCGCCTCTCGCGGCCAACCGAGGACAAGATGGACAGACTGCACTCTGCGGGGGGTTCGCGTTCGGCCTTCAAGGGCCTGGCCTGGCTGGCCGGGGCCCTGGCCACCTGCGCGGCCCTGGCCGTCGGCGCCGTCCTGGCGGTGTTCGCCGCCGCCACCGTGGTCCTCATTGCCCTGATGTCCAGCGCCCTGCTGGCCCTGGCGGGCCTGGCCCTGCGCGCGCGCCGCTCGATGCGCGCCCGCCCTGCCAGCGATCCCGACATCATCGAGGCGCGCAACGTCGGCGGCCATTCCTGGGTCGCCTACGGCTGGAACGAGCGGCGGTAGGGCTGCTTCAAGCACAGTGCGTCCTTCGAGACGCGGCTTCGCCGCTCCTCAGGATGACGCGGAATTGAGACCTGCACAGAGTTCGTCATGGTGAGGAGGCCCGCAGGGCCGTCTCGAACCACGAACCAAGCACGCGGTTTCCCAACGTCACCCTTGCACACCCCCGCCGCCCGCCGCATTGTCGCGCCTTCAAACAAACGTTCGGGAGCGGAACATGATCGGCGTGGTGGCGACTTTGACGGTGGCCGAGGGCAAGGGCCCCGATTTGGAAAAGGTGTTCGCGGACCTGGCGGCCAAGGTGAAGGCCAATGAGTCCGGCTGCCTGATGTACCAGCTGACCAAGAGCCGCACCGAGCCCAACGTCTACAAGGTTCTGGAACTCTACGCCTCGCAAGACGCCCTGACGGCACACGGCCAGACCGAGTATTTCAAGGCCGCCGGCCCCGGCATCGGCGCCTGCCTGGGCGGGCGCCCGTCGATCGAATACCTCGACGCGGTCTGATCCCATGGACCTCGCGTTTTCGGAAGACGACAAGGCTTTCCAGCGCGAGGTCCGCGACTGGATCGCCGAGAACTACGACGACGACCTGCGCCGGATGATGAGCCAGTCGAAGAACGGCTA
>JAUXTQ010000060.1 GCA_030678995.1 Caulobacter sp.
TCAAGGACTGGATCGACCACACCAGCACCATCTTCCCGGAGGTGCGGCTGAAGACCTATCTGGAGATGCGCGGCGCCGACGGCGGGCCGTGGAGCCGACTGTGCGCCCTGCCCGCCCTGTGGACCGGCATCTTCTATGACAGCGCCGCGCTCGCCGCGGCCTGGGACCTGTGCAAGTCCTGGACCCCGGAAGACCGCGAAAACGTCCGCCGCGACGTCAACCGGCTGGGCCTTAAGGCCGTGGTCGCCGGCCGCACCGTGCAGGATGTGGCCAGGGACATGATCGCCATCAGCAAGGAAGGCCTCAAGCGCCGCGCCCGGCTGGACGGCGGCTTCATCGACGAGAGCACCTATCTGGGCGAACTCGAAGCCATCGCCGACAGCGGAATCACGCCGGCCGAACGGTTGCTGGAGAAGTTCCACGGCGCGTGGAACGGCGACATCAGCCGCGTCTTCGAGGACTGCGCGTATTAGCCAGCGCGAACACGGCCCGGCCCGCAACCGCCGCGATTGTCGGGCCGGAACCTGAAACCGCGTAAGACATGGTCGATCCTTCAGCGGAGGATAACGCGGCGGCCACAGGCCGACTCCTGAATGACCGGCGCGGCAAGCCGTTGCTTGTGAAACGGGCCCGCGCGTGATTTTCTCGCCTGCAAATCGCGGAGGTTCGGGGGGATCTTGCCGCTTCTCCTCCGCACAGGGCCAAGAGTCACAGGGTAGGCAGTATGAATATCGTTATCGCGCTGGGGATTCTCGTGACCCTGGCCACAGGCATCCCGGTGCTTCTGCAGATGCGGAATCACCCGAAAGGGCTCTTCATTCTCTTCTTCGCGGAGATGTGGGAGCGCTTTTCCTACTACGGCATGCGCGGCATCCTGATCTTCTACCTGACGCAACATTTCCTGTTCAAAGACGACTACGCGAGCGGCCTCTACGGCTCCTACACCTCTCTGGTCTACCTGTTGCCGCTTCTGGGCGGCATTCTCGCCGACCGCTACATCGGCACCCGCAAGGCGATCGCGTTTGGCGCCCTGCTGCTGGTCGCCGGCCACGGTCTGATGGCCGTGGAAGGCCGTCCGGCCGAGCAAACCCTGAATTATCAAGGCGCGGCCTACAGCATGCAGGTCGAGGGCCGCGGCGCGGAGCGCGAGGTCTGCATCAAGGTCGGCGAGGGCTGCTACGCCTTCGGCGCCGGAGAGAACGGCGGCCTGTCGATCAAGGACATGCCGGCCGATGCGCCGCTTCCGGCGGCCCTGGCCAAGGGCTCCTACGAGATGAAGGAGACCCGCGACGCCAACTACGTGAACATCTTCTTCCTGGCGATCTCGCTGATCATCATGGGCGTGGGCTTCCTCAAGCCGAACATCTCCACGATCGTCGGCCAGCTCTATCCGCAGGGCGACCCACGCCGCGATCCGGGCTTCACCCTCTACTACTACGGCATCAACCTGGGGGCCTTCTGGGCCTCGGTGCTGTGCGGCTATCTCGGCCAGACGGTCGGCTGGTGGGCCGGCTTCGGCCTGGCCGGCGTCGGCATGCTGGCGGGCTACATCGTCTTCGTGCTCGGCAAGCCGCTGCTCGAGGGCAAGGGCGAGCCGCCACATCCCGAGTTGCTGGCCAAACCGGTCGCCGGCCCGATCAACCGTGAGGCCATGATCTACATCCTCGGCATCCTCGGCGTGGGCCTGGTGTGGATGCTGGTCCAGAGCAATGCCGTCGTCGGTCTGGTCCTGAGCATCAGCATCGTCGCCTCGCTGGCGGCCGTCCTGTTCATCATCGCCGTCGTCTGCAAGACTTGGGTCGAGCGCCAGCGCATGATGCTGGCCATGGTCCTGATCTTCGGGGCGGTGGTCTTCTTCACCCTCTTCGAACAGGCCGGCACCTCGCTGAACCTCTTCGCCGACCGCAACGTCGACCTCTCCCTGATCAGCGCCCCGTTCACGGTGGACCTGCTCGGCCAGAGCTACTTCTTCGGCACGAAGGACATGGTCATGGCCGCCGGCGTGCCGGACACCGTGCGCTGGATCGACATGGGCATCACCGCCGCCCAGACGCAGTCATTCAACGCCGGCTTCATCCTCATCTTCGCCCCGCTGTTCGCGGCGATGTGGCTGTTCCTCGGCAAGCACAACCGCGACCCGAACCCGGTGATGAAGTTCGGCCTGGGCCTGGTCCAGGTGGGCCTGGGCTTCATGGTCATCGTCTGGGGCGCGGGGATGGCCGACTCGGCCTACCAGATGCCGCTGATGATGCTGGGCTTCCTCTACCTGCTGCACACCACCGGCGAGCTGTTCCTGTCGCCCGTGGGCCTGTCGGAAATCACCAAGCTGTCCATGCCATCGGTGGTCTCCTTCATGATGGCGGTGTGGTTCCTGTCCAGCTCCATCGCCCAGTATGTCGGCGGCATCATCGCCGGCTCGCTCGGCTCGGAAACGGTCGGCGGCCAGGTGCTTGACCCGAAGGGCGCGCTCGAGACCTCCATGGGCGGCTTCGAGAAGCTCGGCTGGGCCGGCATCGGCGTGGGGGTGTTCTTCATCCTCATCAGCTTCCTGGTGAAGCACTGGGCCCACGGCGCCAGCGCCGGCGGCGCCCCGGCGCCTGAGCTGGACGGTGATCGCCAGTCCATGCCGCACTGATCGCGGCGCGCCGTCACTGAAACGGCGAAGGGCCCCGGGAGCGATCCCGGGGCCCTTCTTCTTCAGCCGCCAGGGGTTGAGGGGCAAGCGGCCGGAGAGGGTCAGCCGAAGGTCTGGCGGATGCGGAAGTAGATGAACGGGTCGAAGCTCAGCGGCCGCCGATCAACGTAGTCGAGGCCGGCGGTGCTGCGCGGCCCGGCGTAGACCTCCCGGGTGCGGGTGAAGTCGCGGCCCAGCAGGTTCTGCATCTCGACCCGGAAACTGAGGTTGGGCCGGGGCTTGTACTCGGCGTAGGCGGCCACCCAGGTTCCCAGCTCGATGGTCTCGATCTGGTCGAAGCGGTAGTAGCGCTCCTCGAAGCCGAGAAAGGCGTCCACCCCCCACTGCACCTTCAAGCGCGGCAGGTCCTGCGAAAAGCGGATGTCGCCCTCGAACGGCTGCTGGCCGCTGATCCGGCGGGACTCGCCGGTCACCGGGTCGGTGACCTCCGAACGGCTCCATTCACCGTTGGCCCGCAGCAGGCCGCCGGGCACGCCCAGCCGGGCCAGCGGCAGGGTGAGGCCGATGCGGATGTTGTCGCTGACGCCGTCGCCGATGTTGCCCGGCGCGTCGAAGGCGAAGCCGGGACCAATGATCGGCACCCGGTCGGTGGCGTCGGTGATCTCGTGGTGGATGTAGGTCAGCACCAGGGCGCCGTCCTTCCAGAACTTGCGCTCGTAGGTCGCCTCGGCCACCCAGGTCTTGTCCGGCTCCAGGTCGGCGTTGCCCGCCGTGCCCGTGCCGGTGGAGAAGGCCACCGAGGAGACGAAGTCGCCGAAGTCCAGCTGGCCGACCTCGCGCTCGATGCGCAGGCGGAACTGGTCGGTCGGGGTCGGCGACCAGGTCATCGACGCGCGCGGCTTGAGATAGGTGAGGGTCTTTTCGAGATTGGTGTCGCCGCTCTGGGCGATGGTCGAGACCTCGACCTTGAGGCCGGCCTCGAAGGACAGCTTCGGCGAGGACCGCCAGGTGGTCGATCCGAACACCTCGCCACGCCGCTCCTCCACCCGCACGTCGGAGGCGGGCAGGGTCACCGGGGCGCCGTTCTCGACATAGTCCAGCGCGCTGTCGAGGTAGTTGAAAGCCACCTCGCCGCCGCCCTCGACCGACCAGGTCGGGCTGATGGTGTAGCGCAGCACGGCGCGGGCGATGGTCTCGCCGGCCTCGTTCTCCTGGGTGAACAGGCCGTCGTTGGCGCCGTCGTCGAAGCTGGAGGCGAAGTCCGTGTAACGCCGCTGCATCAGGCCGGTGACCTCGAGCTTCAGCTTCGGGCCGAGCGCGCGCTCCCAGTTGGCCCCGACCTCGCCCTCGTCGCGGAAGAAGTCGTCGTTGACCTGCAGCCGGCCGGGCGCGGGGAAGCTGATGAAATCGTTCAGCGACCACGCGTAGTGTTCGTGGTCCAGCTTGGCATTGAACGACGCGCGTCCGGCCAGCAGCGGCGTCTTGACCCCGCCCTTGAGGGTATAGCCGCGGCCTCCGCCGGTTTCGTCGATCTGGCCCTCGCGCAGCACCGCGCCGGTAGAGCTGACCACGCTGCCCGGGCCGGACCCGGCGCCGTCATCGACGAAGGTGAAGCCCAGGGCGGACCATTCAAAGGTGCGTTCGCCGACCTTCTGCGAGCCCTCGAACCGCACGGCGGGCGTGGTCCGGCCGTCCTGGAAGACGCCGGACGCCACGGCGAACAGCCACTGGCCCTGCTTGTCCTTGCGCAGCACGACGTTGGCGATGACCGTCTTGCCCTGCATGTCGATGCCGGGCGCGCCGCCGCGGATAATGTCGATCCGCTCGACCTGACTGGCCTGGATGCGGCGCAGGGCGTCCTCGAGGCCTTCGCTCTTGGTCGCCGGGCGCTGGCCGTCGATCAGCACGTTGCCCGCCGCGCCGCCATAGCCGCGCACCTGGTCGCCCTGGTCGAAGGAAAAGCCCGGGATGCGGGCGATCATGTCCATGGCCGAGTTGGGCTGGGCCTCGGCGAAGAAGGCCGCGAGATAGGGCGTCACGCCCTGGGCTTCCGCCGGCGCCATGGCGGCGGCTTCGGGCGTCGTGGCGGCAAGCATGGCGAGGAGCAACTGGTGGCTCATGGTACGGAACGTCCCCCTGGGGCCCCCCGGCCCAAAACTGGCCGCGAAGGTGACGGGAGACCGGCCCGGCCGCACGTTACAAGGCGGAAATGTAGATTAAATCGCGGACAGGTTCTGATCCTCCCCATCGGGGGAGGTGGCTCGCCCCCCGGGTCGCGCGAAGCGCGCGCCCGAGGGTGAACTCCGCCGAGACGGAGGGGGGCCGCTCAGATTTCGGGTGACCCCCTCAGTCGGCTTCGCCGACAGCTCCCCCAAAGGGGGAGCATCCAGAGCCGCGGCCGCTACACCGCCGTCCCGCCGACCGTCAGCCCCGTGATCTTCAGCGACGGCTGGGCCACGCCGACCGGCACGCCCTGTCCGCCCTTGCCGCAGACGCCGACGCCGGGGTCCATGGCGAAGTCGTCGCCGATCATGGTGATGCGGGTCAGGGCGCTGGGGCCGTCGCCGATCAGGCTGGCGCCCTTGACCGGATGGGTCAGCTTGCCGTCCTCGATCAGCCAGGCCTCGGTGCACTGGAAGACGAACTTGCCGTTGGTGATGTCCACCTGGCCGCCGCCGAGGTGGGCGCAGAAGATGCCGCGTTTGGTCGAGGCGATCATCTCCGCCTGCGTATCCTTGCCGCCGAGCATGCCGGTGTTGGTCATGCGGGGCATGGGCATGTGGGCATAGGACTGGCGCCGGGCGTTCCCGGTGGGGGCCAGGCCCATCAGGCGGGCTGACATGCGGTCGTGCATGTAGCCCACGAGAATGCCGTCCTCGATCAGGATGGTGCGTTCCGTGGGGGTGCCCTCGTCGTCAATGGTCAGGGAGCCGCGGCGGCCGGGCAGGGTCCCGTCGTCGAACACGGTGACGCCGGGGGCGGCGACCCGCTCTCCGATGCGGCCGGAGAAGGCGCTGAGGCCCTTGCGGTTGAAGTCGCCCTCCAGCCCGTGGCCGACGGCTTCGTGCAGCAGCACGCCGTTCCAGCCCGGGCCGAGGACCACATCCATCTCGCCGGCCGGACAGTCGACCGCGTCGAGGTTGACCAGGGCCTGGGCCAGGGCGAAGTCGACCTGCTCCTGCCACCTGTCCGGCGAGATCCAGGCCTCGAACCCGGCCCGGCCGCCGGCGCCGGACGTGCCGGTCTCGCGGCGGCCGTCGCGCTCGACGGTGACCTGGACGTTGACCCGCACCAGCGGCCGCACGTCGCGAATCAGCCGGCCGTCGGCGCGCAGGATCTCCACCGTGCGCCGCTCGCCGGCCATGGAGGCCATCACCTGAACCACGCGCGGGTCGCGGGCGCGGGCGAAGGCGTCGATCTCCTGCAGCAGGGCGACCTTGTCGGAGAAACCGGGCGAAGCGACCGGGTCGTCCTCGCCATAGAGGCTGACGTTGGTGGCGCGGGGCGCCTCGGCCGCCGTGCCGGAATAGCCGCGGCGGGCCAGCTTGGCCGAATCGCCGGCGCGGCGAATGGCGGCTTCCGAGATTTCGCTGGCGTGGGCGTAGCCGGCCGTCTCGCCGGCCACCACGCGCAGGCCGAAGCCCTCGCTCGTGTCGTAGCTGGCGGTCTTCAGCCGGCCGTCGTCGAAGACGAAGGCCTCGCTCTCGCTGCGTTCGAGGAACAGCTCCCCGTCATCGGCCCCCGCAAGGGCGTCGCCGAGGATGGCGCGGGCGCGGTCGGGCTCGACGCCGGCGGCGTCCAGCAGGGAGGGGGCGAGTACGGAAGCGGTCATGGCCTACAGGTAGGCGCTTCGACCGCTCCCGTCATCACTACGGCATCACTACGGCAGGTGAAGATCGCCGGAGCCGTCGATATTGCTGCTCAGGCTGGCGGGCTTGGTCAGCAGGGTGACGTCGCCGCTGCCGGCGATCGCCACCTGGGCGGCGCCCTTGGGTGACAGTTCGGCGTCGCCGCTGCCGGCGAGGCTGACGCTGGCGTCCTGGGTCTCCAGACCGCCCAGATCGGCGTCGCCGGAGCCGGAGATGGTCAGCGCCAGGGACTGGGTCTTGCCGCTGGCGGTCAGGCTGCCCGAGCCGTTGATCTCGATGGCCATGTCCGGCTGGTCATAACCTTCGATGGTCACAGACGGCGAGCCGTTGACGATGAAGCGCTTCACGCCGGGGGCGACGATGGTGACGCGGAGCCGCTCGCGGTTGAACCGGGTGTGGGCGCCGCCCTGCCCGTCGTCGGCAAACCGCAGGCTGCCATCGACCACCACGACCCGCTCGACGAGGCTCTGCGGGCCAGTGACGGTGACGCTGGCCGCATCGCCCTGGGTGAAGGCGACGTCGGCCGGGATATCGACGCGCAGCGCGTCGCCGCCGGTCCAGGCGAGGTCGCGGCTGGTTTCAGGACCGGACACGTCCTTGCCCCCGATGGAGATGCTGACGTTGTCGTCGCCGTCGTCGAAGACCGACGCCGGAATGGTCCAGCCGTTCTTCATCAGGTCGCGACCGCCCAGGGCGGCGACGCCGGCTAGGCAGGCGACGGTCAGGATGAAGCTCGCCACGGCGATGACGATCAGATTGCGGATCATGGCGGGTCCTCAGCCTTGCGGATCGATGGCCGGCTTCAGGAGCCGGTAGTGGAGGCGGCCGTACCAGACCAGGGCGTTGACCAGGCCGATGGTGACGATGGTCAGGATCGCGCCGATCGAGGTCGACCCGGCCATCATGCCAAGGCCCGCCAGGATGGCGGTCAGCGGACCGCCCGGCGGTTCGAGGAAGGGACCGGCGGCCATCACCGCGCCGCCGGCGATGATCACCGCGATGACGGCGATGAACAGGCCGAACAGCGTCCCGATCACGCCCATCAGGATGGGCAGCAGGATGATGATGTCGATGGCCCCCAGGCCCAGCACCGCGAAGACGGCGGCGGCGGCGGCGGAGGGGTTCTTCTGTTCCTCCCACTTCTTCAGCCCCGCCTCGGCGCGCAGCTCGCGGGCGAGACGGTCGGGGCTGCCAAGCGCGTCGGCGACCTCCTGTTCGCTGCGGCCGGCGGCCTGGGCATCCGCGAAATGGGTGTCGTAGTCGGCGGCGATGTCGTCGATGGTCGCGACGGGCAGGCCGACGAGACCCCGGCGAAGTTTCGCCATGAAATCAGCGCGGGTCATGCGGCCGCTCCCAGGATGTCGTCGACGGCGCGGGTGAAGGCGGCCCATTCGGCCTTCTGCTGCGAGAAGCTGGCGCGACCGGCGTCGGTCAGGCGGTAGTACTTCCGCGGCGGGCCGCTTTGTGACTCCACCAGATAGGTCTCGACCAGCCCGTCCGACTGCATGCGGCGCATGAGCGGGTAGATGGTGCCTTCCCCCATGTCGATGTCCTTCGCGAGGCGGCTGGCGATCTCGTAGGCATAGCTGTCGGCGCGCGACAGCAGGGCCAGAACGCACAAGGCCAGCACCCCTTTTTTCAGTTGAATTTCGATAGCTTCGGTCACGCGTTCCATTCCCAAACCTGCGACCCTTCTACCGCATGATACTGATCTATGCAAGGTAGCTGTTCACGCATGATAGCGGGGCTGGATCAATGACAGTGGGCAACCCAAGTCGGGCCAGCCTTTGAGCGGCTTGGCAAGCCCGGTTCCAGCGCGTATGCACCGGGCCTGAAACGGCGAAAGGGACGGGTGGGACAAACGGCGCGCGCCAAGCGGGCCGGGCCAGCCGCCGAGTAGCTCCTGACTGCCGGCGAACTTTAAAGCCGGCGAATCGGACGTGAGGCGCATGAAAGCGAAGGTGATGGGGATGCGGGGGCTGCTATCGGCTTTCGCCGCCGGCGTTACGACGGCGATGTTTGCGGCGGGGGCGCGCGCAGACCAATTGATGGGGCAACCCACGCCCGGCGGGCTCGGGCTTCAGCCCGCGGCATCGCCGCTGAAACACAGCGCCCAGTTCTTCCACGACGCGATCCTGCTGCCGATCATCACGGTGATCAGCCTGTTCGTGCTGGCCCTGCTGGTCTGGGTGATGATCCGCTACAACAAGCGGGCAAACCCGGTGGCGGCCAAGTGGAGCCACAACACCCTGGTCGAGGTGATCTGGACTCTCGCGCCGGTCCTGATCCTGATGGTCATCGCCATCTTCTCGTTCCGGCTGCTGTTCGCCTATCACAACATGCCCAAGCCCTACATGACGGTGAAGGCGGTCGGCTATCAGTGGAACTGGGGCTACGAGTACCCGGACCAGCAGATCCCCGAATACATCTCCGCGATGCTGACCGAGGAAGAGGTCGCCAAACGCGGCCTGTCCCACGGCCTGTACCGCCTGGCCGCGACCGAGGCGATGGTGGTGCCGGTGGGCAAGGTCGTCCGGGTCCAGGTGACGGCCTCCGACGTGATCCACTCTTTCGCCCTGCCGGCCTTCGGTCTGAAGACCGACGGCGTGCCTGGCCGACTGAACGAGACCTGGTTCACCGCCGAGAAGATCGGCACCTACTACGGCCAGTGCTCGGAACTGTGCGGCGTCGACCACGCCTTCATGCCGATCGAGATCAAGGTCGTCAGCCAGGCCGACTTCGACGCCTGGGTCGCCACCAAGGCTCCGGCCGCGCCGGCGCCCGCCGTTGCAACGACCGCGGACGCCGCGATCGCCCCGACCCCGACGGCGGCTCCGGCCGCCCCTGCCGCCGGCCCCGCGCCGGCGGCCACGAACTGATTTCAGGATAAAGACCGATGGCTCACGCCGCCGCTCACGACGACCACGAAGCCGAGCACATCCCCGGCTTCTTCACCCGCTGGTTCTTTTCCACGAACCACAAGGACATCGGCACGCTGTACATCCTCTTCGCCATCATGGCGGGGCTGGTGGGCGGCGCCATGTCGGGCCTGATCCGCTGGGAGCTCTATGAGCCCGGCATCCAGGTGTTCAAGGCCGGCACCTGGCTGGCCACGACCGGCCTCGTCGAGGCTTCCAACCACGGCTACAACGTGGTGGTCACCGCCCACGCCCTGGTCATGATCTTCTTCATGGTCATGCCGGCGATGATCGGCGGGTTCGGCAACTGGTTCGTCCCGATCATGATCGGCGCGCCGGACATGGCCTTCCCGCGGATGAACAACATCTCGTTCTGGCTGCTGGTCGCCGCCTGGGTGCTGCTGGTCACCTCGATGTTTGTCGACGGCGGCCCGGGCAAGGGCTTTGGCGGCGGCTGGACGCTCTACCCGCCGCTCTCCACCTCCGGCCACACCGGTCCGTCAATGGACCTGGCGATCTTCTCGGTCCACCTGGCCGGCGCCAGCTCGATCCTGGGCGCGATCAACTTCATCACCACCATCTTCAACATGCGCGCGCCGGGCATGACCCTGCACCGCATGCCGCTGTTCGTCTGGTCGATCCTGGTGACGGTGTTCCTGCTGCTGCTGTCGCTGCCCGTGCTGGCCGGCTCCATCACCATGCTGCTGACCGACCGCAACTTCGGGACCCACTTCTTCGACGCCGCCGGCGGCGGCGACCCGATCATGTTCCAGCACCTGTTCTGGTTCTTCGGCCACCCGGAAGTGTACATCCTGATCCTGCCGGGCTTCGGCATGATCAGCCACATCGTCTCGACCTTCTCCAAAAAGCCCGTGTTCGGCTATCTCGCCATGGCCTACGCCATGGTGGCCATCGGCTTCGTCGGCTTCATCGTCTGGGCTCACCACATGTACACCGTGGGCATGGGGGTGAACCTGCGGGCCTACTTCGTGGCCGCGACCATGGTCATCGCCGTTCCGACGGGGGTGAAGATCTTCAGCTGGATCGCCACGATGTGGGGCGGTTCGATCAGCTTCAAGACGCCGATGCTCTGGGCGATGGGCTTCATCTTCCTGTTCACCGTCGGCGGCGTGACGGGCGTGGTGCTGGCCAACGCCGGCATCGACTACAGCCTGCACGACACCTACTACGTGGTCGCCCACTTCCACTACGTGCTGAGCCTGGGCGCGGTGTTCGCCATCTTCGCCGGCTTCTTCTACTGGTTCGAGAAGATGTGGGGCGTGAAGTACAACGAGTTCCTCGGCGCGCTGCAGTTCTGGATCATGTTCATCGGCGTGAACCTGGTGTTCTTCCCGCAGCACTTCCTCGGCCTGCAGGCGATGCCCCGCCGCATCGTCGACTACCCCGACGCCTTCTCGCTGTGGAACAAGGTCTCCACGGTCGGCTACATCATCACGGCCGCCAGCGTCGGCGTGTTCCTGGTGATCCTGGCGGAAGCGGCCATCCGTCGCCGCAAGGCCGAGGCCAATCCCTGGGGCGAAGGCGCCACGACGCTGGAGTGGACCCTGTCCTCGCCGCCGCCGTTCCACCAGTTCAACGAACCGCCGGTGATCAAGCCGGACGACCACCACTAGGCCGTCCGAACCGGAAACACCTTCAGGGGCGCGTCAGGGTTGGACCCGGGCGCGCCCTTCCCTTATGAACACCTCGCCCCAGAACACAGTGTCCATGACCAAACCCGCCGCCATCACTGCCCGCCCCGCCGTTCCGGCGCTGTGGTCGGATTACCTGCAGCTGCTCAAGCCGCGGGTGATGTCGCTGGTCGTGTTCACCGCCTTCACAGGGCTGGTCTGCGCCGGCACGCCGCTGAACCCGGTGCTGGCCGCGGTGGCCATCCTCTGCATCGCGGTGGGCGCGGGCGCCTCGGGCGCCCTGAACATGTGGTTCGACGCCGACATTGACGCCCGGATGCGCCGCACCCGCGGCCGGCCCGTGCCCATGGGCAAGGTCCAGGGCGTCGAGGCCGCCACCCTGGGCGTGGTGTTGTCGCTGTTCTCGGTCATGCTGCTGGGCATCACGACCAACTGGCTGGCGGCCGCCATGCTGGCCTTCACCATCTTCTTCTACGCCGTGGTCTATACCATGTGGCTCAAGCGCTGGACGCCGCAGAACATTGTCATCGGCGGGCTGGCCGGCGCCCTGCCGCCGGCGATCGGCTGGGCCGCCGCCGACGGCGCCGCGCCGCTGAACGCCTGGCTGATGGTGCTGATCATCTTCATGTGGACCCCGCCCCACGCCTGGGCGCTGTCGCTGTACACCTCGGAGGACTATGCCAAGGCCGGGGTGCCGATGATGCCGGTGGCCAAGGGCGCGGCCTCGACCCGCCGCCATATCCTCGTCTATTCGCTGCTGTTCGTGCCGGTCTGCCTGGTCCCCGCCTTCACCGGACTGGGCGGCCCGATTTATCTGGCCATCGCCGCCGCGGGCGGCCTGCTGTTCCTGGTGCTGGCCTGGCGGGTGTTCCGCTCTAAGGCCGGCGACGCGCCCGACGACCGCATCGAGGGCGAGGACCGCCTCTATGCCGTGCGCGCCGGGGCGAAGGACGCGCGCAACCTGTTCGCCGTCTCGATCCTGTATCTGACCCTGCTGTTCGCCGCCCTGCTGGGCGAGCATCTGGCGGGTGTCGCGCCGCTGGAGTTGCTGTAGATGCCAGACATCATCGAACGTCCGAGGATTGATCCGGACGCCTTCCGCAAGGCGCGCTCGGGCCGCAACATAGCCCTGGGGCTGGGCCTGGTCGCCTTCGTGGTGATCGTGTTCGCCGTCACCGTCATCCGGATGGGCGGATATGGCCCGCACTTCTGATCCCAAGCGGGGCATGGCGGGGCGCAACGCGCGCCTGGCCGCGGTCTGCGGCGCGGTGTTCGTGGGCATGGTCGGCATGGCCTACGCCTCGGTGCCGCTCTACCGCGCCTTCTGCCAGTTGACCGGCTTCGACGGCACGGTGCGCAAGGCCGACAAGGCGCCGGGCAAGGTACTCGACCGCAAGGTCACCATCCGTTTCGACGCCAATGTCCGCGACCTGCCCTGGACCTTCACCCCCGACCAGGTGAGCCAGGAGGTGAAGATCGGCGACACGGGGCTGGCCTTCTACCGGGTGACCAACAACGGCAAGACGCCGCTCACCGGCCGGGCCAGCTACAACGTGGTGCCCGAATCAGCCGGACTCTACTTCCAGAAGCTCGAGTGCTTCTGTTTCACCGACCAGACCATCCAGCCCGGCCAGACGGTCGAATTCCCGGTCGTCTACTTCATCGACCCCGAATTCGCCTCGGATTTCGAGACCCGGGGCGCCCAGGAGGTCACACTTTCCTACACCTTCTTCCCTTCAACCGAAGAGAAGACCCAAGCGGCTCTTGGCGGAACGGCCGGGGCAAGGCTATAGCACCCTTTAAGGTACGGGTCGGCTGAGCCGCCCCGGGGGACAAAGAGGTTCAGGCACGATCATGGCCCACGGCGCCGTCAAGCACGACTATCACCTGGTCAATCCCAGCCCTTGGCCGCTCGTCGGCTCCATCGCCGCCACGATCATGATGTTCGGCGCGGTGGTCTGGATGAAGGGACTGGGCGCATTCCCGGAACCGGCGGCCACCGCCGGCATGCTGGGCAAGATGTGGGGCTCGTTCGCCCACGCCTTCCTGACCGACGGCAAGCCCATGCTGTTCCTCGGCGGCCTGGGCCTGGTGCTCTACACCATGGTCGGTTGGTGGATGGACGTGACCAAGGAAGCCAACCAGGGGGATCACACCCCGGTCGTCTCCCTGGGCCTGCGCTACGGCATGATCCTGTTCATCGCCTCGGAAGTGATGTTTTTCGTTGGCTGGTTCTGGATCTTCTTCGAGATGGTGCTCTTCGCCGAGCACCGCACCCTGACCCCGATGGTCGGCAACTTCGAAGGCGTGGCCGAGGCCTGGAAGGCCTGGCCGCCCAAGGGCGTGGAGCTGGTGCCCGCCTTCCACCTGCCGCTGGTCAACACCCTGACCCTGCTGCTCTCGGGCACGACGGTCACCTGGGCGCACCACGCCCTGCAGGTCGGCGACCGCAAGGCGGCCAAGATCGGGCTGGGCCTGACCATCCTGTTGGGCATCCTGTTCACCTCGATCCAGGTCTACGAGTACAACCACATCCTGCACGAGAACCTGTTCTTCTCCGAGGAAGCGGCCAACGCGAGCCTCTACGGCTCGTCCTTCTTCATGGCCACGGGCTTCCACGGCTTCCACGTGCTGATCGGGACCATCTTCCTGATCGTCTGCTTCTTCCGCCTGCTGGGCGGCGGCTTCAGCCCCAAGCAGCACTTCGGCTTCGAGGCGGCGGCCTGGTACTGGCACTTCGTGGACGTGGTCTGGCTGTTCCTGTTCGCCTTCATCTACGTGATCTTCGGGATCGCGTGACGTGACCAATCCGTACGCGGCGGGGGTGGCGGGTCGCTGCCCCAACTGCGGCGAAGGTCATCTCTTCGAAGGTTTCCTGACCGTGGCGCCGCGATGCGAGGCTTGCGGCTTCGATCTCAAGTCGGCCGACAGCGGCGATGGCCCGGCGGTGTTCGTCATGCTCATCGGCGGCTTCATCGTCGCCTTCGGCGCGGTCTTCACCCAGATCGCCTTCGAGCCGCCGATCTGGCTGCAGCTGGTCATCTGGCTGCCGCTGACGGTGATCGTCTGCGGCGGCCTGTTGCGCCCCTTCAAGGGCCTGCTGATCGCCGCCCAGTTCGCCAACAAGGCCCGCGAGGCCGGTCGGCATGACGTCTAGGCGCTTTCCCTTTGGTCTCACGATCAGCACCGCGATCGCCTTCGCCATCCTGTGTGGCCTGGGCGGTTGGCAGCTGAAGCGGCTGGCCTGGAAGCAGGACCTGCTCGCCCGCATCGAAGCAACCCGGACAATGCCCGCGCAGCCCGCCGCCGCAGTCCTGGCCCGCGCCGCCAAAGGCGCCGACGTGGATTTCTCGCGCGTCTACACGACCTGTCGGCCGGCCGGGTTCGCCCCCTCGACGGTCTATCTGTACGGCCTGGTCGACGGACGCCCGGTCTGGAGAAACCTCGCCCCCTGTCTGGTGGACGGCGTCGTGGTGATTGTCGATCGCGGCTATGCCGGGACGCCGGAAGCCACCCATCCGCCGAAGACCGCGCCGGCGGCGCCGCAGTCGGTGATCGGCATCCTGCGCAAGCCGGACCAGCCCACCGGTATCCAGAAGGCGGTAACCTACGCTCAGAACGACGAGATCGGCTGGCAGGTCCGCCAGAACGCCATGGCCGCCGCCGCGCCCGAGGGCCATCCCGTTTCGGACCTCATCCTGGTCGCGGAGTCCGAGAGTCCCTCGGCCGAAGGCCTCACGCCGGCCCCGCTTCCGGCGAACATCCCCAACCGCCACCTCGAATACGCCCTGACCTGGTTCGGTCTTGCCGGGGCGCTGGCCGCCGTCTATGCGGCGCTTCTTCGCCGCGGGTTGAAGGCCTGAATGAAATACGTCTCCACACGGTCGGGATCAGGACCCGACGCGCCGGCGGTCGGCTTTCTCGACGCCATCCTGTCGGGCCTGGCGCCCGACGGCGGCCTCTATGTGCCGCAGACCTGGCCCGAGCTGACGGCCGACGAGATCGCCGCCTTCGCCGGCCAGCCCTACCATCGCGTGGCCGCCGAAATCCTCGGCCGGTTCACCGGCGGAGAGATCCCCGCCGACGTTCTCGACGAGATGTGCGAGGAGGCCTATTCGACCTTCACCCACGCCGCGACCTGCCCGGTGAAGCAGCTGGCCCCCGGCCTGTTCACGGTGGAGCTGTTCCACGGCCCGTCCCTGGCCTTCAAGGACGTCGCCATGCAGCTGCTGGGGCGGCTGTACGACTACGCCCTGGCCAAGCACGGCCGGACCATGACGGTGGTCTGCGCCACCTCTGGCGACACCGGCGGGGCGGCCGTCGAGGCTTTCCGCGGCCGGTCCAACGCCCGCATCGTCGCCCTCTTCCCCGAAGGCCGCATCAGCGAGGTGCAGCGCCGGTTCATGACCACGGCGGGCGAGGCCAACGTCGCCTGCGTCTCGATCGATGGCACGTTCGACGACTGCCAGGCGATCCTCAAGACCATGTTCGGCGACGACCAGTTCCGCAGCGCCGTGGACCTGTCGGGGGTCAACTCGATCAACTTCGCCCGCATCGCCGCCCAGGCAGTCTACTACTTCACCGCCGCCGTGGCCCTGGGCGCGCCGCATCGGCCGGTGGCCTTTGCCGTGCCGACGGGCAACTTCGGCGACGCCTTCGCCGGCTGGGTCGCTAAACGCATGGGCCTGCCCATCGCCCGCATCCTGGCGGCCACCAACAGCAACGACATCGTCTCCAGCGCCTTCGAGACCGGGCGCTATGCCCGGGGCGTGGTCGCCGCGACCCAGTCGCCGGCCATGGACATTCAGGTCGCGTCCAACTTCGAGCGGCTGTATTTCGAGTGCGCCCGGCGGGACGGCGTGGAGACCGGCCGGGCTTTCCGGGCCTTCGCCGAGACCGGGGTCATCGACTTGCCGCCGCAGACCCTGGCGGCGATGCGCGAGACGTTCTCCGGCGCCGCCGTGGCCGAGGACGACACCGCCCGGACCATGCTCTCGACCCTCAATGAGACCGGCGAGCTGATCGACCCGCATACCGCCGTGGCCGTGGCCGCCGCTCGCCGCGCCAGCCTGCCGGACGCCACGACGCCGATCGCCGTGCTATCGACCGCCCACCCGGCCAAGTTCCCCGAGGCAGTCAGCGCGGCCACCGGCGTGACGCCACAGGTTCCCGCCGCCGCCCAGGGCATCACCGGCCGCCCGGAACGCTACGACCACCTGCCCGCCGACGCGGACGCCATTATGGCCTATGTCCGCGCGTTCGCCGCTAAGTGACCGCCCGCCTTCACACCCTGTCCAACGGCGTGAGGGTGGTGTGTGACCCGATGCCGGGCCTCGAGACCCTGGCCCTGACAATCGTCGCCGGCCGCGGCGCGCGCTACGAGGACGAGGCCCGCTCGGGCTGGTCGCACCTGCTGGAGCATATGGTCTTCAAGGGCGCCGGCGGACGGACGGCCCGGGCCATCGTCGAGGACATCGAGGCCGCCGGCGGCCACCTGAACGCCGCCACCGGCTACGAGCGCACCAGCTTCCAGACCCGCACCCTCGTCGACGGCCTGCCGCTGGCCATGCGCATCACCGCCGACCTGGTCCTGCGCCCAACCATGGACCCGGGCGACCTGGTCCAGGAAAAGCGGGTGGTCGGCCAGGAAATCGCCGAGGCCGCCGACACCCCCGACGACCTGGTCTTCGAACTGGCCCAGGAGAAGGCCTTCGCCGGCCAGTCCCTCGGTCGGTCGATCCTGGGCACGGCGGCGTCGCTGAAGGGCGCCGCGCCCGCGGCCTTGCTGGACTGGCGCGCGGCCCTCTATGCCCCCGACCGCCTGGTGGTCAGCGCCGCCGGGTCGGTGGACGAGGACGACCTGCTGGCCCTGGCGGAGGCGAGCTTCGGCCACCTGCCCGTCGCCACGGGCGCGCCGCTGCCGCCGGCCCCGGCCTTCACCGGCGGATCAGCGTCGAAGGCGCGCAAGCTGGAGCAGGCCCACCTGGTGCTGCTGTTGCCGGCCGTGGGCGACTCCGATCCCGACTATTTCGTCCTGCGGCTGTTCGCCGAGGCCCTGGGCGGCGGCATGTCGTCCCGCCTGTTCCAGGAAGCGCGTGAGAAGCGTGGCCTGGCCTACGCCATCGACGCCTATGCCGACACCTACGCCGACGTCGGCATGCTGGGGATCTACGCCGGCTGCGCGGCCGACAACGCCGCCGACCTCGCGCGCATCGTCGCCGCCGAGACCCTCGCCCTGGCCGGCTCGGTCGGCGAGGCCGAACTGGCCCGGGCCAAGGCCCAGCTGAAGGCCAGCCTGTTCATGGGTCGCGAGCAGCCCCTCAATCGCGCCGAACAGTCCGCCGGCCAGACCCTGATGTTCGGCCATCTCTACACCCCCGCCGCCATCGCCGAGGCCATCGACCAGGTGACCCCCGCCGATTTCGCCCGGCTGGGCGAGCGGCTGGTGGCCGACCGGAAATGCGTGGTGTCGGTGCTGGGCTCGAAAGCGGCCCTGTCGGCGCCGGAGGCGTTTGAAGCGGCAGTGTTTGGCTAGACCAGAGCCGATTGCAAACCCGCTGTCCGGCAGATGTCTGCCACCGACCCGAAGGGGACGTTGGTCGCGGCCGCGTGGACAACTCTGAGACCCTATGGGTCTGAGACGGTTTTCCCTTTTGCGATCACGTTGCTGGCGGTCGTGTGGCCAACAGGAGTTGGTCCCCGAACTTGGGCTGCCGTTACAATTGATCGATGCTTCGGCTTCATCCGACGATTCGCTGAGTTGATGGACCGTGCCGGTCATCAGCTTCGGCGGCTGCCCAGGCCAATGCCAAAATCGCCATGCTCATCATTGAGAAGAAGAGTGCGATGACAGGTGCGGACAGCTCTCCGGAGAGCCAATCCCGCCAACCGATGTGCATGATCGGGGCAAACCAGAGGCTGAACCCGCACGTCGCCAAACCTGCGGCGGTTCCAGCAGCCATGGGCCATTTGATGTGACGCTGTCGGGATGGCAGCTGATCCATCACCCGATCGCAAAAGCCCCTATCCGGCACCGGCCCTTCGAAACGTTCGGGCAGCCTGATGTCAAAAACGTCTTCCATCTCCTCGTTCATGCCCCAAGTCCCTCCTGAGATGTCGCTTGGCGGTCCGCAAGCAGCGCGCGCAGCTTGGCTTTCGCGCGCCTCGTATGGGATTTCACGGTGCCGAGCGGCATTGCCAGCACATAGGCTACCTCATCGTGGCTCAATCCGAGCTGCACAACGTGCAACAGCACGATCCGCTCGGTCGCGGACAAGTGGAGGATCGCGCGCTCGACATCAAGCCGCAGCTCGACTGCATCATATGGCGATCTTCGCTCATCGAGTGCGTCGCCATCAATGTCAGCTGAAGAACGTTTTCGGTGGGCCTGAAGAAAGCAGGAATAGGCGATGCGGTGAAGCCATGTGGAAAAACGTGCTTCGCCGCGAAACTGATGCAGTTTGCGCCATGCCAGCAGGAAGGTCTCCTGAGCGAGATCATCGGCCTTGGTATCGTTGCCATAGAGAAGGCGGCGCAGCTGCGCGCGCACCATGCCTTGATGGCGCCGCATCAGCTGTTCGAACGCGCGCCTATCATCCGTCAGTAGAACGCGGGCCACCAACGCATGATCGACTTGCAACGGGTCAATCGGGTCAACCACGCATGTCATCGCGCCGGTTGAGCCACCAGCTCGCGAAGTAGCCAAGGCCTGTCATCAGCGGCAACAAGCCGAGTCCCCAGAGGCTCGCGATGCGCTGTCCGTTGTGGAGCTCAAACGGTAGCGCAATAAACATTGCCATCAATCCGAGACCGCCGCTTATGAGCACCAGTGCCCGCCGCCGCTCGGAGTCAGTGGCGTGTGGTTCCACTAGCAACTCATGCGGTAATTCAACCCCCTTTTCCACAAGCTGAAGCAGTGCGCGATAGCGCTCTCTCGCCAGCTCAGCGCGGTGGCGCAAGAAGATCAGTAAGATCGCAACAGGCGTCATCATCACCAGAGCGGGAACAATTATCATTGAAAATTCCATCAAGGTAACCCCTGTAGAATGTCTACGAGTCTCACATATTTACTGTCGGGCGTCATGACTACTAATCTTGTCGGGCGAGGAGATCAGCAATTCGCTCGCTCAACAGCATCGCGGTCGGCGTGTCGCCTTGATTGGACGTCACGGCGACCGTCGCCCCGGTTTCCCAAACTATTGCAAGATTTGCGCTCATCCCTGGCGCACCGCCCGCATGCCCCCGGATATGGCGGCCGTTCGACTGGCGATCGCCGAACCCCGCCGCATATGCGCCAGGCCCCACCGGCACGCCATCGTCAAACATCTTCTGCAAGGTCGCGGTCCCGACCAATCTTCCGTCGCGCAGCGCACTTGCAAATCTCAGCAGATCGCGATTGGTCGAATATCCGCCCCCGGCCGGACTTCCCTTGAATGGAAGGGTCATCCAGTTGGCTTTCCAGGAGGTCGCAAAGGCCCCCTCTCTAAAGTAGCCGATCGCCAGGTTCTGTGTGATGTCTTCCTGACTATCGAAGCCACTGGAAGTCATGCCTGCGGGCGTGAAAATGTGACGCTGTATGTAGTCGAAATAATCCTCCCCTGAGACGTTTTCGACGATCCGCCCCAGTAGGACATAACCTGCGTTGCTGTAGCTCCAGTCAGTGCCCGGCTCGAAAATGCTTGGCTGGCGGGCAATGAGGTCGAGGTAGTCGCCAGGATTGATGAAGTTTTCGCGGTTCTGAAAGAACTCTGTAACGAAAAAGTCTCCCAACCCGGCGGTATGGTGCAGGAGCTGCCATACGGTGATGTTCGCCGCCGCCGCCTGATCGGGATACTCCGGCATCAGCTCGGCGAGCGTTGTATCCCAAGCTAACTCGCCCGCCTCTACAAGCTGGCCGATCGCGACCGCGGTGAACATCTTGTTCATCGACCCAATGTGAAATTTCGTCCGCTGATCGGCTTCCACGCCAAACGTGCGGTCCGCCGAGCCGCGACACTCATCGAAAAACGTATCCATACCGTCCGAAATGCTCAGGCATCCCGAAAAATCTGTCGTGCGCTCAAGCTGGTTCAGCGCATCTTCAGCAAGCCGAGCGATCTCAGCGTACGACGCGCCAGTTTCAGGCCAAGCAGCATATAATGTTGGATCATCGACCGGCACCATGTCGACCATGGCCAGCTTTCCGGGCTGTTCCGGATCGGGGAGCAGCACGAGAGCGACCCGTTGCCCGGTCCGCCGTCCTTTGATCGTCACGACGAGCATTCCGGGTGGCCCTTGGGTTCGCGCATCGACAAAATCGACCCCACCGCTATCGCGCGCTGAAACGGCAAGCTGCTTCAGAATGGCTGCCCGTGCATCGGCTTCGACTGACGTGGACAGGATCGCAGGCGCCCATTGCTGGATGGCCCCAGGAGTATCGGTATTGATATGCGCTATCAGCATCTTGGCGACCGCGCCCGCGACTGTATCCGGGAGAGTTGTGCTCACAGGATCGGCGCTCGCGGACGAACCGGCGACGGCGATCGTCAAAGCGAGGGTTGGGGCCAGAAGCGACGATACGAATAGGGTGGTCCGAAGTGATACCTTCATTGTCGAAATCCTGAGGGAAGCCATAGGGCAGCTGATGATGATCTCGACAGGTTGGATGCGGCATTGGACGCATCTGGATGCAACGAATTTCGCAGCGGACATTGGGGCATGGTCAGCCCGCTCGTCGGCGAGACTGCCGTTAACAAAGGGCAACGACCAATGGATTGCTGTTGATCGTTACGTCAGGCAGCGTCTGGACTAGCGACAAGGTCCGCTCCCCACCCACAGCGGACATGCGGCTCTCGCACTTGCCCACGTCCGCATTGCGCGCGACCTTCCACCCATGTCGCTCCTTGAGTGGATTTCGCCGGAGACCGGTCCCAGCCTGCAGGGGCAGGGCGTGCGCCTGCGGCCGCCGCGGCGGCGGGACTATCCGGAGTGGTCGGCGGTGCGGCAGGCGTCCCGCGGCTTCCTGCAGCCGTGGGAGCCGGTCTGGTCGCCGGACGAGCTGAGCCTGGCGGCCTATTCCCGACGGCTGTCGGCCTGGCGCAACGGCCGCGACCTGGACCAGATGTACGCCTTCTTCGTCTTCCGCGAGAGCGACGACGTGCTGGTCGGCGGGGTGACGCTGAACAACGTCCGGCGCGGCGTCGCCCAGATGGGCACGATTGGCTACTGGTCGGGCCAGGCTTACGCAAGGCAGGGGCACACCCTGGCCGGCGTCCGGGCCGTGATCGACTTCGCCTTCGGCTCCCTGGCCCTGCATCGGCTCGAGGCCGCCTGCCTGCCGACCAACGACGCCTCGGCAGCCCTGTTGCTGAAAGCCGGCTTCACGGAAGAGGGTTACGCCAAGGCTTATCTGAAAATTAACGGCGATTGGCGAGATCATCGCCTGTTCGGGCTCATCTCACGTGAGGGAGGGCCCGGGCGACCGTAAGGAGAAGCCGGCGTGAACCGGTCATGAGGCTTCAGGCCCAGGATCGACGAGTTTGGGACGCCGCGGCGACGCTGGAGGCGCTCGGCGGCGCACATGTCGCGCTGTGGGTCTGGGAACCCGAGGAAGACCGCTTCCGTCTCTACGGCGCCGCGCGGCAGCTGGGCCTGGGCCCGCTGGCGCCCGAATGCTCCTCCGCCGCCTTCCGCGCGCTGGCCCTGCCGCAGGACCGCGCCTCCGCCGAGGAGCTGCTGCGTCTGCAGGAGCCCGGCTCGGAGATCGCCATCCGCATCCGCATGCGCGGCGGGGAAACCTGCCTGTGGCGCGGCGTCTGGCTGGAGGAGGGCGTCCGCGCCTCCGGCGTCTGCGCGCCGGAGACCCGCTTCGCCGCCTCCGAGTACGACGCCCTCACCGGTCTGCTCGACCGGCGCAGCTTCATCGCCCGCGCCCGCGAGCGCCTCAACCAGCCCTTGCGTCAGACCCTGGTCGTGGCCGACCTCGACCGGCTACGCCGGCTCAACGAGGCCCTCGGGCATGACCGCGCCGATCTGGTGCTGGCCGCCCTCGGCTCGCGGTTGGCCGCCGCCTTCGGGGCCGAAGCCATCATGGCCCGGGTCGGCGAGGACGAGTTCGCCATCATGGTGTCCGGCGAAAGCGACCCGGCCGAGCAGCTGCGCAAGGCGCTGGAACAGCCCCTGCGCATCGCCGGCTTCGACATCCTGCCGACCCTGGCCATCGGCGCCGTGGAGGCCGAGGGCGGCGAGGAGGCGCCAGACGCCGCCGAGCTGCTGCGCCGGGCCGAGCTGGCCGTGGAAGCCGCCAAGGGCGCCGGCCGCGGCGGCGGCGCCGCCTATGGCCGCTCGATGGAAAGCGACGGCCTCTCCCAGTTGGCCCTCGAATCCGACCTGCGCGGCGCCATCGCGCGGGGCGAGGTTGTGCCCTTCTATCAGCCGGTGGTGCGCCTCTCGAACGGGGCCCTGTCCGGGTTCGAGGCCCTGTGCCGCTGGCGTCACCCGCGCCGGGGCCTGATCCCGCCGGACGACTTCCTGCCCCTGGCCGAGGAGCTGGGCATGATGGCCGAGCTGGGGGCGCACATGCTGCGCGCCTCGGCCCGCCAGCTGGCTGCATGGCGACAGAGCCACCCGACCGCCGGCAACCTGACCGTCAGCGTCAACCTGTCCACCGGCGAAATCCACCGCGAGGGGCTGGTCGAGGACGTCTCGGGCCTGATCTCCAAGCATCGCCTGCCGCCAGGCTCGCTGAAGCTGGAGATCACCGAGAGCGACATCATGCGCGATCCCGAGGGGGCGGCGACCATCCTGCGGGCCTTGCGCGACGGCGGGGCGGGCCTGGCGCTTGACGACTTCGGCACCGGCTTCTCCTCGCTCAGCTACCTGACGCGCCTGCCCTTCGACACCCTGAAGATCGACCGCTACTTCGTGCGCACCATGGGCGCCAACGAGGGCTCGGCCAAGATCGTCCGCTCGGTGATCAAGCTGGGCCAGGACCTGAACCTCGAGGTCGTCGCCGAGGGCGTCGAGAATGCGATCATGGCCAGGCAGCTCATGGAGCAGGGCTGCGACTACGGCCAGGGCTTCGGCTACGCCCCCGCCCTCTCGCCGCAGGAGGCGGAGGTCTATCTCAATGAAAGCTACGTCGACGGCGCCGCGCCGGTGAGACGACAGGGGTAGATCCACCTAGTCTTCCCCGCCCAACGGGGAAGGGAACTGCCTTCGGCGGTTCCCCTGCCCTCTTTGAGGGGAGGATTCACGCGAAACTAGGCCAGCACGTCCGCCAGCGTCTCGACCACCCGCGCCACATCGCCATCGGCCATCGCCGGATAGAGCGGCAGGCTCAGGCAGCGGTCGTACCAGGCCTGGGCGCCCGGCAGATCGAGCGCGCCATTCCTCGCCCGCCAGTAGGGCTGGGTGTGGACCGGGATGTAGTGGACCTGGCTGCCGATGCCCCTCGCCGCCAGGGCGTCCACCACCTGCCGGCGGGACTTGCCGGCCGCGGCGAAGTCAATCAGCACGGTCATCAGATGCAGCACCGGCCGTGACCCCTCGGGCCGGGCGGCGGGACGCACGATCGGCGCAAGCGGCGCAAGCGCGGTCTCATAGGCCGCCGCCAGCGCCCGCCGCCGAGCGATGAAGCGCGGCAGCTTGGCCAGCTGTGACAGGCCCAGCGCGCAGTTGATGTCCGGCAGGCGGTAGTTGAAGCCGGGCTCGGCCATCTCGTAGAGCCAGGGATCGGCGCCCGGCGTGCGGGTCATGCCGTGGCTGCGGGCGCGGCGCAGGCGCTCGGCCAGACCCGCGTCGTTGGTGGTGACCATGCCGCCCTCGCCCGTGGCGATGGTCTTCACGGGGTGGAACGAAAAGGTCGACATCGCCGAGTGGGCGCAGTCGCCGACCTGGTCGAGTTCGTTGCCGTGCACAAAGCACGAGCCCAGGGCGTGGGGAGCATCCTCGACCAGCACCGCGCCGGCCTCCCTCGCCAGAACGGCGAGAGCAGGCATGTCACAGACGTCACCGCGCAGATGCACCGGCAGCACCGCCCGCACCCGCCGGCCCTTCGCCCGGTCCAGCGCCCCGGCCAGGGTCTCGGCGGTCATCAGGCCGCTATCCCGATCCACGTCGGCGAAGACCACGTCGGCGCCGACATAGGCGGCGCAATTGGCTGTGGCCAGGAAGGTGATCGAGGGGACGATGCAGACATCGCCCGGCCCGATCCCCGCGGCCAGCATGGTCATGTGCAGGGCCGCGGTGCCGCTGCTGCAGGCCACAGCATGGCGCGCGCCGACCACCTCGCGGAAGGCCGTCTCGAAGGCCTCGACGGTGGGGCCGGTGGTCAGCAAGTCGCCCCGGAGGGCCGCGGCCACCGCCGCGATGTCGTCGTCCTCGATGGTCTGGCGTCCGTAGGGGAGGAAACCCTCCGTCACGCCCCCGTCTCCTCCAGCATGGCCCGCAGGCCGTCGGCCGACAGCCAGTCGCCGTTGTTGTCGCTGGCGTAGGAGAAGCCCTCGTCCACCGGCCGGCCGCCATCGGCCGGACCGAACGGGGTGCGGGTATATTCGACGAAGGCCGGCTCGATCACATAGCGGTCGGCCAGTTCGATAGTCTGGCGGGCGTCGTCCGCGCCAACCATGATCTCGTGCAGCTTCTCGCCGGGCCGGATGCCGATGATCTTGATCCCGGCCTCCGGGGCCATGGCCCTGACCAGGTCCGGCATGGCCATGGAGGGGATCTTGGGCACGAAGATCTCGCCGCCGCGCATCAGGGTCAGGGATGACAGGACGAAATCGACCCCCTGCTCCAGGGTGATCCAGAACCGCGTCATCCGCGCGTCGGTCACCGGCAACTCGGTCGCGCCCTGGGCCAGCAGGCGGCGGTAGAGCGGCACGACACTGCCCCGCGAGCCGACCACGTTGCCGTAGCGGACCACCGCGAACCGCGTGCCGATATCGCCCGACAGGTTGTTGGCCGCCACGAAGGTCTTGTCCGAGGCCAGCTTGGTCGCGCCGTAGAGGTTGACCGGGTTGCAGGCCTTGTCGGTGCTGAGCGCCACGACCTGTTTCACATGGTTGGAGAGACTGGCCCAGACCACGTTCTCGGCCCCGACGATGTTGGTCTGGATGCACTCCGACGGATTGTATTCCGCCGCCGGGACCTGCTTAAGGGCCGCGGCGTGAATGACGATATCGACCCCGCGCAGGGCCAGGGTCAGGCGCGAGCGGTCACGCACGTCGCCGAGAAAAAAGCGCATCTTCGCCAGCAGCTCGGGCGCCAGGCGCTCGCGCATCTCCTGCTGCATCTCGCTCTGCTTCAGCTCGTCCCGCGAATAGACGATGACCTTGCGCGGCGCGTAGCGGGTCAGGACGGTGTCGACGAAGCGCCTGCCGAACGAGCCCGTGCCGCCGGTGACCAGGATCACCTTGCCGTCGAGATCGAGATTGTCGGGCGCGAAGCCGGCCATGGGCGTTCCTGGAGTCCGGGCTGAGTCTCGATTGAGTCCCGTTCGCTGTCACGCTTGGGCTGAATGTGTAAACGAGGCGTCAACCCTGTTCGGGCCAAATGACGGCATGGATCGCCGCCTAGCCCTCGCCGCCGCCCTGGCCCTGCTGCCCACCGTCGCCGCCGCCAGTGGCGGAACGGAAAAGAAGAAGGGCGGGGGCCTGTCCTTCGTGCCGATCAAGGCCATCGCCGCGACCATCATCCACCGCGACGGCAGCCGCGGGGTGATGACTGTGGAATGTGGCGTCGATGTCGCCGACGAGAAGCTGCGCACCCAGACCATGGTCTCCCAACCCCGCCTGCGCGCCGCCTATGCCGGCTTTGTCCAGTCCTACGCCGTGGGCATGCCTGCCGCCGCCGTGCCGGACGCCGACTACATGGCCCGCGAACTGCAGCGGATCACCGACCAGGCTCTCGGAAAGAAGGGCGCCAAGCTGTTGCTCGGCACCATCCTGGTCAACTAGTGTGCTGGATTTGAAGTTCGCCTCATTGCCGGATCAAGCCGCGAGCGAACTTCAAATCCAAAAAGCACACTAGAAACATAGACTTGCTAGTGTCCTCTTCGATTCCGAAGTTCGCCGGAGCCTGCCACAAGCGCTTGCGAACTTCGGAATCGGGACACTAGACACCGCCGGCCCGGTGGATCTTCCTAGTCGAAGATCAGGTCGGTCGCCGCCGACAGTTCGGCCAGGGCCTGGTCGACGCCGCCGACCTTGATCGCCCGCATGCCCAGCATGGCCGCCGGCTTGCAGTTGATGCCCAGGTCATCGAGGTAGACGCAGTCGGCCGGATCGACCTCCAGCAGCTCGCACATCATCTGGTAGATGCGGGGATCAGGTTTGCGCACACCCGCCCTGGAGCTTTCGATCACCGCGTCGAACATTTCCATGACGCCGGCGACCTGGACGGCCTTGTCCGACGTGCCCGCCATGCCCGCGCCGTGGCCGGTCTGGACGTTGTTGGTGATGCAGCCGACCTTGAAGACGTCCTTGCAGGCCCGCAGCGCCGCCACCATCCGTGGCCGCACGTCGCCCGACAGTCGGGGCAGGATGTCGGACCCGCGCACGGCGTGGCCGAGCGCCGTCGCTTCCTCGAGGAACTTCAGGTCGAAGGCCGCCGCGTCGATCTCGCTGCGTTCGAACAGGGCCCAGGCGTTGTCATGCGGGTTGGTGGCGTTGACCGTGCGGATGAAGTCGCGCGGCAGGCCCCGCTCTTCCTCGAACCGGTTGAAGGCCTCGAACGGCGAGGAGGTGATCACCCCGCCGAAATCCCAGATCACCGCCGCTACCACGTGCACATCTCCCTTTTCGCCCGCTCGAAGGCGAAACCTGTTCCAACATCGGTTCAACGCGCTCTAGAGACGGGTGGTCCAGGACGCAACCCGCAGGCCCCTTCCGGCATGGTTCCCCGCCCCTTTCGCATCGCCCCCTTCGGCCTCGCCTGTCTCGCGATCGCCTGGCTGTCCCTGGCGCCGGCCCAGGCCATGCCGGGCGCGACCCTGGGGGACAAGTTCGAACATGCCGGCGCCTACATGGTCCTGACCCTGCTCGGCGCCTGGGCCTTCCCGCAGCGGCTGACGCGGCTGGCGGCCGGCCTGTTCGCGTTCGGCGTGGGCGTCGAGATCCTGCAGTCGATGATGGGGCTGGGCCGTCAGGGCGACCCCGCCGACGCCCTGGCCAACACCGTGGGCATCGCGGGGGGCCTGCTGGCGACGCTCGCGATCCGCGAACTGATCAGGGTCAAGTCTCCCGCCGGGGGGGAATAGCCGGGAAGACCGGGGCCTTCCGGGCCTAGGCTGGCGGCCCGTTCTCCACCGGAGAGTCCCGCCATGTCCGTCCGCCTGTCCCTGCTGACCCTGGCGACCCTGGCCCTCGGCGCTTGCGACGGCATGCTGCCGGCCCCGACGCAGCAGGCCGCCTGCTGCTGCCGGCAATGCCCGGCCGACGCCGCGCCGGCCGCGAAGGGACCAGCCGTTTCCGCCGAGGCCGGCCCCACGGTGCAAGTCGCCGCCGACCGCGACCGCGTGGTCAGGCGCGTCCGCGCCACGCCGGCCGTCCGCCGCGACAGCCGCGTCTGGCGCTACGAAACCTCGAGCGAGGACCTCTCCGGCGGCCGGTATGGCGGTCGCTACGGCGGCGTCAGCGTCTCGGTCTCCGAGAACGAAAGCTCGTCGGAGCGCTACAGCTACAGCGAATCCTCCAGCAGCTACGGATCGAGCTCGGCCTCGGGCGGCGGCTATGCCTACGGGTACGGCAGCGGTTATCGGGGCGGCCCTGGCGCCGGGCGGGTCAGCCGTGATCCGCCGCACCATCCCGGCTACCACCTCGCCGGCACGGACCGGGACGGCTACCTGACCTGGCCGGGCAAGGTCGAGGACTAGCCCGGTCTCCCCGGAACGCCGAAGCCGTGGCGTTTGAAGATAGCCGTCGCCCGGGGACCCTGCAGGAAGTCCAGGAAGGCCGCCGCGCCCCTGTTGCGCGAGGCGGCGACCACCGCCGCCGGATAGAGAATCGGCGGATGGCTCGAGGCCGGAAAGACATCGACCACCCGCACCCTCGGCTCGGCCCTGGCGTCGGTGACATAGACGATCCCCAGCGGCGCCTCGCCCCGGGCGACATAGGCCAGGGCGGCCCGCACGGACTCGGCCGGCAGCAGCCGTCCGTCCACCCTGCTCCAGGCGCCCAGCATCGTCAGGGCCGCCTTGGCATACCGGCCGGCGGGAACTGCAGCCGGGTCGGCCAACGCCAGCCGACCGCCGTCCAGCGCCCGCGCCAGATCCATGCCCGGTGCGATCTTCAGGGCCGTCCTCGAACCGGCCGGGGCGATCAGCGCCAGCCGGTTGGTCAGCAGGTCCCGGCGCGAGGCGCGGACGATCCGTCCCCGGCCGGCCAGCCAGTCCATCCAGTCCTCGTCCGCGGACAGGAACACATCGGCGGGCGCCCCCTGGTCGATCTGGCGGGCCATGGCCGAGGAGGCGCCGAAGCTGAACCGCACGGCCGTCCCCGAGGCCGCCGTCCAGGCCGCGCCGGCCGCGGTCAGGGCTTCCTGCAGCGACGCCGCCGCGAACACGGTCACCCTGCCGGCGGCGACCGCCGTTGCCGGGGCCAGCAGGGCCGCCGCGCCGGCCAGGAAGACCCGTCTGTTCCGCACGTCGAGGTCCTTTTCCACGCTGGCCTGCGCCTTGCGACCCATCCTCCTCGCTGGACCAGAACGGGACAAGGGGGAGACCAATGCGTTCGCCGAACGGACCGCTTTTCAAGACCTACGAGATCGTCGCCATCATCGCCTTCCTGACCGCCGCCGCCGCCTGGGCCGGGCTCAAGCTGGTCTACTAGGCGCCTGGCCGGACTGAACCGGTCCCAGCCCCACGCGCCGCGGCCCTGAGGCCTGCGCGCGTTCGCACAACGGCTGAAGATTTCGCCTGGTCCCTGACGGCCGGTCCGGACAACAACCGGACCAATGGCGCACCCGACACGATTCGAACGTGTGACCTTTGCCTTCGGAGGGCAACGCTCTATCCAGCTGAGCTACGGGTGCGGATCGCTGGCGGAGGCGGGTCAATAGCGGAAAGCCGCGCCGGGCGCAAACGGCCCGGTGCGCGGGGCGCTCAGGCCTTCGCGTTGGCGATCGCCAGGCCGATCATGATCATGTTCAGGATCAGGTAGCCCGCCAGCAGCACGGCGGCGCCCGTGAGGTCCCGCTGCCGCTGCAACACCGCGTCGCCGCCCTGGCTGATGATGCGCAGCGAGATCACCCCCCGGCCTGTGACGGCCATGATCAGGGCCAGGGTCGCGAAATGCAGCTGGTCCAGCAGATAGACGCCGTCATGGGCCCCGACCAGCTTCTCCACCGACACGAAGCTGAGCACGACGGCGAAGGTGGTGGCGCCCAGCAGGCTCATGCGGCCGTCGGTGACCGTCAGGCTGATCAGCGCCAGCAGGGCGGCGATATAGAGGGGAAAGGTCGCCTTGATGAAATTGGCGATGTGGTTGCGCTCGACGCCTACCTGCATCGTCAGGCCGGCGTAGCGACTGATCCCCCGCGGCAGCGACGGATCGCCAAAGGTGGTCGGGTGGGCAGTGACGCCGTCGTTGAGCCGGAAGTCCTTCAGCCGCCAGCCGGCCAGGTCGATCGCCGGGTTCATGCCGGAATTGTCGCCGTCGGCGGCATAGACGAAATCGCGGGTGTCGAGCACGCCTTCCTCGATCTCGATCACCAGCGGCTGCTCGTCGAAGGGGTAGTTGCGCAGCGAGAAGTCCTGGCGGAAGACGCCGGTGAACTTGCGCGTCGCCCACCAGCCGCCGACCCGCTCGAGGCTCGCATCCAGGCTTCCCTGCACTGAAACGGCGTTGACGAACTCGACGGTCTTGAGCGGTTCGAGATCGCTGGTCGGACAGACGCTCCACATCCAGAAATCTGCCCGGAAGGTGCCCGCCGCGGTATCCACCTGCGAGAGGGAGGTGATGTAGGTCCCGACCCGGCAGCGCGCCGGCGCCGCGCCCGCCTCCCCGGCGCCCGCCAGCAGGACGATCATCACCAGGGTCGCCATGGTCAGGCCGATGGCGCGCGCGCGTGCAGACTGCATGTTCCGGAACCCCCCGATCCCCGTGAAGCAGCAATCTTTCCGATCATCCCGCCAGCTCAAACCCCGCAGTTACCCGATCTGCGGATTCTTCTGGCCGGCGGCCAGCCAGACAAAGCGCGCCACGGGTATCCCGGTCGCGCCGAGGATCTGCGGGTTGACCAGGATGATGCAGGCCATGGTCAGGAAAGTGGTCAGGCCCGCCAGCACCTCGGTGCATACCGCCGTGCCGTTCTCCTTCAGCCTGAACAGCCATTCGAGCACCCCCTCAGCCGCCGAGCAGACCGCCGAGCGAGCGCAGGTCGCGCAGGCTGGGCGGCTTGACGCCGCTGGCCGGCGCCTCGTCCTCGGAGCCCCAGTAGGCGAGGTCCTCGAGCTCTCGCTTCTGGGCCTCGCTGAGGGTGGCGTAGTCCACATCCAGGGCGGCGTTCTGGCAGTCGAGCATGACCTGGTCGCGCTGGGTGGCGCGGCAGCGCTGGAGCAGCGGCTTGACCGCCGCCAGGCTCTTCTGCCGGGCGAGGATGCGCACGTCCTCGGGCAGGAAGTAGTCGCTGTCGCCGGTCTTTCGGCGGCCTTCGGCGACCACGGCCTGGGCCTGGGGCAGCCGCCCGGAGGTGGTGTAGAGCCGGGCCAGTTCGCGGTAGGCCTCGGGCGAGACGTTGGGCGAGCTGCGCGCCGTTTCCAGGTGGCGGATGGCGCTGTCGACGCGGCCCGCGGCCAGGTCGACCCGGGCGGCCCAGTAGCGGACATAGGCCTCGCGGCCGAAGATTGAGCCCAGGGCCATGGCGATCCTCTGGGTCGCGGTCATGCTGTCGGCGGGATCGGCGTCCAGAGCGACCTGGGTGTCGGCGATGGCGCGGGCGACGGCCAGGCCCTGGCGCAGTTCGGGCAGGGCGAGAATGGCCGCCGTCTCGGTCCGCACCACCCCGCCGGTCAGCTCGATGCCGCCCTTCTCGTAGGCGGCGGCGCGGTAGCGTTCGAGCCCCTCCTCGCGCTGCTTGGCCGACCGGTGGTCGCGCGACGTCCAGGCGAAGAACTGCTCGCGCAGGCCTTCATAGAGGCCCTTGCCCAGACTGGTCGCCACAGAGCTGAAGGCCGGGCCCAGCGCGCCGGTGGTCAGGGCGCCCTGCACCGAGGGATTTTCCAGCGCCTTGGTCGCCCGGGCCTCCATCTTGCCGCGCACCTCGGCCATGCGCTGTTCGCGGGTCTTTTCAGAGGCCTCGAACCGGCCGGTGGCCAGGGATGTCCGCGGTCTCATACCCACCAGCACGGTCGCGTCGTAGCCGGCGACGTCGGCCTCGTCCTCCTGGGCGCGGCCCCAGGACGGATAGAGCACCGAGTCCATCAGGAAGCGCAGCCGCCGGTGGGTCTCGCGGGCGTCGCGCACCTCCAGCTTCGCCGGACCGCTCAGGGGCGTGGCCTCGGAATAGCGCAGGGTCGATTCCAGCATGGCGCCGCGCTGGTAGATCTTCGCCGCTTCCCGGGCCATGCGGCGCTGGCCCTCGCCGACCTCGTCGCGGTTGGCGTGCTGCAGGGCCAGGTGGCTGTATTCGTGGCCGAGCAGCCAGTAGAGGTCGTTGTCGGTCAGGTCGGTCGCCGGCTGGCCCGGCTCGCCCTCGAACACCCCCAGCCAGACGATGATGGTGTTGTCGGCCCGCGCCTCGGCGTTGAAGCCGACATTGGCGCTGATCAGCACCTTCGGGCGCGGCGCGTCGGGATAGGGCCAGGCGTCGGCGATGCGATCGACCATGACCTGCAGCCGCTTCTGCGTCTCGGGCATGGTGAAGAGGGTCGGGCGCAGGCTGCCGCGCACGTCGGCCTGGGCCGAGAGACTCATGCCGCCGGTGGCGGCGGCGCTCCGGTCGGCGGCCCGGCGACCGGCCGCATCCTTTGAACACAGGAAGACGCCGCCCTTGCCGCTGATCGAGAATCCGCCGCCGCCGCCGATAGCCTTGAAGACGCCGCCGCTCTTCGGCGCGGTCGCGGCCAGGGTGCGGGCCGAGGCGCACTTGGCGACCAGGGCCGGCGGCGGGGTCTGGGCAGCCAGGGCGCCGGCGACGGCCAGGGCCGAGGCCCCCGCGACGAGCGCTAGTCCCGGGCGCATGAGGACGCGCCCTGAGACCCGAAGGTCTTGGCCTGCGGTCCCGGCGTGGCCCGCCGCGGCGCGCAACCGGCAGGCGGCTTGATCGCCGAGGGCAGCACGAAGTAGCTCTTGCCGTCGGCCGCCTTGAGCTTGACGCAGGCGGCGTCGGCCGGGCTTTCACGGGTCACCGCGCCCAGCTGGGTCACCGGTACATCCGCCCCCCGGGCGAAACAGTCGGCGTCCTTGTAGAGGGTCACACGGGGGCCCGGCAGGCTCACGGCCTCGCCGGCGGCGGCGGGCGAAACCAGGATGGCGGCAGTCAAAAGTCCGGCGGCCAGAACGCGGCGGGCGGGCGGGTAGGCTTCACGCATCACGAGGAATCCTCCTCCGGCGAGACGGGATCCCCCGAGTCCGCGCCTGATGGTCGAGGCCGACGGCGTCGCCGCAGCCACCGCGCCAGTATGCCCAAGCGGTCCCACAGAAGGAAGAGGCCGCGCCCGGTCATCTGCACCAGCTTGCGGCCCTGGTTGCGTGACCCGGCCCAGCCGACCCCGACCACCCAGGCCAGGCCCTCGACGCTCCAGAAGCTGGCGGCTGCGTCCATGAAGGTCAACACGAACAGGCCGATCACGTTCACAGGTTTCCAGTGCAGGCTGTAGGTGATCGCGGTGGCGGCCAGCAGGATCAGGCCGGCGATCGCGAAGACACCAAGGGCCGCGGTCAGGGCGCTGCCGTCCGGCCCCTCGCGTTTCGCCAGCCGGCGGCGGGTCAGTTCGACCGTCATCGCCACCAGGAACGCGCAGGTGAAGGCCAGCACCTCGCCCCAGTCGAGATTGAGGAAGCCCAGAAAGCCCGCGCGCCAGACTGGCGGCGGCAGGCGCAGCATCCCACGACCCTGCTCGACCAGGTTGTCGAAGGCCATGGCGTGGAAATGGACGCCCGGCTCGCGGCCATTCACGACGGTCTCGACCCAGTCATTGCCGGCCACCAGCGAGGCGCCCACGGCCACGGCCCGGCCATCGACGTAGGGCCGCACCGCAGCCGCCCGTTCGCCGCCCGCCGCCAGCTCCTGCCTGAGCACGGCATAGTCGAATGTGGGATGGTAGGGGCACGGCACCTGCACCGCCGCCACCCCCTGGCCGATGGCCGAGGACACCTGCGCCCAGCCGATCCGCAGCAGCCGCCAGATCGAGCGGGTCTCCGCGCGGCACGGGGCGTCGCGGCGCCCAGCGTCCTGGTAGAGCCGCGCGCGGAGGGCGAGGAAGGCCGGGTCCGGCCGCGACCCCCAGGTCGGCACGACCGGTGAAGGTCCGCGCCAGCCGGCCCCCTCCCGCAGGTCCGGGCAGGTCTTCGGCGGAGTCTTTGACCCGGCGCAGACGGCGGCGAACATCGCCGCGCCGGGCGACAGGTCATAGGCGCCCGTGCCCCACCAGGTGAGCGGGTGGTCGGCGTTGTCCGGCGAGGACAGCTCGCGCGGCTTGCCGCCGGCCATGGCCGGATTGAGGCTTTTGCAGCGGGCGATGATCTCCTCGCCCAGGGCCTCGTCCGGGCCGCCCTTGTAGAAGGCGCGGATCGCCGCGTCGTAGCTGTCGCGGGTCAGCACCGGGATGACGGCGTCCGGCGCGCCCGGCCAGCCCAGGGGGGCGATGACGGCGGCCTGGTCCAGACGGATCAGGTCGAACGAAATGTCCTCGTACAGCCCAGGCCCACAGAGGTCGGGCGGATAGGGCTTGCCGAGGATCACCGGGACGCCGCCCCTGTCCACGATGCAGCCGATCTTGGCCATGGGCGTGGCGCGGCAGGCCGGGTCGGTCTCCCATTCGTCCGCCCTGGTCACCCGGCGCAGGGCGGTCACGAACTGGTCGTGCCCCTCCGGGTCACGCAGGTCGGAGGCGAGGATATAGTCCAGCAGGATGACCGCCGGCCGGGGTCCGCCCTGCGTGTCGGGGGCAAGGGTGTCGAGGATGCCGGCGTAGAAGTCATGCTCCGGCGGCCAGCTGCGGTCCAGCTCGCGCAGGGTCTGGTCGCTGACCTCGACCACCGTCGTCAGGTCGCGGCCCTCAGCCTTGGCGCCGCCGTAGAAGGGCGCGGTCACCCGGGCCACCACGTCCGCGCTGTGGCGGTCGGCGGCGTCGTTCAGGCCCATGGGGTCGATGATCGAGATGACGGCGCCGATCGCCACCACCGTCGCCGCCACGCCCGCGACCGAGAGGAATTCCCGCCAGCTCGCCAAGGCCGCCCTCCGTTGAGGGCAGGTTAGCGGTCGGCGGGCTCAGGGCAACCGCCGTCAGTGCATCTTGAAGCGGATCGGCACCGACTTGGGTCCGCAGACGAAGGCCGCCTCCATGCGGCGCGGGGTCCCGTCCAGTTCGACGCTCTCCAGCCGTGGCAACAGTTCTTCCCAAAGCACCCGCATCTCCATCCGGCCCAGATGCTGGCCGAGGCAGACGTGCGCGCCGTAGCCGAAGGCCACATGCTTGTTGGGCGAGCGTTCGATGTCGAACTTGAACGGATCCTTGAACACCGCCTCGTCGCGGTTGCCGGACGGATAGCTGAGCATCAGCCAGTCGCCCTTGGCGATCTTCTGGCCGGCCACCTCGGCGTCGGCCGTGGCGCTGCGCATGAAGTGCTTCACCGGGGTTTCCCAGCGGATCGACTCCTCCACCAGACCGGGGATCAGCGACAGGTCCGCCTTCACCCTGGCGAACTGGTCGGGGTTCTGCGCCAGGGCCCACATGGCCCCGGAGGTGGTGTTTGAGGTGGTGTCGTGACCGGCCGTGGCGGCGATGATGTAGTAGCTCATGGCCTCCAGGTGGCCGAGGGGCTTGCCCTCGATCTGGCCGTTGGCGATGACGCTGGCCAGGTCATTGCGGGGGGTGCGCCGCCGGTCCTCGGTCATCTCGTTGAAATAGGTCATGAAGTCCAACACCGTGGCCTGCACGGCGGCGAGGGCGGTTTCAGGGTCGGTCATCTCCGCGCCGCTGCGGTTCAGCTCCGGGTCGGCGCTGCCGAACAGTTCCTGGGTCAGCCTGAGCATGCGCGGCTCGTCGATCTCCGGCACGCCGAGAACTTCCATGATCACATGCAGCGGATAGAGAAAGGCGACGTCGCGGGCGAAGTCGCAGCGGTCGCCCTTGGCGGCCATGCGATCGACGAAGCCGCGGGCGATCTCGCGGATCCGCGCCTCAAGCCCGCGGATGTTCTGCGGCAGGAACCAGGCCTGGGTCAGGCGCCGGTAGTTCATGTGGTCGGGGTTATCCATCTGCACCAGCGAACGGACCAGGTGCGGCGAGCCACCGGTCATCTGGCGCACGCGTTTGTCCATCTCGATGGGCGTCACGACGGTGGCGAGGTCACCGTTGTGGAACAGGTCGTTCTGCTTCTCGATCTCCTGGATGTCGGCGAAGCGGGTGACGACCCAGAAGGGGTCGAAGCCCTGCGGCTGGGCCTTGGCCAGCGGCGCATTGGCCCGCAGCCAGCGGAAGGCGTCGTCAATCCGGGTCCCGTCGGCGTAGGCCTTGGGATCGACGATGGTGTTGGCCACGTCCTGGGGAATCATCATCGTTTGGCGTCCTGATCGATCCTCTCCGCCCGTCAGCCGGCGGCTTCGGTGAAACGCTAGCACTTCACTTGCTATACGGCCAACAAGTAAGTTAGAAATTGATATGGCTCAGTCCGCGCTCCTCGATCCCAGGCCCCGCCGCACCCAGGCCGAACGCCGGGACGAATCCGCGCGCGGCCTGCTGCGCGCGGCGACCGAGGTCATCGCCGAGCGCGGCGTGACGGCGGCCACCTTCGACGCCATCGGCCTTCGGGCCGGCTACAGCCGGGGGCTGGCGACCCAGAAATTCGGTTCCAAGCAGGGCCTGATCGAGGCGCTGATCGCTCACCTGCACGCCCGGCAGGACGAGGTGCTCGGCGCGCACGGGGTCGACGCGATGCCCGGGCTCGAAGCCATCCTGACCTATGTCGATCTGTATCTGCGGGCGCTGGAGCAGCGGGACGACAACCGCGCCTACTTCATGCTGCTGGCCAGCGCGATCGCCGACCTGTCGGCCCTGCGCACCGCCTTCGCCGCCTCGCATGAGCGGGTCGAGCAGCGGCTGGAGGCGATGGTCCTGCGCGGCCAGGCGCAGGGCGCCATCCGTCGGGATCTCGACGCCGACGCGGCGGCCCTGATGGTCGGCAGCCTGCTGCTGGGCCTGTCGATCCAGTGCCTGATCGATCCGGACATGGAACTGGCGCCGATCCGGGCCACCAGCCTGGCGACCCTGCGCCTGAGCTTCGCCGCGACACCTTGAGGACCCGCTGATGGCCGACGCCGTTCCCTACAAGACCTGGCAGTGCCGCACCTGCGGCTACCTCTATGACGAGGCCGAGGGCGACATCGGCGAGGGCCTGGCGCCCGGAACCCGCTGGACCGACATTCCCGCTGCCTGGGTCTGCCCCCTGTGCGGCACGGCCAAGGTCGACTTCGACATGGTCGAGCTGGAGTTCTGAACGGAAGACCAATTCGGGGACAGTTTACCTATTTCGCTGCCCGGAGCCTGAGCTTCCGACGGTGCGGCCTTGGCGAAATAGGTAAACTGTCCCCGAATTGGCCCCGAATTGGCCCTCAGTCCCGCGTCGGATCCGCCCCGCCCGGCGCCTCGTAGGTCAGGGCCAGGAACACGTCCTCGAGGTCGGGGTCCTCGGTGGCGATGTCCCTGATGTGCAGGCCGCTGGCGCGCACCGCCGCCAGCACCTGTTCGACGCTGGACTCGCCGGTCTTGTAGGTCACCGAAAAGGAGCCGCCGCTGCGCAGCCGGGTCTCGAACCCGGTCAGGTCCGGCGCCGTGCCCACCGGTTCCTCCGGCGTGACCACCACGTTGCGGGTGTCCAGCCGCCGCAGCAGCGAGCTTGTCGGCTCGCAGGCGGCCACCTCGCCGCGATTGACGATGGCGATCTGGTCGCAGAGCTCCTGCGCCTCCTCGAGATAGTGGGTGGTCAGGACGATGGTCACGCCCTGCTGGTTCAGCCCCAACACGTAGTTCCACAGCTGGCGGCGCAGCTCGACGTCCACCCCGGCGGTCGGCTCGTCGAGGATCAGCACCGGCGGCTGGTGGACCATGGCCTTGGCCACCATCAGCCGGCGCTTCATGCCGCCGGACAATTGCCGGACATAGGCGTTGGCCTTGTCCGACAGGCCCATGGCCGCCAGCAGCTCGTCGGTGCGGCGCTCCTTCCTGGGCACGCCGTACATGCCGGCCTGGACCTCGAGCGACTCGCGCGGGGTGAAGAAGACGTCGGCGGCCAGCTCCTGGGGCACCACGCCGATGGCGGCCCGGGCGTCACGCGGGCGCAGGTCGATGTCGCGGTCCCAGATCTTCACCGTGCCCGCGGTCTTACGCGTCAGCCCGGCGAGGATGTTGATGAAGGTCGACTTGCCCGCCCCGTTGGGACCCAGCAGACCGAAGATCGAGCCGCGCGGGATCTTCAGATCGATGCCGTTGAGCGCCGTCTTCGCGGGCGTGGTCCTGGTCGCGGCGTAGGTCTTCACGAGGCCCGTGGCCTCGATGGCGTATTCGGGCAGGTCCATTCGGGCTTTCTGGCGGGCTCTCGATCAATTGACGCCCCGGCGGGGCTCCGCATAGGTATGCGCCACAGGCCGCCTCGCCAAGGGCGGCGTTCCCGATGAAGAGCACCATGGCGCGCAAACCCCCTGCCAGGAAGACCAAGGCGACCATGCCGACGAACACGCCGCCCGGGGCCGGCGCCTTCCCGGCGCCTGAAATCGTGGCGGTGCGCTCGCACCGGATCGCCTGTGATGGCGTCGGCGGGGCGCTGGGCCACCCCCGGGTCTGGCTGGAGATCGGCGGGGCGGGATTCGTCGACTGCGGCTACTGCGACCGCCGTTTCGTGGCCGTCACGGGCCCGGGCGACGAGGACGAACGGCTGGCGCCGGGGGTCTACGAGGGCGCCGCCGGGCATTGATGTCCGGATTCCGCCGGCCGCGGGGCTGACCGAATGCGGTTCGATCCCTATCTTGGCGGCATGAGCACCGCCGCAGAGACCTTCCGCCGCCTGCACGCAGGCCCCGAGCTTCTGATCCTGCCCAACGGCTGGGACGCCGGCAGCTGCCGCGTCATCGAGACCCTCGGCGCGAAGGCCGTGGCCACCTCCAGCGCCGCGGTGTGCTGGAGCCACGGCTACGCCGACGGCCACCACCTGCCGATCGAGCTGTTGGCCCAGACGGTGGCGGAGATCACGCGTGTGGTCTCGATTCCGGTGACTTGCGACTCCGAGGGCGGCTACGCCGACGACCCGGCGACCGTCGGCGAGAACATCGCCCGGATCGTCGGCGCCGGGGCGGTGGGCATCAACATCGAGGACGGCCGCGAGACGCCCGAGCTGCACGCGGCCAAGATCACCGCCGTCCGCAAGGCCGCCGACCGGGAAGGCGTGCCGCTGTTCATCAACGCCCGCACCGACGTCTACCTCAAGCGGCTGGCCGAGCCGGAGGCGGCCGTGGACGAGGTGCTGCGGCGGGCGGCGATCTACCGCGACGCCGGGGCCGACGGCCTGTTCGCGCCGGGCGTGGTCATCCCCGCCGAGATCAGCGGCATCGCCGCCGGCTGCGGCCTGCCGCTTAACGTCATGGCCAGGCCTGGCCTGCCGGCGGGGCCCGCGTTGCAGGCGCTGGGCGCCCGGCGCATCTCCTCGGCCACAGGGCTTGCCCGGGCGGCGCTGGCGGCGCTCAACGCGGCGACGGCAGCCTTCCTGGCGACGGGAGACTCGGACGCCCTGGCGGCGGCCGACACCGTGGGCGGCGACTACAACAAGTTGTTCAACTAGAGCACGTCAGGCGGAAGTGGTCCCGGTTCCGCCGCCCGGACGTGCTCTCACCTTTCGGAATCGCGGCCCTGACGATGTCAGGGCCGGGGGCCGAACGGCACGACCCGGTTGGCCGCGTCATGGCCAATGTCGGCCCGGCCCAGGTAAGGGATGCCCGACCGCGCGCACCACTCGCGGCAGACGTCCTCGGCGGTCATGCCGAAGTCGGGGTCGTTTTCGGGAATGTCGCTGCAACGGCCCAGCCGGATGCCGGCGACCTTGCGGATGCCAGGGTTGCTGGTCAGGTGAAACAGCGTGCGGTCGAGGCGATAGAGGTATTCACCCACATCCTCGAGCATCAGCACGTGACCGGTCAGGTCGGGCTGCAGGTCGGTGCCGAGCAGCTGGCTCAGCACGGTCATGTTGAACGCCGCTGCCTTCTGGCCGTGCGCAAGGCTGGGTTCCAGCGCCGCGCGGTCGCCGTCGGCGATCCAGGCCAGGGCGCGGGCGATGGCCGCCTCGCCGCCCTCGCGGCGGATGTCGTGCGCCACCGGACCATGCGCCGGCCGGCCGATGCCTGCCTTGTACAGCCCGGCCAGGACGAAGCCGGCGTCGCTGTAGCCCATATAGGTTTTGGCCCGCGCCGCTTCGGTCAGACCCGCGAGGATCGCCGCCGCCGGGCGGTTTGAGCCGTAGCCGCCGCGGGCGAACCACAGGGCGTCGAACGCCGGATCATTGGCCACCCGCAGGAAGCCCTCGGCCCGCGCCGCATCGTCGCCGGCGAAGTGATTGTGGACCAGGAAGCACTGCGGATCGAAGACGACCTCGACCCGGCCATCGGGGTAAAGCCGGCGCACCAGCGCCTCGACTTCGGCCGGCACGCCCGGGTCCATGCGGGAGGCCGGGGCGACGACGCCAATCCTGACCGGTTTGCCCATTGCCGCTTCGGTCCCTCGGGTCGTTTGTAACCCTGACCCCGACCGTATATTTCCCGGGGATGATTCAGGACAGACCCTACTTCTTCTGCGGGATCGGCGGCAGCGGCATGCTGCCCCTGGCGCTGATCGTCCAGGCGACCGGCGCGACGGTCGAGGGGTCCGACCGGGCCCTCGACCAGGGCCGCACCGCACCCAAGTTCGAGTTCCTGCGCGCCCGGGGGATCACGCTGTTCGCGCAGGACGGCAGCGGCGTGACGCGGCCCGACCAGATCATCGTCGCCACCGCCGCGGTGGAGGACACCGTGCCCGACGTGATCGCCGCCCGGCGGGTCGGGGCGACCCTGCTGTCGCGGGCCGAACTGCTGGCCGAGCTGTTCAACGCCGCCGCCCGCTCGGTGGGCGTGGCCGGCACCAGCGGCAAGTCGACCACCACCGGCATGATCGGCTGGATCCTGCACCGCGCGGGCCTTGACCCCACGGTGATGAACGGCGCGGTGATGAAGAACTTCGTCACCGACGAGGTCCCCTTCGCCAGCGCCCTGGTCGGCCAGGGCGACCTGTTCGTCAGCGAGGTCGACGAGAGCGACGGCTCCATCGCCCGCTATTGGCCCCGGGTCGCGGTGATCAACAACATCAGCGAGGACCACAAGACCATGGACGAGTTGCGGACCCTGTTCCGCGACTTCGCCCTGAAGGCCCAGACGGTGGTGCTGAACCTCGACAACGACGAGACCGCGCGCCTCGCCGCCGCCCTGCCCCGCGAGCGGCAGCTGACCTGGAGCTTCGAGGACCCGTCAGCCGATCTGTATGCGGACGATATCGCCCCGGCGCCCGACGGCATCGCCTTCCGCCTGGCCGAGCAGGCCAGCGGAACGACCCTGCCGGTGCGGCTCAAGGTCCCCGGCCGGCACAATGTCGCCAACGCCCTGGCCGCCATCGCCGCCGTGCGGGCGCTGGAGGTCCCGCTGGCCGACGCCGTGGCGGCCATCGAGGGTTACGAGGGGGTCAAGCGGCGGCTGGAGGTGGTCGGGTCGAGGGGCGGGATCACCGTCATCGACGATTTCGCCCACAACCCCGACAAGATCGCCGCCACCCTGGAGACCCTGCACGCCTTCCCCGGCCGGCTGCTGGTGATGTTCCAGCCGCACGGCTTTGGGCCGCTTCGATTGATGCGCAGGGAGTTCGTGCGCGGCTTCGTCGAGGGGCTGGCGGCGGACGATGTGCTGATCATGCCCGAGCCGGTCTATTTCGGCGGCACCACGATCCGCGAGGTGACCAGCGAGGACATCGCCGCCGACATCCGCGCCGGCGGCCGCGTGGCGGAGGCCTTTCCCGACCGCCCCGCCTGCGGCGACCGCCTGGCGGCCCTGGCGAGGCCGGGCGACCGCATCGTGATCATGGGCGCGAGAGACGACACGCTCTCGGTGTTCGCCGCCGAGGTGCTGGAGCGGGTGGGGGGGTGATTGCGCTTTTCCTCCCCGCGAAGTCGGGGAGGGGGACCGCCGGAGGCGGTGGAGGGGTCTGCGCAAGCGCGAGCGGCCCCATCCTGAATTCCGGTCCTTCCGGCAAGCCTCTGCGCCGCCCCCTCCACCATGCTCCGCATGGTCCCCCTCCCCTCTGCGAGGGGAGGATCGATCTTCATTGCGGCGCCGCCGGCGCTTCGGCCTGGGCCTCCGGCGCCAGGTTGAAGACGACCGGAAGCCTGATCCGGGCGCCCGCGACAGGGCGGCCTTCGGGGGTCCAAGGGTCCATCTGCATCACGCCGGCCACCATCAGGGCCGCCGGGCCGAAGCCCAGGCCCGCCGGTTGCTCGCGGGAAACGCTGCAATCGGTGAGCTTGCCATCCGGCATGACCAGGCAGTCGGCCACGCCCACGCCCTCCTTCACGCCGGCGTTGATGGCGGCCTGCGGGTAGAGGGCGACGACCTTCTCCGGATTGACGCGGACGATCCAGTCGGGCTTCTCGACCTTCTTCACCTGTCCGGCCGGCGTCGCCGGATTGTAGAAGCGGAAGCTGATCGCGATGTCGGCGCTGGCGTATGTCTTCGCCTCCTCCGGCGTGAGCTTCAGCTGGAACTTGCCGGCCAGGGTGCGGGCGGCCTCGCCGAAGGGCGAACCCTTGGGGGTCTGGCCGGCGATCGTGCAGTTGCGCAGCCGCCCTCCGGTTCCGGAGGCGACCTGACACCTCAACACGGCCGTGCCGACCGCCAGGTCGCCGACCTCGGTGGGCCAGGCGGCGGCCAGATCCTCGAACGTCGGCGCTTCGGCCCAGACCGCCTCGGTGATGACATAACGGGCCGACCAGGTCGGCGCCTGGAAGGCCAGCGGGATCTGCACCCAGACGCCGTCGACGGGCTTGCCGTCAACCGTGCCGGGCTTCATCCGGAATTCCTTCGGGGCCATCTTCAGGGCCGCCTCGCCAAAGCCCATGCCGGCCGGGGACTCGCTGACCAGAGAACAGTTGGTCAGGCGGCCATAGAGCGTGACCTGACACTTTATGGCTGCCCGTCCACTGACGCTGTTATCGACGGCTTCATCCGGATAGTAGCGGGCGACCTGGTCGCCGGAGGGCTTTCGGTCCCAGTCCGGTTGCTTGAAGACCTCGGCAAGCGCCGCGCCACACAGCGCCGCCGCCAATCCCACGCCCAGCACCACACCCCGCATCACTCATCCCTCCGATACTCGCCCCACAGTGGCGCCAGTCCGACCGGCTGCAAAGCCGCCATTCGCCGGATGACCACCGCGCTCGCGGCCACTATCCTCCCCCCATGACCGACGCCGCGACCCCCGCCCCGACCGACCGACCGCTGACCCAGGACGGCCCCGCCGTGCGGCTCTATCTGGTGGACGGGTCGGGCTACATCTTCCGCGCCTACCACGCCCTGCCCCCGCTCACGCGCAAGTCCGACGGCCTGCCGGTCGGGGCGGTGCAGGGGTTCTGCAACATGCTGTTCAAGCTGCTGCGGGACATGAAGGAGGACGCCCCGACCCATCTGGCGGTGGTCTTTGACCAGTCGGAAAAGACCTTCCGCAACGATCTGTACCCGCTCTACAAGGCCCACCGCCCGCCGGCGCCGGAGGACCTGATCCCGCAGTTCCCGCTGGTGCGCGAGGCGACGCGGGCGTTCGGGGTGCCCAGCCTGCAGCTGCCCGGCTACGAGGCCGACGACATCATCGCCGCCTATGCCGACAAGGTCAGCGCCGCCGGCGGCGAGGTGGTGATCATCTCGTCCGACAAGGACCTGATGCAGCTGGTCAATGACCGGGTGTCGATGCTCGACACCATGAAAAACCTGCTGATCGGCGCCGAGCAGGTGTTCGACAAGTTCGGCGTCACCCCGGACAAGGTGGTCGAGGTCCAGGCCCTGTGCGGCGACAGCGTCGACAATGTGCCCGGCGCCCCCGGCATCGGCGTCAAGACCGCCGCCCTGCTGATCAACGAGTACGGCGACCTGGAGACGCTGCTGGCCCGCGCCGGCGAGATCAAGCAGGAGAAGCGGCGCGAGACCCTGATCAACTTCGCCGACCAGATCCGCCTGTCCCGCCGGCTGGTGCAGCTGGACCTCGACACCCCGCTGCCCGAGCCGCTGGAGGACCTGGTGGTCCGCGAGCCGGACAAGGCGGTCCTGGCCGCCTTCCTCGATCAGATGGAGTTCAGGGGCCTGGCCCGTCGCGTGGGCGGCGGCGATGGCGGCGGGAGCGCTCCGGCGCCGGCCGCCGGGGCGCCGGCGCGGGCCGCGCCCGCCGCTGTCCATCCCGCCGCCGAGATGGGGCCGATCGACACGTCCACCTACGTCTGCGTCCGCGACGAGGCCACGCTCGACGCCTGGATCGCCCGCGCCTTCGACCTGGGCGTCGTGGCCTTCGACACCGAGACCGACGCGCTGGGCTCGGCCTCGGCCGGCCTGGTCGGGGTGTCGCTGGCTGTGGCGCCGGGCGAAGCCTGCTACATCCCGCTGGCCCACGAAGGCAGCGGCGGCCTGCTGCTGGAGGCCGAGCCGGACCTGCGCCAGCTGCCGCTGACGCTGGTCATGCGGAAGCTCAAGCCGCTGCTGGAGGACCCGTCGGTCCTCAAGGTGGCGCAGAACGCCAAATACGACATCGCCGTCCTGACCCGCTACGGCGTCGATGTCGCGCCGATCGATGACACCATGCTGATCAGCTACGTCCTCGAGGCCGGGCTGCACGGCCACGGCATGGACGAGCTGTCGGAACTGTGGCTCGGCCACAGGCCGATCCCGTTCAAGCAGGTGGCCGGCAGCGGCAAGGGCGAGATCAGCTTCAAGCACGTGGCCCTGGAGCCGGCGACGACCTACGCCGCCGAGGACGCCGACGTCACCTTGCGGCTATGGACCATCCTGCGCCCGCGCCTCGCTCGCGAGGGTCTGCTGACCGTCTACGAGACTACCGAACGGCCGCTGCCGCCGGTGCTGGCGCGGATGGAGAACCACGGCGTCAAGGTCGACCCCGACCTGCTGCGCAGCCTCTCCCACGAGTTCTCCATGCGCATGGTCGACCTGGAGGCGAAGGCCCACGCGCTGGCCGGCCGGCCGTTCAACCTGGGCAGTCCCAAACAGATCGGCGACATCCTGTTCGGCGAGATGGCCCTGGAGGGCGGCAAGAAGACCGCCACCGGCCAGTGGGCCACCGACGTGGACGTGCTGGAAGCCCTGGCGACGCAGGGTCACGCCCTGCCCCGCACCCTGCTGGACTGGCGCCAGCTGGCCAAGCTGAAGGGCACCTATACCGACAACCTGATCGCGGCGATCAATCCGAAGACGGGGAGGGTGCACACCTCCTACGCCCTGGCGGCGGCCAACACCGGGCGCCTCGCCTCCACCGATCCCAACCTGCAGAACATCCCCATCCGCACCGAGGAAGGCCGCAAGATCCGCAAGGCCTTCATCGCCGAGCCGGGCCATGTGCTGATCAGCGCCGACTACAGCCAGATCGAGCTCAGACTGCTGGCCCATGTGGGCGACATCCCGCAGCTGAAGCGGGCCTTCAAGGACGGCCTGGACATCCACGCCATGACGGCGTCGGAGATGTTCAACACGCCGATCGAGGGCATGCCGGCCGACATCCGCCGACGGGCCAAGGCGATCAACTTCGGCATCGTCTACGGCATCAGCGCCTTTGGCCTGGCCAACCAGCTGGGCATCGACCAGTCGGAGGCCGGGGCCTACATCAAGACCTATTTCGAGCGCTTCCCCGGCATCCGCGAATACATGGACCGCATGCGCGCCGAGGTGCGTGAGAACGGCTACGTCTCGACCATCTTCGGCCGCAAGATCAACATCCCCGACATCCGCGGCAAGAGCGTCGGCCAGCGCCAGTTCGCCGAACGCGCGGCGATCAACGCACCCCTGCAGGGGGCGGCCGCGGACATCATCCGCCGGGCCATGGCGCGCATTCCGGCGGCCCTGACGGACGCCGGCCTGTCATCGCGGATGCTGCTGCAGGTGCACGACGAACTGGTCTTCGAGGCGTCAGTGGCGGAGGCCGACGAGACCATGCGGGTGGCCAGGGCGGTGATGGAGAAGGCCGCGTTGCCGGCGGTGGAGTTGAGCGTCCCGCTGGTGGTGGAGGCGAGAGCCGCGAGCAACTGGGACGAGGCGCACTGAGACCTTTCCTCTCCCGGAGGGCTAGAGCCCACACCCCGCCCTGATGCCATGGCGGCGAGCTTGCTCCGGTCGCCGGACGGGTCAAGGACCGCTTCGCGGCCATTTGGGGCGGCCGCGCAGCGGCGGGCCCGCAGGGCCCGTCCTTGACGCGACCGGAGACCGGAGCTCCAATTCCACCAAGGCCATAAGAGCTTTCCAGCATCGAAACGATGCTGTTCTCAACCTCTGTCATCCCGGAAGCTGCGCAGCAGCTATCCGGGACCCAGATTGAATCTCGACCTTGGCGCGTGGAGCCGAATCTGGGTCCCGGCTCTCCGCGCTTTGCGCTGCGGCCGGGATGACAGGAAGGGGGTGGCCTTGAACCCCCGGGGCTCCTTCGCATAACGTCGCTCGCCAGGGCCGCGTCGACGCCCGTCCGGGGGGACACTCACATGCTCAGCCGCGCGCCCACCGCGCCCGTTCGGGACTGGTATTGCGACTCCGCCCACTGGGACCAGTTCACCCCCCGCGACGGCGATGTGATCATCGCCACCGCCCCCAAGGTCGGCACCACCTGGACGCAGCAGATCGTCAGCCTGCTGGTGTTCCAGAATCCCGAGCCGCGCCATCTGGGCATGCTGTCGCCCTGGCTGGACTGCCGGCTGCAGATGCCGCTGCCGGTGGCGCTGCAGGTGCTGGAGGCCCAGCCGCACCGGCGGTTCGTCAAGTCGCACCTGCCGATGAGCGCCCTGCCGATCTGGGACCAGGTCAACTACATCCACGTGGCGCGCGACGGCCGCGACGCCTGCATGTCCTATCTCAACCACATCAACGGCTACACGCCCTTCACCTGGAGCAGGCTGGACGCGGTCGGCGAGAGCGACCCGCTTCTGCCGGGCGCCAAGCCGCGGCCGCCAAGGACGACGCGCGAATTCTTCCACCACTGGCTCGACCAAGGCGGCACCCGCAAGGCCGAGCTGATGGCCGACGCCTTCTTCGAGATCGAGCGGACCTTCTGGGCCGAGCGGGCCCGGCCCAATGTGCTGCTGCTGCACTACAACGACATGAAGGCCGACCTGGACGGCGAGATGCGCCGCATCGCCGCCTTCCTCGGGATTCCGGTCGATGAGGCGGTCTGGCCGGAGCTGGTCGCCGCCGCCGACTTCAGCGCCATGCAGCGGGACGGCGGGACCCTGATGGCCGGGGTCGATATCGCCTTCGAGGGCGGCCACACGACCTTCCTCAACAAGGGCACCAACGGCCGCTGGCAGGCCGAGCTGACGGCCGATGACCTGGCCCGCTACCGGCAGCGGGTGGAGGCGGAACTGTCGCCGGGCCTCGCCAGCTGGCTGGAACACGGCCGCCTCGCAGCGGGCGATCCGAAGACGGCGGCCGACTGACCGGAACCTCGCCCCCCGCCCCACGTTCGTTTTATGGGCCGGGGCAGGAAACGGGCGATGAAACAGGTGCTGTACTGGACGCTGGCCGTCCCCGCGACGGCCATGGCCGCGCTGCTGATCCTGAAGCTGATGCCGCTGGCGATCTAGAGCGGGTTCGGGAACAGGGGGTGCCGGCTATCCGCTCGCAAACCGCCTCCTGAAATCGTGCTCCAGGCCATCAGCGCCGCGTCAGCCCTCCTTCGCCAAGGCTTCGGAGGACACGCCTTCGCCCAAAATGCGGTCCCGGGTGGCTTGCCACCCGAAGCCCGCAGGGCGAAGGGTGGTGGAGCCGAGGGGAATCGAACCCCTGACCTCCTCATTGCGAACGAGGCGCTCTACCATCTGAGCTACGGCCCCCCTCCCAGGACGAGGGAAGCGGCGCACATACGGCCCGGCCTCCCCGCCTGTCAAGGCTGGCGGGCCCCGTGACGCCGCCGCGCCTTGCTGCGATTCGGCGGCGCGGATAGAAGCAGGCGGACAGTCCAACGGAACCCGTTTCATGGCCCCCATCGCCGGCTTTCTCTACTTCATCGTCGACGGCCTGCTTGGCCTGCTGATCATCGTCCTGATCGTCTCGGCCATCCTGTCCTGGCTGGTGGCCTTCGACGTGGTCAACCTGCGCAATTCGACCATGCGGCAGATTTACTACGGGCTGGAGCGGTTCGTGGAGCCGATGTTGCGGCCGATCCGCCGGTTCGTGCCGCCGCTGGGCGGGGTGGATCTCAGCTTCCTGGTCCTGTTCCTGATCATCCAGGGCGCCCGCAGCTACCTGATCGCGCCGCTGTTCGCGTCCCTGGCCAGCCTCGGCTAGGCCGATGCGCCTGGCCGTCCGCCTGACGCCGCGGGGCGGCCGGGACGCCATCGACGGCTGGGCCAGCGGCCCCGACGGCCGGCCCTATCTGAAGGCCCGCGTCGCTGCTCCGCCGGTCGAGGGCGAGGCCAACGCCGCCCTGACCGCCCTGCTGGCCAAGGCCCTGCGGGTGAGCAAATCCAGCGTCCGCATCGCCGCCGGCCAGACCGGCCGGCTCAAGTCGGTCGAGCTGGAGGGCGTCACCGACGCTGATCTGGCCGCCGCGTTCGGCAAACCCGAGGGAGCCTGACCCATGGCCGGCAGCCAGGACTTCGCCGCCGATCCGCGCAACGCCCGGGCCCGCATCTGGCTCAACGGCGCCATGGTCACCCGCCGCAACGCGAAGGTGTCGGTGTTCGACGCCGGCTTCGTGGTCGGCGACGGGGTCTGGGAGGGGCTGCGCCTGCACAGAGGCCGGCTGATGTTCCTCGACGCCCATCTGGACCGGCTGTTCGGGGGGGCCGACGCCATCGGCCTGGACATCGGCATGAGCCGCCTCCAGGTGACCGCCGCCCTGCACGAGCTGCTGGCCTTCAACCAGATGGAGGACGGGGTCCATCTGCGGCTGATGGTGACCCGCGGCGAAAAGACCGGGGCCAACCAGGACCCGCGCAATGCGCTGGGCAAGCCGACGGTGGTGATCCTCGCCGAGTGGAAGGTTCCCAGCCCGGCCATCGCTGCCCGGGGTCTGTCGCTGGCCACCGTGGGCGTGCGCTGCACCCCGGCGCACATGTTCGACATGCGGCTCAACAGCCACAGCCGGCTGAACCTGATCATCGCTCTGCAGGAGGCGATCCGGGCGGGGGCCGACGAAGCCCTGATGCTCGACCCGGACGGCTTCGTCTCCAGCTGCAACGCGACCAACTTCTTCTGGGTCAGGGACGGCGAGGTGCGCACCTCGACCGGCGAGTTCTGCTTCAACGGCGTGACCCGGGCCAATGTCATCAGGCTGTGCGAGGCGAGCGGCATCCCCCTGCGGCTGGGGAACTTCCCGATCGAGGACGCCCGCGGCGCCGACGAGGCCTTCGTCACCGGCACCTTCGGCGGCCTGACCCCGGTGCGCGAGATCGACGGCCGGCCCCTGCCCCAGGCCCTGCCCGGCTACCGCACCACCATCCTGCGCGAGCTCTATGAGCAGCTGAAGGACGCGGAGGCGGCGCGGTGACTGTCCGTATCGCCATGTGGTCGGGGCCGCGCAACATCTCCACGGCGATGATGCGGGCGTTCGAGAACCGCCCCGACACGGCGGTCAGCGACGAGCCCTTCTATGCCGCCTATCTGGCGCGGACGGGGCTGGACCATCCGATGCGCAACGAGGTGCTGGCCAGCCAGCCCACCGACTGGCGCGAGGTGGCGCGGGCGATGGCCGGCGACGCCCCGGGGGGGCTGCGGGTCTGGTACCAGAAGCACATGACCCACCACATGCTGCCGGGATTCGGCATGGACTGGGCGAGCGCCTGCCGCAGCGCCTTCCTGATCCGCGCGCCCGAGCCGGTGCTGGCCAGCTACACGGTCAAGCGCGAGCAGGTGGCCCTGGCCGACATCGGCTTTGTTCAGCAGCGCGAGCTGTTCGAACGGGAGGCCGACCGCCTGGGCAAGGCGCCGCCGGTGGTCGAGAGCCGCGACGTGCTGGCCGACCCGCGCGGAACCCTGGGCCGGCTGTGCGGGGCGCTGGATATCCTGTTCGATGAGGCCATGCTGGCCTGGCCGGCCGGACGGCGCGACAGCGACGGCGTCTGGGCCCCGGCCTGGTACGACGCGGTCGAGGCCTCCACCGGCTTCGGCCCTCCACGGCCGGAAGCGGGCCACGAGGATCTGACCGACGACCTGCGCCGCATCGCCGACGCCGCCCGACCGCACTACGAGAGACTGGCAGCCTTTACGCTTTGAGTGTCGAGTGGCCGCTTGACGCCCACGGACGGTTCTGCCCAACTTCTGTACTCAAAATGGGCAGGAGTTTGGGCTTGCCTAACGCGACCTTCGCATCGGTGGCCGAGGATGCCCCCGCGCTTCTGTGGCGCGGGGACACCGAAGGCCGCTGCGTCTATCTGAACAAGGCCCTGCGTGAGTTCTGGGGCGTACCTGACGACGGCGTGGCCGACTTCACCTGGAGTTCGACTCTGCTGCCCGAGGACGCCGATCTGGTCCACGGGCCCTTCAGCGAGGGTATGGCCAGGCAGACCGGATTCCGCTGCGAAGGCCGCTACCGGCGGGCCGACGGTGAGATTCGCATCCTCGAGACTATTGCCCGGCCCCGGTTCGAGAACGGCGTGTTCGTCGGCATGGTCGGGGTCAACACCGATGTCACCGACCAGCGCGCCGCCCAAGCGCTGCTCGAAGCCAACGAGGCCCGCCAACGCCTGCTGGTGCACGAGATGAGCCACCGGGTGAAGAACATCCTGGCCACCGTGCTGTCGATCGCCAGCCTGACCAGCCGCTCGGCGACCAGCCTGAAAGCCTTCAGCGAGACCTTTGAGGCCCGCATCCTCGCCCTGGCCAAGACCCATGACCTGCTGACCGGCCCGGGCGGGGACCATGCCGACCTGCGGGAGGTGCTCGAGGCGGAACTGGGCCCCTATGGCCGCCCGCTGTCGCTGACGGGCGAGCCGGTGCAGCTGGACGCGACCGCGGCGGTCAACCTGGCCCTGATCATCCACGAGCTGGCGACCAATGCCGCCAAGTACGGGGCCTATGCCGCCGACGGGGCGCTTCGGGTCGCCTGGACGGTCGAGCCGGGCCCGCGGGTGGTGCTGGACTGGACCGAGACCGGCGGGCCGCCGGTTTCCCCGCCGACGCGGGCCGGCTTCGGCAGCCGGTTGATCTCGCGCCTGCTCAAGGGGGAGCTGGCTGGCGAGATCGCCACTGAATACCGAAAAAGCGGGCTTGTTGCCCGGCTGCGCTTTGCGCCGTCACAATCGGACGATAGCCTGTCCTGCGATGGACAAGCCTCCCGCCCACTACCCTAGCGCCGGCGCGAAATGCGCGGATCTGGTCGTGCACATCGTCGGCCTCGCCTTCGCCCTGTTCGGCGGTGGCATCCTGCTGGGCCTGTCGATGGGCAAGGGCGGGGCGGGCCTGACCGCCTCGGTGGCGATCTACGCCGTGGGCATGGCCGTGATGCTCGGCTGCTCGCTGGCCTACAACTTCGGCAAGGCGCCCTGGCGGCCGCTGCTGCGGCGGTTTGATCACGCCGGCATCTTCCTGATGATCGCCGGCAGCTACACCCCCTTCACCACCCAGAGCCTGACCGGCGGCTGGGCGGTGGGCATGACCACGGCGGTCTGGATCCTGGCGCTGCTGGGGGTGGCCGGGAAGCTGTTCCTGCCAGGCCTTGGCAAGGGCTTCTGGGTCGCCCTCTATCTCGCCCTGGGCTGGGCCATCCTGGTGGCGCTCAAGCCGATGATCGACGGCCTGTCCTGGGTGGCCCTGCTGCTGCTGGGCATCGGCGGTCTGCTCTATTCCACCGGGGTGATCTTCTATCTGATGAAGCGTTTCCGGTTCCGCCGCGCGGTGTGGCACGGCCATGTGGTGGCCGCCGCCGCCGTGCAGTATGCGGCCGTCATGGTCGGGGTGGTCTTCGCCGGGTCGCACTGACGCGAAGGCGCAATTGGCGCCCGCTCCCGGCGGGAATATGGTAGGGTTCGCCGAACGTCGGCATGCGGGAGAGCCCGCGCAGGCCGCGTTGCAGACCGATATCGACGCCGACCGGGCTTTCGCTTCGCGAGCCCGCGGTCGTCGAGGACAATGCCCTGTGCCAGACATCGCCACCCGCGCCACGACCGCCACCAGCCTGGCGCGCGCCCTGCTGGAGACCTCGCACCTCCCCCTGGTGCTGTTCGACAGTGACCTGCGCGTGGTCTCGGCGACGCGGTCCTTCTTCACGGTTTTCGACCTCGACCCCGATGCGGTCCAGGGCCGCCTGCTGTCGCAGATCGGCGACGGGGAATGGGACATTCCCCAGGTCCGCCTGCTGCTCGAGAACGCCGTGCTGGGCGGCGAGCCGCTCGGCGACTACGAAACAGAGCTGTCCCGTAAGGACAAGGATGCCCGCCAGCTGGTCGTGAACGTCCAGAACATCGTCTACGACGACAAGATCAACGCCCGGGTCCTGCTGACGCTCAACGACGTCACCGATGTGCGGCGAATTGAACAGCTGAACGTGACGCTCCTGTTGGAAAAGGACGCACTGCTGCATGAGCGCGAGATCCTGCTGCAGGAAATGCAGCACCGGGTCGCCAACAGCCTGCAGATCATCGCCAGCGTTTTGCTGCTCAAGGCCCGCACGGTGAAGTCGGAGGAAACCCGGCTGCATCTGCGCGACGCCCATGACCGGGTGATGTCGGTGGCCGCTGTCCAACAGCTGCTTCAGGCCACCCTGGGCGATGTCGAGGTCGGCCCCTACCTGACCAAACTTTGCGACAGCCTGGCCGCCTCCATGATCCGCGACTCCCGCCCCCTGACGATCGCGGTGGAGGCCGAGCTGGCGACCGTGACCTCCCACGAGGCCGTCAGCCTTGGCCTGATCGTCACCGAGCTGGTGATCAACGCCCTCAAGCACGCCTTCCCGGGCGATCGCGGCGGGACCGTCAGGGTCAGCTACACGGTCGGATCGCCGGGCTGGACCCTGTCGGTGACCGATAACGGCGTTGGCCGCCCGCCGGCGTCGCTCAAGAGAAAGAATGGTCTGGGGACGGTGATCGTCGAGTCCCTCGCCAAGCAGCTCGACGCCCGGGTGGTCCTCGAAGACGCTCATCCCGGCGCAAGGATTTCACTCATGAGCATATCGGCCCACACGGGCTGACCGTTCCTGTCTTGACCGACGTCGGCGACAGGACGGCAAACCTACCCAAAACGCGGATATCGGCGTTCCGGGAGCTGCACCGCCGCGATAGCATTCCCGGTGGCCATTCTGGCCGGGACTGTCCCGGGGGACATCATGCGTATTTTCATCGGTCTGGCGGCGTTTGCCGCGATCGGCCTTGCCTTGGCCGGGGGACGCGCCGCCGAGGCGCAGACGGCGGCGGTTCCGGGCTGCGTGGCCCTTGAGGCGGCCGCCGAAACCGCCCTCGGGGCGTCGGCGTCGGCGGGCCCAGCCAGCATCGGCTATCCGGGCATGGCCAGCGCCAACGGCTGCCAGATCGCCTTCGCTGGCGACGGAACGACGTTCGGAACCAGCTTTCAGGCCGTGGCTGCGAAACTGGACGCCATGATGACCGGCCGCGGCTGGACCCGCGATCCAAACGCCGACGCCGACGGTTCGACCGGGACGGCCGCCGGCTACATTATGGGCGGCGAGCGGGTCGCCGTCAGCGTCAACTACACCACGCCCAAGGGCGTCTGCCGCGAGGATACGCCCACGGCGAGCTGCCATCCAACACCGGCGCAGATGAGCTACACCATCACCCTCGGCCTTGTGCCGGCGTCCTGAGCGCGGAGTCCGCACGATGAAGTTCCCGATCCTCGCCGCGATCGCGGTGCTCGCCACGGCCGCCGCCGCCCCGTCCGCCCAGGCCATGGGCGCCGCCGGGGTGATCCTCGACCCCAAATGCCTGTCGGAGTCGGCCTGGGAGGTTGATGCGACCCAGGCCCCGATCAAGTTCTTCGGCTGTCGGCCGGCCGCGGACATCCCGGCCGCCAACGCGGGGGGCTGGACGGTCTACACCCGGCCCCTGGTCGATGGCACGGACGGCGGGTTCACCCAGGTGAAGATGCTGACCTCGATTCCGCCGAACAAGATCGTGTTCCTGCTCGTCGACAACGGCGGCGGCAGCGGCAACTTCGGCTACAAGGTCACCGGCGTGCCCGGGCCGGACGGCGTCCTCCAGGAACCGACCGTCGAGATCTGGAACGGCGGCAACTGATCGGTCCGGGCTGTCGCCAGCCCTTCTCGCGGATGTCTTCTGCCCGGCCGACGAACGGGGTGATGTTGGTCCCCAGGACCGCCCCGGCGGCCACGGGATTATTCATCGGCCCCGGCTTCGCCTGGTGTTAGTGGAACACAGGGCGGGCGTCAGACGGTCGGAGGATGGCAATGAGCAGCTCGGGACAGATCCGGGTCGGCGTCGGCGGCTGGACGTTCGAGCCATGGCGCGGGGTGTTCTATCCAGACACGCTGAAGCAGAAGGACGAGCTGGGCTACATGAGCCGCCAGCTGCGCTCCATCGAGATTAACGGCACCTACTATTCCAGCTTCAAGCCCGACAGCTGGCGCAAATGGCGGGACGAGACGCCGGACGGCTTCATGTTCACCGTCAAGGGCAGCCGCTTCACGACCAACCGCCGGGTTCTGGCCGAGGCCGGCGAGAGCCTGGAGAAGTTCTTCGCCCAGGGCCTCGGCGAACTGGGTGACAAGCTCGGCCCGATCTTCTGGCAGTTCGCCAACACCAAGAAGTTTGACCCCGACGATTTCGAGGGCTTCCTCAGCCTCCTGCCGAAGACCCTCGACGGACGCCCGCTGCGCCATGCGGTGGAGGTGCGGCACGAGAGCTTCTGCACCCCCGCGTTCCCGGCCCTGCTGCGCAAGCACGGGATCGCCAATGTCTACGCCGACCACAACACCTATCCCGAGATCGCCGACGTCACCGCCGACTTCGTCTACGCCCGGCTGCAGACCGGGTCGGACGCGGTGGAGACGGCCTATGACGCCGCGACGCTGGACCAGTGGACCGGCCGGCTGAGGACCTGGGCGGCCGGCGGCGAGCCTGAAGACCTGCCCAAGGTCGATCCAGGTCATGTGGCGCAGAAGACCCCGCGCGACGTGTTCGCCTTCATCATCCACGAGGGCAAGGTCCGCGCGCCGCACGGGGCGGTGGCGCTGCAGGGGTTGGTGGACTAGGGACAGACACCTTCGGTGTCTGTCCCTGATGATGTCCGAAAACCGCGAGACTCCGCCCGCGGCCCCGCCCATCATCCCCGCATGGATATGAGCCCCGACGCCTGTTACCGCGCCATCGAGACGCGCGACGCCCGGTTTGACGGGCGGCTGTTCATCGGGGTGACCAGCACGGGAATCTACTGCCGGCCGGTCTGTCCGGCGCGGACGCCGAAACGGGAGAACTGCACTTTTCATCGGAGCGCCGCCGCCGCCGAGGAGGCCGGATTCCGCGCCTGTCTGCGTTGCCGGCCCGAGACATCGCCGGACCTCGGGGCCTGGCTCGGAACCTCGGCCACCGTGCGGCGAGCCTTGACCCTGATCGAGGGCGGGGCGCTGGACGAAGGCGATGTCGAGGCCCTGGCCGCACGGCTCGGCGTCGGCGACCGGCAGCTTCGGCGGCTGTTCAAGGAGCATCTGGGCGCCTCGCCGGTGGGCGTGGCCCAGACCCGCCGGGTGCTGCTGGCCAAGCAGCTGATCCACGAGACCGACCTGCCGATGGGCGAGGTGGCCCTGGCCGCCGGCTTCGGCAGCGTGCGGCGGTTCAACGAGGCGTTCCAGCGGCTGTACAACCGCCCGCCGCTGGCCCTGCGGCGGAGGGGCGCCCGGGAGCCGTCCGGCGGGTCGGTGAAACTGCTCCTGCGCTACAAGCCGCCCTACGACTGGGATGGTCTGCTGCACTTCCTGCGCCTGCGCGCCATCCCCGGCGTCGAGACGGTGGTCGGGGATGTTTACAGCCGGACCATCACGGTCGGCGAGGATGCCGGAACCCTGTCGGTCAGCCAGGCCGCCGACCACCGGCTGGCGGCGGAGATTCGCTTTCCGAGGCTGACCGCCCTGCCGACCATCCTGTCGCGGGTGCGGCGGGTGTTCGACCTGTCGGCCGACCCGGTGCAGATCGGCGAACACCTCAGCGCCGATCCGGCCCTGGCGGCGATGGTCGCGGCGCGGCCGGGGCTGCGGGTTCCCGGCGCCTGGGACGGCTTCGAACTGGCGGTGCGGGCCATCCTCGGCCAGCAGATCACCGTGCCGGCGGCGGTGAAGCTGGCCGGCCGGCTGGCGGCCGAGTACGGCGAGCCGCTGGCCGAAGGCTGGGCGCAGGAGGGCCTGACCCTGACCTTCCCGCGCCCCGAGCGGATGGCCGGCGTGGACATCGCGGGCCTGGGCCTGATGCCCGGCGCCCGCGCGAGGGCCATCAGCTCGATCGCCGCCGCGGTGGCCGCCGACCCGGCGCTGTTCGGCCCGCAGGCCAGCCTGGACGACGCGGTAGCCAGACTTCGCGCGTTGCCTGGCATCGGCGAATGGACGGCGCAGTACATCGCCATGCGCCAGCTGCGCGAGCCGGACGCCTTCCCCGCCGCCGACATCGGCCTGATGCGGGCGCTGGAGGTGGAGGGCGTGCGCCCCTCGCCGGCCGAGCTGCTGGCCCAGGCCGAGCAATGGCGGCCGTGGCGCGCCTACGCCGCCCTGCATCTTTGGGCCTCCGACACGGCGGTGATCAAGGAGGCGGCAAATGCGAAGCACGCGGCCTGAACGCCTGACCCGCAGCTGGCTGGCCACCCCGATCGGCGAGCTGCAGATCGTCACCGACGAAGACGGTGTGGTGCGGGTGCTCGACTTCGACAACGACAGCCCGCGCACCCGACGGCTGATGAGTATCCACTATGCCGACATCCCGGTGGTCGAGCGCGAGACCCCCAAGGCCATCGGCGCTGCCTTCGACCGCTACTTCGCCGGCGAGATGGCCGCGCTGGCCGACATTCCCTGGCGGGTCGCCGGGACCGACTTCCAGCGCCAGGTCTGGCATGCGTTGACGGAGATTCCGGCCGGCGAAACTCGCACCTACAGTCAGCAGGCCGCGAGGATCGGCCGGCCGGCGGCGGTGCGGGCAGTAGGCCTGGCCAATGGCGCTAACCCGATCGGCATCGTCATCCCCTGTCACCGGGTGATTGGCTCCGGCGGCTCCCTGACCGGCTATGGCGGGGGGATCGAGCGCAAGCGCTGGCTGCTCACCCATGAGGGGGCGACGCTGCTCTAACCCCAATCACCGTCATGGCCCGGCTTGGCCGGGCCTCCCCGGTAAACCGTGTGAGCGGATCAAGGCGGTGGCATCTTCGCATCGCCACCTGACGCCAGCGCGCTTGGGTGGCCCGGACAAGCCGGGCCATGACGGACGAAATTGTGAGTAGCGGCTTGCTCCCGCCAGTCTGCTGCCATCATGCTGTCAGCAGACTGGCGCTAGAACCCCTCCCATGAGACGCGCGGACCGACTGTTCCAGATCATCCAGATCCTGCGCCGCGGGCGCGGGCCGACGACGGCCGACGCCATGGCGGCGGAGCTGGAGACGTCCAAGCGCACCATCTATCGCGACATCGCCGACCTGATGGGCCAGCGGGTGCCGATCCGCGGCGAGGCCGGGGTCGGCTATGTGCTGGAGGGCGGCTTCGACCTGCCGCCGCTGATGCTGACCGCCGACGAGATCGAGGCGGCGGTGCTGGGCGCGCAATGGGTGGCCAGCCGGGGCGACCCGGCGCTGGCCCGGGCGGCGCTTGACCTGGTGGCCAAGATCAGCGCCGCGGTGCCCGAGCGGCTGCGGCCGCTGATCCTCGACCCCAGCAGCCGCTCGGCGCCGAGCAACTGGCACAAGCCCGACGGGCTGGACATGGCGAGGGTGCGGGCCTCGATCCATGCGGGGCTCAAGCTGCACCTGCACTATCGCGACGAACAGGAGCGGGAGACCCGCCGCACCGTCTGGCCAATCGCCGTGGGCTACATGGACGCGGTCCGCCTGCTGGTCGCCTGGTGCGAAGTGCGCCAGGACTTCCGCAGCTTCCGGACGGACCGGGTGGTGGACGCGGCCTTCCTCGACGAACGCTATCCGGAACGGCCGGCGATCCTGCGGGCCAAGTGGCGCAAGACGCTGGGCAAGCCGAAGGCGGCGTAGCGGGCGGAAATAGGGAAATAGGGGGACAGTTTACTCATTTCCATTCCCGCTGGCCGCCACGCTCGCCGGAAATGAGTAAACTGTCCCCCTATTTCCCCCCTATTTCCCCCTATTTCGAGAACACCGCCGCCACATCGGCCTCCGTCATCGGACGGTATTCCCCCGCCTCCAGATCATCCGGCAAATCCAGGCCGCCCATGCTCTCGCGGTGCAGGGCGGTCACATGGTTGCCGACGGCGGCGAACATCCGCCGGACCTGATGGTAGCGGCCTTCGGTCAGGGTCAGCAGGGCCTCGGTGGGCGACAGGGTCTCCATCGCTGCAGGCAACAGGGGTTTGGTCTCGCCCTCGAGCATCAGCCCGCCGGCGGCGAAGATCTCCGCCTCGTCACCCTTCAAGGGCCGGTCGAGGGTGGCGCGATAGCGCTTGGCCACATGGCGCTTTGGCGAGATCACCCGGTGCAGCAGGGCGCCGTCGTCGGTCAGCAGCAGCAGGCCCGAGGTCTCCTTGTCCAGCCGGCCGATGGTCGAGATCGCCGGATCGCGCATCCGCCAGCGGGTCGGCAGCAGGTCATAGACCAGCGCCCCGGCCTCCTTGTGCGAACAGGTGACCCCCAGCGGCTTGTGCAGCATCAGGGCGATGCCCGGCGGCGGATCGATCGGCTTGCCGTCGATCTGGAGATGGTCCGGCAGATCGCGGGTGATCGCCACCTTCTGGTCGGCGTCGCGCACCGGCGCGCCATCGAGCGTGACGCGGCCGTTCTTCGCCAGCGCCTGCATCTCCCGCCGCGAGCCATAGCCGAGATTGGCCAGCAGCCGGTCCAGCCGCAGGGTCGGCGCCTTGCTCACTTGCGCGCCTCGAACACCTTGTAGCCGCCGGTGTCGGCCCGCGACGGCGCGGTCTTGAACACCTCGGCCAGCACCTTCTCGTAGGGCAGGTGGCGGTTGGCCACCAGCCACAGGGTCCCGCTGCGGCGCAGGACGTCGGCGGCCCGGCGGATGAAGGCCTGGCCCAGCTGCTTGTCCTCGGTCCCACCGTCGTGGAACGGCGGGTTCATGATCACGAAGTCCAGGCTGCCCGGCTCGATGGCGGCGGTGCGGACATCGCCCCAGAGAATGCTCGCGCGCGGGTCTTCGATGTTGCGGCGCGCTGCCTCGACGGCCCGGCGGTCGCTGTCGATCAGCAGCAGGCTTTCGAGCTTGGGCGAGGCGAGCGCCGCCTTCGACAGGAAGCCGATGCCCGCGCCAAAGTCCGCACCCTTGCCGGCCAACGGCGTCATGGTCTTCGCCAGCAGGGCGCTGCCCGGGTCGACCCGGTCCCAGCTGAACACGCCGGGCTGGGTCCAGGCGTTCAGGGTCTCGTGGAAACGCGCCGCGCCGTCGGCGATGGCGGCGTCCAGGCCGACCGGCGCCTCCGGCCTGCGGGCGACACAGATGCGGTGGTGCCGACGGCTGTCCTCGTTCACCGCGCAGCCGAACGCCTCCAGCTCCTTGCGCAGCCGCGAGCCGCCCTTGTCTTTGGGCGCGGCGATGGCCAGCCGGCCGCCGGGCGCGAGGACGCGCAGGCTCTGGGCCATGACATAGCGCCGCTCCACCGTTCCCGGCGGAGCCAGCAGGGTGATGTCGGCCAGGGCTCCGTCTGCGAGGCCTTCCAGCACCGCGCTGCCGGGAACCAGCGGAGAGAATTGCGTCGCGCCGGTAACGGCCTCGACCACACCGCGGGGCGGGGCGCCGTAGACGCCGGAAAGGGGAGGTTGTTCGGTCACGGCGTCCCTATAGCGGGGGCGTGCCGAAATGAAAGCCGAACCCACCCCACACTGTCATCCCGGCCGTAGCGAAGCGCAGAGCCGGGACCCAGATGCGGCCTGGATTCGCTCTGGGTCCCGGATCGGCCTTGCAGGCCGTCCGGGATGACAGTGAAGGGTTAGCTGGTCGCCACGATCTCGACCTCGGCGCCGGCGACCACCGCCTCTTCGCCGACCGCCTTGCCCAGCAGCGCCTGCCCGAGCGGCGATATCCACGAGACACTGCCCTTCGCGGGGTCGGCCTCGTCCTCGCCGACGATGCGGAAGGTCTGTTTGCGGCCGTCCTCCCGCTCGAAGGTCACCGTGTCGCCGAAACGCACGACGCCCTCGTCCTCGCCCGGCTCGACCAACTGGGCGCTGGCCCGGCGGGAGGACCAGTAGCGCAGGTCGCGAGTGGCCCGCGCCATGGCGGTGCGGTCGGCGCTGACGTCGCCGGCGGACTGGGCGTCGGAGTACGCCGCCCGGGCCTCCGCCAGCGCCGCCTCGATCAGGGCCAGGCCCCGCGGCGTAACCAGATTGGGATGAGGCGAGACCGGACGGTCGGGCAGGTCCGCCGCCGTCGACTCGTAGTCCTCTTCCCGGGTGAAGGCGACGCTCATGGGGCCAACCTAGCGGACAACGGCTGACAACGTGCGTCCGATTGTCTGTACGGGGCGACCGCCGTTCGCGACGCGCCAATCACCGGGTGAAATTCGTGAAACGCCGCGACGGCTTCGTGAACGGGTTCGCCGGGGGTCGACCGTCTGGCCTAGTTTTGCGCCATCGAGTCCAAATGGAACCTGACATGCGAAACCTCATGCACGCCGCTCGCCCGCTGGCGAACGATCTTCTCTCCAGCCTGCTGTTTGCCGCGCTGATTGCGATGAACGTCGACCGGCAGATCGCGACCCTTGTGGCGATCTGCGTCGGCATTTGCCATGTCGTTCTGTGGCTAATGTTGCGAAAGCCAGTCGCGCCATTGCAGTGGGCCAGCCTTGCGCTGGTGCTGACGCTCGGGACAGCAAGTCTGGTGCTGCACGACGTCCGCTTCCTGATGGCCAAGCCGACCCTGGTCTATCTGATCCTGACCGCGATGATGCTGAAGCGGGGCTGGATGCTGCGCTACATGCCGCCGGCGGCCATCGGCCATGGCGAGGGCCCGATGATCCTCTTTGGCTATGTCTGGGCCGGACTGATGGCGCTGACCGGGGCCGCCAACCTGGTGGTCGCAGCGCGGTTTCCCGAACTTTGGCCGGCGTTCGTGGCGATCTTCCCGACCACCTCGAAGATCGCCTTGTTCGCCATCCAGTTCACCACCGTGCGCCACCTGACGATCCGCAGCGTCCGCGCGCAGCAGGCCCTGTCCGGGGCGGAGGCTGCATGACGCTTCCCGGCTTTGCCAGGCCGTCGCCTTCAGTCTGACCCTGCGCCCCCTACCGATAACCATCGCGCCGGGCGCCCTACTCGGTCGTCGGCGGCGTTTCCGGGTCCTTGCCGGGCTCCTTGGCCGAGAGACGGCTGACGATGCCCTTCAGCAGCGCGGCGCCCTGGGGCGTGTTGCTCATTGCCTCCAGCATCGCGCCGATCGCCGTCCCGCCCTGGGGCGAGAACAGCTCCCGCGCGTTGCTGACACCGGTCGTGGCGTCGCCCGCGTTGGCGATGACCTTTATGTCGGCTGACTTGAGCGCCTCGGCCTGGGCCGTGCCCACGGAAACGTAACCGTCGACGCCCTTGAGAGCGACGAGATAGGCCTGATAGCCCTCGTTGCCGCCGATCTCCTTGGCGAGCACGATCTGGGCTTCGACGGGGGCAAGCTGCATGAGCTTCTCGGCCGCCGCTTTCGCGGCGCCGAGCGCTTCGATGCCCTCGGCTTCACGCCGCTGGGCCTCGAGGCTGCCTTCCGCGATGATGATCGTCGTCTGTTTCTCCTGTTCGGCGCCGACCACCTGCTGGTCGCGGGTGATTTCCGCCTGCCGGACCTGCTCGACGCGGGTCACGGCCATCTGGCGTTCCTGGGTTTGCTCCTGAGCGGTGAGGACCTCCTGGTCCGAGATCTGTTTGGCGACACCAACCGCCTGTTCCTTTTCGGCCGTGCGCTTTCCGACGGCCTCCTCGGCCTCCTGCGCGCGGATGTCGACTGCCTGCCGAGCCACGATTTCAGCCGTCTCGGCCGCCTGGTCGTTCCTGGCCACCTCGACCCGGCTTTCCATGGCGATGTGCGAGATCTCCTTGGCCATGATGTTGTGGATCACCTGGCTCTCACGGCTGTCGCGAATGTCCATCAACTCCATGGATTTCACGGACTCGACACCCCATTGCTTGAGTTGTTCGGCGACGTCCTGGGTGAACTGATCACCGAACTTGGCGCGCTCGATCATGATCGCGTCGATGGTGTCGGAGGCGAGGATCTTGCGGACGGCGCCCTGGATGATCTGCATGAGCTGTTCTTCCAGCTCGCCGGTCGTGACCACCCGCTGGGCGGCAAGCGCGGTGTCCGATATCCGGAAGAAGGCGACGACATCGACGACGAACGGGACGCGATCCTTGTCGTAGGCCTCATAGTCCCCAAGGGAGAGTCCGAAGTTGCTGACCGGCAGCCTGATGACATCGACCCCGAAGAGCGGCACCCAGCTCGGCCACTGATAGTAGACGTTTCCGGTGCCCTGGCCGGTGCCGTAGGGCGTGGTCTTCCGACTGCTCTGGACGATGTGCACCATGTTGGTGCTCACGACGCGGCGGAAGAAGATCGCCGCGAGGATCGCCACGCCCAGGACCGCAAGAGCGGCGATGATCCCGAGGGATGCGAACCGAGACGTGTCAAACATGTCGTTCTCCGAAACCCGGCCTGGCGCCGCGACCGCGCGAGTCTCCTGACCCGCCCCGGACCGCTTGTTCCATGCGGGCGACAGTCGCGGCAAGGTTGTTTGGCGCCTCGCGCCTGACCGAATGGGGCGACGACCCGTGGCAGGCGGTGATGGACATGATACGGGCGGCCAATGACGGGGACCGGGCGCAGGAGACGGTATGACACAGCCACGGGCGCGGCCGACGGTCCGGCTGCTGTTGATTTCACCGCAAGGGCGTCTGCTGCTCATGCGCTTCACCGACCCCCATAACGGCGGCGGCGGCTGGTGCACCATCGGTGGCGGGGTCGACGAGGGCGAAACTCTGGAAGAGGCCCTCTGGCGGGAACTGCGCGAGGAAACGGGCCTGGACGAAATGTCGCTCGGACCCAAGGTCTGGTTCCGCGAGCACGACCTGATCGTCGAGGGTGAGCCCCGCCGTATGCAGGAACACTACTTCCTCGCCGAGGCGCCGCACGAGGAGGTGGTCGATCACCACTGGACCGAGCTCGAACGGCAGATGGTCCTGACCATGCGCTGGTGGGCGCCCGACGAAATCGCCGCCAGCGACGAGGTGTTCTTCCCGGCCGGACTGGCCGCCCATCTGCAGGCGGTGCTGGCGGGCGAGATCCCGGAGACGCCGATCATTCTGGTCGGCTGATCATGGTTAACCAGGTCTTAACGACCCTGGCCCAGGGTCGCCCCATGCGCCGCCTCGCCGCCTGCCTGATCCTCAGCCTCGCCCTCGCCGCCCCTGCCGCGGCGCAGCAGCGCCGGATTCCGGTCGCGTCTCCGGCGACGGACACGGCGGCCCTGCGGGGTCCGGTCAGCGCCGGGCAATCACGGTTCGCCGACGTCGAGCCGGCGGAGGAGGCCCCGGCGCCAGCGGTGCCCTTCGGGTCCGCCGCCCTGGTGGTCCCGGCGCCCGACGCGCGGCAGTGCCGGATGACCTGCTCGCGGGACTACTACTTCTGCCTCGCCGGCGAGGATGACCGCTGCCCGCAGCACTGGAGCCGGTGTGTGACGGGGTGCTCGGGCTGAGCGCTGACCCCGCGTCACCGTTGACGCGCGCGTCAACCGGCGACACCTTCACCTGAACATCGATAACTCCGGGAGATCAGACGTGGCCGAACGCCTGCCGAAGGCCTGCATCATCGGGGCCGGCTGTTCCGGTTTCACCACGGCCAAGCGGCTGAAGGACGTGGGCGTGCCCTACGACTGTTTCGAGGTCTCCGACGAAATCGGCGGCAACTGGTACTACAAGAACCCCAACGGCATGTCGGCCTGCTACGAGAGCCTGCACATCGACACGTCCAAGTGGCGGCTGGCGTTCGAGGACTTCCCGGTCCCGGCCGACTGGCCGGACTTCCCGTCCCACGCCCAGCTGTTCCAGTACTTCAAGGACTACGTGGCCCATTTCGGCCTGCGCGAGACGATCACCTTCAACACCGCCGTGGAGAAGGCCCGCCGCAACGCCGATGGCCTGTGGGAAGTGACTCTGTCGACCGGCGAGACGCGGCTCTATGACGTCCTGTTCGTCTGCAACGGCCACCACTGGAGCCCGCGAATCCCGGACTATCCCGGCGAGTTCGACGGCCCGGCCTTTCACAGCCACGCCTATCGCGACCCGTTCGATCCGGTCGACATGCGCGGCAAGAATGTCGTGGTCGTCGGCATGGGCAACTCGGCGATGGATATCGCCAGCGAGCTGGCCCAGCGGCCGATCGCCAAGAACTTGTGGGTCTCCGCCCGGCGCGGGGTCTGGGTGCTGCCCAAGTACATGAACGGCCAGCCGGCGGACAAATCGGCCCTGCCCCACTGGATGCCGCGCAAGCTGGGCCTGGCCATGGCCCGCAACGTGATCAAGAAGACGCTGGGCAGGATGGAAGACTACGGCCTGCCCAAACCTGACCACGAGCCGCTGGAGGCCCACCCCTCCGTCAGCGGCGAGTTCCTGACCCGGGCCGGCTGCGGCGACATCAAGTTCAAGCCGGCGATCAAGGCGCTGGAGGGCAGGCGCGTCCGCTTTGAGGATGACACGGTCGAGGATGTCGACGTCATCGTCTTCGCCACCGGCTACGACATGCGCTTCCCGTTCTTCGACGATCCGGCGCTGGTTCCCGACGCCGACCACCAGCTGCCGCTGTTCAAGCGGATGATGAAGCCGGGCATTCCGAACCTGTTCTACATGGCCCTGGCCCAACCCCTGCCGACCCTGGTGAACTTCGCCGAGCAGCAGTCCAAGCTGGTCGCCGCCTACCTGACCGGCCACTACCTGCCGCCGTCGGAGGCCGAAATGAAGGCCGTCACCGTCAAGGACGAGGAGACCCACAAAGGCCAGTACTACGCGTCCAAGCGGCACACGATCCAGGTCGACTTCGGCCTCTACTGCCACGACCTGGTCAAGGAGATCGCCCGGGGCGAAAAGCGCGCCAGGGCGGCGGGCAATGCCCTGCCCGTGAAGGCGCGGGCGGAGGCGGTGGGGGCCTGAAGCACAGGGACATGCACTTCAGTGCGTGTCCCTTGCCGCCAAGAGGGGACACGCACTGAAGTGCATGTCCCCGGTGCTACGCCCCGAACGCCCGCAGGAAGGCGGCCGTATGGAACTGCCGGTAGCGTTCCCGTTCCTCCGCGTCGCCGATCGGCAGGGCGTAGCCGACCGCGCCCAGCGAGGCCTGCAGGAAGGGCGCGAAAAACAGCCGCGCCAGGAAGCCGGGATCGTGGCCGGCGGTCAGCTCGCCCCTGGCCATGGCGCGGGCCATGGCCCCGCCCAGCACCACCAGTCCCGGCGCGAGAATCTCGTTGCGGATGAATCCGGCGATTTCCGGCCGCCGGCCGCCTTCGTCCATCGCCAGCATCAGATAGCCGCGGGTCAGGCCGCTGGCCTGCAGGTCGCCGACCCGCTGGCCAAAGCCGTCGAGCATGTCGGCCACGGGTCCTTGATGGGCCTCGATCCACTCGGCCAGCCGCCGCCAGGGAACCGCCAGGTCCTCCTCCAGCAGGGCCTCGATCAACCGGTCCTTGCCGGGGAAGTAGCGGTAGACGGCCGGCTTGGTGACGCCGGCGGCGGCGGCCACCTCGTCCATGCGCGCCGCCTCGAAGCCCTTGCGCGAGAACAGGTCTCGGGCGGCGTTGAGGATTTCCTGCGGCCGGGCGCGGGCGCGCTCGCGCCGGGCGACGGCGGATTGCCGTCGGACGGTCGCGGAAACTGCGGCGGGGCGGGCCGTCATCGAATCTCCCGTCTGGCTCGGCTGTCAGCCTTCTGTATACTCACGGGTAACCAAAGCGAAGTCCGGAGGAAGCCTTGACCCTGAGCGTGGACGTTTTCTGGTCGTTTCGCAGCCCCTATTCGTGGCTGGCGACCCCGCAGCTGGTCAAACTGCAGGCGAACTACGACCTGGCGGTGCGCGTTCGACCGGTCATGCCGATCGCGGTGCGCATCGACGGTTTCTTCAAGCGGGTCAATCCGCTGTGGCCGCCCTATCTGGCGCGCGACTGCTACCGCCTGGCCCAGATGCAGGGCACGCCGTTCCGCTGGCCCCGGCCCGATCCCATCGTGATGGACATCGCCAGCGGCGAGGTGCCGAAGGACCAGCCCTATATCTACCGCATCACCCGCATGGGCCAGGCCGCGGCGGAGGCCGGCAAGGGCCTGGAGTACATCGCCGAGGTCGGTCGGGTGATCTGGGGCGGCGAGGTCGACGGCTGGCACGAGGGCGACCATCTGGCGAAGGCCGCGCAGCGCGCCGGTCTTGATCCCGAGGCCCTCGAACGGGCCGCCCGCGACGACGCCGACCGGCTCGACGCCGCCATCGCCGCCAACCAGCAGGCGCTGGAAACGGCCGGCCATTGGGGCGTGCCGACCATGGTGTTCGACGGCGAGCCGTTCTTCGGCCAGGACCGCCTCGACGTGCTGCTGTGGCGGATGAAGCAGAACGGGCTGCAGGCCCGCGCCTGAACGCCGCGATCCGCAGGCTGTTATAGCGTCACGTTCCTCTTCCCGCCGGGCCGCGCGACCTGATAGCCTGCGGATAATGAGTCACGCCGCAGTCCTATCGTCGGGAAAACGCGAACAGACCAAGGTCGCCAATCGCCGGGCGATCCTGGACGCCGCGCGCGAGGTGTTCGCCGAGCTGGGCTACGAAGTGTCCACAGTGCGCGACATCATCCGCCGCACCGGCCTGGCGTCCGGCACCTTCTACAACTACTTCCGCTCCCGCGAGGAGGTGTTCGAGGCCCTGGCCGACGACGGCGCCGCCCGCTTCCGCCCGATCCTGCGCGCCTGCTGGGAAGCCTCCGACACCTTCGACGGCTACCTGCGCGCCGCCATCCAGGCCTATTTCGACTTCCTCGCCGACGAGCACGAGTCCTGGCAGGTGCGCCGCCCCGCCGGGGAGAAGCAGCCGCACATGCGCATCCAGACGCCGGAGATGGAGCGGGTGTTCGAGGAGGTCCGCGACGCCTTCGCCCAGGCCATCGAGCGTGGCGGCGCCCCCCGCGTGGACGCCGACTACCTGGCCGCCGGCTGCATCGCCATCGCCCGCGAGGTCGGGGACAAGATGCTCGAGCGTCGGCCGATCGACACCGTCGCCGCCGCCGACTTCGTGGTGAAACTGATCCTGGGCGGCCTGCCCGCCCTGCCGCGCCTCGCGCCCTGACCTGAGAGACCCCATGGCCGACCCCGCCGTCCAGAAGACAGTGCTCAAGGTCATGCTCTCCCTGCCCACGCCTATCCTGCGGATGATGTCCGGCGGGGGCGTGGTCTGGCAGGGCGGCCGCACGCTCGACCCGCGCTTCCAGTTCCTCGCCGCCGGCGCCCGGCGAATGCCGGCGATGTCGTCCCTGACGCCGGAGGAAGCCCGCGCCGGCAGCGCCGCCGGCCTGGCCATGATGGCCGGCAAGCCCGAGCCCGGTGTGCGCACCGAGAACCTGACCATGGAAGGCCCCAGCGGCCCGATCCGCCTGCGCGCCTATCGCCCGGCCGACCAGGACTCCGCGGCGCCGCTGATGGTCTTCGCCCACTTCGGCGGCGGGGTGATCGGCGACCTGGACACCTGCGACTCCTTCTGCGGGATCCTCGCCCGCATCGCCCGCACGGCGGTGCTGTCGGTGGACTATCGCCTGGCCCCGGAACACCGCTTCCCGGCCGGGCTGGACGATGTCCTGGCCGCCTATCGCTGGGGCCGGGACAATGCCGCCCGGTTCGGCGCGGCGCCGGACACGGCCGCCATCGGCGGCGACTCCATGGGCGGCAACTTCGCGGCGATCATCGCCCAGGACCTGAAGCGGGCGGGCGAGCCCCAGCCGGCCCTGCAGCTGTTGATCTATCCGGCGGTGGACGTGGCCAGCGAGACCCAGTCGATGTCCACCTACGCCGACGCCTATCCGTTGTCGGCCGACACCATGAACTGGTTCATGGGCCACTACATGGGCCCCGACGCCGATCCGGCCGATCCGCGGCTGTCGCCGATCAAGACCCAGGATCTGTCGGGCCTGGCGCCGGCCGTGGTGGTCACCGCCGGCTTCGACCCGCTGGTCGACCAGGGGGAGACCTACGCCAAGCTGCTGAAGGACGCCGGGGTTCCGGTGATCTACCGCTGTTACGACAGCCTGGGCCATGGCTTCACTGCCTTCACCGGGGCCATCCCCGCCGCCGACACCGCCTGCCGCGAGATCGCCGGCTTCGTGCGCCAGGCGGCGGACGGGATGCTGAAGTAGGGGTGCTATTCTCCCTCCCCTTCATGGGGAGGGTGGACGGGCGTAGCCCGGCCGGGTGGGGGAGTGAGACGCCTCACCGACACATCCAGCACGGCCCTTTGCTTCCCCACCCTGGCCGCTTCGCGGCCTGTCCCTCCCCATGAAGGGGAGCGAGGGCGTTCCGTTTTCGGATGACTCCCGCAGCGGAAACGCTCCACAAATCCGGCCGGCATCCGGGGACCAAGAATGCGCGCGCTCGTCACTGAATCTCTCGCCGCGGACTACGCCGGCTGCGTCCTGAAGGACATCCCGGTCCCCTCGCCGGGCCCCGGGGAGGTGCTGGTCCGCGTCAGGGCGGCCAGCGTGAACTTTCCCGACCTCTTGATGACCCGGGGCGAGTACCAGATGAAGCCGCCTCTGCCGTTCGTCGGCGGGATGGAGCTGGCTGGCGAGATCGTCGGCCTGGGCGAGGGCGTCACGGCCTGGGCCCTTGGCGACGCGGTCGTGGGCGGGGCCAAGCTGGGCGGGTTCGCCGAGTTCGCCGTGCTGCCCGTCGCCGCCATTCGCCGCAAGCCCGACCGCCTGAGCTTCGCCCAGGCCGCCGCCGTCGGCGCGGCCTATCTGACCGCCTACGTCGCCCTGGTGCGCCGGGCGCGGCTCGAGCCCGGCGAGTGGGTGCTGGTGCATGGGGCGGCCGGCGGCGTGGGCCTGGCCGCAGTGGACCTGGCCAAGGCTTTGGGGGCGAAGGTCATCGCCGCCTCGGCGTCAGACGAGAAACTGAAGGTCATCGCCGAGGAATACGCCCCCGACGCGGTGATCAATGTGACGGGCGGCTTCCGCGAACAGGTCAAAGCGATCACCGGCGGCGGGGCCAACGTGATCTACGACCCGGTCGGCGGCGACGTGTTCGACGAGAGCACCCGCTGCATCGCCTTCGACGGCCGGTTGCTGGTCGTCGGCTTTACCTCGGGCCGCATCCCGACGGTCTCGGTCAACATGCCGCTGATCAAGGGCTTCTCGGTCATGGGCGTGCGCGCCGGCGAGTACGGCCGCCGGTTCCCCGACCGGGGCCGGGAGAACGCCCAGGCGGTCTGGGACCTGGCCAACGACGGCGTGATCCGTGCCCGCGTCCATGCCGAGCTGCCGCTGGACCGCTGGCGCGAGGCCTTCGACCTGCTTGCGGACCGCAAGGTCATCGGCAAGGCCATTATCCGCCCGGACCTGTAAGGCCTTCCCGACTCGCCGCGGTTGACAGGCCGGGCCTGTTCCCGTATCCACCCGCGCTCATTCGCGGCGGGCCCTTCCGTTGCAGATACGACCAGAATTTCGGAGCTAACCCGTGAGCAAGCGGACCTTTCAGCCCTCGCGTCTCGTGCGCAAGCGCCGTCACGGCTACCGTACGCGGATGGCCACCAAAAGCGGCCAGAAGATCGTTGCGCGCCGCCGCGCCAAGGGCCGCAAGCGCCTGACCGCCTAGTCTTTCGCGCGCGCGTCCCCATCTGCCTCGCATACGGGGCCGGGACGAGTTGGACGAGAAGCCCATCATAGAACGCATCAGGAAGCGGCCGGATTTCCTTTCGGCCGCCAAGGCGCCCTCGTGCGCCCGCGGCGCCGTGGTCGTGCAGCGCCGCGACCGTCAGGACGGCGACCCCGCGATCCGCGCCGGATTCACCGCCACCAGGAAGGTCGGCGGCTCTGTCGTTCGCAACCGCGCCCGGCGCCGTCTGCGCGAGGCCGCGCGGCTGCTTTTGCCGCAGGCGGGGCGGCCCGGATCAGACTATGTGTTCATTGCCAGGGGCGGCGCCCCGACGCGCCCCTGGGACCGTCTCCTTGACGATGTGAAAAGCGCGCTGTTAAGGCTCGCCGCCGATCAAGACCCTGCGTCCGCGCAACCCGCCGCGACGTCCGATTCCTCCCGTACGGGTTAAGCGCGACATGCCGCAAAACGAATCCCGCAACATGATCACCTTTATGGTGATCGCGTTCGCCATCCTCATCGGCTACCAGGCCCTGGTCCTCGACCCGGCGAACAAGAAGCGCCAGCTCGAGGCCAAGCAGGCGGCGGCGGCCACCGCCGCGGCCAAGCCCCAGGGTCCCAAGGCAACCAGCGGCCCAAGCGTGCGGGTGTCGCGCGACGCGGCCAAGGCGCGCAGCCCGCGGGTGACCATCGCCACCCCGGCCCTGAGCGGCTCGCTGCGCCTGCAGGGCGCGCGGATCGACGACCTGTTCCTGACCGAGCGTGGCCCCAATGGCCTGAAGTACGCCCAGTCCCTCAAGAAGGGCGCGCCGCCGGTCGAGCTGCTGCGTCCCGAGGGCGCCGCCAACGCCTGGTTCGCCGACTTCGGCTGGGAAGTGCCGCAGGTGAACGGCGTGCCCGTGGCCGTCGTGCCGGGCCTGCCGACCGCCGACACCGTCTGGACCGTGACGTCCGGCGACGTCCTGGCCCCCGGCAAGCCGCTGGTGCTGACCTATGTGGCGCCGGGCCGTCTTGTCTTCACGCGCCGGGTCGAGGTCGATGACCGGTTCATGTTCACGGTGACCGACACGGTCGCCAACCTGGGCGCCGTCCCGGTGACCCTCAATCCCTACGCCCGCGTCCAGCGGCAGGGGCTGCCGGTGTCCGCCGCGCAGAACGTCCACGAAGGCGGCGTCGGCGCCCTGTCGGACATGCCCGACAGGGAAAAGCCCGAGCTGCGGCTGTTCAAGTACAAGCCGTGGAAGAAGAAGACCGGCCAGACCTTCAGCTCCCAGGGCGGCTGGCTGGGAATCACCGACAAATACTGGCTCGCGGCCCTGGTGCCGACCCAGAGCGAGAAGATCGTCGCCAGCTTCAACGTCAGCACCCGCGACGGTGTGGACATCTATGACGCCAACTACGGCGGAACCCCGCGCCTCATCGCGCCGGGCAAGCAGGTCACCGAGGTCTCGCGCCTCTACGCCGGCGCCAAGGTGGTCAAGGATCTGCAGGCCTACCAGAAGACCCTGGGCATCCCCTTCTTCGACAAGGCCGTCGACTGGGGCGTGCTGGGCTTTCTGACCCGGCCCTTCTTCAACGTGCTGGAGTTCTTCTTCAGCCACGTCGGCAACTTCGGCCTGGCCATCCTGGCGACCACCCTGGTGGTCCGGCTGCTGCTCTTCCCGCTGGCGCAGAAGAGCTATGAATCCATGTCGCGGATGAAGAAGCTGCAGAAGCCGATGGAGGAGATCCGGGCCCGCTACAAGGAAGATCCGGCCAAGATGCAGCAGGAGACCATGGCCCTCTACCAGAGGGAAAAGGTCAACCCGATGCTCGGCTGCCTGCCGATTCTGCTGCAGATCCCGATCTTCCTGGCTTTCTACAAGGTGCTGTCGGTGACCATCGAGATGCGTCACGCGCCCTTCTACGGCTACATCCGCGACCTGTCGGACCGCGACCCGACCACCGTGCTGAACCTGTTTGGCCTGATCCCCTGGGACATCGCCTCGACGCCGCTGATCGGCGGCTTCCTCAACGGCCCGCTGCATCTGGGCGTGCTGCCGCTGCTCTACGGCTTCACCATGTGGCTGACCACCGCCATGAATCCGCCGGCGCCCGATCCCATGCAGCAGCGAATCTTCCAGCTGATGCCGATCATGTTCACCTTCATCATGGCCCCGTTCGCCGTCGGCCTGCTGCTCTACTGGACCTTCTCGAACGTGTTCTCGATCTTCCAGCAGTACATCATCATGCACCGCCTCAAGACCGACAACCCGATCGACGACTTCATCGCCAGGGTGCGGGGGAACGGCAAGGCAGTCTAGTGTGCCGGATTTGAAGTTCGCCAATGGTTGGGTCGACCTCCGAGCGAACTTCAAATCCCCAAGGCACACTAGGAAGTCTGAGTGGCTAATGTCCTTTTTGGTTTCGACGTTCGACAGAGGGTTCCACAAGATGCTGGCGAACTTCGAAACCAGGACACTAGCGTGACCGATACCTTCGACGACGAGGAGATCGAGGCCGCCCGGGTCCTCTTCGCCCATCCCGCGACCTTCATGTTGGGGGCGGTGAAGATGGACGGGCTGCCGCCGGCCGACCTGCCGGAGGTGGCCTTCGCCGGCCGCTCCAACGTCGGCAAGTCGAGCCTGATCAACGCCCTGGTCGGCCAGAAGTATCTCGCCCGGGCCTCCAACGAGCCGGGCCGGACGCGGGAGATCAACTTCTTCCTGCTGGACGACCGGCTGCGGCTGGTCGACCTGCCCGGCTACGGCTTCGCCCGCGTCTCGCGGACCGCGAAGGACAAGTTCCAGAACCTCGGCCGCCAGTACCTGCGCGGCCGGCCAAACCTGAAGCGGGTCTATCTGCTGATCGACGCCCGCCACGGCCTCAAGGAGCCCGACACCGAGGCCCTGGACGCCCTGGATACAGCGGCGGTGTCCTATCAGATCGTCCTGACCAAGGCCGACAAGATCAAGCCGGCCGAGGTCGAGGCGGTGACCGCCCAGACCCTGGCCAAGATCGCCAAACGCCCCGCCGCCTTCCCGCGGGTGCTGGCCACCTCCTCGGAGAAGGGAACCAACATCCCCCTCCTCCGCGCCGAGGTGAAAGCCGCCTGCGCGGTGTGATCTGAGCAGGGACATGCACTTCAGTGCGTGTCCCTTGCCTGCCAGAGGGGACACGCACTGAAGTGCATGTCCCCGCGGTCGACTACCGCTTCACCACCACTCCGCCCTTCATCACGAAGGTCACCCGTTCCAGCACCGTCACATCGGCAAGCGGATCGCCCGTGACGCCGATGATGTCGCCGTAGCGGCCGACGGCGACCTGGCCGACGTCGCCGTCCTGGCCGAGGGCCGCGGCGGCGTTGACGGTGGCTGACTGGATCGCCTGCAGCGGGGTGGCGCAGTAGCGCACCATGACGGCGAACTGCCGGGCGTTCCAGCCGTGCGGATAGATGCCGGCGTCGGTCGAATAGACTTGGCGAACCCCGGCCTTCACCGCCTTGCAGAAGTTCTGCCGCTGGGCCTCGCCGATGTCGCGGTCCTTCTTCAACTCGCTCTCGCGCACACCGTTCGCCCGGCCTTCGGCCTGGGTGTAGTCGGTGTTGTAGATATCCATGCCGAAGAAGGCGCCGTACTTGACCGCCAGCTTGATGCCCTCGTCGTCGACCAGGCTGGCGTGTTCGATGGTGTCAACACCGCCGAGGATCGCCGCCCGGATACCTTCCGGCCCGTGGGCGTGGGCCGCGACCTTGAGGCCCTGCATGTGGGCTTCGTCGACGATCGCCTTGATCTCCTCGACGGACATCTGCTGGACGCCGACCGCGTCGTTGGAGAAGACCCCGCCGGTGGCGCAGATCTTGATCACCTTGGCGCCGTACTTGTGCATCTTACGCACCATCTTGCGGCCTTCCTCGGGACCGTCGGCGACGCCCGGCGCCACCGCCCCGACCGATGGCGGGAAGTAGGTGTAGTCACAGTGGCCGCCCATGGCGCTGATGGCGTAGCCGGCCGGGATGATGCGCGGCCCGGGGATCAGTCCCTCGTCGACGGCCTGCTTCAGCGCCACGTCGTTGTAGCGGTCGGCGCCGACGTTACGCACGGTGGTGAAGCCGGCGTTGAGAGTTGCGGCCGCGTTGGGCACCGCGATCACCGCCCAGAAGCTGTCGGTGAAAACCAGGCTCGAATAGCCGCCGTAGCGCGGGTTGGAATCCAGATGGACGTGCATGTCGATCAGACCCGGCAGCAGGGTCTGGCCGGGCAGGTCGATCCGTTCGGCGTCCGCCGGGATGCTCACCGACCCCTGCGGACCCACGGCGGTGATGCGGCCGTCGGTGATGATCACCACCGGCAGCTCGACATATTTGCCGGAGACCACGTCCAGCAGACGGGCGGCGGTGACGGCCACGGTCTTGGCCTGGACGGCCCCGGCGGACAGGACGGCGAGAGCCAGGGTGAAGGCGGCAAGGGCGCGGCGCATGAAGGAATCCCCGATTGATGTGGCTTTCGTCATATCCCCGCCCCCGCCATTTTCGCCAGCGAGAACTCCGCCGGCGCCCACGCCGATCGGCGCCTAGACCGGATCTGGCGCGGGTCTGGTTGCTCCCCCCTGGGGGAGCTGTCGGCCCGCAGGGCCGACTGAGGGGGGGCGTCAGCGGCGTGGTGAGACCCCCTCCGCCCCTGTTGCGCAGGGCCACCTCCCCCAGGGGGGAGGAACCTTGTCGGAGCCTGGCCAGGGCCGGATGCTGAACCTAAACCCTCCCGCAACAGTTGGGCGCTAGTCTGCCGCTCGGCAAATCGGCCAGGGGAGCGTTTCGTGAAGATCGATGTCGTCAGGCCCTGGGAGCTGACCGCCTTCGCCGTCGAGCGCTGGGCGGCGCTCCAGGCAGCCAATCCCGCGCTCGACAGTCCCTTCCTGTCACCCCACTGGGCGCGGGCCGTGGCGCGGGCGCAGGGGCCGGGCGCCGGCGACCGCGGCGTGCGTGTGGCGGTGCTGGGCGGCCTCGCCGATCCGAAGGGCTTCATCGCCGCCCGGGTCGGACCGTTCGCCGCCATGCCCGCCGGCGCGCCGATGTGCGACTATCAGGGGCTGGTGGCCGAGCCCGGTCTGACGGTCGATCCCCGCGAGATCGTCCAGGCCCTCGGCGTAGGCCGGCTCGACTTCTCCCACATGATCGAGGATCAGGCGGCGTTCGCCCCACTGGCCCGCGGCCGCGAAAGCTCCTGGGTCATCGACCTGGCGGACGGGTACGCCGCCTACGAGGCCGAGCGCCGCGCCGCCGGGGTCTCGACCCTCAAGGACAGCGACAAGAAACGCCGCAAGGTCGAGCGGGAGCTGGGGCCGGTGACCTTCACCGCCTTCTCGCGCTCCAAGGCCGACCTCGACCAGCTGATCGCCTGGAAGCAGGCCCAGTGGCGCGCCACCGGCCAGGTCGACCTGTTCGCCGCCGGCTGGCCTCTGGCCCTGGTGCGCGGTCTGTTCGCCAGCCGAGACCCCGACTTCGGCGGCGTGCTGTTCACCCTGCATATCGGCGACAAGCTGGCGGCGGCCCAGCTGGACATCCGCGGCGGCCGCAATGTCCACAGCTGGATCATCAGCCACGATCCTGCGTTCGAGCGCTATTCGCCTGGCATGCTGCTGTTCCAGGACATCCTGCGCTGGATGGACGACACGCCCTACAGCCGCCTCGACCTGGGCGCCGGCGAATACCGCTTCAAGCGCGAGCTCTCCAACGTCCAGATCGGCGTCACCCACGGCTTCGTCGGCGCCCCGTCGGCGGCGGCGCTGATGCGCGAGACGGCCTATGCCCTGCGCAAGGCGGCGGAGTCCCTGCCGCTGGGCCGGATGTCGGAACTGCCCGGGAAAGCCATGCGGCGGCTTGACCTCATGCGGGGTTTGCGGTGAAGGCTGGCGCCCCGCCCCCCTGAACGCCCATGACCCTCACCCTCGAAGACATCAAGGCCGCCGCCGGACGGCTGGCCGGCCACATCGAACGCACGCCGTGCCGCTACTCCCGCACCCTGTCGGAGATCACGGGGGCGCAGGTGTGGGTCAAGTTCGAGAACCTGCAGTTCACCGCCGCCTACAAGGAGCGCGGGGCGCTCAACAAGCTGCTGCTGCTGACCGACGAGGAACGCTCGCGCGGGGTCATCGCCGCCAGCGCCGGCAATCACGCCCAGGGGCTGGCCTATCACGGCGCGCGGCTGGGCGTGCCGGTGACCATCGTCATGCCCAAGGGCACGCCGTTCGTGAAGGTCGAGCACACCCGTCAGCACGGCGCCACCGTGGTCATCTTCGGCGACACCTATGACGAGGCCGCCGCCCATGCCCAGCTGCTGCGGGAAGAGCGCAACCTGACGTTCGTCCACCCGTTCGACGACTACGACGTGATGGCCGGCCAGGGCACCATCGCCCTTGAGATGCTCGAGGACGTGCCGGACCTGGAGGTCCTGCCCGTGCCGATCGGCGGCGGCGGGCTGGTCAGCGGCGTGGCCACGGCGGCCAAGGCGATCAACCCCAATATCCGCGTCATCGGCTGCGAGCCGGCGATGTTCCCCAGCTTCACCGCCCGCATGCGCGGTTTGAACGCCGAGGCCGGTGGCCAGACCATTGCCGAGGGCATCGCGGTCAAGGAGGTGGGCGCCAAGACCTACGGCATCGCCCGCCCGCTGATGGACGATGTCCTCCTGCTTGAAGAGCCCTATATCGAGCGGGCCATCGCCCTCTACTGCAACGTCGAGAAGACCATCGCCGAGGGCGCCGGGGCGGCGTCTCTGGCCGCCCTGCTGGCCTATCCCGAGCGGTTCCGCGGCAAAAAGTGCGGGCTGATCCTGACCGGCGGCAACATCGACACCCGCCTGCTGGCCTCGGTCCTGACCCGCGAACTGGTGCGGGCCCAGCGGCTGGTCTCCCTGCGGATCATCGGCGACGACCGCCCGGGCCTGCTGGCGACCGTCAGCCGTGTCATCGGCGAGATGGGCGGCAACATCATCGAGGTGGCCCACAACCGCCTGGCCCTCGACGTGCCGGCCAAGGGCGCGGAGTTCGACATCATGATCGAGACCCGCGACGCCCAGCACACCCACGAAATCATGGACGCCCTGCGCGAGAGCGGCTACCCGCCTCGCGCGGTCTAGGAGAGAACATGCTTCGCACCCTCGCCATCGCCGCCGCCGTCTCCGCCAGCCTGGCCCTCGCCGGTTGCGGCAAGAAGGCGGCCGATCCGGTCCTGATCGAGGCCAACGCGGCCGTGGCCACCGCCTACATGGAGAAGACCGCCAAGGAGCCAGGCGTGAAGGCCCTGCCGTCGGGCGTGCTCTACAGGATCGTGCGGCCGGGCGACTCCGGCGGCGTCTCGCCCCGCCCCGAGGACGAGGTGAAGGTCCACTACGAGGGCAAGCTGGTCTCCGGCGACGTGTTCGACAGCTCCTACCAGAAGGGCGCCCCCGCGGTGATGAAGCTGGGCGGCTTGATCCCGGCCTGGGTCGAGGCCCTGCAGAAGATGAAGCCCGGCGAGGAATGGATCCTCTACGTCCCGCCGGCCCTCGGCTACGGCGAACAGGGCGCCGGCCCGATCCCGCCCAACAGCGTGCTGATCTTCAGGATCGAGCTGCTGGGGGTGTTGCCGGCGGCGGGATCGACCGGGTTCGGTAGATAGGCTGTCCTCCCCAGCTTGCTGGGGAGGGGGACCGCCGCGAGGCGGTGGAGGGGGCGGCGCGAACGCCAGCGGCCCAATCCTGAATTCCGGTCCTTCCGGCCAGCGCGGCGCTGCCCCCTCCACCACGCTCCGCGTGGTCCCCCTCCCCTCTGCGAGGGGAGGATGAGAGAGGGCTAATCCGTGAACACCACCGTCTTGCGCCCGTTCAGCAGCACCCGGTCGTCCAGCGCCCACCGCAGCGCCCTCGCCAGCACCCGGCGCTCGATATCCCGGCCCTTGCGGATCAAGTCTTCCGGCGTATCGCGGTGGCTGATGCGTTCGACGTCCTGTTCGATGATCGGGCCTTCGTCCAGGTCGCCGGTGACGAAGTGGGCGCTGGCGCCGATCACCTTCACGCCGCGGGCATGGGCCTGGTGATAGGGCCTGGCGCCCTTGAAGCCCGGCAGGAAGGAGTGGTGGATATTGATGCAGCGGCCCTCCAGCTTGGCCGCCAGACCGTCGGACAGCACCTGCATATAGCGGGCGAGCACCACCAGATCGGCGCCGCTGTCACGGATCAGCGCCCAGACCTGCGCCTCCTGCTCCAGCTTGGTGTCCTTGCTGACGGGCAGGTGGTGGAACGGCAGGTCGGTCAGGTCCACATGGCGATAGGTGTCGGCCGGATGGTTGGAGATCACCCCGGCGATGTCCATCGGCAGCTCGCCGATACGCCAGCGATAGAGCAGGTCGGCCAGGCAATGGTCGGACTTGCTGGCCAGGATCATGACCTTCTTGCGCACCGCCGGGTCGCGCAAGCTCCAGGTCATGGCGAGGCGGTCGGCTACCGGGCCGAATTCGCCCCGCAGGCCCCCGGCGTCATGGCCGTCCGGATGGAACACCACCCGCATGAAGAACACCCCGGTCTCGGCGTCGTCATACTGTTGGGCGTCGAGGATGTTGCAGTCCCGGTCGGCCAGAAAGGCGGACACCGCCGCCACGATACCGCGGCGGTCGGGACAGGACAGGGTGAGGATCAGGCCTTGGGTCGACATGGTGGAAGGGGCTTAAGGGCGCGGCCCCATCGGAGCAAGGGTTTGCGCGCACAAGGCGCGGGGACATGTACTTCAGTACGTGTCCCCTCCGGCCGGAAAGGGACACGCACTGAAGTGCATGTCCCTGCTCGCCGCGCTACACAATCTCCATGATCACCACCTCCGCCCTGACCGACCGCGCCATCGCCATTCTCGGCCATCTGGTCGGGTTCGACACCACCTCGCGCGGGTCGAACCTGGCGTTGATCGACTGGGTCCAGGCGCACCTGACCGAACAGGGTGTCGAGAGTCGCCGCATCGCCAGTCCTGACGGCGGGAAGGCCAACCTGCTGGCCACGGTCGGACCGGCGGTGGAGGGCGGGATCGTCCTCTCCGGCCACACCGACGTGGTGCCGGTGGACGGCCAGCCCTGGACCTCCGACCCCTTCGTCCTGACCGAGCGCGACGGTCGGCTCCACGGGCGCGGCGCGGCGGACATGAAGGGCTTCATCGCCCTGGCCTTGGCGGCGGTCCCGCTGTTCCGCGAAGGACTGAAACGTCCCGTCCACCTGGCCTTCTCCTATGACGAGGAGGTCGGCTGCTTCGGGGCGCCGGAGATGATCGCGGTGATCGCCCGCGACCTCCCGAGGCCCGCGCTGGCCATCGTCGGCGAGCCGTCGTTGATGAAGGCCGTGGCCGGGCACAAGGGCGCGGCCTTCTTCCGCGTGGTGGTCAGCGGCAGGGAGGCCCACTCCAGCCAGCCACATCTGGGCGTCTCGGCCAACATGGCCGCCGCCGGGCTGATCACCGCCCTGGCGGGCCTGTCGCTGGATCTCGCCGCCCGGGCCGATCCCGCCTCGCCGTTCGAGCCGCGGGGGACCACCCTGACCATCGGCCGGATCGACGGCGGCACGGCGACCAACATCCTCGCCCGCCGCTGCGAGATCCTGTTCGACGTGCGGGCCGAGCCCGGCCAGGACGCCCTGGCGTTGCTGACGGACTTCCGCGCCCGGGTCGCCGATCTCGACGCCCGGCTGAAGGCCCGCGATCCCGACTGCGGCGCGGTGTTCGAGGTGCAGGCCGACGTGCCGCCCATGGCCCCCGAGGACGGCGCGGCCGAAGCCTTCGTCCGGGGCCTGACCGGCGACAACGGCGCGGCCCGCACGGTGGCCTTCGCCTCCGAGGGCGGCCAGTTCCAGAACGCCGGCTTCTCGACGGTGATCTGCGGCCCCGGCTCGATCGACCAGGCCCACCAGCCGGACGAGTACATCGCCCTCGACCAGATGCGCCAAGGCGCGACCTTGATGCTCCGGCTGGCGGAGACGCTGCGAGCGGGGTGAACCTATTTCGGTGACAGTTTACCTATTTCGCGCCTTGAGCTTGGATGTCGAATCTGTGGCGCTTGGCGAAATAGGTAAACTGTCACCGAAATAGCCGCTCCAGCGCCCATCCGGCCGCGTCACGGACCACATCAGACGGATCGTCCTTCAGCCGCGCCGCCGACGCCGCCAGCGCCGCATCGCCGCTGTTGCCGATGGCGTAGAGCACGTTGCGGACGAACCGGTCGCGGCCGATGCGCTTGACCGGGCTCTTGCGGAACAGGGCCCGGAACGCCGGATCGTCCAGCGCCGCGAGGTCAGCCAGCGGCGGGGACCTCAGCTCATCCCGGGCGTGGAAGGCGCTCTCCCGCGCGACGGCAGCGAACTTGTTCCACGGGCAGACGGCCAGGCAGTCGTCGCAGCCGTAGATCCGGTTGCCCATGGCCGTGCGGAATTCCTCCGGCACCGGGCCGGCGTGCTCGATGGTCAGATAGGAGATGCACCGACGCGCATCCAGCCGGTAGGGGGCGGGAAAGGCGTCGGTCGGGCAGACGTCGAGACAGGCGCGGCAGGAGCCGCAGTGGTCGACCTCGGCCGCGTCCGGCTCGATGTCCAACGTGGTCAGGATCGAACCGAGGAACAGCCACGACCCCAGCTCCCGCGAGACCAGGTTGGTGTGCTTGCCCTGCCAGCCCAGACCCGCCCGCTGGGCCAGCGGCTTTTCCATCAGCGGCGCGGTGTCGACGAACACCTTCACCTCCCCACCCTGCCGCGCGACGATCTTGCCGGCCAGGGTCTTGAGCCGGCCCTTGATCAGCTCGTGATAGTCGTCGCCCCGGGCGTAGACCGAGATGGTCCCGCGCGACCGCTCCGCCAGCGCCGCCAACGGATCACTGTCGGGCCCATAGTTCAGCCCCAGCACAATGGCTGAACGCGCGGCCGGCCACATGCCGGTGGGATGGGCGCGCCGGGGAAGCGTCTCCGCCATCCAGCCCATGGTTCCGTGCAGGCCTTCGGCGACGAAGGCCTCCAGCCGCGCGCCCGCCGGCCAGGCGTCGGACGCCGAGGCGAACCCGCAGACGTCGAACCCGAGGCTTGCGGCCTCGTCACGGATCGCCGTCTTCGGTGAGTCAGAAATCAAGGTCGTGATAGTGGGGCGCCGGGGCCATGCCTGGCCAACGGTCGGCCAGAAGCGGTCGGAAACAGGGCCGCGACTTGATCTTCATGTACCACGTCCTGGCGGCGGTGAAGTCGTTCCACGGTACGTCGCCGAAGTAGTCGATCACCGACAGGTGGGCGGCGGCGGCCATGTCGGCCAGCGAGATGCGCTTGCCGGCCAGCCAGTCGCGGTCGGCCAGCAGGCGCTCGATATACTGCATGTGCAGCTTCAGGGCGTCGCGGCCGGCGCGGATGTTGGCCAGGGCGGGCGCGCCCAGGCCCAGCAGCCGCTTCTCCATCTTCTCGTGCAGCAGGTAGCCGGAGACCTCGGCGTCGAACTTGCGATCGAACCACTGCAGCAGGCGTCGCGCCTCCGCCCGTTCGGCCGGCCCGCGCCCCAGCAGGGCCGGTTCGGGGTTTTGTTCCTCGAGGTGCTCCAGGATGGCGCGGGTCTCGCAGACCACGATCCGGTCCGCCCCGTTGATCTCCACCAGCACCGGCGGCACGCCCGAGGCGTTCAGCTGGGCGAACTCCGGCGGGCTCTCCCACCAGCGCACCTGGATCTCGGTGAAGGCCAGCCGCTTCTCGCCCAGCGCCAGCCGCACCTGCCGCGAGGCCGGGTCGAGCGGGAAATGGTGGAGGGTGCGTTCGACGCTCATCGAGGGTCCGGTTGCTGCATCGCGAAGTAAGCGCAGGCGGGCGTTAAGGGCGCGTTTACCGCGACGGCGGCTCGGCCTCGCCGAAGGCCCCGCCATGGGGCTCGGCCCGGCCGCGCGGATCGGCGTGGATGATGATGTCCGCCGCCGGAAAGGCCGCCAGCACCCGCTTCTCGGCCGCCACGACCGCCTCGTGGGCGGCGGCCAGACTGCTGTCGGGATCGAGGTCGGCGTGCATCTGGATGTGGACGTAGGGCCCGGACGCGCGGGTGCGCAGCTGGTGGACGTCCTGGATGCGGGGGTCGGCGGTCATCAGGGCGATGATCCGCTCGCGGTCCGGCACGGGCAGCTCATGGTCCATCAGCTGGGCGCCCGCCTCGCGGAACACCCCGATGGCGCCCCACAACAGCCAGAGCGCCACCAGCAGGCCAGCGGCCGCATCCAGCCAGTGCAGGCCCAGCAGGGCCGCCCCGGCGATGCCGGCCATGGCCGCGAGGTTCGAGGCCAGGTCGGCGGCGTAGTGGGCCCGGTCGCCGGTGACCGCCACCGAGCGGGTCCGGCGCAGCACCCAGGACTGCATGGAGATCAGCCCCACGGTCAGGACCACCGACAGACCCATGACCGCGACCGCCCAGCCGCCGGCGGCGATCGGCCTGGGGTCGAGGATCCCGACGATGGCCTCGCGGCCCACCAGGGCCGCCGAGGCGAACACCAGGCCGCATTGCATCAGGCTGGCGAAGGCCTCGGCCTTGCCGTGGCCGAAGCGGTGCTCGGCGTCCGGCGGGACCACGGCGTAGCGCACCGCGTACAGGGTGATCAGCGAAGCCAGCAGGTCCAGACCGGAGTCGGCCAGCGAGGCCAGCAGGGCGACCGAGCCGCTGGCGACCCAGGCCGCCGCCTTGGCGCTGACCAGCACGGCCGCGACGGCGACCGACAGGGTGGTCACCCGGCGGGTGAGGACGCCGGCCTGGGCGGCGGTGAGGGGCGGGGCAGTCATGCCGCTGTTCTAGCGAGCGCCGCCGCCGGACCCCAGCGCGAATGACTCGCGCCTTTGTTCAGGCGGCGCGGCGGGGCTGCGGGCCGATGTAGCGCGAGGCCGGCCGGATCAGCCGGCCGCCGACCAGCTGTTCGCGGGCATGGGCGATCCAGCCGGCGACGCGGCCCATGGCGAACACGCCGGTGAAGGTCGCCGGCGGGAAGGCCAGGGCCTCCAGCAACAGGGCCGTGTAGAACTCGACATTGATATCCAGCGGCCGGTCGGGCTTGCGGTCGCGCAGGATTTCGAGCGCGGCCTTTTCCACCGCCTCGGCGAAGGCCACGCGGCCGGGCAGGACGTTGGAGCCCTCGCTCATCCGCCGCACCGCCGCCTTGAGCACGTCGGCCCGGGGATCGCGCACCCGGTAGACCCGGTGGCCAAAGCCCATCAGCCGCTCGCCGCGATCCAGCGCGGCCTCCAGCCAGGCGCGGGCGTTCTCCGGCCGGCCGATGCCGTCGAGCATGTCGATCACCGGCCCCGGCGCACCGCCATGGAGCGGACCCTTGAGGGCCGAGATGCCCGCCAGCACCGCCGAGGTCAGGCCGGCCTGGGTCGAGGCCACCACCCGGGCGGCGAAGGTCGAGGCGTTCAGGCCATGGTCGCTGACGGTGACCAGATAGGCGTCCAGCGCGTCGGCCTCCGCCCGGCTGGCCGGCCGGCCGTGCAGCATGCGCAGGATGTCGGCGCTGTGGCCCAGACTCGCGTCCGGCGCCACCAGCGACTGGCCGGCCTGGGCGCGGACCACCGCCGGGGTGAACACCGCCGGCGCCGCCAGCAGCGTCAGCGCGGTGTCGAGATCGTCGCCGTCGGGCAGCCGGGCCCACAGGGCGCGCATGGCCTCCACCGGATTAAGCTTCAGCAGGCGGGCGTCGAGCGCCGCCGTCTCGGCGAACACCGCCACGCGCGCCTCGCCCAGGGCCCGGGTCAGGTCGGCCGGCATGTCGTCGAAGAACCCGTCGAACAGCAGGTGGGCGACCTCTTCGAAGCGGGTCCGTCCCGCCAGGTCGTCCAGCGCATAGCCCCGGATGGTCAGCTGGCCGGCCAAGCCGTCCACGTCCGAGAGCACCGTATTGGCGGCGACCACGCCTTCCAGCCCGTCATTCATGTCCTGTCTCCTTTTCCGGGAAGACAAAACCGCCTGACGCATGGTATCGTCAATCTTGATCAATATAATCAATATATGACCATGGATCGCGACTGGATTTCCGCGGAAGAGGCGATGAGCCGGCTGGGGGTGCGCCCCCAGACCCTCTACGCCTATGTCAGCCGGGGCCGGATCGAGGCCCGGCCCGATCCCGCCGACCCCCGCCGCAGCCGCTATCGCCTGGCCGACGTGGGTGGTCTGGCGGAGCGCAAGAAGCGCGGGCGCAAGGCGTCCGAGGTCGCCGCAGGGGCGATCGCCTGGGGCGAGCCGGTGTTGGCCTCGGCCATCACCACCGTCGCCGGCGGACGGCTGTTCTATCGGGGACGGGACGCCGTGGCGCTGGCGCGGACCGAGACCCTGGAATCGGTCGCCCGCCTGTTGCGCGGCGGCCATGGGGCTTCGCTGAAGGCCGCCCCGCCGACGGCGACCTTCGCCGGACAGTCCCTGCGCGAGCGGCTGTTCAACGCCCTCTCCGCCCGTGCCGGCATCGATCCCCCCGCGCGGGGCCGCGCCGCCCTGGCGCTGGCTGTGGAGGCGGTGGGCCTGCTGGACCTGGTTGCCGATGCCGCGGCGGGCGGGCCGGGCGAGGGTCCGATCCACGAGCGCATCGCCAACGCCTGGGGCCGTCCGGACGCGGCGGACTTCATCCGCCGGCAGCTGGTCCTGCTGGCCGACCATGAGCTGAACGCCTCGACCTTCGCCGCCCGGGTGACGGCCTCGACCGGCGCCTCGCTGGCGGCCTCGGCCCTGTCGGGGCTGTGCGCCCTGTCCGGACCTCTGCACGGCGGCATGGCCGGGCGGGTGATCAACCTGGTCGAGGAGGCGCGCCGTCTGGGGCCGGAGGCCACCGTCGCGGGCCGTATCGCCCGGGCCGGTCCGACGCCGGGCTTCGGCCACCCGCTGTATCCGGACGGGGACCCCCGCGCCGCGGCCCTGCTGGCCGCCTTCGCGCCGCCGGCCGAGTACGCGGCCTTGCAGACGGCGGTGGAGACCATGACCGGCGAGGCCGCCAACGTCGACTTCGCCGTCACCGCGCTGAGCGCCCGGTTCGGCCTGCCGGCGGACGCGCCGTTCGCCCTGTTCGCGGTCGCCCGGACGGCGGGCTGGCTGGCCCATGCGGTCGAGCAGGTCCAGACGGGGACCCTGATCCGCCCCCGCGCCCGCTATGTCGGCGAAGCGCCGCCGCTCTGACCGGCCGTCAGGCCCGCTCGACCGCCGCTTCCTCCGCCTGCAGAGGATGATCCAGCCGGCTGACCATCTCCTTCGGGCAGATCTGCCAGAACAGGCCCTTCATCCGGTCCCAGTCGCGCAGGATGCCCTCGGCGAAGGCCGAGCCGGTCTCATGGGCGTGTTCGGCGACGAGCCGATGCAGCTGGTCCTCCCAGTGCGCCGAGGCCAGCCGCTGGACGATGACCGTGTCGGTGTTGACCCGGTCCTCGAACCGGCCCGACATGTCGAGCACATAGGCCATGCCGCCGGTCATGCCGGCGGCGAAATTGCCGCCGGTGGACCCCAGGATGACCGTCGCCCCGCCGGTCATGTACTCGCAGCCGTTGGCGCCGCAGCCCTCAACCACCGTCACCGCGCCGGAGTTGCGCACGGCGAATCGCTCGCCGGCCTGGCCCGCGGCGAACAGCTTGCCCGCCGTCGCGCCGTACAGGCAGGTGTTGCCGATGATGGCGTTGCTTTCCGGCGCCAGCAGGTGCGGCGAAGGCCGCACCACGATGGTCGCGCCGGACAGGCCCTTGCCGACATAGTCGTTGGACTCGCCGGTCAGGACGATGCGCAGACCGCGGACGGCGAAGGCGCCCAGGCTCTGGCCCGCCGATCCCTTCAGCTCCACCGTCAGGTGACCGGCCGGCAGGGCGCTCATGCCGAACTTGCGCACGATGTGGCTGGAGACCCGGGCGCCGATGGCCCGGGCGGTGTTCCGCACCGTGTAGGTCAGCTGCATCTTCTCGCCGCGCTGGAGCAGCGGGGCGGCGTCGCGGACGATCTGGGCGTCGAGGGTGTCGGGCACCTCGTTGCGGCCCTCCACCGTGCAGTAGGGCTTGTTGGAGCCCGGATCGGCGCGGACCAGCAGCGGGTTGAGGTCGAGGTCGTCGAGGTGCTCGCCGCCTCGGGAGACCTGCGTCAGCAGGTCGGTGCGGCCGACGATCTCCTGCAGCGAGCGGAAGCCCAGCTGGGCGAGGATGCCGCGCACCTCCTCGGCGATGAAGGTGAACAGGTTGACGACCTTGTCGGGCGTGCCGGTGAACCGGGCGCGCAGGGCCTCGTCCTGAGTGCAGACTCCCACCGGGCAGGTATTGGAATGGCACTGACGGACCATGATGCAGCCCATGGCGATCAGGCTGGCGGTGCCTATGCCGAACTCCTCGGCGCCCAGCATGGCGGCGATGACCACGTCGCGGCCGGTGCGGATGCCGCCGTCCGTCCGCAGACGGACGGAGTGGCGCAGGTTGTTCAGGGTCAGCACCTGGTTGGCCTCCGAGAGACCCATCTCCCAGGGCGAGCCGGCATACTTGATCGAGGTCTGCGGGCTGGCCCCCGTGCCGCCGACGTTGCCGGAGATCAGGATCACGTCGGCCTTGGCCTTGGCGACCCCGGCGGCGATCGCCCCGATGCCGGTCATGGAGACCAGCTTCACGCAGACCCGGGCGTCCGGGTTGATCTGCTTGAGGTCATAGATCAGCTGGGCCAGGTCCTCGATCGAGTAGATGTCGTGGTGCGGCGGCGGGCTGATCAGCATCACCCCGGGCGTGGCGTGACGCAGCCGGGCGATCATCTCGGTGACCTTGAAGCCGGGCAGCTGGCCGCCCTCGCCGGGCTTGGCGCCCTGGGCGACCTTGATCTCGATCTCGCGGCACTCGTTGAGGTATTCGGCGGTCACGCCGAACCGGCCGGAGGCCACCTGCTTGACCGCGCTGTTGGGGTTGTCGCCGTTGGGCAGCGGCCGGTAGCGGGCCCGGTCCTCGCCGCCCTCGCCGCTGACCGACTTGGCCCCGATGCGGTTCATGGCGATGTTCAGCGCCCCGTGCGCCTCCGGGCCGAGGGCGCCCAGGCTCATTCCGGGGGTCAGGAACCGCTTGCGGATCTCGTTGACGCTCTCGACCTCGTCGGGGCTGACCGCTTTGCGGTCGCTGCGCCAGTCGAGCAGGTCGCGCAGCTGGATCTGCGGCAGGCTGCGCATGCCGTCCGAGAACCGGCGGTAGGTCTCGTAGTCGCCGGTGTCGCAGGCGGTCTGCAGGGCGTGGATCATGCGCGCCTCGAAGGCGTGCGCCTCGCCCGAGCGGCGGGCCTTGTAGAAGCCCCCCACCGGCAGGGCGACAAAGTCGGGGTCCCAGGCGCGGCGGTGCAGTTCCACGGCGCGCTTCTCAAGGCCGGCGAAGCCGATCCCCGAAATGCGCGAGGGCATGCCGGGGAAGAACTCGGCCACCAGCGAGCGCGACAGGCCGACGGCCTCGAAGTTGTAGCCGCCGCGGTAGGAGGAGATCACCGCGATGCCCATCTTGGAGATGATCTTCAACAGGCCCTGTTCGATGGCCGTCTTGAAGTTCACGCAGGTCTGGCGAAGCGTCGTCTCGCCGAGCAGGCCGCGGTCGAGCCGGTCCTGGAAGCTTTCCTGGGCCAGCCAGGCGTTGACCGCCGTGGCCCCGACTCCGACCAGCACCGCGAAATAGTGAGTGTCCAGACACTCGGCCGAGCGAACGATGATCGAGACGTAGGAGCGCAGGCCCTTGCCGACCAGGTGCGCATGCACCCCGCCGGTGGCCAGGATCATCGGCAGGGCGACCCGGCCCGGCGCGCTCATTTCGTCGGTCAGGACGATTGTGGCGCAGCCGCGCAGGGCGGCATCCTCGGCCTCGGCGCGGATGCGGTCGAGATTGGCCCGCAGGGCGTCGCCGGGGCGAGCTTCCTGGGCCGGGATCGGCATGGTGCAGTCGATGACCGCCAGGGCCTTGTCGCCGATGTAGCCCAGTAGCCGCTCATACATCCCGGTGGTCAGAACCGGGCTTTCCAGCACATAGACGTCGGTCTGCGCCTCGTCCTCGACGAGGATGTTGCCGAGGTTCTTGAAGCGGGTCTTCAGACTCATCACCCCGGTCTCGCGCAGGGGGTCGATGGGCGGGTTGGTCACCTGGCTGAAGTTCTGCCGGAAATAGTGACTCAGCGGGCGATAGTTGTCCGACAGCACCGCCAGCGGCGTGTCGTCGCCCATCGAGCCGATGGCTTCCTTGGCGTCCTCGACCATCGGCGAGAGGACCAGCTCCAGGTCCTCCAGGGTTATGCCGGCGGCGGCCTGGCGGCGGATCAGCTCCTCACCATGGCAGCTGCGGGGCTCCGGCCCCGGGCCGATGCGCTCCTCCAGCTCGACCATGTTGCCGAGCCAGTCGGTATAGGGATGGGCGTCGGCCAGGCGATCGATGATCGCCTCCTCGTCGTAGAGCCGGCCCTCCTCCAGGTCGATGGCGATCATCCGTCCGGGGGAGATGTTCAGCTTGCGGACGATGCGGGTCTCGGCGACGCCGCACATGCCCGCCTCCGAGCCCATGATGACCAGGCCGTCGTCGGTGTAGGCCACCCGCAGTGGGCGCAGGCCGTTGCGGTCCTTGCCGGCCACGACCCACCGGCCGTCGGTGGCGCACAGGGCCGCCGGGCCGTCCCACGGCTCCATCACCGCGTTGCAGTAGCTGTAGAGCGCCCGGTGCTCGGGCTTCATCTGCGCGTCGGTCTTGGTGGCCCAGGCCTCGGGGATCAGCAGGGCCTTGGCCATGGGCGCGTCGCGGCCGGCGCGGACGAGGATTTCGAAGGTGTTGTCCAGCGCCGCGGAGTCCGACCCGCTGGGCTGGATGACCGGCTTCACGTCGTCGCCGAAATCTCCGAACGCCTGGGCGGCCATGCGGATCTCATGGCTCTTCATCCAGTTGATGTTGCCCTTCAGCGTGTTGATCTCGCCGTTGTGGGCCAGCATCCGGAACGGCTGGGCCAGCCGCCACTGAGGGAAGGTGTTGGTCGAGTAGCGCTGGTGGAAGATGGCCACCGCCGCGGCGAACCGGACATCCCGCAGGTCGGGATAGAAGTCGTCGATGTTCTCGGCGAGGAACATGCCCTTGTAGATCAGCGACCGGGTCGACAGGGAGCAGATGTAGAAATCGTTGATCGCCGAAGTCGCCACGCGCTTCTCGATCCGCTTGCGGCAGAGGTAGAGGGCGCGCTCGAGCGCCTCGTCGTCCATGCCGGCCGGCGGCGAGAGCATGATCTGCTCGATCTCGGGCCGGGTGGCGTTGGCCTTCTCACCGATCACCGAGGTGTCCACCGGCACCTGTCGCCAGCCGTAGATGTAGAAGCCGAAGCGCAGGGCCTCGCTCTCGACGATGGTCCGCGCGGCCTCCTGGGCGCCCAGGTCCGTGCGCGGCAGGAAGATCTGGCCCACGGCGATGGCGCCGGGCCGCAGCTTGTGGCCCGTGTTGCGCACCTGGTCGATGAAGAAGTCCTGCGGCACCGACAGCAGGATGCCGGCGCCGTCGCCGGTCTTGCCGTCGGCGTCCACCGCGCCCCGGTGCCAGACGGCCTTCAGCGCCTTGATGGCCAGGTCGACCACCTCGCGGCGCGGCTTGCCGTCGATGGCGCAGACCAGGCCGACGCCGCAGTTGTCCCGCTCGCTGGTCGGATCGTAGGCATGGCCGTCGATCAGCAGCTTACGGTTGGCGAGATAGCGGTCGAGTTCAATGCTCATGGCGCTCACTCCGCCGCGACGAGGGCGGGGGCATCCGCCTTCGCCTGGAGATGATTGTGGATGGCGTCGGCGGCGTCGCGGCCGTCGCGGATGGCCCAGACCACCAGCGAGGCGCCGCGGGCGATGTCGCCGGCGGCGTAGACGCCGTCGAGGTTGGCCGCCTGGGTCTTGCGGTCGATGTTCACCGTGCCCCAGCGGCTGACCGCCAGGTCGGGGGCGGCGAGAGTTGTCGGCAGGTCCTCGGGATCAAAGCCGAGCGCCTTGATCACCAGCTGGGCCGGCAGGTCGAAGTCCGAGCCCTCGACCGGCTCGGGCGCGCGGCGGCCGGAGCTGTCGGGCGGGCCCAGCCGCATGCGCACGGCGCGGACGCCGGAGACGCCCTCGACGTCGCCCAGCAGGCTGCGGGGCGCGGCCAGCCATTCGAAGACCACGCCTTCTTCCTCGGCGTTGGAAACCTCGCGCAGGGAGCCGGGCATGTTCTCGCGGTCGCGGCGATAGAGGCAGGTCACCGACGTCGCGCCCTGGCGGACCGCCGTGCGGACGCAGTCCATGGCCGTGTCGCCGCCGCCGATGACCACGACGTCCTTGCCCTGCGCGTCCAGCAGGCCCGAGTCGTAGTCGGGGACCTCGTCGCCCATGCCCTTGCGGTTGGACGCGATCAGGTAGTCGAGCGCCGCCACCACACCCTGCGACCCGGTTCCGGGCAACTCCAGCTCGCGGGCGGCATAGACGCCGGTGGCCAGCAGGACGGCGTCATGGCGCTCGCGCAGCTGCGGCAGGGTGGCGTCGCGGCCGACCTCGAAGTTCATCTGGAAGACCACGCCGCCGTCCTCGAGCCGCTTCGTGCGGCGCTGGACCACATCCTTCTCCAGCTTGAAACCGGGGATGCCGTAGATCAGCAGGCCGCCGGGCCGGTCATGGCGGTCATAGACGGTCACGGCGTAGCCGTGCTCGCGCAGGGCTTCGGCCGCGGCGAGGCCGGCGGGTCCCGCCCCGACGACGCCCACCGACTGGCCCACGTCCGCGTGGGCCTTCAGCGGGGTGACCCAGCCTGCTTCCCAGGCCTTGTCGGTCAGATAGCGTTCGACCGCGCCGATGGTCACCGTGCCGTGGCCCGACTGCTCGATGACGCAGTTGCCCTCGCACAGGCGGTCCTGCGGGCAGATGCGGCCGCAGATCTCGGGCATGGCGTTGGTCGCCTGCGACAGACGATAGGCCTCTTCCAGCCGCCCGGCGGCGGTCAGGCGCAGCCAGTCGGGGATGTTGTTGTGCAGCGGGCAATGGGTCTGGCAGAAGGGGACGCCGCACTGCGAACAACGCGAGGCCTGTTCCTGGGCCTTGGCGTCGATGAAGTCGGCGTAGATTTCATGGAAGTCGCGGTCGCGCGTCCGCGCCTCCCGCTTCTCAGGAGTGCGGCGCTCGATGGTCGTGAACTTCAGCATCCGCTCGGCCATGCCGCGCTCCAGCCTTCCGGGGGGAAAAGTTTGCTTCCCCGGCCTTCTAGGGGTTGGGAAACGCACGAAAAATGCGTCTGTCAATTTTGTTGACGATATTCAACACCGGGGACCCGATTCCCGGCCTCCGGCGCCGACAATTCCCGCAATTTCAGTCTCCAAAGTAGACCATCACCTCGCGAGGCCTTCATGAACGACATTCTGGCCGCCATCATCCTGGGCATCGTCGAGGGGCTGACCGAGTTCATTCCGGTCTCCTCCACCGGCCACCTGCTGTTGGCCAAGATCGCCCTGGGGCTGGAGGACAAGTCCTGGGACAGCTTCATCGTGCTGATCCAGCTGGGCGCCATCCTGGCCGTGGTGACGCTGTATTTCCGGCGGCTGTGGGCCGTGCTGATCGGCCTGCCAACCAGCGCCGAAGCCCGCCGGTTCGCCCTGTCGGTGCTGGTGGCCTTCCTGCCGGCGGTGGTGTTCGGCGTCCTGCTCTATGACTTCATCAAGGAGGTGCTGTTCGAGAGCCCGGCGCTGATCTGCTGGTCGCTGGTGATCGGCGGCTTCGGCCTGCTGGCCATCGACCGCTGGGCCCCGGCGCCGCGCCACGACGACGCCATGACCCTGCCGCTGAAGACCACCCTGGGCGTGGGCCTGTTCCAGGTCCTGTCGATGATCCCCGGCGTGTCCCGCTCAGGCGCGACCATCGTCGGCGGCGTCCTGCTGGGCGTGGACAAGCGCGCGGCGGCCGAATTCAGCTTCTTCCTGGCCATCCCGACGATGATGGGCGCCTTCGCCAAGGACTTCTGGGAAAGCCGCGAATCCCTGATGGTCGGCGGTCACCTCGGCCTGCTGGCCGTGGGCTTCGTGGTGTCGTTCGTCTCGGGCCTGATCGTGGTGAAGGTGCTGCTCGACTTCGTCAGCAAGCGCGGCCTGGCGCCCTTCGGCTGGTGGCGGATCCTGGTCGGCGGCGTGGGCCTGGGCCTGATCTATTTCGGGTGACGCCAAGCACCCAAACCACTGTCATCCCGGCCGAAGCGCACAGCGCGAAGAGCCGGGACCCAGATCCGCTCTCATCCAAAGCGCATGAAGCAGAATCTGGGTCCCGGATCGTCCCTTCGGGCCGTCCGGGATGACAGGGGTTGGCTGGCCGCCAGCGGCGATCAAACCGGCCGGCGGCTGAAGCCTAGAACGCCCCTTCCGGCGTGGCGGCGTACTGGCCGCCCTTGCGGTAGCGGTAGAGGTAGCTGGGTGCGATCGCCTCGATGCTGCGGGGGGTGATGCCCAGATCGGCGAAACCGGGTGCGCCGTCGCTGACCACATTGTCCGACTTTAACAGCGCGACCTGGTCCTTCGTCAGCACCGGCGGGATGCCGACGACGGCCGTCAGGGCCGCGGCCTGGCCGATCAGCGACGCGACGCCCCAGGGCAGGGGAACCAGCAGCCGCGACTTGCCGGTCTCGCGCAGGACGAAGTCCATCAGCTCGCGGAAGGTGAACACGCCGGGCCCGCCCAGCTCGTAGGTCCGGCCGGCGCAGTCGGGGTCGGTCAGGGCTTTCGCCACCGCCGCGGCCACGTCGGCCACATAGGCCGGCTGGAACCTTGTCGCGCCGCCGCCGGGCAGAGGCAGGGCCGGGCTGAAGGTCGCCATGCCGGCGAAACGGTTGAAGAAGCTGTCCTCGGGTCCAAACACCACCGACGGCCGCAGGATCACCGCCGAGGGGATCAACTCGCGCACCGCCGCCTCGCCCATGGCCTTGGTGCGGGCGTACTTCGACGGTGAGTCGATGTCGGCGCCGAGGGCCGAGACCTGCACGAAGCGGACGACGCCGCGAGCCTCGGCGGCCTCGGCGATCGTCTTCGAGCCCATGGCGTGCAGCGACTGGAAGCCCTGGCGGCCGCCCTCGTAGAGAACGCCGACCAGGTTCACGCAGGCCTCGGCCCCGTCCAGCGCCCGGCCCACCGAGGCGGCATTGCGGACGTTGGCCTGGACCACCTCGATCTGGCCGACGTCGCCCAGCATGCGCAGGCGATAGCCCCGTCCGACGTTGCGCGCGGCGACCCGAACCCGGAAGCCCTGTCTGGCCAGCGAACGGACGACCTGGCGACCGACAAAGCCGGTTCCCCCGAAGACGGTGACGAGCCCACGCATGACGACGCCTTTTCCCTTTGAACAGCGCCCGGATAGACGAGGCGCGGTCCATGCGCAACGCGGCATTGACCGCAGGAAGAGGGCGCCCTATGAGGCTCGCCTTCGCGCCGGTCGGGCTTCCCGACGGGTCAGCGAGCCCAGGTGGCGGAATTGGTAGACGCGCTGGCTTCAGGTGCCAGTGGCTTAACGGCCGTGGAGGTTCGAGTCCTCTCCTGGGCACCACCCTCCTCTTCTATATGGTAGAGAGCGAGAGAGGGAGCGACCGCATTTGGCCAATCATCTGCATGAAGGCGACATCCCGGCGGGCCTGTTCGCGGGCGTGACGTCGGTGGCCGTGGATTCGGAGACCATGGGCCTGAGTCTGCAGCGCGATCCCCTGTGCCTGGTGCAGATCTCCGCCGGCAACGGCGACGCCCATGTGGTGCGGCTGGGCCGCCCGGCCTACGACTGCCCCAACCTCAAGGCGTTGATGACCGATCCGGCGGTGCTGAAGATCTTCCACTTCGGCCGCTTTGATATCGCCATGTTCGAGCGCCACCTTGGCATCACGACCACCCCCGTCTGGTGCACCAAGATCGCCTCCAAGATCGCCCGCACCTATACTGATCGCCACGGCCTGAAGGACGTGTGCAAGGAACTGCTGGGCGTGGACCTCAGCAAGGCCCAGCAGAGTTCCGACTGGGGCGCGGCTTCCCTGTCGCCCGAGCAACTGGCCTACGCCGCCTCCGACGTCCTCTACCTGCACGGCCTGAAGGACCGCCTGCAGGCGATGCTCGACCGTGAAGGCCGGGCGGCCCTGGCCCAGGCCTGTTTCGACTTCCTGCCCCAGCGCGCGCGGCTCGACCTCGCCGGCTGGGAAGAGGTCGACATCTTCGCCCACAGCTGAGACGGCCATGACCGCCGCCACTCACCACGTCAGCGCGCCCGTCGACCGCGATGCGGTGTTCGCCCGCTGGGAGCGCCGGCTGGTCCTGATCCGCGCCCTGCGCCGGGCGCTGCCCGCGGTGATGGCGTTGATCGCCCTGGCCCTGGTGGGCCTGGTGACCCTCAGCGCCCTGCAGGCGCCCCGCCCGGTCAAGAGCGACGATCCGATCATCCGCATGGTCGGCGCCCGTTTCCAGGGCCGGGTCGAGGACGGCCGCAGTTTCCTGATCGGCGCCCGCGAGGCGGCCCGCGACGAGCGCGAGCCGCACCGGGTCAGCCTGACCGAGCCGATCATGGTGGTCGGTGCCGAAACCGCCACGCCCCGCCGCCTGATGGCCAAGACCGGCGTCTATGACGAGCGGACCCAGCTGTTGCGGCTGACCGGCGACGTGCGCATCGACGACGGCCTTGGCAATCGGGTGGCGACCAACGACACCACCATCGACACCCGCACGGGTCTCGCCGTGGGCCAGAAGGGCATCGTCGGAGACGGTCCGGTGGGTCAGGTTTCGGCCGATTCCTATACGGTCAAGGACAAGGGCGACCGCATCGAGTTTCGAGGCAGGGTTCGCACACGCGTCAATCCGGAATAAGACGGGTCATGGTCATGTCGGGAACGCGCATGCAGAGCGCCAAAAGAAAACTCGGACTCGCGAGCCTGGTCGTCGCGGGCGTTGCACTAACGGCGGGCGGGGCCTTCGCCCAGCTGGATCCGCGCGCGCCCACCGACATAACCGCCGACTACTCCGAAGTGATCCAGAGCCAGTGCCTGAGCACCTGGAGCGGCGCGGTGGAGGCCCTGCAGGGCAAAACCCGGATTCGCGCCGACAAGATCGTCGTGCACAGCCGCAAGGGCGGCGACGGCTGCGGCGACATGGATCGCCTCGAGGCTGATGGCCAGGTCTACTTCGTGACCCCCGAACGCACCGTGCGCGCCGACAGCGCCATCTATGTCTTCTCCTCCGAGACCGTCACCCTGACCGGCAACGTCATTGTCGTGCAGGGCAAGAGCGTGGTCCGTGGCGACCGCCTGGTGATCAACACCAAGACCGGCCAGGCCCAGATGTCGTCAAACACCACCGGCCGCAACAAGGCCGGCCGGGTCCGCGGCGTCTTCTATCCCAATCAGGGGACCACCAACTAGGTGGCCGCCGACCTCGACCAGACCGGCGAAGGACTCGTCGTCAACCGACTGGTGAAGTCGTTTGGCGAGCGGCAGGTCGTGCGCGGCGTCAGCCTGCGGCTGCGGCGCGGTGAGGTGGCCGGCCTGCTGGGCCCCAACGGCGCGGGCAAGACCACCTGTTTCTACATGGTCACCGGACTGATCCCCGTCGACGAGGGAACCATTCACCTCGACGGCCGCGACATCACCGCCCTGCCGATGTACCAGCGCGCCCGGATGGGCGTGGGCTACCTGCCGCAGGAAGCCTCGATCTTTCGCGGCATGACGGTGGAGGAAAACGTCCTCGCCGTTGTGGAGATGCGCGAGAAGGAGCCCTCCAGGGCCCGCGAGGCGACCCACGCCCTACTGGAAGAGCTGCGTATCAGCCACCTGAAGACGGCGCCCGCGGTGTCGCTGTCGGGCGGCGAGCGGCGGCGGGTGGAAATCGCGCGGGCGCTGGCCAGCGAGCCCAGCTTCATGCTGCTGGATGAGCCGTTCGCCGGCATCGACCCCCTGGCCATCGCCGACATCCGCGAGGTGATCGGCTATCTGAAGGGCCGCGGCATCGGCATCCTGGTCACCGACCACAATGTCCGCGAGACCCTCGACATCATCGACCGCGCCTCGATCATCCATGCCGGGGAAGTGCTGTTCGAGGGCGCGCCGCAGGAGATCGTCGACAACCCCGACGTCCGCCGCGTCTACCTGGGCGACCGGTTCAGCTAGCTTCGATCGTCACCCGCCAATCCCCTCCATCGTCATGGCCCGACTTGTTCGGGCCACCCAAGCGCGCTGGACGAGGGGGTTTCGTCGCCATTCGATTTGATTCTGCAACACCCGTGTTCCTGGGTGGCCCGAACAAGTCGGGCCATGACGGTGGGTGGCGAGATGTCGATGGGTCTCGCTCCCCCGTGCAAGAACCGCGCCGCTTAAGGGCTGCGTTAACCGTCCGGCGTCCAAGCTGCCCCCTGGTTGTTCCAACGGGTGGGGGAAGCGCGTGGCGCTCGGTCCAAGACTTGAGCTGAGACAGGGCCAGAGCCTCGTCATCACGCCGCAGCTGCAGCAGGCGATCAAGCTGCTGCAACTGACCAACCTCGAGCTGGAGGTCTACGTCGAGGGCGAGCTGGAGCGCAATCCGCTGCTGGCCCGTGACGATCGGGACAACGAGCCCGAGACGGAGACCGTCCGCACCGAGACCCCCGACTATTCCGCCGACCAGGTCCCCGACGGCGCGGCCCAGGCGGACATGGACGGCGGGCCGTCCGACCTGTCGCCGGGCGAGCGCGACGCCGGCGACGGCGACACCAGCGAGCCGGGCCGGGCCGGCGGCGACATCGACTGGTCGCGCGCCGGGCGCGGCGGCAGTTTCGAGGGCGAGGACAGCCTCGAAGGCCGGTTGACCCGCGACAAGACCCTGGGCGAGCACCTGCACGACCAGCTGGCCGTGGCCCGCCTGAACGAACCGCAGCGGGTGGTCGCCGCGGTGCTGATCGACGCCGTCGACGAGGGCGGCTACATGCGCGCCGACCTGGTCGACATGGCCGACCGGCTCGGCTGTGAACTGGCCTTCATTGAGGAGGTGCTCAGCGTCCTGCAGGGCTTCGAGCCGGTCGGCATCATGGCCCGCGACGTGCGCGAGTGTCTGGCGATCCAACTCAAGGACCGCAACCGGTTCGACCCGGCCATGGCCGCGCTGCTGGACAACCTCGAACTACTGGCCCGCCGCGACATGAACGGGCTCAGAAAGGCCTGCGGCGTCGACGACGAAGACCTGCGCGAGATGATCAGCGAGCTGAAGGCCCTGACGCCCCGCCCGGGCGCGGCCTTCGGCGGCGAGCCGTCCCAGCCGGTCGTGCCCGACGTATTCGTCCGCGAGGGCTCGGGCGGCCTGTGGCTGGTCGAGCTGAACACCGACACCCTGCCCAAGGTGCTGGTCGACCGGCGCTATCACGCCAAGGTTTCCGGCGGGGCCCGCACCGACCAGGAAAAGACCTTCGTCCAGGACTGCCTGGCCAGCGCCAACTGGCTGGTCAAGAGCCTGGACCAGCGGGCCCGCACCATCCTCAAGGTGTCGAGCGAAATCGTGCGCCAGCAGGACGGCTTCCTGGCCTATGGCGTGGAACACCTGCGGCCGCTAAACCTGAAGACCGTGGCCGACGCCATCGGCATGCACGAGAGCACGGTCAGCCGGGTCACCTCGAACAAATACATCGCCACTCCGCGCGGGGTGTTCGAGCTGAAGTTCTTCTTCACCTCCTCGATCGCCTCCTCGTCCGGCGGCGAGGCCCATTCGGCAGAGGCCGTGCGACACAAGATCCGCCAGCTGATCGAGGCCGAGGGCGCCGAGAGCGACGTGCATTCCGACGACGCCATCGTCGACATCCTCAAGGAAGCCGGCGTCGACATCGCTCGCCGCACGGTGGCCAAGTATCGCGAGGCCATGCGCATTCCCTCGTCGGTCGAGCGCCGCCGGATGTTGCGCGCCTCGGCGTAATTTGGCCTGGGCGTTCGCGCCCTTCATGCGGTTAGAATGGGCGCCGGAGCCCGAGATGAATCCCCTCGAACGTCGTCAACCGCTGTCCGACCTGCTGCAGGATATCAGCGACGACCCCGATCCGGAGGTGACGGTCGGCGAGATCGTGCACAGGCTCGGGCGCCGGTCTTTCGGCGCGCTGCTGTTCATCTTCTCGGCGCCCAACTGGCTGCCGCTTCCGCCGGGCTCCTCGACCTTCCTGGCCGCGCCGCTGCTTCTTCTGGCGCCGCAGATCGCCATCGGCATCCGCGGTCCGTGGCTGCCGCGGTTCATCGACGAGCGGAAGATCAGGCGGGCGGACCTGGCCGGCGCCTTCCGCAAGCTGATCCCCACGCTGCAAAAGATCGAAAAGGTCTCCCGGCCCCGCCTGGCCTTCCTGTTCGGACCGATCGGCGACCGGCTGATCGGTCTGACGGTGACTCTGCTGTCGCTGGTGCTGCTGCTGCCGATCTTCCTGGGCAACATGGCCCCGGCCGCGGCGATCGCCGCCTTCGGCCTGGGACTGATCCAGCGCGACGGCTATTTCGCCGTCGCCGGCTACGTCATTTCGGCGATCAGCGTGGGATTGCTGGTGGTCGGCTGGAACGTGGCTGTGGCGTTTATCCAGCACATCGCGCAGGTCCTCGGCCTGGCCTGATCGCGCGCCGCTCACAAACCGGAGAGCGCCTTTCCGATTGCTTGACACCTATCGCCGCCGGGCGCGTTCTATTCCCATGCAAGTGCAAGTCTCCGGCAAGCACGTCGACGTCGGGGAGGCCCTGCGTTCGCGGGTCTCGGACGACATCACCTCCACCATCGGCAAGTATTTTGATCGCGGCGGCACGGCCGACGTCGTGGTCGCCAAGGATGGGTTCAATTTTCGGGTCGATTGTTCCATCCGGCTGGATTCCGGCCAGATGCTGCAGAGCCAGGGCCTGGGCGGCGACGCCCACGCCGCCTTCGGCAGCGCGCTCGACAAGATCGAGAAACGCGTACGCCGCTACAAGCGCCGGCTGAAGAGCCACTCGGTCCAGGCCGGCGCGCGGCGGGAGGAAACGGCGGCGATGTACGTCCTGCGCTCCCCCGACGACGACGTCGAGGAGTGGGACGATATCGACGGCAACGGTCCGCCGACCGGCATGATCATCGCCGAGTCCGAGGAAGCGCTCAAAACAATGACCGTTTCGATGGCGGTGATGGAACTGGACTTGACTGAATCTCGAACAATCGTGTTTAGGAACGCCGCCCACGGGGGATTGTCCGTGGTCTATCGGCGACCAGACGGGAACATCGGCTGGATCGACCCTGAACGCACTCAGTCACAGAACGGCAACGGGAAACGGGCACACGCCTGACATGGCGCGGCCCGGACCTCGGCCACCGGTCTGAATATTGCGAGTCCCAAGCGTATGAACATCGGTGATCTGCTGGAGCCGCGCGCCATCGCGCCGCGCGCGGGAGGTGGCAGCAAGCGTCAGGTTCTGTCGGCGGTGGCCGACATCGCGGCGCGCACCTTCGGCCTGAAGGCCGGGACGGTGCTCGACGCCCTGCTGGAACGGGAGGCGGCCGGCTCGACCGGAGTCGGTCACGGCGTGGCCGTGCCCCATGCCCGTCTGCCGGGCCTCGACCGCATGCGCGGCGTCTTCGTGCGTCTGGAGCAGCCCGCCGCGTTCGAGGCGGTGGACGATCAGCCTGTCGATCTGGTGTTCGCCCTGTTCGCGCCTGAGGATTGCGATTCCGAGCACCTGCGGACCCTGGCCCGGGTCTCGCGCCTGCTGCGCCAGGGCGACGTCCGCCAGCAGATCCGCCAGGCGCGCACCGCTGAAGCCATCCATGCCCTGCTGGCGCGCGAACCCCAGTCGTCGGCGGCGTAGGTCCGGCCTCGATCAATCCGCCCTAGTGAACCGACACCGGCGCCAATTCGTGCGCCAGGGCCGCGGCCATGGCCGAGTCGCGGTCGCCGAGCACCGCCAGGCGCTCGCCATCAGCGCGGTGAACCGCGTAGAGGGTCTGTTCGGGCGAGATGGAAAAGCCCTGCAGCGCCGCCACCGGCGTGTCGGCGATGATCTCGGCCGCCGTGACGGGCCGCACATAGACCAGGTCGGGCGCGCCGAGGGCGGCAAAGGCTTCCTTGGTAAGCAGTTGGGGTGTCATTGAGACCACCTCCTTCAAAAAGGGAACGCGGGGAACAGCCGCCGGTTCACTCGGCCGTCCGGATCGGAATGCGCTGGATCAGCCGCTGCGGCTCGGGACGGGCCAGATCGACGTGAAGCAGGCCGTGTTCCAGCAGGGCGCCGCTGACCACCATCCCGTCGGCCAGCACGAAGGTCCGGATGAACCCTCGCGCCGCGATGCCCCGGTGCAGGAAGGCCCGCTCGGCGTCGGAACCGTCGCCACGACGGCCGGCGACGGTCAGCTGGTTGCCTTCCACCTGGATCTCGAGCTGGTCGGGCGAGAAGCCGGCCACCGCCAGGGTGATCCTGACGCCGCCATCCTCATGGGCCTCCACATTGTAGGGCGGGTAGCCCTCCGCGGCGGCCTTGGCGGCCCGTTCGATCAGGCCTCGGGTGTGTTCGAACCCCAGAAGAAAGGGGCTGTCAAAAAGCAGCGGTCGTGTGGTCATTCCGAAGACAGAGTCCTTGCACAAGCGACTCCCGCCAGGGCCGGCCCTTCATGGCGCCGGCCCGGACGGTGTGATCCATAGGTGGAGACTGGCGGCCCGGGCTGCAAGGCAGCGACGACGGGTCAGCGCTCTCGTTCCGGAAATGGCGAGATGACCCTGTATTTCAGTGACGCGTTGGCGGCCTCCAGGACCTCGATTCGAGCGCCTCGAAAACCAAACACAGGGCCTTCGGACAGATCGATCTGGAATTCCATCGACAGCGTCGGGGATGGCTGGCCTGCCGAGAACTCCCAGTAGACGAACCTCAGCAACGACCCTGACCGACCCCCATAGATCAGCTCATCGCGAAAGTTGGTGGCGTTGCCGTCCACGACAGAGGTCGCCGAAAACCTCGGCCATTGGTCAAGCTGGATTCCACAAGACCCTGATGTCGTGAACGCCCGAACCTGCTTCGGGTCCGTCTTGCTTATGCAGATCCCGCCCGACGCTCGCGAGGTGAGGCCGGTCAGCGGGTCCCAGAAGGAGAGCTGGTCCGAGAAATAGTAGGTGAAGTCCTGATCGGCTTCCCGCGCCACCAATCTCCCTGGCTCTATGGCGAACTGCCGGAGTTTGAACAGGTCGAGCCAGGTGACCCTGTTCTCAAGGAGAATGCCGTCGTACCGGACCGACCGGGACGTCTCCAGGACGGCGCCGCCAAGCTCGGCGACGGCAATCTCATCCGCTCCAGGGCGGTCAATCGACACGAGGATCGGCACGAGGGATTGCGTGGTGGTGCAAGCGCTGATGAGCATGGCTGCGGCAATCGCCGCGATAACGCTCCTGACCATTTCCCGCCCCAAATCTACCTATGGGGGATATTTGACTCAGAACGCCAAAAACGCAACCTTTGGACGACGCCGGGATATGGCCCGCAAACGCGGGGGGCAGAAGGCCGAGGTCGAAGGCATCATGAGCTCTGCAGGGATCGGCGCCTGATTTCGACTTTTTGCCAAAATTCTCCATTTGATTGAATTCTGGCGCGAAAAGGGTCACCTTTCAGAAGAAATCGACCCGCCAGCCGCCGGTTGGCGTCGGTTTTGCGGAAAAAACCGCTCTTTTCGGATGCCGGCGCGTTCAGACGCTGGACCGGATCTCAAAGGGAAACGCACCATGGCCCTGGCCCTCAACCCGATGGAAGACCGCGACGCCGGTCGGGAACGCTTTTCACGTCTGCTCGCCGTCGCCGGCGCGCTCTACACCCTGATCGCCCTGATCGTCGCCGGCGTGGCCGCGCTGGGCCTGCTTGGCCTGTTCGGCCAGCCGGTGGACCCGGCGGCGGTCGAGCCGGCGCTGATGCTGGGACTGCCCTGGAGCCTCGCCGTGGGCGCGGCGGCTGGTCAGGCCCCGACGGTGATCCTGGCCCTGGCCTGCGCCGCCATGGCCGCCAATGGGGCCCTGCTGGCCATCGCGGCCCGGCTGGTCCGGGTCAGCGCCCGCGGCTGACCAAGGCCTGAAAAGGCGAAAGCCCGCCGGGGTTACCGGCGGGCTTTCATTGGTGGAGCTAAGCGGAGTCGAACCGCTGACCTCTTGAATGCCATTCAAGCGCTCTACCAGCTGAGCTATAGCCCCGGGGTCTTCCGGGTTTCCCGCAACCGGCGGGCCGGCGGCGAGGGCGCGGTTCTAGGCCGTCATCCCTCGCCGATCAAGAGCCGGTGATCGGAAAACCCGATCAGAGCCTTCCCGGTTCGGATGGAAACATCCGAACCGGATGAGAAGGCTCCTTCTTTTGACTGCTGGAGCACGCCGGGCGGCGAAACCGGCGTCCACTTTCGCCTGGCGTGCTCTAGCGGTCCTCGGCATCCTGTTCACCCGGCAGACCGTCGATTTCGTCCTCGGGGAAGTCGTCCTCGTCCTCGTCCTCGAGGAAGGGCACGCCGTCGGCTTCCTCCTCGTCGGCGAGTTCTTCCTCCTCGGCGAAGTCGACGCCCAGGTCGCCCGCCGGCGCGGGCGCCGCCACGGGATCGTCGGACTCCTCGTCGGTCTCGATCGGCTCGGCCGCGGCCTCGTCGTCGATCTCCGGCGTCTGATCGGGTTCTTCCTCGAAGCCGTCGGCGTCGGGGTCGACGGCCTTGACCGGCTTTTCCTCGGCGTCCTCGTAGTCCGGCACGGCCGAACGGGCGCGAACCCGACGATTGCGGACGGCTTCCTCGGGGTCGAACGTCTCCCCACACTTGGGGCACGCGGCCGGGCGGCGGCCCAGATCGTAGAATTTAGACTGGCAGTTGGGGCAAATCTGTTTTGCGCCCAGTTCAGGATTGGCCAAGGGGCGATCCTCTAAGGTCTTGGTGCGGAAGCGGCGCGTCCCTTGCCACGGGGCGGGGGCGCTGTCAAAAGCAATCCCCGCCCTTCCCCAAGCCTATCAGGAGCTTGCGCCCGGCATGACCGCCGCCGTGCTTTCGGCCCGCCCCGGCGCGCCTCTCTCAGGGACCGTCAAAGTCCCCGGCGACAAGTCCATTTCCCATCGCGCCCTGATCCTCGGCGCCATGGCCCTGGGCCGCACCACGATCGAGGGTTTGCTGGAGGGCGAAGACGTCCTGGCCACGGCCCGGGCCATGCGGGCCTTCGGCGCGACGGTCACCCGCACGGGCGAGGGCGCCTGGACCGTGGACGGACAGGGCGGCTTTTCCGAACCGGACGACGTCATCGACTGCGGCAACGCCGGCACCGGGGTGCGGCTGATCATGGGGGCGGCGGCCGGCTACGGCCTCACCGCCACCTTCACTGGCGACGCCTCGCTGAGGAAGCGCCCGATGGGCCGGGTGCTCGAGCCGCTGGGCCGGATGGGCGCGACCTGGCTGTCCCGCGAGGGCGGCCGCCTGCCCCTGACCCTGCGGGGCGGCGGGCTCAAGGGCCTCGACTACACCCTGCCGATGGCCTCGGCCCAGGTGAAGTCGGCGGTGCTGCTGGCCGGACTCAAGGCCGACGGGCCGGTGACTGTCACCGAGCCCGAGCCCACCCGCGATCACACCGAGCGGATGCTGAGGGCTTTCGGGGCCTCGCTGACGGTCAGCGACCACAACGACCGGCGAGTCATCACCCTTCAGCCCGGGGCCCGGCTGAGTGGCAGTCCCGTGGCCGTGCCGGGAGACCCTTCGTCCGCCGCCTTCCCGATCGTCGCGGCCCTGATCTGCCCGGGATCGGAGGTCACGGTCGAGGGGGTGATGCTCAACCCCCTGCGCACCGGTCTGTTCGACACCCTGCGCGAGATGGGCGCGGACCTGACGATCACCAACCGCCGCGACGCCAGCGGCGAGGAGGTCGGCGACATCACCGCCCGTTATTCGCGGCTGAGGGGCGTGGACGTGCCGCCCGGCCGGGCGCCCAGCATGATCGACGAATATCCCATACTCGCCGTGGCCGCGGCCTTCGCCGAGGGCGAGACGGTGATGCGCGGCGTCGGCGAGATGCGGGTCAAGGAAAGCGACCGCATCGCCTTGATGGCGGCCGGGCTCGAGGCCTGCGGCGTCGATGTCGAGGAGGAGCCCGAGGGCTTCATCGTCCGCGGGACCGGGCGCCGGCCGCTGGGCGGGGCGCTGGTCGAGACCCACGGAGACCACCGCATCGCCATGAGCCATCTGGTGCTGGGCCTGGCCGCCGACAACGGCGTGCGGGTGGACGAGCCGGGCATGATCGCCACCAGCTTCCCGGACTTCGCCCCCATGATGCGCCGCCTCGGCGGCGATATCGCGGAGGGCTGAGGCATGGGCTTCATCATCGCCGTCGATGGCCCGGCGGCCTCGGGCAAGGGGACCATCGCTGTTCGCCTGGGCGCGCTCTACGGCTACCCGGTGCTGGACTCCGGCCTGCTCTATCGCGCCGTGGGGATGAAGGTGCTGGCCGAGGGCGGCGACCTCTCCGACGAAGCCGCCGCCACCGCCGCCGCCAGGTCGCTGGAGCCCGCCGAGCTGGAGGGCCCGGTGGTCCGCACCCGCGCCGCCGGCGAGGCCGCCAGCCGGGTGGCCATCTACACCCCGGTCCGCGCGGTGCTGCGCGACTTCCAGCGCGCCTTCGCCGCCCAGGAGCCGGGCGCGGTGATCGACGGGCGCGACATCGGCACGGTCATCGCCCCGCACGCCCCGGCCAAGCTCTATGTCACCGCCTCAGCGGAGGCCCGCGCCGAGCGCCGCTGGAAGCAGCTGGTCAGCCAGGGCGAGGCCGTGACCTACGAGGAAATCCTCGTCGACATCCGCACCCGCGACGCCCGCGACGCGGCCCGGGCCGACTCGCCGATGGTCGCCGCCCCCGACGCGGTCTTGCTCGACACCACCGAAATGACTATAGACGCGGCCTTCGATGCGGCCCGCCGTATCGTCGAGACGGCGCGCAGCCGGTGGGAAACCGCCAAAGGCTAATCCAACGCGCCGAACTCGAACGGCCGCGGGCGCTCAAATCCAACTGAAACCCATGGAACGCCCGGACTCTGCCGGAATCCCTCCGCCTGTTCGCGTTCCGCAACCAAAGAGACTGTTCCTACATATGGCCGACGATCTCAGCCTGAACCCCAGCCGCGATGACTTCGCGGCCATGCTCGACGCCTCCATGGGCGGCGCCGGCGGCGACTTCGCCGAAGGCACCGTCATCAACGGCATTGTCGTTGGCATCGAGAAGGACTTCGCCATCATCGACGTCGGTCTGAAGACCGAAGGCCGCATCCTGATCAAGGAATTCGGCGTCGACGACGACGGCAAGGCGACCCTGAAGATCGGCGACACCGTCGAGGTGTTCCTCGAGCGTCTCGAGAACGCCCTGGGCGAAGCGGTCATCAGCCGCGAAAAGGCCAAGCGCGAAGAAGCCTGGACCCGCCTGGAAGGCGTGTTCGCCGAGCAGCAGCCGGTCATGGGTTCGATCATCGGCCGCGTGAAGGGCGGCTTCACCGTCGACCTGGGCGGCGCCAGCGCCTTCCTGCCGGGCTCGCAGGTGGACATCCGTCCGGTCCGCGACGTCGGCCCGCTGATGGGCAAGGAACAGCCCTTCGCCATCCTCAAGATGGACCGTCCGCGCGGCAACATCGTCGTGTCACGTCGCGCCATCCTGGAAGAAGCCCGCGCCGAGCAGCGCACCGAGCTGGTCAGCCAGCTGCTGGAAGGCGAAGTCCGCGAAGGCGTGGTCAAGAACATCACCGACTACGGCGCGTTCGTGGACCTGGGCGGCATCGACGGCCTGCTGCACGTCACCGACATGAGCTGGAAGCGCGTCTCGCACCCCAGCCAGGTCCTGGCGGTCGGCGACACCGTCAAGGTGCAGATCATCAAGATCAACCCGGACACCCAACGCATCAGCCTGGGCATGAAGCAGCTGCAGTCCGATCCCTGGGACGGCGTGGAAGCCAAGTACCCGGTCGGCGCCAAGTACACCGGCCGCATCACCAACATCACCGACTACGGCGCGTTTGTTGAGCTGGAAGCCGGCGTCGAAGGCCTGGTGCACGTCTCGGAAATGTCCTGGACCAAGAAGAACGTCCACCCGGGCAAGATCGTCTCCACCTCGCAGGAAGTGGACGTCATCGTGCTCGACGTCGACAGCTCCAAGCGCCGCGTGTCGCTGGGCCTCAAACAGGCCCTGGACAACCCCTGGGACGCCTTCCTGTCGGCGCACCCGATCGGCTCGACCGTCGAGGGCGAAGTCAAGAACGCCACCGAGTTCGGCCTGTTCGTCGGCCTGGACGGCGACATCGACGGCATGGTCCACCTGTCCGACCTGGACTGGAACGCGTCTGGCGAGGAAGCCATGGCGAAGTTCAAGAAGGGCGACATGATCAAGGCCAAGGTGCTGGACGTCGACGTCGAGAAGGAACGCATCAGCCTGGGCGTCAAGCAGCTGGGCGGCGATCCGATGACCGGCGACACCTTCCGCAAGGGTCAGACGGTGACCGTCACGGTGACCGAGATCACCACCGGCGGCATCGAGGTCAAGTTCGGTGAAGACGACGCGCCGATGACCGCCTTCATCCGCAAGTCGGACCTGTCGCGCGACCGCCAGGAGCAGCGCCCCGAGCGCTACGCCGTCGGCGACCGCGTCGACGCCCAGGTGACCAACATCGACAAGGCCGCCCGTCGGGTGTCCGTCTCGATCAAGTCGCTGGAAATGGCCGAAGAGAAGGAAGCCATCGAGCAGTTCGGGTCCTCGGACTCCGGCGCCTCGCTGGGCGACATCCTCGGCGCGGCCCTGCGCGAGAAGGCCTCGAAGGACTAACCTTCAAGGCCACTCTTGAGTGACCTAAGCGGCGGTCGGGGTTTCCTCGGCCGCCGTTTTCGTTTGCGCGGCCAGCAGCGCCGACTCCCGGGCGCCCGGGACGATGTCCAGGCTGGCCCAGCTGGCCCCCGCGGCCCGCGCCGCGGTCAGGCCCGCCACCGACCGGACGGCGTGAACCAGCACGCCCGGACCGATCTTCTGCAGGGCCAGGACAATCCGCAGCATCGCCGTCTCGTCCTCGGCCGCCCCCAGCGCCGCCGCTTCGACCGTGGCGCCTGTGAAGCCGCAATCGGTCAGCTCCCGGATCCCGCGCGCGGTCGGCGCCGCCCGGGCTAGGACGCCGCGGAAGATCGGCTGCAGCTGGCCGGTCGCCTCGCGCAGGGCCGACTGGGGCGTGCCCGACTCGATGCCGGTGATCTCGCAGACCGCCAGATTGCGCAGCTTCACCTGCCCCTCGGCCGCCAGGCGCAGGATCTTGCGGCGGGTGCGGCTGTTGCGCAGGGACGACCAGGACAGGGGCAGGAACAGCAACGGCGGCCGCTCGCCCTCGGCCATGGGCTCGGCCGAGGCGAAGGCCCGCTCGATCATCGCCAGGTCCAGCCGCTCCAGGTCCACCGGATTGAGCGTTGCGACCACCACCGGCGTCTTGCGGCCGTCCGGCTGCTGCTCGCTGACAATATAGCTGGCCACCCGGCCCCGTTTGGCGCCCTCGCCCAGGGCGATAACCGGCCGCAGGAAGCCCTCGGCGAACAGCCGCCGTCCCGATGCCCCGGCCATGGTCGCGGCGATCCTGGGGCCGCGCAGGCGCTCCAGCGCCGCGTCGCGGACCTTTTCCGTGGTGTCGCCCTGGTCCCTACTCACGCAGACCTCCGCCGCTTCAGACCGCCTTTCGTGGCCCGGAATGAGCCTCGCGCAAGAGCATTGTGGACTGCTTAATGCGCCAATGCCCGACAACCCCTTGAAGACTCAAGAATGATTGGGCAAAGGTCGGGCCGCCGATACCGGGGGAGAGCAATGATCAAGTCCGAGCTGATCGCCAAGCTCGCCGCGGAGAATCCCCATCTGACCCAGCGCGACATCGAGCGCGTGGTCGGCGTCATCCTGGAAAAGATGACGGTAGCCCTCGAAGAGGGCGGACGGGTCGAGCTTCGCGGCTTTGGCGCCTTTTCCGTCCGCTCGCGCCCGGCGCGGGCCGGACGCAATCCGCGCACCGGCGAGCCCGTGTCGGTGAAGGGCAAGCACGTCCCCTTCTTCAAGAGCGGCAAGGAACTGCGCGAGCGGCTCAACGCCGACTGACGCGCCGATGGCCGGGACCAAAATCTGCGGCCTGTCGACGCCGGAGACCGTCCGCGCGGCCCTCGATGGCGGCGCGGCGTTCCTGGGGTTCAACTTCTTTCCGTCCAGCCCGCGCTACCTGACGCCCGACGCCGCGGCCCGCCTGGCGCCGCCCGCGCGCGGCAAGGCGTCAATCGTGGCGGTGACGGTCGATCCCGACGACGATCTGGTCGACCGGCTGATGGCGACCCTCAGGCCGGATCTGATCCAGCTGCACGGCAAGGAGACCCCGGCGCGGGCGCGCGAGGTCTCTGGGCGCGCGGGCGTCGGCGTGATCAAGGCCCTGCCCGTTTCCGAGTCCGCCGACCTCGACGCCGCCATGGCCTTCGAGACCGTCGTCGAACATCTGATGTTCGACGCCAAACCGCCGACGGACGCCGCCATGCCGGGCGGCCTGGGCGAGCCCTTCGACTGGACGATTCTGTCCGGTCGCCGCTTCGAGAGGCCCTACCTGCTCGCCGGCGGGCTCGACCCCTGGAACGTCGGCGAGGCCCTGCGCCAGTCCGGCGCCCCGATCGCCGACGTTTCCTCTGGCGTGGAGCGCGGGCCGGGGATAAAGGACCCCGTCCTGATTTCGGCCTTTCTGGAGGCGGTTCGCCGCGCCTGAGTTGTCTGACGCCGTGAGCACCCCAGCCAAGCCTTTTGGCAAACCCAACGACTGGTCCGCCTTCCCGGACGCCCAGGGCCGCTTCGGCGACTATGGCGGCCGCTACGTGGCCGAGACCCTCATGCCGCTGGTCCTGGAGCTGGACCGCGCCTACGAGGCGGCCAAGGCCGATCCGTCCTTCCAGGGCGAGCTGAACGGCTTCCTCAAGCATTATGTCGGCCGGCCCAACCCGCTCTATTTCGCCGAGCGGCTGACCGCTCACATCGGCGGGCCGAAGATCTACTTCAAGCGCGAGGAGCTGAATCACACCGGCGCGCACAAGATCAACAACTGCATGGGCCAGATCCTGCTGGCCATGCGGATGGGCAAGACCCGTATCATCGCCGAGACCGGCGCCGGCCAGCACGGGGTGGCCACCGCCACCGTCTGCGCCCGTTTCGGCCTGCCCTGCGTCGTCTACATGGGCGCGGTGGACGTGGAGCGGCAGAAGCCCAACGTCTTCCGCATGAACCTGCTGGGCGCCGAGGTGCGGCCGGTGACCTCCGGCGCGGCGACCCTCAAGGACGCCATGAACGAGGCCATGCGCGACTGGGTGACCAACGTCGAGGACACCTACTATCTGATCGGCACCGCCGCCGGCCCGCACCCCTATCCGGCGATGGTCCGCGACTTCCAGTCGGTGATCGGCATCGAGATCCGCCAGCAGATCCTCGAGGCCGAGGGCCGCCTGCCCGACGCCCTGGTCGCCTGCGTCGGCGGCGGGTCGAACGCCATCGGCACCTTCCATCCGTTCCTCGCCGACGAGGGGGTCAAGCTATTCGGCGTCGAGGCCTCGGGCCACGGCCTTGAGACCGACAAGCATGCCGCCTCGCTGACCGGCGGCAGGCCGGGCGTCCTGCACGGCAACAAGACCTATCTGCTGCAGGACGACGACGGCCAGATCCTCGACGCCCATTCGATCAGCGCCGGGCTCGACTATCCGGGCATCGGACCCGAGCACAGCTGGCTGCACGACGTGGGCCGGGCGACGTACCTGACCTGCACAGACGACGAAGCCCTGGCGGCGTTCAAGCTGTGCGCCGAGCTGGAGGGCATCATTCCGGCCCTCGAAAGCGCCCACGCCATCGCCAAGCTGGGCGAGGTGGCCGCTGAAGTGGGCAAGGACGGGATCATCGTCATGACCCTGTCGGGCCGGGGCGACAAGGACGTCAACACGGTCGCCGGCGCGCTGGGGATGTCGATTTGACCGCCAACCGGCTGACCACGCGCTTCGCGGCCCTGGCCGCCGAGGATCGCGCCGCCTTCGTCGCCTATGTGATGGCCGGCGACCCCGACGTGGCGATCTCGTCGCAAATCCTCGCCGGGCTGCCGGCCGCCGGGGCGGACATCATCGAGCTGGGCATGCCCTTCTCCGATCCGATGGCCGAGGGCCCGACCATTCAGCGGGCGGCCCAGCGGTCGCTGGCGGCGAAGACCAAGATCGCTGACGTGCTGGCCATGGTCGCCCGCTTCCGCCAGCAGGACGACGACACGCCGATCGTGCTGATGGGCTATCTCAACCCGGTGCTGTCCAAGGGCTTCGAGCGGTTCGCCGCCGAGGCCGCCCGGGCCGGTGTCGATGGCATGATCATCGTCGACTGCCCGCCGGAGGAAGCTGATCCGCTGGCCGACGCCCTGGAAGCGGTCGGCATCAGCCTGATCCGGCTGGCCGCGCCGACCACCGACGACGCCCGCCTGCCGGCCGTCGTGCGCCGCACCTCGGGCTTTGTCTATTACGTCTCGGTCGCCGGGGTGACCGGGGTCAAGGAGGCGGTGGCCGCCTCCGTGGCACAGCCCGTGCAGAAGCTGCGGGACGCCTCGGGCCTGCCCGTGGCCGTGGGGTTCGGCATCCGCACGCCCGAACGGGCCGCCGAGGTGGCCCGGCTGGCCGACGGGGTGGTGGTTGGATCGGCCCTGGTCGATGAAATCGAAGGCGCCCTGAACGGCGGAGCGAACGAAAACGTGACTGAAAGAGTTCTTTCCAAGGCAGCAGAGCTGGCTAAGGCTGTGCGCTTGGCGCGAGTCAGGGATGCTTGAAGCTGATGGCGATGGCTGACCCGAAGAACGACAAACCCTCCCGGGGCGCCGCGCGCGAGCGCCAGGGCTGGCTGGCCCGCATCGCGCCCGGCGTCCGCGGCGCGTTCGTGAAGCGCGAGACGCCCGAGAACCTGTGGGTCAAATGCCCCGACACCGGGGAGATGATCTACCGTCCCGATCTGGAAGCGGCCTGGTGGGTGACCCCTGCCGGCCGCCACATGCGCATCGGGCCGGAGCTGCGCTTCAAATACACCTTCGACGACGGCGTGTTCGAGGCGCTGGAATCGCCCGCCGTGGTCGAGGACCCGCTGAAGTTCTCCGACGGCAGACCCTACAAGGACCGCCTCACCGCGGCCCGCAAGGCGACCGGCGAGCAGGACGCGGTGGCCATCGGCGCCGGCAAGATCGGCGGCACGCCCAGCGTGGTGCTGGTGCAAGACTTCGCCTTCATGGGCGGCTCGCTGGGCATGGCCGCGGGCGAGGCCTTCATCGCCGCCGCCCGGGCCGCCGTCGCGCGCCAGGCGCCGCTGGTGGCCTACACCGCCGCCGGCGGGGCGCGGATGCAGGAAGGCACCCTGTCCCTGATGCAGATGGCCCGCGCGACCCTGGCCATCCAGGAGCTCAAGCGCGCCCGCCTGCCCTACATCGTGGTGCTGACCGACCCGACCACCGGCGGGGTGACCGCCAGCTACGCCATGTTGGGCGACATCCATATCGCCGAACCCGGCGCCCTGATCGGCTTCGCCGGCCCGCGGGTGATCGAGCAGACCATCCGCGAGACCCTGCCGCCGGGCTTCCAGCGCGCCGAGTATCTGGTCGAGAAGGGCATGGTCGATCGCGTCGTGGCCCGCCACGAGCTGCCGGTCGTGCTCGGCTCGATCCTCAAGACCCTGATGATGGGCCGCAACGGCCAGAAGGCGGCGTAACAATTCCCCGCTCATCCCGGCGAATGCCGGGACCCAGATGGAATGGCGTGAGAGGCTGATCTTCGGTCCTGGAGCCAGTCCAGCCCACTTCAATGCCCTATGATCTGGGTCCCGGCATTCGCCGGGATGAGCGGAATATTTTTGGACCAAACGCGCGCTCAACACCCCGGCGGCGGCCGGAAGTCCCTGACCTCCATCGCCTGCAGGCCCAGCTCGGCGCGGCGCGCGTCAAGCCCGGCCGGGTCCTCGACCTCGCCGACCACCCAGGCGCCGGCGCGGCAGACCGGCTGGGTGCCGAACCGCTGCGGCCGGCCCTCCAGCACCGCCAGCCGGTCGACCACGCTGGCGTACCAGGCCGGCAGCACCTCGGCGTCAGCCACCAGGGGGGCCATCCGCCCCGCCGCCTCGCGCATCAGCCGCCGGTCATTCACCGCATGGATCACAATCAGCCAGGCTGCTCGCGCCGCGTCCTCGCCCCAGTCCGTGCGCCCGAACCAGCCGTCCGCCGGCAGGATGGTCTTCAGCGCCGCCTGGTTACGGCGGTCGACCGCCTCGACCAGCGCCCAGGCCTCGTCCAGAGCCGTGCGCCGCTCGGCCATCTCCAGGCTGTCGAAATCAAGGCCGTACAGCGCCTCGCGCGCCGCCTGTTCGAAATCCGCCATGCGAACCAGCCGCGCGGCGTCAGACGCCGGCGGCGGCAGGACCGCCTGCCGCGCCTGCTCGGCCCTGATGGCCGCCTTCAGCCGCTTGATCTGCCTCCGCCCCCGCGGCGACAGCGGCGGCCCGGTATCGGGCGCATAGATCGGCGCCGCCACGGCGGGCGAGGCGGCGGCAAGCGTCAGGGCGATGAGAACGAGGCGGCGGTCGAGGGGCATGACGGGCTCCCGTTGCGGCGGTCATCTTCCCCGCTCCGACCGACGGTGGGAAGGCCCCTCGCCCGCGGTGGACGGGCGCTGTAGAACCCGCCGGGAATGGGGCGCTGAATGCCAATGCACTACGACACCATCATCGTCGGCGGTGGAGCCGGCGGGCTTGAACTCGCCGCACGGCTCGGCCGCCGGCTGGGGCGCAAGCGTGGGGTCGAGCGGGTGCTGCTGGTGGACCGGTCGGTGTTCCACATCTGGAAGCCGACGCTGCACGAGGTGGCGGCCGGGACGCTGGATGCGCACCAGGAGGGGCTGAGCTATCCGATCCTGGCGCGGCGCAACCATTTCAGTTTCACCCTCGGCCAGCTGGTCGGGCTGGACGCGGCCGGGCGGCGGCTGACGCTGGGCGAGCTGCGGGACGTGGCCGACGGGTCGGTGCTGGCGCCGGCGCGGACGATCAGTTTCGAGCGGCTGGTGCTGGCCATGGGCAGCGGCTCCAACTTCTTCGGCACGCCGGGGGCGGAAACCGCGCATGCGCTGGAGACCACCGCCGACGCCGAGCGGTTTCACGGCCGGCTGCTGGCGGCCTTTACCCGAGCGTCGTTTTCCGAGAGCCGGACCCTGGGGGTGGCCATCGTCGGCGGCGGGGCCACGGGGGTGGAGCTGTCGGCCGAACTGATCGAGGCGCACCGGGCGCTGGACGAGGGGCTGGCGCCCGGGCAGCGTTTCCGCCTGGACATCGCCATCGTCGAGGCCGGCTCGCGCATCCTGACGGCCCTGCCCGAGCGGGTGGCCGACCAGGCCCGGCTGGCGCTGGAGCGCAAGGGCGTGCGGGTGCTGACGGGCGTGAAGGTCGAGCGGGTCGAGGCCGGAGCGCTGGTCACCGCGCCCGCCGGGCGGATCGAGGCGGAGCTGATCGTCTGGGCCGCCGGGGTCAAGGCGGCGGCGGGCAACGCCGGGCTGGGCCTGGAGGTCAACGGCCTGAACCAGGTCGTGGTCAACGACCGGCTGGAGACGGCGGCGTCGGGGATCTGGGCCATGGGCGACTGCGCCGCGGCGCCCTGGCGGGACGGGCGGACCGTGCCGGCGCGGGCCGCGGCGGCGCATCAGCAGGCGGACTATCTGGCGCGGGCGCTGTGGGCGCGCATGGGCGAGCGGAGAGTGGACCGGCCCTTCGTCTACCGCGATTTCGGCTCCCTGGTGTCGCTGGGGGAGAACCGGGGTCTGGGCGCGCTGATGGGCGGCCTGGGGGGACCCAACTTCTTCGTCGAAGGCCTTGTGGCCAAGGCGGTCTACATGTCACTGCACCTGGATCACCACCGCGCCATCCTCGGCGTGACGCGAACCATGGTGCTGGCGCTGGCCCGGCTGCTGCAGCAGCGCGTCGCCGGGCGGCTGAAGCTGCATTGATCGGGGTTTGGGATAGGGCGCAGGGCCAGCTATTCCCTACGCCCTACGGCCCTAATCGCTGTAGGATGCCGCATCACAGGAGCGACGCCATGGCCAAGGGTCAGAAGAAGTCCAACAAGGAAATCCGCAAACCCAAGGCGGACAAGAAGGCCGCCGCCGCGCCCGCGAGCCGCTTCATCGAGGTCGCCGGCAAGAAGTAGGGGCGAGGGGACATGTACCGCCTTCGGTACGTGTCCCCGACAGGCGCCGGCGGGTTTCGGGGACACGTACCTTCGGTACATGTCCCCTCCGGCGAACATCCCCGCCCTATGACAAATCCCGCGCCAGCTCCGCCCGGCTCGCGGGGCTGAGCATGGCCATGTGCGCGTAGTGTTCGTGGTCGCAGCCGACGGCGATGGTCACGGCCGGATCGCGGAACACCGTCTTCTGGGCCCCGGCCAGGGGAAAGCGCAGAAAATGCACCGCGGAGGTCTTGCCGTCCTCGCGGGTGCGCTCGACGTTGTCCTCCTGCTCCGGCACGCCGGGCGAGCGGAAGTCAGCGCCGAACTGCAGGAAGAAACAGTCCTCCACCCCGCCCAGCCGGCCCAGGGCCGCGGTGCGGCGCACGGGCTCGTCGATCTCGAACATCACCGTGGCCACCAGCTCGTCGCCGTTGGGGATCAGCGGGTTGTAGGCGGCCAACTCGTCCGGAATCTGCGCCGCGCCGCCCTTCTCGGTCAGCAGCATCTCCTGCACCTGGAAGAGCATGGTCTCGTAGCTCTCGAAGATCACCGTGCAGTACGGCCCCAGCGAAACCCGCCGCAACCGCTTGACCGGCAGCAGCGCCGCCCGGCGCTCCGCCCGCTGGCGCGCGTATTCGGCGTCTGGGATCAGATCGGCGGGGGTGATGCGGTGTTCGTGAAGGGGCATGGTCAGGTCCTGAACAGCACTGTCATCCCGGCCGAAGCGTAGCGAAGAGCCGGGACCCAGATTCGGCCTGGATTCAATCTGGGTCCCGGACAGCCGCTGCGCGGCTTCCGGGATGACAGTGATTTACAACCCATAGCTCCGCGCCAGGATCTCGATCGGATGGCCCGTGTGCACCGCCCCGCCGCCCGTCTCCGCCGCGACCATCTGGCCCAGGTGATTGCAGGCGAGGGGGCAGTCGGAGCAGAGCTCTTCGGTCTTTTTCGCGGCCACCTGTTTCGCCGTCGGCTTGCCGACCTTCAGCGCCATGGGCCGGGTTTCCTTCATCACCCCGAAGGTGCCGCCGTGGCCGCTGCAGCGTTCGACCAGTTCGATACGGGTGTCGGGGATCAACTTGAGCATCTGCGCCGACTGGGCGCCCATGTTCTGCGCCCGGGCGTGGCAGGCGTGGTGCACCGTCACCCCGCCGGGGATGGCCGTGAGCCCCGGCGCCAGGCCGAAGTCCTTCGCCAGCGACACGACATACTGCGAGACGTCCCGCGTCGCCGCAGCCAGGGCCTTCACCGCGGCGTTCTCTGGCAGCAGCAGGGGCCATTCGAACTTCATCATCAGGCCGCAGGAGGCGGTCAGGGCCACGACGTCGTAGCCCTTCTCGATCCACGGCGCGAAATGCGCCGCCACCCGCTGCGCCCGGCCGGCCACATCGGCGAGATCCCCCGACTCCAGCTGCGGCATGCCGCAGCATTCGGGATAGACGAAGGCCGTCTCGACCCCCTGTTTCGCCAGCACGGCGGCGGCGGCCAGGGCGGTGTCCGGGTCATTGTAGTTGGTGAAACAGGTGGCGTAGATCGCCGCCTTGCGTTGGCCGAAGGCCGGGCCGGCGGGGTCGGCGGGGGGCATGGTCTTCAGCCGGTCGGCGGCGGTTTTGGAATGATACTTCGGCAGCTCGGCCTCGGCATCGATGCCGGCGATGGCCTCCATCAGGCCGCGCAGGGGCGTGTTTTCCCGCGCCGTGGCCCAGTTGGCGAGACCCGCGACCGGTTTGGCCAGCTTGCCGTTGCGGTCGGTCTTGCCCAGCTGTTCGCGGACGAACTCGCCGCCGGACGCTTTCCGCTTGGCCGCGCGGTAGCGCAGGATCAGGTGCGGGAAATCCAGGTTGAATTCGTGCGGCGGCACGTAGGGGCACTTGGTCAGGAAGCACATGTCGCAGAGGGTGCAGGCGTCGGCCACCTCGCCGAACCTGGCCTTGTCGACCCCGTCCAGTTCGCCGGTCGGGCTCTCGTCGATCATGTCGAACAGCCTGGGGAAGCTGTCGCACAGATTGAAGCAGCGCCGGCAGCCGTGACAGATGTCGAAGACCCGCTCCATCTCCGTCTCGACCGCCGCCAGATCGTAATAGGCCGGGTCCCGCCAGGCGATCGGATGCCGCATCGGCGCGTCGAGGGAGCCTTCGGCCTTGGGGGCGGGCGCGGTCGGGGTCTCGTCAGTCATGCGTCCTCGCTTGCGGGGCTGGCCCCCTCCGGCCCTGCGGGCCACCTCCCCCAGAGGGGGAGGATCACCGGTGCGGATGCTCCCCCTCTGGGGGAGCTGTCAGGCCGAAGGCCTGACTGAGGGGGCCTCTAGTCCAGCGTATCCAGCGCCCGCTGGAAGCGGCCGGCGTGCGACTTCTCGGCCTTGGCGAGGGTCTCGAACCAGTCGGCGATCTCGTCGAAGCCTTCCTCGCGGGCCGTCCGGGCCATGCCCGGGTACATGTCGGTGTACTCGTGGGTCTCGCCGGCGATGGAGGCCTTGAGGTTGTCGCCGGTGGGGCCGATGGGCAGGCCGGTGGCGGGGTCGCCGACCGCTTCCATGAATTCCAGGTGGCCGTGGGCGTGGCCGGTCTCGCCCTCGGCGGTCGAGCGGAACACGGCGGCAACGTCGTTGTAGCCCTCCACGTCGGCCTTCTGCGCGAAGTAGAGGTAGCGGCGGTTGGCCTGGCTCTCGCCGGCGAAGGCGGCCTTGAGGTTGTCGAGGGTCTTGCTGGTGGCGAGGGCCATGATCGTTGAGTCTCCGGTGATGGGGTCGGGTCGGGAATCCGCACGCGAAGCGCCGACTCCCGACCCCTGGCGGCGACACCGTAGGCCCGCGCGGCGGGGGCGGGACAATCGATTGTTTCTTGCGAGAGGATAGAGCGGGGCTATGAGCTGCCCGCCTAGGGCCGTCGCCGGAGAGCCCAGATAAAGGTAGCAGCGGCAGAGATAAGGGCCGCTATGGAATAGAAGAGTTCTGCGGTCATAGTGGTGTTCTCCAACTAGGAAAACACGATCCCATCGTTATATCGCCGACGCGACAGGCTCCAATCACTGAACATCCCCCCCTAATCGCTGATCGGACCCTCATTGTGTCCGCTTGGGCCGATACTCCCTTCCCGCCCCGCGATGTTCGAATAGCTCCCTAATATGACCTTCAATCCATTTTTGGCCGGTATTCAGTTTCCATGTCGGATCTGCCGTCATTTCATCGGCAACAAGACGCGCGCATCGGCCCAATGAAATATCGCCTTCAATTGCGATGATGCGCTTAGAGGCCTCACGTAGAGGTTCGGTGGCCAACCTGCTCGCGGCCCGCCGAGCCTCCGCCGCCTTCGCTTGATGGCCCCTTGCCGCCTGACCTCGAACGGCGGATTCGAGCAACATGCCCTCGGCCTCCGCTCGAGCCATCATATAACCAAACGAGGCATAGGCCTCGGGCTCCATAGTCTGCACCGCGTCCACGAAAGCCATGAAAGCCAAGGCATAGGACCGTGGAACCTCTTGTTGGAGTTTGGGCCAGCTCTCAGTGGGCGTCTCCACCATTTCCTCGAGGTCGACTAAGCCAGTCGCCGTTTCCAGCTTTGCCACAAGGCCTCTGAAAGCTTTCGAGTAGTCGGCCATCTGGACGAGCTGGGCCGTAGCCTGTTGCGCTACCAGCAGTAGGGGGCGTTTGACCACGTACATGCTGCGGTCTTCATGCATGACGAAGAGGTAGGCGAGCTTGCCCTCCCTTGCGCTGGGTTCATCGAAGTCCGCAAATGGCGTGGAGAATTTTCGGGTCTCCACATAGCCGATGAAAACGAGGCTTCCGGCCTTGGCTTCGACCAGTTCGCCGCTCTTTCTAAATGACCGTTTCCAGTCGGAAGGAGTCCAAGGGAAGACGATCTCGGGCCCATTCAATGCGGCCGGGTGCCCGTAGACACCGAGCGGGCAAAGTGGACGCCATGTGGCGGTATCGATGTCGCATTTTAGGTTGATGAGGACCCCGTCGATCTCAACCGTCTCGTCCTTTCCAAAGGCCGTGATCAAAGCCCATCGCCGCAGGAAATCGGCTGTCTCAGCGGCTTTCGTGCGCTTTCTAGGCATCTTGTGACCCCTGGAAATTACTGACGACTTGATCGCTGGGTTCGTGATCGCTTCATCGCGAATCGTACCCAAGAGGACACCGTCTTCAATACTGGTAGGCCAACCTTGGGCGGCAAAGGAAGGGACGAACAGGTCCCAAGCCCCCGGTACAGATTTGAAGACTTTTCTCGTTTCTTCTTGAAATGATGATCTTGCCGATCAGCTAGGCCCCACCGCCCCCTTCATTTCATGCCGAGACGATCGCCGGGCGGGCCAGGTCACTCAAGGGCGCTTCGCGTCGCGGAGCGACAGGCCCGCAGGGCCTGCCCTTGACTGACCTGGACCGTCCGGCACGCTGGCCTGCATGAAATCAATGGGGCTCTCCCTTCTCTGACGAGAAGGTGAGCGCCACTTGGCTGTCGGGGACAGGAAATCATGTCCCGAGGGACACGATATCCTGTCCCCTGAACTCGCTCATCTCCCGTGGCTCTGACGGGCGGGCCGGGCACCGGCTCTATCCGCGGTCGCCGGACCGCTCGCGAATTTTGGTCACGGTGTTTCGGCGACGTTGAGGGGACTATGTAGAGGACGAACGCGACGACTCCCTGGAGCGGACACCCCTATGAAGAAACCTCGGACCAAGGCAGGACCTGTTCCCGAAGAGCCGGCGTCGTTCTTCTGGTGGGAAGAGGACACGCTGGTCTTCAACGTGCTGGGCAAGCCCAGCGCCAGCCGTGACGCCATCGGCAAGCCCAAGGGCCGGCAGCTCAAGATCAGCGTGACCGCCGCGCCGCAGCTGGGCAAGGCGACGGACCATATGGTGCGCTTCCTGGCCCGGGAGTTCGATGTCTCCCCCTCGGCGATCGAGGTCGTCTTTGGCCGTTTCAACGTCAACAAGCAGCTGAGGATCAAGGCCCCGCGGACGCTGCCGGCCGTGTTCCAGCAGCAGACGCTGCTGTAGAGCCGGCCCTACCGCGCCGCCGGCCCATCGCCCGGCGCGTGCAGGCCCTGGACCGGCGCGCCCAGCAGCGCCATCCGCTGGTCGCCGGCCTCCCGCATGAAGGGCTGCGCCCGGGCAAAATAGGCGCGCGGCGTCATGCCGAGATAATAGTGAAACTCACGGATGAAGTGGGACTGATCGACAAAGTGACTGTCGATCAAGCCGCTCCAGGCCCCCGGGGGCGTATCGCGCATGGCCGCCAGGGTGCGCAGGAAGCGCTGGCGGCGGAGCAGGCGCTTGGGCGACATGCCGAAGTAGCGCTGACACAGCCGCTCCAGCTGGCGCACCGACACCGCCAGGCTCGCGGCCCACGCATCGACTGAACGGGGCTGTGTCGTCACCAGGGCGGCGTGGGCGCGGGCGACGATGGGGGGCGCGGACGGCCGATCGGCGATCAGGTCCAGGAAGAACGCGTCCAGCATCGTCAAGGCGTCGGCGTCCGACACCGCTCCGCGCAGCTCGGCCAGCAGGTCCTCCACGCCCGGACCAAACGCATCGGACAGTGGACGAAGCCGGTCGACAAAGCCGGCGGCGGACTGGCCCGTCAGCCGGACCCAGCCCTCGGGCAGCACGCCCATGCCGATCAATACTCCAGGTGAGCCCCGAACAACCGCGCCGCGCTCCAGCATGCCGGTCAGGGCCGCGTCAGGCAGGGTCTCGAAATCGTCCTGGCCGGCGAACCGCACCTGCCACTGGCCGGTCAGGACCAGTCTGGGGTTGGCCCATTCCGGATGAATGATGTCCTCGACCACTTCGGGCCCGAGGATCCGCAGGATGTAGTAGGTCGAGATCGCGCTACGCAGCGGCGGCGCCGGCAGATGAAAACGCACTGTCGCGGTCGCCATGACAATCCTTGAACAGGGCCCGCGCCAGGTCGCCAGCGACCGAATGTCGCAATCCTACAATTTCAACGCAAGCGGGAGCCCTAGAAAGGCCCGTCCCCCGAACTGGGGTCGGGGCAAGGCGCTCAAGGTCCAGGCCGGCGTCCGCTGGGGGCTGCCCGCGACCCGCTTGAAACGGCATGAGGAAGCGTAGCCATGAGAGCCATTTTCGCCACAACCGTGGGCGTCTTCGCCTTGATGGGCGGCGCCGTCCAGGCCGCCGAAGCGCCCATTGGATATCTTGGGGTCTCCGGCGGCGGGGCCAACATCGACGCCGGTTCGGCGGGCGAACTCGACGCGGATCTGACCAATATTCAGGGGCTGGTGAGGCTGCCGCTGGGCCCGCAAATCGGGCTGGAGCTCGCCGCGGAGAGCACCCAGTTCGACGGTGACGCAATCACATCGGGCACGGCGCGGCTCATGTTCGACGTGGGACCGGGCCGGCTGGGGGGCTTTGTCGGCGGAACCAGCGCCGATGGGTTCGATCTCTCGGGCGGCGGTGTCGAGGGGCGGTTCAACCTCTCGCCGAATTGGCGGTTGGACGCCCTGGCGGGCGCGGCCTCCGGCGATGCGGACGCCTGGGCCGGCCGTGGCGAGCTGAGGATCTTTCTGTCTGACAACAGCCGCATCGACGGCTTCGCCAACTTCGTCAGCTTCGACACCGGCGGCGGCGGTGAGGACGGCTGGACCTTCGGCTTTGGCGGCGAGCACCAGTTCGGCGGCGCGCCTGTGTCGGTGTTTGGCCGCGCCGAGCACGGCGAGCTGAACGACGTCGATATCGCCTCGGACTCGTTCCGGATCGGCGTGCGCTGGAACTTCGGCGGCGGGACCCTGCGGGATCGCGATATGGACGGCCAGTCATCGCCGGGCTTCACGGACCTGTTCGGCGGCGATCTGCTGCCGGGTCTGCTGGCCGCGCCAAGCTCACCGCCGCCCCCGCCTCCGCCCCCGCCGCCGTCGGGGGATGCCTAAGCGCGTGCTGGCGTCCCTCCCCGGCGGGGAGGGACTGCCGCGCCTACCGCTCCCAGCCCGGGGCGAAGGGGTACCGTTCCGCCCAGAAGGTCGCCAGCCGGGGGTCGGCATCGACCCGCCGCACCACCGGCGTCATGCCCGGCGCTTCGCGGTAGAAGCGGTTGCGGCCGGGGCCCCAGCGGCTGACCACGGCCACATAGAGGTCCAGCACCGACAGGTCATCGCCCAGCAGATAGTCGCCGGCCGGGGTGATCTGCTGGTCCATCATCCGCCAGCAGTCGGCGATCCGCTCGGCGGTGGCCGCCTTGACCCGCTCGCCCTGGGCCGGGTCCGGCCCGGCCAGGCGCGAGGGCTCGTCCCGCACCCAGAACAGCGAGTAGATCGACGCCGGGATATAGGTCATCCAGCGCAGGAACTGGCCGCGGCGCGGGCCGCCCACGGCGGGGCCCAGGCGCGCCCGCGGGTGGGCGTCGGACAGCCAGATGAGGATCGCCGCGCTCTCGGTCATGATCTCGCCGGACGGCAGGACCAGGGCGGGGATTTGGCGCAGCGGATTGACCGCCTCGACGCGGGCGAGGACCTGCGGATCATGTTCCCAGGTGGCGCCCTCGACCACCTCGAACGGCTGGCCGATGAGGGTCAGCGCCGCCTCGACGGGCACGCTGCCCGATCCCAGGGCGCCGTAGACGGTCAACGATTGGTTCATGATCTTATCCACAATCTCACAACATCTTGTGGGTAGCGGCAGTATGACCACTAGATGCGCCGCGGCGGTTTGATAAAGCTGTTCGAGCCTACCGCGTTCCGTCCGATTCTCGCCCGCCCCCCGTCCGGAGTTAAGCTTCCCGTCATGGCCTCGCCCAAGCTGATCACCTCGCCCGGCCTGCTTACCGCCTCGCGCGCCTACAAGCCGTTCCGCTACCCGTGGGCCTACGACATGTGGAAGCGCCAGCAGCAGGTCCACTGGATGCCCGAGGAGGTGCCGCTGGGCGAGGACTGCAAGGACTGGGCGGCCAACCTGAACGACAAGGAACGGAACCTGCTGACGCAGATTTTCCGCTTCTTCACCCAGGCCGACATCGAGGTCGCGGACAATTACATGGAGCGCTACAGCCGCGTCTTCAAACCGACCGAAGTGAAGATGATGCTGTCGGCCTTCGCCAACATGGAGACAGTGCACATCGCCGCCTACGCCCTGCTGCTCGAGACCATCGGCATGCCGGAGAGCGAGTTCGGCGCCTTCATGGAATACGAGGCCATGCGCGACAAGCATGACTACATGCAGAAGTTCGGCGTGGAGACCAACGGGGACATCGCCCGCACCCTGGCCATGTTCGGCGGCTTCACCGAAGGCCTGCAGGTGTTCGCCTCGTTCGCCATGCTGATGAACTTCCCGCGCTTCAACAAGATGAAGGGGATGGGCCAGATCGTCAGCTGGTCGGTGCGCGACGAGAGCCTCCACTGCGAAGGCATCATCAAGCTCTACCACGCGTTCAACGCCGAGACCGGCGCGGTGACCAAGGCGGTGGCCGAGGACATCGTCGGCTGCTGCGAGACGGTGGTGGCGCTGGAGGACAAGTTCATCGACCTGGCGTTCGAGGCCGGCGAGGTGCAGGGCATGACGCCCGAGACGATCAAGGCCTATATCCGCTTCATCGCGGACTGGCGCCTGCGCCAGTTGAAGCTGCCGGAGGTCTACGGGGTGAAGGAAAACCCGCTGCCCTGGCTGCAGTCGCTGCTCAGCGGCGTGGAGCACGCCAACTTCTTCGAGGCCCGCGCGACCGAATACTCCAAGGCCGCCACCCGCGGCCAGTGGCACGGCGAAACCGGCGTCTGGGGCGAGTTCGACAAGCTGATGGCCCGCCGCGGCGAGACGCTGTTGCCGACGGATTAGGAAATCAGGGGACAGCTTACCCATTTCCCGTCGCGGCATGGTCAGGCTCCACGGCGGCCAGGGAAATGGGTAAGCTGTCCCCTGATTTCTCCACCACCCTTCGGGTGGTCCTCCTCTCCCAAGAGGGAGAGGTTAGGGCTAAGCTGGGACCCACCGCACCGGAGAAGGCCCATGCTCCTCGTCAGACTGCTGCTGCGCACCCTGTTCGGCATGGCCGGGCTGTGGCTGGCCCAGCAGTTCGTGCCCGGCATCGACTTCAAGGACACCCAGAGCCTGGTCGTCGCCGCCCTGCTGCTGGGCGTGGTCAACGCCATCGTGCGGCCGGTGGTGTTCTTCTTCACCCTGCCCCTGACCCTGGTGACGCTGGGCCTGTTCCTGCTGGTGGTGAACGCCGGCATGCTGTCGCTGACCGCATATCTGATGGACGGTTTCACCGTGGCGGGCTTCTGGCCGGCCCTGTGGGGCGCCATCGTGGTCGGCGTGGTCAGCTGGTTCGGCCACATGCTGATCGGGCCGCATGAGGAGGGGGGCTGAGACCTTCCTCGCTGTGCCAAAAGGCCCCCAAACCCGCTCATCCCCGCGAAGGCGGGGACCCAGGTTTTTTCACCAAAGGTCCTCAAACAAATCCCGCCAGCCGGGATTGGATCGCTCGATCAGCCTGATCTTCCAAAGCCGGTTCCATTTTTTCATCTGACGCTCGCGGCGAAAAGCGCCGCCTCGCGTCTCGAAAGCCTCGAACCAGACGAGGATGTGGACGCCGTATTGCTTCGTGAACCCGGCCCGGATGCCCTCCCGATGTTCCCAGGTTCTTTTGGTAATGTCGTCGGTGGAGCCGATGTAGAGCGTTCCGTTACGCTGGCTGGCCAGAATGTAGACGTAGAAAGCCATCGCAAAAAAGCCTGGGTCCCCGCCTTCGCGGGGATGAGCGGATTTGACGCAATTTATACGAGTACTTCTGCATGACACAAGAAAAAGGGCGGACCCTGTAGGATCCGCCCTCAATCTCAAACAGCTGAGTTCGTGGACTAGAAGTCCATGTCGCCCATGCCGCCCATGCCGCCGCCGGGCATGCCGCCCGCGCCGCCGCCCGAGGACTTCTTCGGGGCTTCGACGATGGCCGCTTCGGTGGTGATCAGCAGGCCGGCGACCGAGGCCGCGTCCTGCAGGGCCGTGCGGACGACCTTGGCGGGGTCGATGACGCCCATCTTGACCAGGTCGCCATAGACTTCCGTCTGGGCGTTGAAGCCGAAGGCGGCGTCCTTGCTTTCCAGCACCTTGCCGACCACGATCGAGCCTTCAACGCCGGCGTTTTCGGCGATCTGACGGATCGGGGCCTGCAGGGCGCGACGGACGATGGCGATGCCGGCCGTCTGGTCGGGGTTGTCGCCGGTCATGCCCTCGAGGATCTTCGAGGCCTTCAGCAGGCAGACGCCGCCGCCGGGGACGATGCCTTCTTCCACGGCCGCGCGGGTCGCGTTGAGGGCGTCATCGACGCGGTCCTTCTTTTCCTTCACTTCGACTTCGGTCACGCCGCCGACGCGGACGACCGCGACGCCGCCGGCCAGCTTGGCCAGACGTTCCTGCAGCTTTTCCTTGTCGTAGTCGGAGGTGGTGTCTTCGATCTGCTTCTTGATCTGGCCGATGCGGGCCTCGATGCCGGCCTTGTCGCCAGAGCCGTCCACGATGGTCGTGTCGTCCTTGGTGATGGTGACCTTCTTGGCCTTGCCGAGCATTTCGAGGGTGACGTTTTCGAGCTTGATGCCCAGGTCTTCGCTGATCACCTGACCGCCGGTCAGGATGGCGAGGTCTTCCAGCATCGCCTTGCGGCGATCACCAAAGCCCGGCGCCTTGACCGCCGCGACCCGCAGGCCGCCGCGCAGCTTGTTGACCACCAGGGTGGCCAGGGCTTCGCCTTCGATGTCCTCGGCGATGATCAGCAGGGGACGGCCCGACTGAACCACGGCTTCCAGCACCGGCAGCAGGGGCTGCAGGCCCGAGAGCTTCTTTTCGAACAGCAGGATCAGCGGCTCTTCGAGCTGCGTTTCCATCTTGTCGGCGTTGGTGATGAAGTAGGGCGACAGGTAGCCGCGGTCGAACTGCATGCCTTCGACGACGTCGAGTTCGGTCTCGGCGGTCTTGGCTTCTTCAACCGTGATGACGCCTTCGTTGCCGACCTTGTCCATGGCCTTGGCGATCATGTCGCCGATCTCGATATCGCCGTTGGCGGAGATGGCGCCGACCTGGGCGATTTCCTGGTTGGTGGTGACCTTCTTGGAGGAGTTCTTGATCTCTTCCACGACCTTGATCACGGCCTTGTCGACGCCGCGCTTCAGATCCATCGGGTTCATGCCCGCGGCGACCGACTTGAGGCCCTCGACCACGATGGCCTGGGCCAGGACGGTGGCGGTGGTGGTGCCGTCGCCGGCCTTGTCATTGGTCTTGGAGGCGACTTCGCGGATCAGCTGGGCGCCGAGGTTCTCGAAGCGATCGCTCAGTTCGATTTCCTTGGCGACGGTGACGCCGTCCTTGGTCGAGCGCGGAGCGCCGAAGGACTTTTCGATCACCACGTTGCGGCCCTTGGGACCGAGGGTCACCTTCACCGCGTTGGCGAGGATGTTGACGCCGCGCAGCATGCGGTCGCGCGCGTCGGAAGAGAAATAGACGTCTTTGGCGGCCATTTCGGAGCTCTCTTTCTTGGGGTCCCCCTGGTCCGCTCACCCCGGCGAATGCCGGGGCCCAGATCGAAGGGGGAGGAGTTTCAGGTCAATTGCGCTGTCTAGGCGGCTGTATCTGGGTCCCGGCGTTCGCCGGGATGATCGGGGTCTTACTTCTCGACCACGCCCAGAACGTCGCTTTCCTTCATGATCAGCAGGTCTTCGCCGTCCACCTTCACTTCGGTGCCGGACCACTTGCCGAACAGGATGCGATCGCCGGCCTTCACGTCGAGCGCGTGAACCTTGCCCGCGTCGTCGCGGGCGCCGGGCCCGACGGCGATGACTTCGCCTTCCTTGGGCTTTTCCTTGGCGGTATCGGTGATGATGATCCCGCCCTTGGTTTTCTCTTCTTCCTCGACGCGCTTCACAAGGACGCGGTCGCCAAGAGGACGAAACTTCATCGGGTCGTCTCCGTGCGTATCTAACAGGGTTGAATGGTTCCCGTCGGCGGCCGGATAGGCTGCTGTTAGCAGTCACCCGGCCCGAGTGCCAACGACGGGTGGGAGTTAGGGACGCGGGCTTGCGGAGTCAAGGGATTGCCGCTCTGCTGGGCCCTTCCAGATGGACCGGGACGCGGAGAAACGCATGATCGACCACATCACTTTCGGCGTGTCCGACTTTGATCGATCAGCCGCCTTCTATGACGCGGCGCTCGCCCCTCTGGGCCTTGGCCGGGTCATGGAGATGTCCAGGGCCGAAACCGGCGGCGCGGGCGTGATCGGCTACGGCGATCACCGCCCCTTCTTCTGGATCGCCGGCGCGGACGCCACCCGGGGCAGGCTGCATATCGCCCTGGCCGCGAAGGACCGGGCCACGGTCGACGCCTTCTACAAGGCCGCCATAGCCGCCGGCGGGACCGACAACGGCGGACCGGGGCTGCGGCCGCACTATCATCCCGGCTACTATGGGGCCTTCGTGCTCGATCCCGACGGCCACAACATCGAAGCCGTCTGCCACACCCCGGAGTGACGTCGTGATTCCCTTTGTCCTGGCGGTGTTCGCCTGTTGCCTCGCCGGCGGCCTGGGCGGCTATGCCCTGGTCAGGCCCGGTGAGGCCCTCGCCCGGCGCGGTCTCGCCCCGGCTGACCAGACCCCGGGCGGCCTGGCGATGGCGCGAAGCTTCGGGGCCATGCTGCTGTTGGCCCATGCCGGGACCGCGGGCCTGCTCGGCTACTATCCCTCGGTCGGCGCGGCCATGGCCATGGGCCTGTCGTTGCTCTGGGCCGGCGCGGCGGTCGGCCGGCTGGTCTCCGGCGCCCTGGACGGCCACACCGACGCGGCGGGCGTCCAGATCCTGATCCTCGAGGTCCTGATGGGACTGACCCTGGCCCTGCCCTTCTGGGCCAGCCGCCAGCTGGCGGGCGGCCCGACGCTGCAGGTCTAGTGTCCCGATTCCGAAGTTCGCAAGCGCCTGTGGCGGGCTCCGACGAACTTCGGAATCGAGGAGGACAGGCACCAGGACGCCGACGCCCCCTTCCCCTTGTGGGGAGATGGTCTCGGAAGGACCACCCCGGCTGGAACGGCATACGGTGAATTTGACGACGAGCGGCCTGTTCGTGGCCGACCCATGAACGGGCTGCCGGCAACGTGTCACGGCCGGCCGGTGAGGACCGGCCGCAAGGGCGATTACTGGATCAGAGCCGAAATGATCTGCGAGATTGAGCCAGTCTGGGTCTGGGCCAGGTAGTAGTTGTCACCCACCCGCACCCAGCGATAGCCGTAGGGCGTTGGGCCAAGTCCGTAGCGGGAGGGTTGGGCCACGAAATACCGTGGCTGCGAAACGTACGTTTCCGGCAGGCGTTCGCCCTTGCCCCAAATCTTCTTCGCCTGCCCCGGGGGCATGCCGTAGGGCTTGCGGGCCAGTCCCGGCGGCGTCCAGGCGCCACGGGCCGCGGCGGAACGATCATCCTGCTTGTGCCTGCCCTTGTCCGGCTTGGCCATGGCGGTGGCCGGGATGGCCAACGAAAGGGCGGCGATGACCAAGATGGCGGTCCTCATCTGACTCTCCTCGGAGGCAATCCCCGCCGAAACAGCGGGGTATTCCCCGGTCAAACAACGCGGGCCGCCCAGGTTCGATCCGCGTTGTTCCGCGAGACACCCGCCCATGAAAAGACCCGCCGGCGTTTCCGCCGGCGGGTTTGATCATGTCGAAAAGGGTCGAGCCTACGGGGACACGTACCGAAGGCGGTACATGTCCCCTTGGTCCTACCGGATGCCGGCGACTTCCAGCGACTTATCGCGCTCGTTCTTCTGTTGCATCTTCAGGTCGCCGTACTTGCCGAATTCATCGCGGGCGATGGTGCGGCAGTGGACCTCGTCCGGGCCGTCCGCCAGGCGCAGGGTGCGCTGGTGGGCGTAGGCGGAGGCGAGGCCGAAGTCGGTGGTCACGCCGGCGCCGCCGTGGGCCTGGATGGCGTCGTCGATGATCTTCAGGGCGATGCGGGGCGCCGCCACCTTGATCATGGCGATCTCCAGACGGGCCGACTTGTTGCCGGCCTTGTCCATCATGTCGGCGGCCTTGAGGCAGAGCAGACGGCACATCTCGATGTCGATGCGGGCCTCGGCGACGCGCTGTTCCCAGACCGAGTGGTCGCTGAGGTACTTGCCGAACGCCTTGCGGCTCATCAGGCGCTTGCACATCTTCTCCAGCGCGACTTCCGCCGTGCCGATGGTGCGCATGCAGTGGTGGATGCGGCCCGGGCCAAGCCGCCCCTGGGCGATTTCGAAGCCGCGGCCCTCGCCGAGCAGCAGACCGTCGATGATCGGCACCCGCACGTCCTTCAGCAGCACCTCGGCATGGCCGTGCGGCGCGTCGTCATAGCCGAACACCGGCAGCATGCGGACGATCTCGATGCCCGGGGCGTCCAGCGGCACGAGGATCTGCGACTGCTGGGCGTGGCGGCTGGCGTTGTCCGGGTCGGTCTTGCCCATGACGATGGCCACCTTGCAGCGGGGATCGCCCACGCCCGAGGACCACCATTTGCGGCCATTGATGACGTAGTCGTCGCCGTCGCGGCGGATCTCGGTCTCGATGTTGGTGGCGTCGGAGCTGGCCACCGCCGGCTCGGTCATCAGGAAGGCGGAGCGAATCTCGCCGTTCATCAGCGGCTTCAGCCAGCGGTGCTTCTGCTCCAGCGTGCCGTAACGCATCAGCACTTCCATGTTGCCGGTGTCCGGCGCGGAGCAGTTGAACACCTCCGAGGCGAAGCCGATCCGGCCGAGCTGTTCGGCGATCAGGCTGTATTCCAGGTTGGTCAGCTGGATGCCTTCAAACTGGAAGGTGTCATCCACGTGCGTCTGGCCGCTGTGCGGCGGCATGAAGAAGTTCCACAGGCCGGCGGCCTTGGCCTTGGCCTTCAGCTCCTCGACGACCTGGACCACTTTCCAGCGGGCGTCGCCGATGACGTTCATCTCTTCATTGTAGCGCGGCACGGCGGGCGCGATGTGCTCGTCCATGAACGCGACCACGCGGTCGAGAAACTGGCGCTGCTTGGGGGAGATATCGAAGTCCATGGGTCGGCCCTGCCCTTTTCGGTTTCAAACGGTTGTTTGAGCGCAAGTTAGCCGGGGGTGACGCTAGGGGCAAGCGGGGAAAGGTCGGAGCCATCACCAACACCGCTATGGCTCGACTTGTTCGGGCCACCCAAGCGCGTTGTCGATTTCCAGCAGACGCGGTTGGGTCCGCTCCAACACTCCAATGGAACGGTGTTCATGGGTGGCCCGAACAAGTCGGGCCATGACGGAAGATCAGGAATCGGTACTTTCCACCGCCGCCATATCCGCCTCGTCATACCGGTAGTCCAGCAGCTCCCCCGGCGCGCATTCCAGCACCGCGCAGAGCTTGGCCAGGGTCTCGAACCGCACCCCCCGCACCTTGCCGGTGCGCAGCAGGGAAAGCTGGGTCTCCGACAGCCCGATACGCTGGGCCAGGTCCCGCGCCTTCATCTTGCGGCGGGCCAGCATGATGTCGAGGGTGACAATGACGGGCACGGGTCAGATGATCTCGCTCAGCTCGGACTGCAGGCGCCCGGCCTGGGCCATCATCCGGCCGAGGACGAGGATCGCGCCGCCGATCACCGCGATGACCCAGGTCTCGGTCTCCAGGTGAATGCCGGAGAAGCCGTACTCACCGTCAATCCAGCTCTGGATCCACGGGACGATGACCGCGCTGGCCGCCGCGCCCCAGAGCAGTGACGAGCCGACCTCGGCCAGGCCGTTGGAATTGGCCTTCGAGAACAGCTCGCCACCGGCGACCCGGTGGAAGATCCGCGCCGCGGCGATAACCCCGCCGAGGTAGATCAGGAGCGGCAGGAACTCAACCAGCCGCCGCAACACCGGCTCGGCGGCGAGCCTCAGCCCCATCCAGTCGCCGTGGAACAGGGCGTCGGCCGCCGGACTGATCAGGGTCAACAGCCTGAGCAGGACCAGCAGCTGCAGGGCGAGAACGATCGTCGCCACCCAAGCGATGACTTCAAAGGTCCTGGCCTGGCTGACCAGCTTCGAATCGAGGGTGCGGGACAGACCCATGGCGCAGTTCCTTTATGTGAGGCGACGTTAGTTTTATATGATAAATAAAGTTTTTGATGTTTGGCAATAGGCTGTTTTCAACCCTGCCGGGCTTTGCGAAGCTCGGCTCATGAACCTCAAGGCGAAAATCCTCAAAGGCCGCTACGTGCGGCTCGAACCCATCACCGCCGAGCACAAGGAGGCGCTGCGTGGCGCGGTCGACTGCGATCCCGAGGCCTGGGAGATCATGTCGGTCAACGGCTGCGGCGAAGGGTTCGCCGACTGGTGGGGCGCCCTGCAGGGGGAGACCGAACGTGGCGAGCGCATCGGCTATGCCATCCGCCGGCTGTCGGACAAGCGGATCGTCGGCACGTCGAGCTTTCTCAACATCCGCCGCCTCCACAAGGGCGTGGAGATCGGCGCGACCTTCCTGCATCCGGACGTGCGGTCGGGGCCGGTGAACCCGGAGTCCAAGCGGCTGATGCTGGCCCAGGCCTTCGACGCCGGCGCCGTTCGCGTTGAGTTCATGATCGACGAGCGCAACGCCCGCAGCGAGGCGGCGGTGCTCAAGCTTGGAGCGACCAAGGAGGGGACCCTGCGCCACCACAAGATCACCTGGACCGGCCATGTCCGCGACACGGCGGTGCTGTCGATCTGCGATTTCGACTGGCCGGCGGTGCGCGAGCGGCTGGATTTCCGCCTGCAGGAAGCCTTCGCCTAGGGGAGACGCGACCTTCCCCTCCGGTTCGGGCGCAAAAAGTTCAGGCCTGCGCCAATTTGGCGCATAACGGGTAACCACCTGTGCAACATCCGGCGCGCACAGTGGCGGTCATGACCGCAATGGCCTGCCTCCGCGTCCTTATCGAACCCTCGCGCGCCGCCGCCGGGGGCGATGCGCTCGCCGCCCTGGTCAACAAGGTCGCCGGGGCCTTCCTGGAGACCCGCTGGCTCTGGCCACGCCGTCACGGCGAAATCGCCGCCTACGCCTTCCTGCTGGCCGATCCGCGCGCGACGAAGCTGGACCCCTTCGAACTGACCGACCTGTCGGAGGAACTGCAGACGAAACTCTTTGGCGCCAGCGAAGCCGGCGCGATCTGCATGGCCCTGCTCGAGGGCGAACAGGAGATGATCACCAGATTCGCCACCATCGAGCCGACCGAGCTGCGGCGGGTGCTGGCGGAGGGTGGAACCATCGAGGGTCTGGCCGGCCGCCTGACCGAAATCACCCCGCGGGGTGTGCGGGTCGTATCGCCGCCTGCCGAGGCTGGCCCGATGCGGTCCCCCGCCGCGCCCCGCCGCGCCCCGCCGCCGGTCGACGACGGCATTGAGGCAACCTACCGGGCGGTCTGGTACAGCCTGAAGGAGACCTTCATTGGCAGCGGCCTTGTCGCCCGGAACCGGGGCGCGCGCCGCTTCTTCAGCACGATCGACGGTCACGCCGAGATGCCGCACCCGGACATGGCGGCCGAATTCGACATGATGTGCATTAAGGCCGCCTCCCGCGCGCTCGTCGGCACGGAGGGCCTGCTGTTCCTGCCGATCAGCTTCTCCTCGACGATCCACCGGCCGACACGGGAGGCCTACATCGACGTCCTCGAAAGCCTGCCCCATGAGGGGCGGTCCCGGCTGGCGGCGGCCGTCTACGATGTGCCGCGCGCGCCCACCTTCGCCGCCGTCCGCCAGCTCAGAGCGTTCCTGGCGCCCTATTTCAGCTTCGTCGACCTCCAGGTTTCCGACCCCGACTTCCAGATCGACGCCCTGATGATGGAAGCGGTCAACAGCGTCACCCTGTCGCTGCCGGACACCGACGAGGGCGGACGGATGGCCGCCGTGACCCGCTTCATGACCAATCGCGACGCCTACCATCGGCGGCGGATCTGGCCGGCGGTCACCAACGTCCGTACGCGCCGCGAACTGGACCTGTGCATCAAGCAGCGGGTTCCGTTCCTGAGCGGCAAGGCGGTCTGCGACCACCTGGTGGCCCCCGCCGACCCGGTCCGTTACGTCGCCGCGCGCCTGCCCCTTCGCGAGACGGGGGCGCACACGATGGCCCAGCAGTCCGCGATCTCGCTCTGACATTTGGCCGGGCGCCGGCCCGGCCAGCCCGGCTGCCCATGCGGCGTAGCGACGCAACCCCTCATTGTGCGACAACGCGCCACAAGCGAATGATGTCAGTCAGTAACCTGCCACGCGAATAAGGGAGGCATGACCGCACTCGCCTGTCTCCGCATTCTTGTCGACGCCGACCGCTCCAATGGCGAGGGCGAGACCCTCGCCACACTTGTCAGCAAGGTGGGCGCCGCCTTCCTCGAGAGCCGCTGGGTCTGGCCCCGCCGGTTCGGCGAGATCGCGCCGGGCGCCTTTCTGCTGGCGGACCCGCGGTCCCCGCGGCTGGACGCCGCCGAGCTGACCGGCCTGTCCGACGAGCTACATCTGAAACTGTTCGGCGCGAGTGGCCGGGGCGAGGTCACCCTGGCCCTGATGGAAGGCGACAAGGAGATGTCGACGCGGTTCGCCGCCCTCGGCGCCGACGACCTGCGCCGGCTACTGGCGAGACAGATCGCCATCGAGGGCATGGATGGACGGCTTAGCCGGATCACGCCGTTGGGCGTGCAGCCGGTGACGCCGCGCCAGGGCACGCCGCCGCTCAAGCTGATCCTCGGCGGCGCCCCACGCATCGCGGCGCAGGCTACCGGTGATCTGGAGATCAGCTACCGCGCCGTCTGGTGTTCGTTGAAGGAATCGGTCGTCGGCAACGGCTTGACCGCCCGGCGGCCCGGGACCCGCGTCAAGTTCAGCATCGTCGATGGCCCGGGCGACATGCCCCGCCTGGCCGCGCCGGACTTCGACCAGGCGTGCCTGGAAGCCGCGCCAAAGGCATTGCCCGGCACGCGGGGCGTGGTCTTCCTGCCGATCTGCTTCACCTCGACCGTCCAGCGACCCATCCGGGAGAGCTACGCCCACGCCCTGGAAGCCTTGCCGAACCGGGCCCGTTCCCGCCTGGCGGCGGCGGTCTACGACGTACCCCGCGCCCCGAGTTTCGCCGCCCTCCGGCAGCTCAAGGCCTTCCTCAGCCCCTTTTTCAGCCTGATCGACCTGCAGACGTCCGACCCCGATTTCCAGATCGACACCCTGCCGATGGAGGCGGTTCACAGCGTCACCCTGGCCCTGCCTGATTCGGACGAAGGCGGACGGCTGGCGGCGGCGACGCGGTTCATGGCCAATCGCGACGCCTATCAGCGCCGCCGAATCTGGACGGCCATCACCAACATCCGCACGCGGCGCGAGCTCGACTTCTGCGTTCGGATGCGCGCGCCGTTCCTCAGCGGCAAGGCGGTTAGCGAGTTCATGACGACGCCAGGCGAACCGGTCCGTGTGACCGGCGACCGCCTGCCGTTGAGGGAGGCCTCGTCTCAGGCCCCCGCCAGCGTCGCGGTCTGACGGTCAGCGCGCCCGGCGGTAGCGCCAGTCCATGCCCTGCGTCTTGCCATCGGCCATCCCCTCGATACGGGCGCAGAGGTCGGCTTCGCACCGTCGATAGATGACCCGCTGCGGGAAGTCGTGGCCGAGGTTCTCGAACTCCGCCACACCCGGCTGGCCCGGCTTGAGCAGGAAAGGCGTGGGCGGCCGGCCGGCGACATAGGCGGTGAAGGTCACGCCGGCCGGACGGGTGGTTATCGTCATGAACTCCGGGGACATGGGCTTGCCCGGCCGATGGGTCTGGCCGACCCCGGCCATCGCGCCCTGATAGGGCGTGCTCCAGGTTTCGCGCACGGTGCCGCCGTCCGTCTCCTGGATCCACTCGCCGGACATCCAGGCCAGATCGGCGACGGTCGCCGGCTCGTTCGCGGCGGCTGGCGCGGCGCACAGCAGCAGGGTCAGCACGAGACGTTTCATGGTGCGAGCTCCGGATTCCAGCGGCCATCCTGCCCGATCACGCGCTTTCCGGCTTGCATGACGACGACAGCGGCGGATCAGCCGTGATGCGGTCACGCCTGCAGCAACGCGACGAGATGGCCGAGGTCGGCAGCCGTGGCGCGCCGGACGAGCCGTTCGTCGGCCGTCAGCACACGGACATGCCGCTCCTCCGCCAAGGCCAGGTAGAGACCGTCGTAGGCGGAAAACCCGTTGTGAGTGGCGAACTCGAAAGCTCTCGGGGCCAGCGGGGCGGCCGGAAACACGTCGTTGAGGATCGTGTCGAGTTTGGACACGCAGTCTCTCGCCACCGCCTCGCTGATGTCTCCGCGCTTAAGGCGTTTGGCGGCGACGCTTGCGATTTCAACGTGGATGAACTCGGGTGCGATCACCCAACCGGCGTCCAGGACGGCTTCCAGCGCGGCGTCGGAGTCCTTTTCGATGACGAAGCATTTCACCGCTACGGAAGCGTCGATGACCACCTCAGCGGGCATCACGGTCTTCGCGGATCAGATCGACGCTATTGGAGGTCATATTCGGAGACCGGCGGCGGAACGACTCCAGGAGTTCGCGTCGCCGGTCCCTCCCGATCGCGTTCACAATCGCCAGGACGGCCTCGGTGCGGGTGGCGCTGTTCTGCTTCACGTAGTCATCAACCAGATGCAACCCGGCGCCCGTCAGGCCCTCCAGCGGAACGGTCAGGGTTTCGCCCCTGTCCGGCAGTCGGGGAGGCGAGATCGAACGGGGAACCGCCCGCACGAACACGAGCCGCTCTTCTCCCAGATCCACCGCCTCGGTCTTCCAGCCGGCATCCAGCCAAGAGGCAGCGTGGCTGTGCGAACGAGTATTGGCCCACCAGGCCGGATGCTTTCGAGCAGACGGTGGCAGGGACCGGCCCAGGACCTTTTCGACCTCCTGGAAACTCAGCGGCGTCTGAGCCGCTGCAGAGGCCTTCAGGAACTGGCGCAGGGATTCATACCTCGACATGGCAGCCTCCTTCGACGGTCAATGTACATAAGAAATATTTCTTATGTCAATTTTTCCGCCGTTCCCGGAAAAAGCCCCGCAGCAGGGCCGCGCTCTCCTCGGCCAGCACGTCGCCGGTCACCTCCGGCCGCCAGTGGCAGGTGGGCTGGGCGAAGAAGCGGGGGCCGTGGACCACCGCTCCGCCCTTGGGGTCCGCGGCGCCGAACACTACCCGGCCAATGCGGGCGTGGCTGATGGCGCCGGCGCACATGGCGCAGGGCTCTAGCGTCACCACCAGGGTCAGGCCGGTCAGCCGGTAGTTGCCGAGCTTCGCCGCCGCCAGCCGCATGGCGGCGATCTCGGCGTGGGCCGTCGGGTCATGGGCGCCGATGGGGCCGTTGCCGGCCCTGGCCAGCACCTCGCCAGTAGCCGGATCGAGGATCACCGCCCCGACCGGCGTCTCCCCACGCGCCGCCGCCTCCCGCGCCTCGGCCAGGGCCAGCTGCATGGCGTCGTGATCGCTCAAGGTCGTCAGGGGGTCAGATCCATGCTTAAAGGCGCGGGTATCGCCGGGAGGCGACACAGCCTTCTAACGGAGCCGGTCGCATGACTGCACAGGATTCTTCCCCCCGGAATGATCGCATCGCCAAGGTCCTGGCCCGGGCCGGGGTCGCCTCGCGCCGCGAGGTTGAGCGGCTGATCGAGGAAGGCCGGGTGGCCATCAACGGCCAGACCCTGACCACCCCGGCGGTCAAGGTCGAGCCGGGCGACATTCTCACGGTCGACGGCGAGGTGGTCGGCGGGGCCGAACCGACCCGCGTGTTCCGCTATCACAAGCCGGTCGGGCTGATGACCAGCCACAACGACCCGATGGGGCGACCGACGGTGTTCGAGACCCTGCCGGACGGCCTGCCGCGGGTGATCTCCATCGGCCGGCTGGACATCAATTCCGAGGGCCTGCTGCTGCTGACCAACGACGGGGAGCTGTCGCGGGCGCTGGAGCTGCCGTCGAGCGGCTGGGTGCGCCGCTACCGCGCCCGCGCCTTCGGCCACACTACCCAGGAGACGCTGGACACGCTGAAGAACGGCATCACCGTCGAGGGCGTCCGCTACGGCGCGATCGAGGCGAAGCTGGACAAGGCCGCCGGCGAGCGCGAGGGCGGCCGCAATGTCTGGATCACGGTGACCCTCAGCGAGGGCAAGAACCGCGAGGTCCGGCGGGTGCTGGAGGCCATCGGGTTGAAGGTCAATCGCCTGCTGCGTCTTGCCTATGGGCCGTTCTCCCTGGGAACCCTGGCGCCGGGCGAGGTCGAGGAGGTCGGGCCGCGGGTGATCCGCGAGCTGCTGGTCGACCACATTCCGGCGGCCAGGATGCCGACCGGCAACGCCGTGGCGTTCAAGGGCGGCGGCGCCCTGCGCCCCCGCCGGACCGAGGCCGAAATCGCCGGCGGCGGCCGGCGCGCCGCCCAGCCGTGCAAGCCCCGCCCCGGCCAGGAGACCGGCGAGCTGAAGGGCGAACGCCAGGCGAAGAAGCCCGGCTGGGCCAAGGCCAAACCGAAGGCGCCGGGCGGGCTGCGCACTCCGAAAAAGGTTGGGCCGGCCAAGGCGGGCAAGAAGCACTGGTCGGAGACGCCCAAGGGCGCTCGGCCGGCGTCGGCGAGCCCTGCAAGCGCGGCCAGACCCAAACCCTCAGCCAGGCCCTCGGGGGCGCCTAAACCGACAGGACCTCGCGGACCACGGCCCACGACCAGCCCCAAGGGGCCCCGCGGCGGCGGTCCGGCCAGGCGTCGATAGCACCCTTATCCGCTCACTCCGGCCTTCGCCGGGATCAGCGGAACAAAGGTTACCGCGGCGCGCGCTTGGCGAGGATGCGCTGCAGGGTGCGGCGGTGCATCGACAGGCGCCGCGCCGTCTCCGAGACATTGTGGCCGCACAGTTCATAGACCCGCTGGATATGCTCCCAGCGCACCCGGTCGGCGCTCATCGGATTTTCCGGCGGCGCCGCCTGGGCGTCACCGATGGCCAGCAGAGCGCGGGCCACGTCGTCGGCGTCGGCCGGCTTGGCCAGGTAGTCGACCGCGCCGGCCTTCACCGCCGCCACCGCGGTGGCGATGTTGCCGTAGCCGGTCAGCATGACCACCCTGGCTCCGGGCCTGGCGCTGCGGATGGCCTCGACCACCTTCAGGCCCGTACCGTCGTCCAGGCGCATGTCCAGCACGGCGAAGGCGGGCGCCGCGGTCTTCACCGCGTCCAGCGCCTCGGCGACGCTGCCGGCCATGCGCACCTCGAAGCCGCGTTGCTCCAGGGCGCGGCCCAGCCGGGTCCGCAGGGCCGTGTCGTCGTCGAGCACCAGCAGGCTGCGATCATCGAGTCCGGCGAGTAGGGAGCCTAGGTCAGCCATCATGACATCCTGGCCGCGCATTCGCGTGGGAGTTGAATCGCGGCTCGCGTCATTCTGTCGCACTCTTGTGGGGGTCATCAAGCCCCGTGAAGAGATCGGCGGACGCGGGCGCCTCGATCGCCTCCCGCCGCCAGCGCGCGGTGATCACCGCGCCGCCGCCGCGGCCGTTGCGGAAATCGACCGTCGCGCCGGTCCTTTCCAGCAAGGTCTTGGCGATGAAGAAGCCCAGGCCCATGCCCACATGACCACTGCGCATGGATTCCACGCCGGGACGGCTGGTCACGTAGGGCTCGCCCAGCTTGATCAGCACCTCCGGCGCGAAGCCCGGGCCGTCGTCCCGAACCTCCACGGTGATGTGGCGGGGGTCGAACCGGGCGGTGACGAGAATCTCCGATCGCGCGAAATCGACGGCGTTCTCCACGAAGGCGGTCAGGGCGTGGAGGATCTCGGCCAGCCGCCAGATCTCGGGGGGGGCCTCGCCGTGTGGGCCGGAGACCACCGCCTCCACCCGCACGTCCGGTCGCCGGGCATGGGGGGCGATCGACTCCTGGACCACCTGCAGCAGGCTCATCCGTTCGTGGACCTCGTCGGACGCTTCGGGCGCGCGGGTCAGGCGCTGGAGGATGTCCCGGCAGCGCACGGCCTGGGCGACGAGCAATTCGGCGTCCTCCCGCAGGGGGCCGGGCGGGCTGTTGCGGACCAGTTCCCTGGCCACGACGGCGATGGTCGCCAGCGGAGTGCCCAGCTCGTGCGCCGCCGCCGCCGCCAGGGCGCCCAGGGCCGACAACCGCTGTTCCCGCGCCAGGACGGTGTGGGCCGTGTCGAGGGCCAGCTCCATCCGGGCGGCTTCCTGGGCGGCGTACCAGGCGTAGGCGGCGGTGAAGGCGATGCCCATGATCCGGGCCAGCACCCCGCCGACCCGGTTGATCAGCGGCGGGTCGAACGGCTCGGCGTGCGGCGCCGGCAGGGGCATGGCGTGAACGGCCAGGCCGATGCAGCAGGCGATGGCCAGCAGCGCCAGCAGGATCACCTGACGCAGGGGCAGGGTCGCCGCCGCCAGGGTCGCCGGGCCGATCAGCAACAGGGAGAAAGGATTGAGGTTGCCGCCGGTCAGATAGAGCAGCGCCGCCAACTGCAGGATGTCGAAGGCGATATGGGCCGCCGCCTCGTTGTCGGTGGCCAGCCGCTGGCCGGAGGCCGCCAGACTGACCAGCACATTGAGCCAGGCCGACAGGGCGATGACCGCGAAACAGGCCGCCACGGGGGTGGCGAAGTTGAGCCCGTAGGCGACCACCGCGACGGTGACCGTCTGGCCGACGACGGCCATCCAGCGCAGGTTGACCAGGGTGCGCACCCGCAGCCGGCCGCGGCGGGGCAGGCCGGCCGGCCAGAGGGCGTCCCACCCTTGCGCCGCCGGACGCGGCGGCCTATCGAGGCCGGGCTCCGGATCGGCGATCGGTTCCGGGAGTTGGGTCGTCGCCATGCCGTCAGATTGGCCCCAACACGCGCCGATGGCGAGCCCTGATGGAGAAGACCGTGACCCGCCAACGCCTGCTGCTTCTCGCCGCCTGTATCCTTGGGCTCGTGGTCACCGCCGGCCTCGCCTGGCGGGCCGGCGTGTTCCGCGGCGAGCCTTCGGCGGCCACGGTCGGGGGGCCGTTCGCCCTCGTCGACCAGACCGGCCGGCCGGTCGACGAGACGGTCCTGAATGGCAAGTGGTCGGTCGTGTTCTTCGGCTTCACCTTCTGTCCCGACATCTGCCCCGGGACTGTCCAGGCCCTGTCCGAAGCGACCGACCAGCTGGGCGCCAAGGGTGAGGACCTGCGGATCGTCTTCGTGTCCGTCGATCCCGGGCGGGACACCCCGGCCCAGATGCGGGCCTGGATCGAGGCCCAGGGGCTGCCGGACGGATCGCTTGGGCTGACCGGGACGCCTGACCAGGTGGCCGCCGCCGCCCGGGCCTATCGCGTGTTCTACGAGAAGAAGGGCGAGGGGCCGGACTATCAGGTCAACCACTCGACCGCGGCCTACCTGATGGACCCCCGGGGCCGCTTCAACCGGGTCCTCGCCTACGGCCTGACGCCGGAACAGATGGCCGACCAGATCCGCGCGGCCATGCGCGGCGACTAGTGTCCCAATTCCGAAGTTCGCTCGCGGCTTGATCCGGCAATGAGGCGAACTTCAATTCCGGCACACCAGGTTGTCAATTGGGACTGGACTTCGTTAAGGCGCGCCGTGTTATGCTGCGCTGCACAACGAACGAGGTTCGATGCTCTACGCCCTGCATGAAGCGACCTACTACGCCGCCTCGCCGATGCGCGCCGCGGCGCGCGCGGCGCGCGACTTCTGGTCGTCCCCCTTAAACCCGGCCCGCAACTCGACGATCAGCCGCAGCGTCTCCGCCGGCGCCGATCTCTACGCCAACGTCACCCGGCGCTACGGCAAGCCGGACTGGCACATCGACGAGATCACCGTCAACGGCCACAAGGTCCGGGTGCGCCCGACCGTGGTCTGGGAAAGCCCCTGGTGCCGGCTGATCCAGTTCGACCGAGACATGGCCGACATGCGCCGCGCGGGCAAGCTGCAGCTGGACCCGGCCGTGCTGATCGTCGCCCCGATGTCGGGTCACTACGCCACGCTGCTGCGCGGTACGGTCGAGGCCTTCGCGCCCGACCATGCGGTGTTCATCACCGACTGGTCCAACGTCCGCGACGTGCCGATGATGGAGGGCCGGTTCGACTTCGACGACTACATCGACCACATCCAGCTGATGCTCGAGGCCCTGGGCCACCGGGCACATGTGGTCGCCGTCTGCCAGCCCGGCCCGCCGGTTCTGGCCGCCGCCGCCCTGATGGCCGAGGACGACAATCCCTACCGGCCGCGCACCATGACCTTCATGGGCTCGCCCATCGACGCCCGCCACTCCCCGACCGTGACCAACAAGCTGGCCGAGGAGCGGCCGTTCACCTGGTTCCAGTCGAACATGATCTACACTGTTCCCCCGCCCTATCCAGGCGTGGGCCGGCGCGTCTATCCAGGGTTCGTGCAGCTGGCCAGCTTCATGTCGATGAACCTGGAGCGCCACCAGGACGCCCATCGCCGCTACTTCGACCACCTGATCTCCGGCGACGGCGACAGCGCCGACAAGCACCGCACCTTCTACAACGAGTACCTGGCGGTGATGGATCTGACCGAGGAATTCTACCTCCAGACCATCGACAAGGTGTTCCAGGCCTATGCCCTGCCCAAGGGCGAGCTGACCCACCGGGGCCGGCTGGTGAAGCCCGCCGCCATCACCGACATCGGCCTGATGACGGTCGAGGGCGAGCTGGACGACATCTCCGGCATCGGCCAGACCCAGGCGGCGCACAACCTGTGCCCGAACATCCCGGCGGACATCAAGCTGGACCACGTCCAGCAGGGCGTCGGCCACTACGGTGTGTTCAACGGTCGACGCTTCCGGGAGGAAATCTTCCCCCGGGTCCACGATTTCATCCGCCAGTGTGATCCGGATTTCTGAAACCGTCTTTTCGCCGCCGCCCCGGCGTCCTAAGCACGGACGATGAACTTCTTCAGCCGGTCCAGCTTCACCCACGGTGAGCGCATCGAAGCGGATGGCCAGCCCGTCCGGCTGGCGGTCAACGCGCGGGCGCGGCGGATCAGCCTGAGGGTCGACCGGGTCAAGCGCGAAGCCATCGCCGTCGCGCCCAGCGCCCGGCGCCTGCCGGAGGCCGTGGCCTTCGCCCGCGAGCGCGCCGACTGGATCGCCAGCCAGCTGGCCGACCTGCCGCAGGCCGCGCCCTTGCGCCCCGACATGCAGATTTCCCTCTTCGGCAAGCCTGTCCGGCTGGTCGCGGCGCCGGGACGGGCCCGGCTGGTCCCGGCCTCGGACGAGGTCGAGGCCGTCATCGCCGCGCCGGATGACGCGGCCTTCGGCGACCGGGTCATGCGCCTGATCAAGGCCGAAGCCCGCCGCTGGCTGACCGACCGCACGGTGTTTCACAGCACCGTTCTGGACCGGCCGACGCCCCGGATCGCCATCACCGATACGCGCGGCCGCTGGGGCTCCTGCCGCCAGGCTAGCCTCCGGGGACCGGCCTCGATCCGCTACAGCTGGCGCCTGGCGCTCGCCCCGGCCGAGGTGGCCGACTATGTCGCCGCCCACGAATGCGCCCATCTGATCGAGGCCAATCATGGTCCGCGGTTCTGGGCCCTGGTGCGCGAGCTGAACGGCGACCCCGCGCCGCACCGCGCCTGGCTCAAGCGCGAGGGCGCCCGGCTGCAGGCCGTCGGCCGCAGCTAGTACGGAATCTCTTCTGGAATCCGGGCCGGCGGCGCCTTGGACTCGGGCTGCTGCGATGGCGCGCGGTCCGACTCTCCGCCCATGCCCAGGGTCGAGAGAATGTCGCCGATGGCGTCGCGGGGCTGTTCCACCTGGACATAGCCGCCCGGAATGGGCTGAGCCTTCAGGCGGGGCAGGGCCTGGGCCATGAAGGCGCGCCAGATCGACGCCGGAGCGCCGCCGCCGGTGACGCCCTTCATCGGTTTGTTGTCGTCCTTGCCGGTCCAGACGGCGGTGACGAAGCCGCCCGTGTAGCCGACGAACCAGGCGTCCCGGTAGTCGCTGGTGGTGCCGGTCTTGCCGGCGACGTCGTAGTTGGGCACCCGGGCGCGCTTGCCGGTGCCGTTGGTCACCACCTCGCGCATCATCATGTTCATGTACTGCAGGGCCGGCGAGCCGATCACCGACCGGCGCGGGCGTCGCTCGAGATTGTGGTCATAGAGCACCTTGCCGCCGGCGGTGCGGATGCGCTGGATGCCGTAGCCGCGAGCCAGGAAGCCGCCGTTGGCGAACGGCGCGTAGGCCTGGGCCATCTCCAGCGGGTTCACCTCCACCGCCCCCAGGGCCATGGAGGGATCGAGCTGGATCCTGCTGGTGATGCCCAGCCGCTTGGCGGCCGCGGCCACCTTGCCGGTGCCGATATCGTTGGCCAGCCGCGCCGCGACGGTGTTGACCGATTGGGCCAGCGCCGTCTGCAGACTGATCGGGCCGAGGTACCGGCCGGTGTAGTTGCGCGGCTCCCAGCCGCCGATGCGCACCGGCTCATCGACCACCATCTCGGCCGGGGTGCGTCCCGCCTCCATGGCCGCCAGATAGACGAAGGGCTTGAAGGCCGAGCCGGCCTGGCGCCGGGCGTTGGTCGCCCGGTCGAACTGGCTCTCGGAATAGTCGGCGCCGCCGACATAGGCGCGGATACGGCCCTCGCCGTCGATGGCCACCAGGGCCGCCTGCTCAACGCCCTGGCCCTTGGCGGTGGCGACGCCGGACCGCACCGCGGCTTCGGCGGCGGCCTGGATCGGCAGATCCAGGGTGGTCTCGACGATCAGATCCTCGGTGGGCTCGCCGACCAGGGCGCGCACCTGGGCATCGACCCAGTCGGTGAAGTACTGCGCCCGCTGGTTGGCCAGCACGGCGGAGACGCGCACCGGTGTCTTGAAGGCCTCGGCCCGCTCCTCGGTGGTGATCGCCTTGGTCCGGACCATCTCGTCCAGAACGATCGTCGCCCGCCGGGCGGCCCGTTCGGTGGCCGAGACCGGGCTGTAGCGCGACGGCCCCTTCATCATTCCGGCCAGCAGGGCCGATTCGCCCAGCGTCAGCCGCGAGGCCGGCTTGTTGAAGTAGCGCTGGGCGGCCGCCTCGATGCCATAAGCGCCAGCGCCGAAATAGACCCGGTTCAGATAGAGGGCGAGGATCTCCTTCTTGGTGAACTTCATCTCCAGCCACAGGGCCAGGATCAGCTCCTGGGCCTTGCGGCGGGGGGTCTGGTCCAGGGTCAGGAACAGGTTTCGCGCCAGCTGCTGGGTGATGGTCGAACCACCGGCGGCGAAGCACCAGCAGGAGATGTCCTTGACGATCGCCCGGGTGATGCCGATCGGGTCGAAGCCGGGGTGGTAGTAGAAGCGCCGGTCCTCGATGGCCATGAAGGCCTTTGGCACGTAGTCGGGCAGCTTTTCCAGATCGACCGGCGGCGCGTACTGACTGCCGCGTACGGCGATCAGGGCGCCGGAACGGTCGAGGTAGGAGATCGACGGCTGGCGGGTGACGTCGTTGAGCTTGGAGACGTCCGGCAGGTCCGTGGCGAACACCGCGAAGAAGGCGACCAGGAAGATCAGGCCCCAAACGCCCGCCACGGCGCCCCAGTAGAGGGTGGCCTGTAGGGGTGTCCGTTTGACGCCCAGTTGGTTCGTCATGTCGCCGTCGCTGTTCCGGGAGAAGGGGCCGTTGGCGCAAGTCTTAGCGCCGGAGCCCTAAAGGCTCCACCATGATTGATGAGAGGTGAACACGCCCTTTTCGCGGCGCCGGCGTGCAGAAGCCGCGCAGGGGCTTATCGCGCCCGCGCCGAGCCGCCATAAGCGGGCGGTGACCGATTCCCTCGCCCCCGCCCGTGAGATCCTGCGCCGCGTCTTCGGCCACGCCGAGTTCCGCGGGTTGCAGGCGCAGGTGATCGCCGAGATCCTCGCCGGGCGGAGCGCCATGGCGGTGCTGCCGACCGGCGGCGGCAAGAGCCTCTGCTACCAGATTCCCAGCCTGCTGCGCCCGGGCCTTGGGCTGGTGGTCTCGCCCCTGATCGCCCTGATGGCCGACCAGGTGGAGGGGCTGAAACAGTCCGGCGTGGCGGCCGAGCGGCTGGATTCTAACCACTCCCCCGACGAGCGCGCCGACGTCTGGCGACGGGCCGAGCGGGGCGAGCTGGACCTCCTCTACCTCTCCCCCGAAGGCCTGATGCAGGGGGCGACGCTGGAGCGGTTGCGGCGCCTGCCCCTGGCCCTGGCGGCGATCGACGAGGCCCACTGCGTCAGCCAGTGGGGCCATGACTTCCGGCCCGAGTACCGGATGCTCGGTCGTCTGGCCGAGGTCTTCCCGGACGTGCCGCGGCTGGCCGTCACCGCCACCGCCGACGCCCGCACCCGCGACGATATCCGCGCCGAGCTGCGGCTGCAGGACAGCGCCGAGTTCGTCGACAGCTTCGCCCGGCCGGAGCTGGCCCTGGCCGCCGAGCGAAAGCGCGGCCAGGGCCATGCGCGGGTCGAGGAGCTGGTGCTGGCCCGGCCGGGCCGCTCGGGGGTGGTCTATGCCGGCTCGCGCGAGGGGACCGACAAGCTGGCCGAGCGGCTCGCCGCCGTCGGGGTCCCGGCGCTGGCCTATCACGCCGGGCTGGACCGCAACGTCCGAAGTCGGCGGCTGGAGACGTTCCTCGAGGCGGACGCGGCGGTGATGGTGGCGACCATCGCCTTCGGCATGGGGGTCGACAAGCCGGACGTGCGCTTCGTCATCCATGCCGACCCGCCGGCGTCGATCGAGGCTTACTGGCAGGAGGTCGGCCGGGCCGGGCGCGACGGCCTGCCGGCGGAGGGGATCACCCTTTACGGCTCGGCCGACATGGCCTGGGCCACGCGCCGCAACGCCGGCCGCGACGTCAGCGATGAGGTCCGTCAGGTCCAGAACCGCAAGGTGCGCCAGCTCTACGCCATGCTCGATGGGATCGGTTGCCGGGCCGCGGCCGTGCGGCGCTATTTCGGCGAGGCGGGGGTCGAGCCCTGCGGTGTCTGCGACCTGTGCCTGGCCCCGCCCGAGGCGCTCGACGCCACAGTGGCGGCGCAGAAAGCGCTGGCCGCCGTCCATCGCCTGGGCGGCCGGTTCGGGCGCGGCCGGCTGGTCGACCACCTGCTGGGCAAGACCAAGGACGTGCACGACAGCGAGGCGGCCCTGTCGACCTATGGCGTCGGCCAGGAGTTCAGCGCCGCCGGCTGGCGGGACCTGATCGACCAGCTGCTGTTCGATGGCCTGCTGAAGGAGGATCCCAACGACGGCCGGCCCCTGATCGGCCTGGGCGATGCCGAGGGGGTCAAGGGCGTCTACCGTGGCGAGCGCCGCATCGCCGTGCGCAAGCAGCTGGACCCAGAGCCGAAGGCGGCCCGAGGCGGCCGCAAGCGGCGGGGCGGGGAGGACATGACCGTCGAGCCGGCGAACGCCCCGCTGTTCGAGGCCCTGCGCGCCTGGCGGCGGGACGCGGCGCACGAGCAGCATGTGCCGCCCTACGTCATCTTCGCCGACCGGACCCTCTACGACATCGCCCGCCTGCGCCCGCGCAGCACGACCGAACTCCTGCTCGCCAACGGCGTCGGCGATACCAAGGCCAAGCGCTACGGCGAGGCCGTGTTGAAGATCGTCAACGGCGACAACCCTCCCTTGCCGCCGGCGGCCGTGAGGGCAATGGATCAGAGGCAGGCGATGAGTGCACCTGAGGTCTTGCTCTGGACGGGTCTGAAGGACAGCAATGTGGACGGGCTGAAGTTCCGCCGACAGCACCCGATCGGACCCTATGTGCTCGATTTCTATTGTCCGGAAGCCGATCTGGCGATCGAGGTTGATGGGCAGGGACACAACCACGAAATTCAGGCGGCCAAGGACGAACGGCGCGATGCGTGGCTGGAAGAGCAGGGCATCCGAACGCTCAGAATCCCCGCGCGCGCGATTCTCGGCGATTTGCAGGACGTGCTGCACATGATCTTCAGAGCGGCGCGCGGCTAGCCCCACCGGCCTTTGTCGCGCTTGCAGCGCGCTCCAAAGCCCACCTCCCCGCTTCGCAGGGAGGAGCAGGCCTATCGCTCCTCCCCATTCATGGGGAGGTGTCGTCTGGAGCGCGCTGCAACCCCGGATTTAATCCGGGGGACAGGCGACGGAGGGGCTCTTCTAAACGTCCACCTCGGCATCGAGCGCGTTCGCCTGGATGAACTCGCGCCGCGGTTCGACCAGTTCGCCCATCAGCCGGGCGAACATGTCGTCGGCGTCGTCGGCGTGGTTGACCTTCACCTGCAGCAGGGTGCGGGCCTCGGAATCGAGGGTGGTTTCCCACAGCTGCTCGGGGTTCAACTCGCCCAGGCCCTTGTAGCGCTGGATCGACAGGCCCTTGCGGCCGGCGTCCATCACCGCGGCGACGAGGTCCAGCGGGCCGCGCACGGGCGTGCTCCTGTCCTTGCGGCGGAACACGGCCTGGCCCTGGAAGGTCTCGGCCAGCTGGCCGGCGCGTTCGGCCAGGCGTCGGGCGTCGGCGGCGTGCAGCAGGGCGTCCTCCAGCACGATCTTCTCCGACACGCTGCGCTTGATGCGGCTGAAGACGAAGCCGGCAGCGCCGCGCTCGCAGCTCCAGGGACCGTCGCCCTCCTGGGCGTAGAGGTTCAGCCGGCGGGCCGCTTCCGCGGGGTCTGGCTTGTCGCCCATCAGGCCGGCCAGGGCCGACTGTTCGATGGCGAAAGCCGGCGCCCGGCTGGACAACCGATCGATGTTGGCCTTGGCCGCGCGGGCGGCCTGGACCAGGGCCAGCAGGTCCGCGCCCGTCATCCGCTCGCCGTTGGACAGGTCGAGCTCCGCCCCGTCGACACCCTCGTCGATGAGGAAGGCCTCGTACTCCGCGTCATCCTTGAGATAGCGCGAGGACTTGCCCTTGGCCGCTTTGTAGAGCGGCGGCTGGGCGATGTAGAGGTAGCCGCGCTCGATCACTTCCGGCATCTGCCGGTAGAAGAAGGTCAAGAGCAGGGTGCGGATGTGCGCCCCGTCCACGTCGGCGTCGGTCATGATGACGATGCGGTGGTAGCGCATCTTCTCGATGTCGAATTCGTCCCGGCCGATCCCGGCGCCCAGGGCCATGATCAGGGTGCCGACCTGCTCGGACGACAGCATCTTGTCGAACCGGGCGCGCTCGACGTTGAGGATCTTGCCGCGCAGGGGCAGCACGGCCTGGTTCTCGCGGTTGCGCGCCTGCTTGGCCGAGCCGCCGGCGGAATCGCCCTCGACGATGAACAGCTCGGACTTGGCCGGGTCGCGTTCCTGGCAGTCGGCCAGCTTGCCGGGCAGGCTGGTGATGTCCAGCGCGCTCTTGCGGCGGGTCAGCTCGCGGGCCTTGCGGGCGGCCTCGCGGGCGGCGGCGGCCTCGGCGATCTTGCCGACGATGGCGCGGGCCTCGGCCGGGTTCTCCTCGAACCAGGTGTTCAGGCCTTCCTGGACCAGGCCTTCAACGGCCGGGCGGACCTCCGAGGACACCAGCTTGTCCTTGGTCTGGGACGAGAACTTGGGGTCCGGCACCTTGACCGACAGCACGCAGGTCAGGCCTTCGCGGGCGTCCTCGCCGGTGACCGAGATCTTCTCCTTCTTGGCCAGGCCCGAGCTCTCGGCATAGCCGGTGATCACCCGCGTCAGAGCCGCGCGGAAGGCCGACAGGTGCGTGCCGCCGTCCTTCTGCGGGATGTTGTTGGTGAAGCACAGCATGTGCTCGTGGTAGCTGTCGTTCCACTGCAGGGCGAGGTCGATCTCGACCTTCTCGCGCGCGCCCCGGACCGAGATGGGGGCCTTGATCAGGGCCGTCTTGGCCTTGTCCAGGTGCTTGACGAAGGCCTCGATGCCGCCCTCGTAGTGGAGGATCTCCTCCCAGGGCTCGGCGTCGCGCAGATCGCGGAAATGGATCGTCACCCCGCTGTTGAGGAAGGCCAGCTCGCGCAGGCGGTGCTCCAGCGTCTTCCGGTCGAACTCGATGAAGGCGAAGGTGGTCATCGACGGGAAGAAGGTCACGTCCGTGCCCGTCAACGGCTTGCCGTTCTCGCGCAGCGGCGAGTCGCCGGTGATCTTCAGGGAGGAGACGGCGTCGCCGCGCTCGAAGCGCATCTGGTGCGCCTTGCCGTTGCGGTGGACCTTCAGCTCCAGCCAGTCGCTCAGCGCGTTGACCACCGAGACGCCGACCCCGTGCAGGCCGCCGGAGACCTTGTAGCTGTTCTGGTCGAATTTCCCGCCGGCGTGCAGCTGGGTCATGATCACTTCGGCGGCGCTGACGCCCTCGCCCTCGTGCATGTCCACGGGAATGCCGCGGCCGTCGTCGGTGACCGTGCAGGAGCCGTCGGCGTTGAGGATCACCTCGACCTTGGTCGCGTGGCCGGCCAGGGCCTCGTCGATGGCGTTGTCGACCACCTCGTAGACCATGTGGTGCAGGCCCGAGCCGTCATCGGTGTCGCCGATGTACATGCCGGGGCGCTTGCGCACGGCGTCCAGGCCCTTGAGCACCTTGATGGAGTCGGCGTCGTAGTCGCCGCCCGCCTGCGGTTCGCCCTGGTCTTCGATTTCGTCGGTCATTCAGTGTTCCAGCACAGTCAGGCCGGAGGCTTCCACGCGGACGCCCAAGGCCTGACCCTTGAAGGGGTCGAACAGCTGCTCGTCCGTCCCCGTCAGAAAGGCCTGGAGACCGAGCGCCGCGATTTCATCCGCCAGCGCGGCCCGCCGGAGCGGGTCGAGATGGGCGGCGACTTCGTCGAGCAATAATACAGGAGCCGGCGCTGATTCTGCAGCGGAAAGTCGCGCCGCCTGGGCCAAAACCAGGTTCAGAATCAAGGCTTTCTGCTCTCCGGTCGAACATTCCGCCGCCGGGCGGTCCTTTTCGGCATGGATCACCGCCAGATCGCCCCGGTGGGGGCCGGTCAGGGCCCGTCCGGCGGCCGAATCGCGGCTTCGCGCGGCGGTCAGGGCCGCGGCCAGACGGGCCTCGATATCAGCGAAATCGACCCCCTCGGCGGCGAGGTTTTCCCATTCGCCGGTCAGGCTCAGCCGCGCCTGCGGGAAGGGCCGCTCGCCGCGCCCGTCGATCTCGGTCTGCAGCGCCGCCAGCGTCCGCGCCCGCGCCTCGGCCATCAGGGCGCCGGCCTCGGCCATGCGGGCCTCCAGCGCCGACAGCCAGACCGGGTCTGGTCTCTGGGTCTCGTCGGTCAACAGCCGCATCCGCTCGCGCAGGGCCTTGTCATAGGCCCCGGCATGGGCCGCGTGGGCCGGTTCGGCGGCGAACACCAGGCGGTCGAAGAAGCGCCGACGATCGCCGGCGGCCTCGAGGAACAGCCGGTCCTGGGCCGGAGTCAGCCAGATCGGTCGGATATGGTCGGCCAGCCGGCCGGGCGGCACGGTCTCGCCCTCGATGCGCACGATGCGCCGGGCGGCGCCGGCGACCTCCACGCCCGTACCAATGCGCACCGCGTCGTCGTCGTTCCAGACCAGCGCCGACACGGCCCAGGCCCGGCCGGTCTTCTCGCCCGGCAGCCGTCGCCCGACCTCGGCCAGCGGCGAGCCGCGCAGGCCCCGCCCCGGCGACAGCAGGCTGATGGCCTCCAGCAGATTGGTCTTCCCCGCCCCGTTCGGCCCCCACAGACAGACGCTGGCCCCGTCCGCCGACAGCTCCGCCCGCGCGTAGGAGCGGAAGTCGGTCAGGGCCAGGCTGGTGATCACCGAATGCATGGGGTCCCGTTTAGCCTGCGCCGCGCCGGGGAGAAACGCGCGCGTCCGCACATACCTCTCCCCACGCCCCCTCCCCACGTCATGGCCCGACTTGTTCCGGCCACCCATGAACACCGTGTCGGCACGCGGGGGTGCGGAAACGCCGTCATGAAATCGGAGAGGTCAACGCGCATGGGTGGCCCGAACAAGTCGGGCCATGACGGAAGTTTGAGGGTTGGCAAGCCTACCTCGGCAGACCTGCCCTGATGTCTTGACGGCCAGTGTTGCTCCGGCGGACGGCCTGCTCAAGGACCGCTTCGCGGCCGCGCAGCGGCGACCCCGAAGGGGTCGTCCTTGACCAGGACGACCGACCGGAGCGCATCCTTCCATCAAGGCCAAAGGGCAGATGTCATCAGGCACGGGGACATGCACTTCAGTGCGTGTCCCCTGTTGGCAAGTGCTCCCTTGAGTCGGCGCCCGACCATCCTGAGGGAGGGGACACGCACTGAAGTGCATGTCCCCGCGCCAGCCGAGAATCTGGCGCCGACCGCGCCGAATGCGTAGCCTTCGCCCATGACGCCCCCGCCAGAAATCCTCATCCGCCAGGCCCGCCCCGACGACGCGGCGGCGTGCAGGGCGATCCTGCAAGACACCTTCCAGAGCACCTGGCAGCCAGAGCTCACCGCCGAGGCCGCCCGGGCGTTCGAGAGCGAGGACCGGCCGGCCGCCTATGTCGGCGAGCGGGGGCTGCTGTTCCTCGTGGCCGAGGTCGGTGGCGAGGTGGTCGGCTTCGTCGATTGGGACGGCGACTTCGTCAACGCCCTGCATGTGCGGTCGAGCCACGCGCGAACCGGCGTCGGCGGACGGCTGATGGACCGGGCGGAAGCGGGGATCGCGGAGGCGGGCTTCGCGGCGGCGCGGCTGGAGACCGACACCTTCAACCTCGGCGCCCAGGCCTTTTACGCCGCGCGCGGCTACCTTGAGGCAGGGCGCTATCCCGACGAAGAGTGGAACAGCGGCCTGACGACGCTCCTGCTGGTGAAGCCGCTGGGCTGACGGTGCTCAATCAGTCTGGGAAATAAGGGGAAATAAGGGGACAGCTTACTCATTTCCGTCAGATCTCGCCGCCGCCGCAGCGCAGGAAATGAGTAAGCTGTCCCCTTATTTCAGCCGCCTTAATGCCGGGGCCAGCCCCCTACACCCGCAGCGGCATCAGCACGTACTTCACCCCGGCGTCCGTCGGATCGAGCACCAGTGTCGGGCTCGCCGGATCGGCGAAGCGGAACTCGGCCGTCTCGCCGCCGATCTGGCCGGTGACGTCGAGCAGGTAGCGGGCGTTGAAGCCGATTTCGAAGCTGTCGCCGTCGTAGTCGACCTCGACCTCTTCCACCGCCTGGCCGGCTTCCATGTTGCGCACGGTCAGGGTGACCTTGCCCGGCTCGATGGCCAGTTTCACCGAGCGGCTCTTCTCCGCCGAGATGGTCGCCACCCGGTCCACCGCCTGGGCGAACAGGGCGTTGTCGACGATCATGACCTTCTGGTTGTCGCGCGGGATGACCCGGACATAGTCGGGGAAGGAGCCGTCGATGACCTTGGAGGTCAGGGCCGCCTGGCCGAACTCGAAGCGGACCTTCTGGGCGCTGACCTGGAAATCGACCGTCTCGCCAGCGTCTTCCAGCAGGCGGCGGGCCTCGTTGATGGTCTTGCGCGGGATGATCACCCCCGGCTGGCCGGCCGCGCCCTCGGGGGCCGGCATCTCGGCCAGGGCCAGGCGATGGCCGTCGGTGGCCACGCAGCGCAGCCGCGCCTCGCCGTTCTCGACCACCGTGTGCACGTACAGGCCGTTGAGGTAGTAGCGCGTCTCCTCGGTGGAGATGGCGAAGCGGGTCTTGTCGATCAGCCGGATCAGGTCGCCCGCGTCGATCGGGATGCGCGGCGACAGGCCATCGGAGCTCATCACCGGGAAATCGCCCGCCGGCAGGACCGGCAGGTTGAACTTCGAGCGGCCGGCGGCGACCTGCAGGCGGGGATCGTCGCCCGACAGGGTCAGGGACACGTCCGAGCCTTCCGGCAGCTTGCGCACGATCTCGTAGAGGGTGTGGGCCGGGGCGGTGATCTGGCCGGGCACGTCCACCTGGGCCGCGCCGCCGTCGATGATCTCCATGTCCAGATCGGTCGCGGAGAAGCCGACCTGCTCCCGCTCGGCGGTCAGCAGCACGTTCGACAGAATGGGGATGGTGTTGCGCCGCTCGACAACGCTCTGCACGTGGCCAAGGGCCTTCAGCAGCGCCGCCCGCTCGATGGTAAGCTTCATGTCTCGTCCGAAGTCCGGAAGGGGACAGGCGAATCGTCGAGGCCCCGCCGCTTCGCCTGTCAGGGGACTATGGACATTAGCGGAAACAGCGCGCCAAGGAAGGGGGTCGGACGACAGATCCTCCCCTGCGACGCAGGGGAGGGGGACCGGCGAAGCCGGTGGAGGGGGCAGCGCAAAGGTAAGCGGTGCCATCCTGAATTCCGGTCAGTCCGGACCGTCCGGCGCCGCCCCTCCACCATGCTCCGCATGGTCCCCCTCCCCGCTTCGCGGAGAGGATTTTCAGGTCAGGCCTTGGTGTCGACCGAACCGCCGGCGTCCGCGTCGTCGGCGTCGGCGTAGGGGTTCGCCGGCGCCGCCGCGGCGGGCTGGGCGGCGCCGGCTTTCGCCGCCACCACGACCATCGCCGGACGCACCACGCGGCCGAACAGTTCGTAGCCGGGCTGCAGCACCTTGATCACCGCGCCGGGGGCCACGCCCTCGCCGGGGGCTTCCATCATCGCCTGGTGCAGGTGCGGGTCGAACTTGCCGCCCTTTTCCGGCGTTACCTTTTTCAGGCCATTGCGCTCGAATACCGAGGCCAGTTCCTTTTCGGTCATCTCCACGCCGACGACGAAGTTCTTCACCACCTGGTCGGCGACGTCGCGCGGGGCGTGGGTGGTCGCCGCCGACAGGTGGTCGGCCACGGCGAACAGGTCGCGGGCGAACTTCTGGATGGCGTAGGCGCGGGCGTCGTTGGCCTCGCGCTCGGCGCGGCGGCGGACGTTGTCGGCCTCGGCGGCGTAGCGCAGGATCTGGTCCTTCAGGGCGGCGATCTCGACCTTCAGCGCCTCGGCGTCGGCCTCGGCGGCTTCCTCGGCGGTTTCGATCTCGAGATCCTGGCCGTTGGGCGCGGTGTCGTCAGTCATACTCGTCTATCCGTCCAGCATTCGGCCCAGCACCCTGGCGGTATAGTCCACCAGCGGGATGACCCGGGCATAGTTGAGGCGGGCCGGCCCGATCACGCCGATCGCGCCCAGCACCTTCTGTCGGCCCGTCATATAGGGCGCCGCGATCACGGCGGAACCCGAAAGCGAGAAAAGTCGCGTTTCCGCGCCGATGAAAATCCGCACGCCCTGGGCGTCGCGGACCCCGTCGAGCAAACCGATCAGCTGCTCCTTCTGTTCCAGGTCGTCGAACAGCCGCTGCACCCGGGCCAGATCCCCGGCGGTCGCCGGATCGTTGAGCAGGTTGGCGCGGCCGCGCACGATCAGGGCCCGCTCGGCGTCCTCGCCCCCGCCCCAGGCGGCCAGGCCGTCCTCCACCAGCCGGGCGGCGGCCTGGTTCAGCTCGCTGCGCGCCTGCTGCAGTTCGGTGCGAATCTCGGCCTGTGCCTGAACCAGGGTGCGACCACGCAGGCGGGCGGCGAGGAAGTTGGAGGCCTCCTGCAGGGCCGAGGGCGTCAGGCCGGGGGACAGCCGCATCAGCCGGTTCTCGACCTGGCCGTCCTCGAAGACCATCACCGCCAGGGCCTGGTCGGGCCCCAGCGCGACGAACTCCACATGCTTGACCCCGGCCTCGCGCACCGGGCTGACGACCATCCCCGCCCCGCCGGCCAGGCCCGACAGGATCGAGCTGGCCTCGTTGAGCGCCTCATCGAAGTTGCGGCCGTGCACCGACAGCCGGGCGTCGATCTCGCGCCGTTCGCTCTCGCCGACGTCGCCGACCTCCAGCAGGCCGTCGACGAACAGCCGCAGGCCCGCGTGCGTCGGCATCCGCCCGGCGCTGGTATGGGGCGAGTCCAGCAGGCCCAGCACGGCCAGGTCCTGCATGGTGTTGCGGATCGAGGCCGGCGACAGCTGCACGCCGCCGCGCGACAGGGTGCGCGAGCCGACCGGCTCGCCGGTTTCCAGATAGCTCTCGACGATCCGCCTGAAGATGTCCCGCGCGCGGTCATCCAGATCGGTCAGGCTCGGGGTGCGGGACGGCCCGCTGGTAAGAATGGATGACATGCGACCTGTCTCAGGCCGGTGGACGACCTGTTGGCGACAGGATAAGCGGCGCCTGCCGGTGCGCAAGCTGTGCGCCGTTCCCGGGGACTATGCCATGCGACCTTCTGAACGTGCTCCCGACCAGATGCGGACCGTGACCCTGGAAACCGGGGTCAATCGCTATGCCGAGGGCTCCTGTCTGGTGACCTTCGGCCATACGAAGGTGCTGGTCACCGCCAGCGTCGAGGATGGCGTTCCGGGCTGGATGCGCGGCAAGGGCGCCGGCTGGGTCACGGCAGAGTACGGCATGCTACCGCGGGCCACCCACACCCGCGGCCGCCGCGAGGCCGCCCAGGGCAAGCAGTCCGGGCGCACCCAGGAGATCCAGCGCTTGATCGGCCGCTCCCTGCGGGCGGTGGTCGACATGAGGGCGCTGGGCGAGCGGCAGATCCAGATCGACTGCGACGTGGTCCAGGCCGACGGCGGCACCCGCACGGCGGCGATCACCGGCGCCTGGGTCGCCCTGCGCCTGGCCACCCGCTACCTACTGGAGGAGGGGGTCATCAAGACCGACCCGATCCTCGACCAGGTGGCGGCGGTGTCCTGCGGCGTGCATCAGGACACGGCGGTGCTCGATCTCGACTACGAAGAGGATTCCTCGGCCGAGGCCGACTCCAACTTCGTCCTGACCGGCGCCGGCGACATCGTCGAGATCCAGGCCACCGGCGAAAAGCGTGGCTTCACCCGCGCCGAGTTCGAGGCCCTGTTCGGCCTGGCCGAAAAGGGCATCGGCGAGCTGTTCGCGTTGCAGCGGGCGGCGGTGGGTTAGTCGATAGGGGACACGTACCATCGGTACATGTCCCCTACGCCCCCGCGTAACCATCCTCATCGTCCTCCAGCTCCATGCCGGGGCCGGGTTCGAAGATGACGATGTCGCCGGGCTGGCACTGCAGCTCGCGGCAGAGGGCGTCGAGCGTCGAGAAACGCAGGGCGCGGGCCTTGCCGGTCTTGAGGATCGACAGGTTGGCGATGGTCACGCCGACGCGGTCGGCCAGCTCGGTCAGCGACATGCGTCGCTCCTGCAGCATGCGGTCGAGAGTGCAGCGAATGGCCACGAAACGCTCCTGATCCCTAGATCGTCAGTTCGGCTTCGTTGCGCAGGCGGGCGCCCTCGCGGAACACCTCCGCCAGCACGAAGATGACCAGAACGGCGAACCAGGCGGTTATGTTCAGTCCGTCGTTGGCCCGGCCGGACTCGGCGCCCAGCTGGGACATGGTCGTGGCGAAGATGTGCCGCGCAACCTCCATGCCCGCCAGGACGAAGCCGATCAGCCGGAGGCGGCGGATATTCTCGGGATGGAAGGGATCGCCCGCCGTCAGGGTGGCGAACACCCGGCGCAGCTGGCCGACGATGGCCAGCAGACAGGCCAGATACAGGTCGGCGTAGATCAGGCCGGCGGCGAACACCGGACCCTTGGCGACGATCTGGCCGGCGCCGGTGCTGACGCTGAGCTTGGCCAGGAAATCGGGATTGAAGCTGAGCAGCAGTCCGGCGACGGACAGGATCAACAGGCCACCAAGCGCGACCAGCAGGATGTAATAGAACACATCCAGGATGATCTTCAGGAAGCTCGAAACCGAGCCTGGCCCCAAGGCGCGCATGGCGCATCCCCCACACTGTCTTTCCGGCTCAGAAGTCCGGATCCCCGCCGACCGCTTCTAACCCGGGGCTCGCCTCGCCGAACGGATGCGCAGCGCATCGGTTGGGAGAGGCGAGCCGCGGAGCGGCCGGCGAGGATGCCCTGATCGGGGCCCTCATAAAAGGGCGCCCGTCAGATCGAGTTGGAGACGAAGAGCACCGCCGCGACCGGCAGAGCGGCCAGCAGGGCGGCGTTGACCAGGGTCATCGCGATCCTGTCGACCAGGTTCGTCATTTTTTGCGCGGACATGAGTCCCTCCTTTATGTTGCAGTGCAATACGAATGTGGACCCCTCCACATCCGGCGGCCGGTGTTTGTCTCCGTCCGCATCCCCAAACTAGGGATTTGCCGTTCTTCGATCAAGGAAATTATCGATAAACGATATTAAACTTGCGTAACATCATTACGCGACCGTAATGCAGTGCAGCATAAAAGCGCCGCTTGCGCCGACACCGCTTGCGGGCGAGGAAGGTCGGCGCGAAAGGACATCCCATGCCGCTGATCCTCCAGCCCGGAACCACCCTGGTCGCCGCCACCCACAATCCCGGCAAGGCGAAGGAGCTGGTCGCCCTGCTCGACGGGCGGTTCACCATCCTGTCGGCCGGCGAGCTGGGCGTGCCAGAGCCGGACGAGACCGAGACGACCTTCGTCGGCAACGCCCTGCTCAAGGCCCGCCATGCCGCCCATCTGAGCGGCCGCATCGCGCTGGCCGACGACTCGGGCCTGTCGGTAACCGCCCTGGACGGCGGGCCGGGCATCTTCTCCGCCCGCTGGGCCGGCCCCTCGAGGGACTTCTACGCCGCCATGGCCAAGGTCGAGGAGCGGCTGATCGAGACCGGCTCGGACGACCGCTCGGCCTGGTTCACCAGCGCCCTGGCCGTGGCCTGGCCGGACGGTCCCGCCGTGGTGGTCGAGGGCCGGGTGGACGGGGAGCTGACCTTCCCGCCGCGCGGCGACCGGGGCTTCGGTTACGACCCGATCTTCATCCCCGCCGGCCACGGCCTGACCTTCGGCGAGATGGACCCGGCGCAGAAGGACGCCCTCAGCCACCGCGCCCGGGCGTTCGAGATGCTCAAGGCCGCCCTGTTTTGACCGACCCCCGGCCGCTGGGTGTTTACGTCCACTGGCCCTACTGCGCGAAGATCTGTCCCTACTGCGACTTCAACGTCGTCCGCGACCGAAAGCAGGCCGAGCAGGCGCAGCTGGCCGCCGCCATCCTCGCCGACCTGACGGCCCAGCGGGCCCTGACCGGGCCCCGGCGGCTGGTCTCGGTGTTCCTCGGCGGCGGCACGCCCTCGCTGATGGACCCGGCCTGGGCGGCGGAGATTGTCGCTGCCGCCCGGCGGCTGTGGGACCCCGCGCCCGATCTGGAGGTCAGCCTGGAGGCCAATCCCACCGACGCCGAGGCCGGCCGGTTCGCCGCCTTTGCCGACGCCGGGGTGACCCGGCTTTCGCTGGGCCTGCAATCCTTCGACGACGAGGCGCTGAAGTTCCTTGGCCGCAATCACGACAGCGCCGAGGCGCGCCGGGCGGCGGCGCTGGCGGCGAAGGTCTTCCCGCGCCTGTCGGTCGACATGATCTACGCCCTGCCGGGCCAGACCATCGCCGCCTGGCGTGAGCAGCTGGCCGCCGCCATCGCCCTGGGCGCCGAGCACGTGTCGCCCTACCAGCTGACCATCGAGGCGGGGACGGCTTTCGACCGGGCGGTGGGCCGGGGCCTGTTCCGACCGCTGGACGACGAGGCCGGCGCCGCCCTCTATGAAACCACCCAGACGGTGCTGCAGGCCGCCGGGTTCGAGGCCTACGAGGTCTCCAATCACGCCCGCGGCGAGGCGGCCCGCTCGCGGCACAACCTCGTCTACTGGCGCGGCCAGGACTATGTCGGCGTCGGGCCGGGCGCGCACGGGCGGCTGACGCTGGATGGCGCGCGGACGGCGACCGAAGCCGCTCACCGGGTGGGGGACTACATCCGCAATGTCGCCGAGACCGGCCTCGGCTTCCGCGAGCCGGAGGCGCTGTCGCCGGTCGAGACGGCGGAGGAGCGCCTGCTGATGGGTCTGCGGACGAATGAAGGCGTGGGCTTCGACGAGCTGGCGGCGCTGGGGCTTACGGCCGCACATCCGGTGGTGGCGGGCCTGGTCGGCGAGGGCTTGCTGGCGGCCGATCCGTCCCGGCTGAGGGCCACCCGCGCCGGCCGGCTGGTGCTCGACGGCGTGACGCGGGATTTGATCGTCCGCTGACGGGGACATGCACTTCAGTGCGTGTCCCCATTCGCTTCGAAGCTGCTGGGGACACGTACCGAAGGCGGTACATGTCCCCGACCGGCTATTTCATCGTCGGAATAACGAAGCTCGAGTCGGCGGCCTCACCTTCCGGCCAGCGGGCGGTGATCGTCTTGACCTTGGTCCAGAACTTCACCCCTTCCATGCCGTGCTGGTTGGTGTCGCCAAAGGCGCTGCGTTTCCAGCCGCCGAAGGTGTGGTAGGCGACCGGTACCGGGATCGGCACATTGATGCCGACCATGCCGACCTGAACGCGGGATGCGAACTCGCGGGCGGCGCGGCCGCTGCGGGTGAAGATGGCCACGCCGTTGCCGTACTGGTGCTTGCTCGGCAGATCGACCGCCTCCTCGAAGGTCTCGGCCCGGACCATCTGCAGCACCGGGCCGAAGATCTCCTCGTGATAGGTCTTCATCCCCGGCTTCACGCCGTCGAAGAAGCTGGGGCCGATGAAGAAGCCCTGCTCGTAGCCCTGCAGCTTGAAGCCCCGGCCGTCGACGACCAGCTCGGCGCCTTCGTCCTGACCGATCTGGATGTAGTCGGCGATCTTCTGGCGGTGGGCGGCGGAGACGACGGGGCCGTACTGGGCGTCCGTATCGTTGGAGAGACCCACCTTGAGGGTGTCGATCTCGGCGATCATCCGCTCGCGCAGCTCATCGGCGGTCTTCTTGCCGACCGGCACGACGACCGGCAGCGCCATGCAGCGCTCGCCGGCCGAGCCGAAAGCCGCGCCCGACAGGTCCCTGACCACCTGGTCCATGTCCGCGTCGGGCATGACGATGCCGTGGTTCTTGGCCCCGCCCATAGCCTGGACCCGCTTGTTGTGCAGCGTCCCCTGCGAATAGACGTAGTGGGCGATATCCGAGCTGCCGACGAAGCTGACGGCCTTGATGTCCGGGTGCTGCAGGATGGCGTCGACGCAGACCTTGTCGCCATGGACGCAGTTGAGCACCCCGGCCGGCGCCCCGGCCTCCATCATCAGCTCGGCCAGGCGCACCGGCACCGACGGGTCCTTCTCCGACGGCTTGAGGATGAAGGTGTTGCCCACCGCGATGGCCACGCCGAACATCCACATCGGGATCATGGCGGGGAAGTTGAACGGGGTGATCCCGGCGACCACGCCCAGCGGCTGGCGCATCGAATAGACGTCGATGCCCGGGCCCGCGCCCTCGGTGTACTCGCCCTTGAGCACATGGGGGATGCCGCAGGCGAACTCGATCACCTCCAGCCCGCGCTGGATGTCGCCCTTGCTGTCGGCGACGACCTTGCCGTGCTCGGCCGACAGCATCTCGGCCAGGTCCTGCATGTTGGCCTCGACCAGCCGCTTGAACTCGAACATCACCCGCGCGCGGCGCTGGGGATTGGTCGCCGACCAGGCGGGGAAGGCCGCCAGGGCCGCAGCCACCGCCACATCAAGCTCACCCGCCGTGGCCAGCTGCACCCGGGCCTGAACCTCGCCGGTGTTGGGGTTGAACACGTCGCCGAAGCGCCCCGAGGCGCCTTCGAAGGCCGAGCCGTTCACAAAATGGCGGATTTCCCGCATGGCGTTCTCCCGGAGGCGCGTTGAGGCGGGCGTTTTATGCCGTCCAGTTCCTTGGGGCTAGGCCGGATTGCGCATTGAATCAGGGCCGATAGAGTCCCGCCATGGCCGACGACGCGACCACCCGCCCTGCTGAGACCGCCGCCACATCGACGGGGCATATCGTCGATGTGCTGATCGAGGAGCGGGCGCCCAAACTCTCGCGGTCGGCCGCCTGGCCGCTGGTCCGGCCGCTGCTCTACCGGCTGCTGGACTACCGCAAGGCCCGGACCATGGCCGACGCCATCGCGCCGATGGGCGGCAAGGCGGCGCTGGAGTTCGTCTCCGCCCTGCTGGCCATCGACGTGGCGGTCGACGGGCTGGAGAATCTCCCCCGCGATGGGCGGCTGATCATCGTCGGCAACCACCCCACCGGGATCGCCGACGGGGTGGCGGTCTACGACGCCCTGAAGGCGGCGCGGCCGGATATCATCTTCTACGCCAATTCCGACGCCCACCGGGTCTGTCCCGGGTTCGACGAGACCCTGATCCCGGTGGAGTGGGTCGCCGCCAAGCGCACCCGCGACCGCACCCGCCTGACCCTGGCCATGACCAAGGATGTCATGCAGGCCGAGCGGGCGCTGATGGTCTTCCCGGCCGGCAAGCTGGCCCGGCGCGGCCCGGACGGGGTGCTGTCGGACCCGGTCTGGATGCCGACGGCCATGTCGGTGGCGGCCCGCTACGGCGCGCCGGTGGTGCCCGTGCACGTGGCCGGTCCCTGGGCGACCCTGTTCCACTTCTTCGACCGCTTCTCGCCGGAACTGCGCGACATCACCCTGTTCCACGAGCTGCTGAACAAGACCGGCAGCCGGTTCCACGTCACGATCGGTCGTCCCATCCCGCCGGGCGCGCTGGATCCCGACGCCGCCGTCGCCAGCGCCGCGATCAAGGCCTATGTGGAGACGGTGCTGCCGAATGTTCCCGACGCGCCTTTCCCGAGCTGATCTCATTTTTTCTCCCGTCATGGCCCGACTCGTTCGGGCCACCCAGGCGTGGTGAGCGGGCGGATTGAACGCGGTCGGTGAGGCCAGGGAATATCGGCTTCTCTCGTGTTCATGGGTGGCCCGAACACGTCGGGCCGTGACGGAGGTGGTGTGGGTTCTTAAGGTGTCGCCACGATGGCCTTCTGCCCGTATGTCGAAGGGCATGACCCCGCCCGTTTCAATCGACCTCGCGGACGAGGCCGCCACGGCGCGGCTGGGCGCGGCCCTGGCCGGCGCGCTGCGGTCCGGGGAGGCCCTCTGTCTGGAAGGCCCCCTGGGCGCCGGCAAGTCGACGCTGGCCCGGGCGCTGGTGCGGGTCCTGACCACGCCGGACGAGGACGTGCCCAGCCCGACCTTCACCCTGGTGCAGTTCTACGAGACGGCGGCCTTTCCGCTGGCCCATTTCGATCTCTACCGCCTGACCAGTCCTGACGAGGCGTTCGAGATCGGCCTGGACGAGGCGCTGGACGAGGGGGCGGTCCTGATCGAATGGCCCCAGAGGCTGGAGGGACGACTGCCCCCCGACCGACTCGATATAGAGATCAGCATCGAGGACGGGGGCGAGACGCGCCGCGCGCGGCTGACCCCTCACGGCGCATGGAAGGGACGGACGCTTGAGTTCTGAGCGGGAGGCCGCCAAGGCCGCTTTTCTGTCGGCGCACGGCTACGGCGACGCCCGCCGCGAAGCCCTGAGCGGCGACGCCTCGACCCGCGCCTATGAGCGGATATATCCCCCGGACGGCGGCGGCAGCTTGATCTTCATGGACCAACCGCCGGCGCTTGAGACCGCGATCTGTCCGCCCGACGCCACCGAGGCGCAGCGGCTGGCCATGGGCTACAACGCCGCCGCGCGGCTGGCCGCTGGTTCGGTCGCGGCGTTCGTGACCACCGCCGCCTACCTGCGCGAGCGCGGCCTCTCCGCGCCCAACATCCTCGCTTTCGACATCGAGACCGGGTTGGCGGTGTTGGAGGACCTGGGCGATGGCCTGTTCGCCACCCTGATCGCCGGCGGCCAGGCCGAGAGGCCACTGTACGAGACCGCCGTCGATCTGCAGGCCGCGCTGCACGCCGAGGCGCCGCCGGACGTGCTCGCCGTCGATGACGTGCGCTGGCCGCTGCTGACCTACGACACACTGGCCCTCAAGATCGCCACTGACACCTTTCTCGAATTCTGGCCGCAATTCGCGGGTATCCCCGCCTTCACGCCCGAAGCGGTCGCCGAGTGGGACGCGCTCTGGGCCCCGATCTGGGTGCGCGGCGAGGCCGGCGCGACGGTCTTCGCCCACCGCGACTATCATGCCCAGAACCTTCTGTGGCTGCCGGACCGCGGCGGCGTCGCCCGTGTCGGGCTGCTCGACTTCCAGGACGCCCTGCGGGCCCACCCGGCCTGGGATCTGCTGCATCTTCTGCAGGACGCCCGCCGGGATGTGTCTCCCGAGCTCGAAGCCGCGATGCTCGATCGCTATCTGGCCGCCCGTCCGACCCTCGACCGCGACGCCTTCCTCGCCGACTACCGCGCCCTGGCGGCGTCGAACGCCGCCCGCATCCTGGGCCGGGTGTTCGCGAGACAGGTGATGCTGGGCCGGCCGCAGTACCGGGAATTCATGCCGCGCACATGGCGGGCGCTTGAGCGCGACCTCGCGGCGCCGGGCATGGAAGGCCTGCGACGCTGGTTCGACCGCCATGTCCCGGCGGAGGCGAGGGCGTGAGCGTGCCGAAAACCGCGATCGTGCTGGCCGCGGGGCTGGGCACCCGCATGCGGCCCCTGACCGACGACCGGCCCAAGGCTCTGGTCGAAGTCGGCGGCCGCGCGCTGATCGATCACATGCTGGACCGGCTGGCCGCCGCCGGGGTCGAGCATGCGGTGGTCAACGTCCACGCCTTCGCCGACACCCTGGTCGATCACTTGGCTCGCCGCCTGGGAGGGCCGACCCTCGCGATCTCGGACGAGCGCGATCATCCTGAACCGTTGGAGACCGGCGGCGGCATCAAGTTCGCCCACCGGATCGCGGGTGATGCGCCGATCCTGGTAGCAAACATCGACAGTGTTTGGATCGAGGATCGCGAACCGCCGGCGACGGCCATCGCCGATCTCTGTCGGGGGTTCGACCCGGAACGGATGACGGCCCGGCTGATGCTCGCGCGCATGGAGCGGACCTCCGGGTTCGACGGCCCGGGTGATTTCTTTCTCGCCGACGACGGTCGGCTGGAGGGCCGCCGGTCGCGCGGCGCAACGGCCGCGCCACTCAACTACATGGGCGTCCACATCGTCGATCCGCGCCCCATCTACGCCCACCCAGAAACCGCTTTCGGCCTGTTTCCTAGCGGTGGGGGGCTTTGGGGCGCCTGGAGCGCCGAGGGGCGTCTGCATGGCTGGGTCATGGACGGCGACTGGATGCACGTCGGCGACCCGGTCGCCCGTGATCTGGCCCACGCCCGGCTGACCGGATGAGCGCCCTGTTCGAGCATCCGGCCCCCCGCTGGTTCTCGATCCCGGCTCACCGGCCTTTCCTCGATGACCTTGCGGCGGGACTTCTGGTTGCCCTGCCTGACCCCGAAGCCCTGGCCGAGGCCGTGGTCTTCACCCCCACCCGACGCGGCGCCCGCGCCCTGGCCGAGGCGTTCGTGGGCGCGGCGGGCGGCCGGGCGGTGCTGCTGCCGCAGATCCGCGCCATCGGCGACCTGGACGAGGGCGAGCCGCCCTTTGAGCCGGGCGACCTGTCGCTGGACATCCCCCCGGCCATCGATCCCCTGCGCCGCCGGTTCGAGCTGGCCCGGCTGGTCGCAGAGCGGAAGGATCTGGGCCGTCACCTCGACGCCGCCGGGGCGCTGGAACTGGCCGACGCCCTGGGCGGGTTTCTCGACAGCGTGCAGATCGAAGAAGTCGAGGACGGCGCCGACCGGCTGGACCGCCTGGTCGACGTCGAGATGGCCGCCCACTGGCAGCGCTCGGCCGAGGTGTTGCGCGTCGCCCTGCAGGCCTGGCCGGCCCGGCTGGCGGAGATGGGTCTGATCGACGTCACCTGGCGGCGGGTCCAGCTGCTGCGGGCGCTGGCCGACCAGTGGACCCGGCATCCGCCGGAGCACCCGCTGATCGCTGCAGGCTCCACGGGCACGGCGCCGGCCACCGCCGACCTGCTCAAGGTTATCGCCGGCTGCCCGCGCGGGGCGGTGATCCTGCCCGGCCTCGATGAGGGCCTGGCCGAGAAGGCCTGGGCCAAGGTCGATGACCAACATCCCCAGGGGGCGATGAAGCGCCTGCTCGAGCGCTCGAAGGTGACCCGCGATGACGTCGTGACCTGGCGGCCGGACGCCGACTCCGCCGGCCGCTGGCGCCGTCGGCTGATCAACGAGGCCCTGCGCCCGGCCGAGGCGACCGCCGACTGGCGCGACGTCCTCACCGACCTGCGGGTCGAGGGCCAGGCGGTCGGGGTTGATCCCCTGGTCGAGGGCCTCAAGGGCCTCTCGGTCATCGCCGCCCGGCAGGAGGAGGAGGCCGCCGACGTCTGCGCCCTGCTGCTGCGCGAGACGCTGGAGATCCCCGGCCGCACCGCCGCCCTGGTGACGCCCGACCTGGCCCTGGCCCGCCGGGTCAGCGCCCGGCTGGCGCAGTTCGGCGTGATCGCCGACGCCTCCGCGGGCGAGCCCATGGCCGGCTTCCCGATCGGCATCCTCGCCCGGCTGATCGCCGACTGGGCAGTCGACCCGTTGTCGCCGGTGCTGCTGCTGGCCATCCTCAAGCACCCCCTGACCCAACTCGGCCGCGAACCCGATGCGCTGATGGCTCAGATCCATCAACTGGAAGCCACGGCCCTGCGTGGCCCCCGCGCGGGGGACCGGGGCGTCGTCCTGGCGAAGCTGACCAAGGCTCCCGAAGCGCTGGACCTGGCGACCGCGCTCTACAGAGCCCTCGATCTGGCGGCCGGCGTGTTCGGCGAAGAGCCGGCTGCCGTTCAGGTCGCCGCGCGCGGTCTGGCCGAGGCGCTCGAAGCGCTCGGTGGGCAGGCCGTCTGGTCCGGTCCGTCCGGGGAAGCCGCCGCGTCGCTACTGTCGGGCCTGATCGCCAATGGCGAGGCCTTGCCGCCGGTGGGCCCCCGCGCCTTCGCCGATCTGGTCGGGGCGCTGCTGGACGGCGAAACCGTCCGCGCCGGCGGAACCCCGCATCCGCGGCTGAAAATCCTCGGCGCCCTGGAGGCCCGGCTGCTGCGCGCCGACCGGCTGGTGCTGGCGGGACTGGAGGACGGGGTCTGGCCGCGCGGGGCGCCGATCGATCCCTTCCTGTCGCGGCCGATGCGCGAGCGGATGGGCCTGCCCTCGCCCGAGCGCCGGCTGGGCCTGACCGCCCACGACTTCGCCCAGGCCGCCTGTTCGCCGGAGGTGGTGATGGTCCACAGCCAGCGCCGCGAGGGCGCGCCGGCGGTCGAATCCCGCTGGCTCTGGCGGCTGCGGACCTTGACGCGCGGAGCGGGCATCGCTCTGCCGAGCCGGCCGGAGGTGCTGGACTGGGCCCGCGCCCTGGACGCCCCCGGCCGCTACAGCCCGGTCAACCGCCCGGCGCCCAACCCGCCGCTCGAGGACCGGCCGACCCAATTCGCCGTCACCCGCATCGAGGCCCTGACCCGCGACCCCTATTCGATCTGGGCGCGCGATATTCTCAAGCTGTTCCCGCTCGATCGGCCTGACGAGCCGGTGGAGTCCAAGGCGCGCGGCACGGCCATCCACAAGGCCTTCGAGGACTTCGCCGCCGCCTGGACGAACGGCGAGCCGCAGGACGCCACCGGCCTGTTCGAACGGCTCTATCTCGAAGCCCTGGTCGCCCAGGGCCTGCCCCGCGCCATGATGGCTCGCGAACGCGCCCTGGCCCGTGAAGCCGCGCGCTGGGCGGCGGACCTGGAGCGGGACCGCCGGGCGGACGGCCGCGCGATCCATGTGGAACAGTCGGGTGAGCTGTGGCTCCCGGTCGGCGACCAGAAGATCAAGCTCACCGCCAAGGCCGACCGGATCGAGATCACCCCCGAAGGCCTGGGCCATGTGCTCGACTTCAAGACCGGCGGCGCGCCATCGGAGAAGCAGATCAACACCGGCTTCTCGCCGCAGCTGACCCTGACCATGGCCATCCTGCTGGCCGGCGGGTTCAAGGACCTAAAGGCCTACGCCGGCGACCTGACCTATCTGCGGGTCACCGGCCGAAAGCCGCCGGGGGAGGAAATCATCCGCAAGACGGCCGGCGAGGAGAGCGAGCAGGCGGCGGCCAACGCCTATGAAGGGGTGATCCGGCTGCTGAGGGCCTACCAGGATCCCGAGCGCGGCTATCTCTCGCGTACCGCGCCGCAGTTCGTGAAGACCTACGCTGGCGACTACGATCACCTGGCCCGGGTGTTCGAATGGTCCACCGGCGGCGACGGCGAGGCCGGCGAATGACGCCCGCCGGAGCCCTCGGGCACGATGTCCACCAGCGCCGGGCCGCTGATCCGGCGCTCAACGCCTTCGTCACCGCCAACGCCGGGTCGGGCAAGACCAAGACCCTGATCGACCGGGTGGCGCGGCTGCTGCTGCGCGAGGTTCCGCCCGCGGCCATCCTCTGCGTCACCTACACCAAGGCCGCCGCCGCCGAGATGCAGCGCCGCCTGTTCGAGGTGCTTGGCGGCTGGTCGGTGATGCAGGACGACGAGCTGCAACGGAAGCTGGTCGATCTGGAGGGCGAGACCGGCGGGCCTCGCGACGCCCTTGCCCTGTCCCGCGCCCGCACCCTGTTCGCCAAGGCGCTGGAGACGCCCGGCGGGCTGAAGATCCAGACCATCCACGCCTTCTGCGAGAAGCTGCTGCGGCGGTTTCCGCTGGAAGCCCAGGTCTCGCCCGGCTTCACCGTCATGGACGACGCCGCGGCCGCCTGGATCGCTACCGAGGCCCGCGCCGCGGTCGCTCGCCACGCTTTTGAGGTCGAGGGGCCCCTGGCCGACGCCTACGCCCGGCTGTCGGTTGCGCTGGACCATGACAGCTTCCAGCAGATGTTCGCCGCCTTCGAGCAGAAGCGCGACGCCATCGCCGGCTATGTCGCCCGCTGCGGCGGGTTTGGCGGGGTCCAGGCGGACGTCTGGATGGTCTGCACCGGGTCCGAGGACCCCGTCACCGCCGAGGATGTCGAGGCCGCCGCGCTCGCGGCGCTCAATCCCCGTCTCTACCGCGAGGCCGCCGGGGTGCTGGCGCTTGGGACCAAGACCGACATCAAATGCGCGGAGGGTCTGCTGTCGGTCACCGATCTGGCCAGCGCGCTCGCGGTCTTCTTCACCGCGAAGGGCGAGGGCACGCCGGCGACCTGGGTCGGCAAGACGTCCGGCCTGAAAACCCGCGAAGATCTGCGTATGGCCCTGCTCACGGAGCAGGAGCGGCTCGGCGCGGCGCGGGACCAACTGCGGGCCGCCAGGGTCGCCGAAATAACCATCCAGGTCCTGGCGCTCGCCAGCGCCTACGGCGAGGCTTACCGCCGGACCAAGCAGGATCGCGGCGCGCTGGACTTCACCGACCTGATCCTGCGCACCAAGGAGCTGGTCGCCGAGCGGCCCGACGCGGCCTGGGTGCTCTACAAGCTGGACAGCGGCATCGACCACATCCTGGTCGATGAGGCCCAGGACACGGCTCCTGAACAGTGGGAGATCGTTCGCCAGCTGACGGGCGAATTCTGGTCGGGCGCGGGGCTGCGCACCCTGGGCGCCGAGGCGCGAACCCTGTTCGTGGTCGGGGACGAGAAGCAGTCGATTTACAGCTTCCAGGGGGCCGATCCGCAGCGACTGCTCAGCGAGACCCAGCGCTACATCAGCGACATCATCGAGGCGGGCCGTCCCGCCGAGGGGGTGCCGTTGCTGGTGTCCTACCGGTCGACGCCGCAGGTGCTGACTTTCGTCGATACCCTGTTCATCGCGCCAGAGACCCGCGCGGGCGTGCCGCCGCCGCGCGGCGAGGATGTCGTCAGCCACGAAGCGTTCCGCGCCGATCACGCCGGCTGTGTCGATCTTTGGCCGCTGGAGCGGGAAGAACCGGGCGAGGATCGCGAAGCCTGGGACGCGCCACTGGACGAGGAGGCGGAGGCTTCCGCCAACCGCCGGCTGGCGCGCCGGATCGCCGCCGAGATCAAGGCCCTGGTGGCCCGGGGAGACTCGGTGTTCGACAAGGACCTCATCGGTCCTGATGGGAAGAAGGGCCAATGGCGGCCGGCCCGCTTCGGTGACGTGCTGATCCTGGTCCGCCGCCGGCGGGTGCTGTTCGAGGAGATCATCCGTGAGCTGAAGAAGACCCAGGTTCCGGTGGCCGGCGCCGACCGGCTGACCCTGTCGGGCCACATCGCCTTCGACGACCTGATGGCGCTGGCCCGGTTCGTCCAGTACCCCGACGACGACCTGACGCTGGCCGGGCTGCTCAAGACCCCCTTCTGCGGCCTGCCCGACGACGACATCTACGCCCTGGCAAGGGACCGGAAGCCCGACAGTCTGTGGACGGTGCTCCAGCAGCGCGCCGCGGAGCAACCCGCCTGGACGGCCGCGCTGGCCTTCCTCCACGCGGCGCGGGACCTGGCCCGGCGGCATGCGCCGTTCGACTTCTACGCCCGGGTCCTGAACCTGACGGGACCGGGAGGCCGGTCGATGCGGGCGGCCATGCTGACCCGGCTGGGCGACGAGGCCGGCGATGTGCTGGACGAGTTCCTCGCCCGCACATTGGCCGCCGAAGCGCAGGGGGTGCGTGACCTGGAGTCCCTGGCCGCCGCCTTTGTCGGGCTGAACATCTCGGTGAAGCGGGAGATGGATCCTGGCGCCGGCCAGGTGCGGGTGATGACCACTCACGGCGCCAAGGGACTGGAGGCGCCGATCGTCTTCCTGCCGGAGACCACCCTGACCCGCACCGCGCGTGGCTCGCCGCTGCTGGAGACGGCGGAGGGCGGCTTCCTCTGGTCGACCCGGGGCGACGACGACTGCGCCGCCAGCGCCGCCGCGCGGGTCCTGCGCGTGCAGAAGGAAGAGCAGGAGGCGTGGCGGCTGCTCTACGTCGGTCTGACCCGCGCCCGGGACCGGCTGGTGTTGTGCGGGCGCATCGACGCCCGGACGAAGGACGAAAAGGTCGGCGGCTGGTACGCGGCCATGCGCGACGCCTTCGCCCACCCGGCCATCGCCGATCAGGTCCGGCCGGCGAGAGTCGGTGAGATGGAGATCCAGCGCTTCGGCCCCGATCCCGAGCAGCGGTCGGGACTGGCCCCGCCGCCCGCGCCGCCGGTCCCCCTGCCGGACTGGGTCCGCCGGCCGTCGCCTGCGGAGTCGCCGGTGATGCGCTACGCCTCGCCGTCGCAGGTGGCCGAGCGGGAGCGGGGACCCGCGCCCTCGCCGTTGGACGCCCTGCAGGGGCTGGGGCGCTATCGGCGGGGCGACCTGATCCACCGGCTGCTGCAGCTTTTGCCCGATGTGGCCGAGCCCGAACGGCGCGCGGCGGCGGCGCGGCTGCTCGACCGCGAACCCGACCTAACCCCCGGCCAGCGGGCGGAAATGACCACCGCCGCCTTCGGCGTGCTGGAGGACCCGGTGTTCGCCGACGTGTTTGGGCCGGGCAGCCGGGCCGAGGCGGCTATCGCCGGGACCTCGCCGCGCCTGCCCGCGGGCCTGGGCGTCTCCGGCCGGGTCGACCGGCTGCTGGTGACCCCGGATCGGGTGCTGGTGGTCGATTACAAGACCAACCGGCCCGCGCCTGACCGCATCGAGGACGCCGATTTCGCCTACCGGGTGCAGATGGCCCTCTACGCCGCCGTGCTGTCGGAAATCTTCCCCGGCCGGCGGATCGAGGCGGCGCTGGTGTGGACCGATGGACCCCGGCTGATGCCGGTTCCAGAAAACATGATCACCCGGACACTGGACCAGCTTGTTTCAGGTCATTGATAGGGAACAGGAGCCAGCCTACATCGTTGGCTTGAGCGACGCGCGCCCAGGGGCGCGACGAACGGGAGAATACCGATGAGCACCGTCAAGGTGACCGACGAATCCTTCGAGCGCGATGTGCTCCAGTCCGACAAGCCGGTCCTGGTGGACTTCTGGGCGGAGTGGTGCGGGCCGTGCAAGCAGATCGCCCCGGCGCTGGACCAGATTTCCGAGGAGCTGGCCGACCACGTGGTGATCGCCAAGGTCAACATCGAGGAAAGCCCGACCACCCCCTCGCGCTACGGCGTGCGGGGCATCCCGACGATGATGCTGTTCCGCGGCGGGCAGATGGCCTCGATGAAGGTCGGCGCCATGCCCAAGCAGAAGATCCTCGAGTGGCTCAGCGAGGCCGGGGTTCAGGCCTCGGCGGCCTAAGATCCTCCCCTTCGGGGGAGGTGGCCCTGCGTAGCCTTCGCGAAGCAGGGACGGAGGGGGTCCGCTCAGATTTCGGGTGACCCCCTCAGTCAGCCCGTCGGGCTGACAGCTCCCCTGATGGGGAGCATCCTCACGTCGGCCAAGTGCTCTCCGACATTGCCAGCACTTCGCCGGCGAGATAGAGCGAGCCGCAGATGACGACGTGCGGCGGGGGGGCGTCCCCCGCCAGTACGGTCTCCAGCGCTTCGGCGGCGCTTCCTGACATCGCGGCCTGAAGACCCGCTCGCCCGGCGGCCTCGACGAGCCGTTCCGGCGGGCAGGCCGCGTCGGCCTCGAAGGGCACGGCGACGATACGCGGGCCCAGCTGCGTGAAGGCGGCGAAGTAGCCGTCGATGTCCTTGTTGGCCAGCAGGCCGCAGATCAGGGCCACGGGCCGTCCGTCCCGCGCCGCCATGTCGCCGACCGTTCGGGCCAGGGCCCGGGCGGCGTGCGGATTGTGCCCACCGTCGAGCCACAGGTCCGCGCCGGCCGCCCGGGCGCGTTCGCCCAGCGGGCCCTTGGTCAGGCGCTGGAAGCGGGCCGGCCAGACAGCCGTGGCGACGCCCGCCGCGATGGCCGGCTCGTCGATCCGCGCCTCGCGCAGCTGCAGGGCCGCGACGACGGCCAGGGCCGCGTTATCGATCTGGTGCGGGCCGATCAGCGACGGCAGCGGCAGGTCCAGCAGCCGCTCGGTGGTCTGCACTACCATCCGGCCGCGCTCGGCCCAGGCGTCGAAGTCGGTTCCCATGGCCAACAGCGGCGCACCCAGCGCCCGCGCCCGGGCCTCGATCACCGCGAAGGCCTCCTCCGATTGCCGGCCGGTGACCGCCGGGGCGCCGCGCTTGATGATCCCCGCCTTCTCCCCGGCGATGCCGGCGACGCTGTCACCGAGGAACTCGCGGTGGTCGTGATCCACCGGGGCGATGACGCTGACCGCCGGCCGCTCGACGACATTTGTGGCGTCGAGGCTCCCGCCCAGGCCCACCTCGAGAAGGCACAGGTCCGCCTCCACCTCGGAAAAGGCCTGGAAGGCCGCGGCGGCGGTGATCTCGAAGAAGGTGATCGCCTCGCCGGCGTTGGCCCGTTGGACCCGCTCCAGCACATCCGCCAGATGATCCTCGGTGATCAGGGCCCCGGCCAGCCGCACCCGCTCGGCGAACCGCACCAGATGGGGCGAGGTGAACACATGCACCCGCAGCCCCGCCGCCTCGGCGATGGCCCGCAGGAAGGCGACGGTGGAGCCCTTGCCGTTGGTCCCGGCCACATGGACCACGGGCGGCAGCCTGCGCTGGGGGTTGTCCAGGGCCGCGCACAGCCGGTGCATGCGGCCCAGCGACAGGTCGATCAGTTTGGGATGCAGCAGACGGAGCCGTTCGAGGGCGGCGTCATGGGCTCGGAGGTGGTCTGACACTAAAATCCGCTCATCCCGGCGAAGGCCGGGACCCAGGTTTGTTTGTGTTCAGTTCCGCCCACATCGAAGGCTTTAGAAAAAGCCTGGGTCCCGGCCTTCGCCGGGATGAGCGGATTTAGGCGGTTACTGACAGGCCAGGCACTCGTCGTAGTCGGTCTTTTCGGCGACTTCGAGGTTGTAGGTCTGTTCCGTGTCGGCGCCGGCGTGGCTGGCGCGTTGCACCGATTTGGAGCGCAGGTAGTAGAGGCTCTTCATGCCCCGCTCCCACGCCTGCCAGTGCAGCATGTGCAGGTCCCACTTGTCCACGTCGCCGGGGATGAACAGGTTGACCGACTGGCTCTGGCAGATGTCGGGGGTGCGGTCGGCGGCCAGTTCGACCACCCAGCGCTGGTCGATCTCGAAGGCCGTCTTGTAGACGTCCTTGTCGTCCTGGCTGAGGCAGTCCAGGTGCATCACCGAGCCCTCGTTCTCGAGGATCGAGTCCCACACCACGCGGGTGTTCTGGCCCTTCTCCTCGAGCAGCCGCTCCAGGTAGGGGTTCTTGACCGCGAAGGAGCCCGAGAGGGTCTTGTGGGTGTAGATGTTGGCCGGGATCGGCTCGATGCCCGCCGACGTGCCGCCGCAGATGATGCTGATCGAGGCGGTCGGAGCGATGGCCAGCTTGTGGGAAAAGCGCTCCATCACGCCGCGCTCGGCGGCGTCGGGGCAGGCGCCCTTTTCCTCGGCCAGCTTGACGCTGGCCTTGTCGGCCTCGCGGCGCAGGTGCTTGAACAGCCGCATGTTCCACGACTTGGCCAGCGCGCTCTCGAAGGGCACGTTCTGGGCCTGCAGGAAGCTGTGGAAGCCCATCAGGCCAAGGCCCACCGACCGCTCGCGCTTGGCGGCATAGACCGCGTGCTGGGCGTCGACCGGGGCGCGCTTGATGAAGTCCTCCAGCACGTTGTCGAGGAAGCGCATGACGTCCTCAATGAACAGCGGCTCGTCGCGCCATTCCATGAACGACTCGGCGTTGACGCTGGAGAGGCAACAGACCGCGGTGCGCTCCACGCCCAGATGGTCCTTGCCGGTGTGCAGCATGATCTCGCTGCACAGGTTGGACTGGCGGACCTTGAGGCCCAGCTCGCGCTGGTGGGCCGGCATGGCCTTGTTCACGTGGTCGGCGAAGATCAGGTAGGGCTCGCCGGTCTGCAGGCGCAGCTCGAGCACCTTCTGCCACAGGGCGCGGGCGTCGACTTCCTTGAGCACCTCGCCGGTCTTGGGCGATCGAAGGCCGAACTTCTCGCCGTCGCGGACGGCGAACATGAACTCGTCGGTGATCGAGATGCCGTGGTGCAGGTTCAGGGACTTGCGGTTGAAGTCCCCCGACGGCTTCCTGATTTCCAGGAATTCCTCGATCTCTGGGTGGTGTATATCCAAGTATACAGCTGCCGAGCCGCGACGAAGACTGCCTTGGCTGATCGCCAATGTTAGCGAATCCATGACGCGGATGAAGGGAATAATCCCACTGGTCTGGCCGGCGCCCTTGACCTTTTCACCAATACTACGGACGCCGCCCCAGTAGGTGCCGATGCCGCCGCCGTTGGCGGCCAGCCAGACGTTCTCGTTCCAGGCGCCGACGATGCCGTCGAGGCTGTCGCCGACGGCGTTGAGGAAACAGCTGATCGGCAGGCCGCGGTTCGCGCCACCGTTCGACAGCACCGGCGTCGAGGGCATGAACCACAGCCGGCTCATGTAGTCGTAAACGCGCTGGGCGTGGTCGGCGTCGTCGGCGAAGGCCGTCGCGACCCGGGCGAACATGTCCTGGTAGGACTCACCGGCCAGCAGATAGCGGTCCTCCAGCGTGGTCTTGCCGAAGTCGGTCAGCAGGGCGTCGCGGCTGCGGTCAACCTCGACCTTCCGGACCAGGGCCAGGGCGGGCTTTTCGCCCCCTGCCCAGGCCGTATCACCGGCTGCCTCGCCGAGGGGAATCTGCCGTGCCGCTTCGCCCATCATGACCCTAAAACCCGTAATCCACAGCGGCTTCCCAAGCGGACGCACCGTCCGGTAGACGCTACATCTTGTGGGCGACGCGCCCCCTGAACCCACTATATGGGGCCACGAGGCCTAATGACTCGTCAACGGGGAGAAACGCCTCAGGGGCGACTTTTTCGTTAACAACATGTTGAGAAGCCCTCCGTGGACGCCGCTTCGGCAAGGGTTTGACAACCTTTTCAGACACCTGCCGCGACCCCTCGTCGCGGGGCTCCTCGCATGGCAAGGTCAACACAATGACGTGGCAGCAAATTTACGACCAGAGGCGCTTGACGGCGACGCAAGCGGCCGCCCGCCTGGAGTCGGGATGGCGCGTGGCCATGGGCATGGCCCTGGCCGAACCGCCGGCCATCCTCGCCGCCATCGCCGCCCGGGCCGAGGCGGACGAGATCGATGAGATCAAGCTCTTCTATTTCCACTCCACGCCGCACGCCGGGGCGAGCGTCCTGCGCTACGAGCTGATGGACCGGATTCGGCCGCACTGCTTCTTCATGGGGCCGATCGAGCGGATGCTGCTCGAGCGCGGCGAGAAGGAGGGCAAGCGCACCGTCGCCTTCGTGCCCGGCGCCTTCAGCCAGGCGCCGCGGCTGATGACCGACCCGGCGCCGATCGACGCCTATGTCGCCACCGTCTCGCCGATGGATCGCCACGGCTACTTCAGTCTGGGCACAAGTAATGACTACGGCTCGGCCGTCGCCCGCTCGGCGCGGCAGGTGATCGTCGAGGTCAATCGGCACATGCCCCGGGTGCGCGGCGGCATGATCCACATCAGCGAGGTCGACGGCGTCGTCGAGAACGACCTGCCGCTGTTCGAATATCCCAACCGGCCGCCGGCTCCCGAAGACGCCGCCATCGGCCGTATCGTTGCCGGGCTGGTGGACGACGGGTCCTGCCTGCAGATGGGGATCGGCGCCCTGCCCGACGAGATCTGCGCGGCGCTGAGCCATCACCGCGACCTGGGCGTTCATACCGAGCTTCTGACGCCCGGCATCGTCGATCTGATGAAGTCCGGCGCGGTCAACAACCGCCGCAAGACCACCGATCCGGGCCAGACCATCTTCACCTTCGCCCTGGGCGAAAAGGCGCTCTACGACTTCATCGACGACAACGCCGCGGTCGAAAGCCGGCCGGTGACCTATGTCAACGACCCGGCGGTGATCGCCCGCAATGACCGGGTGTTGTCGGTCAACGCCACCCTGCAGATCGACCTGTCGGGCGCCTGCAATTCCGAACACCTGGCCGGCCGCCAGTTCAGCGCCGCCGGCGGCCAGCTGGACTTCGTCCGCGGCGCCTATGCCTCGAAGGGTGGCCGCTCGATCATTGCCTGCCATTCGACCGCGAAGGAAGGAACGGTCTCGCGCATCACCACCCGGCTCGACGGCCCGGTGACCACCCCGCGCAACGACACCCACATCGTGGTCACCGAGTTCGGCCATGCGGACCTCAAGGGCCTGTCCGTCGGCGAACGGGCCAGGGCCCTGATCGGGCTGGCCCATCCCAGGTTCAGGGACGAATTGACCGTCGCGGCCAGGGCGCAGGGCAGCCTCTAGGCTTGCCAGCGAGCTGGCCTAATCCGGGGACAGCTTACCTATTTCGCCGCGCGCTGAGGCTTCTGACCCGGAATGCGAAATAGGTAAGCTGTCCCCGGATTAGATCGCTGCCCGGGTTTCACGACCATAAGCTTGCTTTCGGGCCCGGCGGCGCCTATCCCGCCGCTTCCATGGAAGCCTTCCTCATCTCTACCGGCCTGGTGGCCATCGCCGAGATCGGCGACAAGACCATGCTGCTGGCCATCGTGCTGGCGGCGCGGTTCCGCAAACCCTGGCCGATCCTCGCCGGCATCCTGGTCGCCACCCTGGCCAACCACGGGCTCGCCGCGACGGTAGGCGCCCTGGCCGGCCATGCGTTGAACGGACCCTGGATGAAGTGGGCGCTGGGCCTGCTGTTCGTGGCCTTCGGCGTCTGGGCCCTGATCCCCGACAAGTTCGAGGACGGCGAAGCGCCGTCGGCGGTCCGGGCCGGGTCGGTGTTCCTGACCACGGCCATCGCCTTCTTCTTCGTCGAGATGGGCGACAAGACCCAGGTGGCCACGGTGGCCCTGGCCGCCCGCTTCAACAGCATCCTGCTGGTCGCGGCGGGCACCACCCTGGGCATGATGCTGGCCAACGGCCCGGCGGTCTGGCTGGGCGAAACAGCCGCGACCCGGCTGCCGATGAAGGTCATCCGCTGGACCGCCGCGGCGGCCTTCGTCACCATTGGCCTGTGGATCCTGATCGCCGGCTAGGAGAGTTTCCGATGCCCAGGGCTGTGCTGGCTGGACTGGCCTATGTCGCGGTGGTGTTCGCCGTCGCCTTCGCGGTCGGCGCCCTGCGGGTCCTGGTGCTGGCGCCGCGGCTGGGCGACACGCTCGCGGTGCTTGTCGAGGTCCCGGTCATCCTGGCTGTCTCCTGGTGGAGCTGCGGCGTGATCGTGCGACGGTTCGCGGTGGCGCCGGCCCTGGGCGATCGCGTGGTGATGGGCGCCTTGGCCTTCATCGTCCTGCAGGCCGTGGAGGCGGTGCTGGCGCTGACCGCCTTTGGTCGAACCGGCGCGGACTATCTGGCCGCGTTCGCCACGCCGGCCGGCCTGCTCGGACTGGCCGGGCAAATCGCCTTCGCCCTGATTCCCCTCGTCCGCCGACCGGGGTAGACCATTCGTCCCCTCCACCAAAGGACGCCTCATGACCGACGCCGCCAAGCCCGCCTATGTCATCCTGGTCCGCGACCGGATGATCGACGCCGAGGAATTCGCCGCCTACGGCCAGAAGGCGCGGGAGGCGCGCGGTGGTCACGCGGTGACGCCGCTGGCCTTCTATGGCCGCCAGGAGGTGCTGGAGGGGCCGCAGGTCGAGGGGGCGGTGATCCTGCAATTCCCCAGCTTCGCCGAGGCCCAGGCCTGGTACCGCAGCCCGGCCTACCAGGCGGCGCTCAAGCACCGGCTCAAGGGCGCTGAGTACCGGGTGCTGATCGTCGAGGGCGTCTAGGCCGGCAGGTCCGGTTCAGGCCAGGCGGGCGCGGTAGGCGTCGCGCGCGGCCTTGAACCGCTCGAACGGGAAGTGGATCGGCACGCCCTCCAGCGCCGCCGCCAGCATCTCCAGGTGCGCCTCCCAGCCGGCGGCGGACCGGCCGGCGTCCTCGTCCGCGGGACAGGTCAGTTTGAGGGTCAGACGGCAGGCCGCCGGTCCCTCGACCTCCAGGGACCAGCGAACGGGCCGAAGCGGCTCCCCCGGCCCGGACCAGCTGTATTCCAGCACGGCGCCGGGGTCGTATTCGGATACGACGCTGTCGATCACCGTGCCGGAGTCGGCGAAGTCGAGCCGCGCCCGGCCGCCGGCCCGCGGGTCGATCTCGCCGGGGGCCAGCCATTGCGGAAGCAGCGACGGGTCGGTCAGGAAGGTCCACAGCCGGGCGACCGAATGATCCAGGTGCCGGGTCAGCGTGACCGACACCGTCTCGCTGGTCTTCTCGATCCGGCCCAGGTCCGGGAGGCAGTCGGTCGCGGTCATGGTGGTGCTCCTGATGACGGCCCCGCGAGCCTAGCCGGGTCGCCGGCGCGCTCCCTGACCTGGATCAAGTCCCGGAGGGCGCGGCGCCGAAGCCCTTCAGCAGCAGCGCCACGCCGTCGGACCCGGCGTGGCGGTCCCGGCTGATCTCCTGGTAGGCCGGTGAGAGGGCCCAGTCCCGCCAACTCGCCTCGTCGGGAAAGCTCATCAGGATGACCTTGTCCCGCTCCCAGCCGCCCTCGATCACCAGCGGCGCCTCATCGGCGGCCAGCAGCCGGCCCTTGAACCGCAGGAACACCTCCATGAACCGGGCCTGGTAGCGGTCATAGGCCGCCCGGTCGGTGATGGAGATCTGCGCCAGGCAGTAGACGGTCATGGTCTCAGGCCGCGGTCTCGCGGGCCACGGCGGGGCTCGCCGCGTTCAGCGCCGTCAGCTTGCCGATCGCCGCATGGGTCTCGGCCATCAGGCGGCGGACGATCTCGCCCGCCGGCATGACGTCGTGGATGCCGCCGGCGCTCTGGCCCATGGCGAAGCAGGACTTGTCCGGATCGAGGTTGTCGATCTGGCCGCCGATGCCGCCCATGGCGTTGTTCTGAATGCTGATGCCCGCCTGGATCGGAAAGCCCTGGATGTCGCCGGGGCGGCTCTCCCAATCGGCCACATAGGGGTTCTTCTGAACCCGCATGGGCTTGCCGCTGTAGCAGCGGGTGCGGACGGTATCCTCGTCGGAGGCGTTGAGGATGGTCTCGCGGTAGAGGTCGCCGGCGTGGGCTTCGGCGCTGGCGATGAAGCGGGTGCCCATCCAGACGGCCTGGGCGCCCAGGGCCAGGGACGCGGCGATGGTCCGGCCGTCATAGAGGCCGCCGGCCGCGGCGACCGGGATCTTCACCGCCTCCACCGCCTGGGCGACCAGGGGCAGGGTGCCGACCAGGCCCGTGTGGCCGCCGCCCTCGCCGCCCTGGCAGATGACCGCGTCGCAGCCGGCCTGCTCGGCCTTGACCGCGTGCTTCACCGCCCCGCAGACGACCATCACCTTGAGGCCGGCTTTCTTGAGCTTCTCCATGATCGGCATGGGCACGCCCAGGCCGGCGATGAAGGCGCTGGCGCCCTCCTCGATGATGATCTCGACGGCGGCGGTCAGGCTTTCGGGACTGGCGGCCAGCAAGTCGACGCCGAACGGCCGGTCGGTCAGCGACCGGACCTTGCGCATCTCGTCGCGGATGAAGTCGGGGCTGCGGCCGGCCATACCGAGCACGCCGTAGCCGCCGGCATTGCTGACCGCCGCCGCCAGCTCGGCGTAGGAGACGCCGCCCATGCCGGCCAGCAGGATGGGATGCTCGATATCGAGCATGTCACAGAGAGCGGTGCGGAGAGACATGGGGGTAATCCTCAGAAAATCGCGTAGCCGCCGTCGATCACGAACAGATCGCCGGAGTGATAGGAACTGGCGTCGGAGGCCAGGTAGACGGCGACGCCGCCGAAGTCCTTGGGCTCGCCCCAGCGGCGGGCGGGAACGCGGCTGATGACCTTGCTGGTGAACGTGTCATTGCCCTGGGCGCCGGCGGTCATGTCGGTGGCGATCCAGCCGGGCAGGATGGCGTTGGCGCGGACGCCGTAGCGGGCGTGCTCGACGGCGACCGACTTCATCATCGAGATCACCGCCCCCTTGGTGGCGGCATAGGCCTCGTTGCGGGCCGCGCCCTCGATGGCGGCCAACGAGGCGACGCCGACGATCGAGCCGCCGGGATCGCCGGCCTTGGCGCGCTCGACCATGTGGCGGCAGGCCTCGCGGAAGGTCCAGAACACGCCGTCCAGGTTCACCGACAGCACCTTGCGGTAGGTCTCGGTGGTCATCTCGACGAAGGAGGGGGAGCCCCGGCCGATGCCGGCGTTGGCGATGACCGTGTCGATACGGCCCATGGCGACGGCGGCCTCGGCCATGCCGGCCACCACCTGCGCCTCGTCGGCCACGTCGACCACCTGGGCCTTCACCCGCACGCCATAGGTGGTCAACTTGCCCTCGGCCTCGAGGTTGCGCTCGGCGTTGGAGCCCCAGATGACGATGTCAGAGCCGGACGCGGCCAGGGCCTCGGCCATGCCCAGGCCGATGCCGCGGTTGCCGCCGGTGACCAGCGAGACCTTTCCGGTCAGATCGAAGGGCTTGTAGGCCATGGCGCGTCACTCCCCGTGAACATCTGTTTGATTTCAGCAAAGGCGGGTGACGCGGCGGCGGTCAAGCGGAGAAGCGGTCGAAACCTTCACGGATGACCCGGCGGGTCTCTTCCCATTCCACGACCACCATCGCCTCTTCCAGGGTGAAGAACCGCGCGTCGGCGGCGTCGTCCCCGGCCACCACCTCGCCGGTGGTCCAGCGGGCGGCGTAGTCGATCATGATGTAGTGGCGGGTGATCTCGCCGGTCTCGCGGGAGGTCATCACCCCGTCGACCACGTCGATCAGACCCAGCAGCTCGGCGTCGACGCCGGTTTCTTCCTTCAGCTCGCGCAGGGCGGCGGCCTCGGTGGTCTCGCCCCATTCGATGCGGCCGCCGGGCAGGCTCCACTGACCCTGTCGGGGCGGATTGCCGCGCTTGATCAGCAGCACTTCGCGACCGCGCAAGCAGACGACGCCGGCGGTCGGGCGGGGGTGGCCGGTCACGCCGCCGTCCAACCGCCGTCGACGGGCAGGATCGCGCCGTTCACCGAGGCGCCCGCATCCGAACAGAGATAGAGGGCCAGGCCGGCCAGCTGTTCGACGGTGACGAACTGTTTGGTCGGCTGGGCGGCGAGGATCACGTCACGCATGACCGCCTCCTCGCTGATGCCCCGGGCCGTGGCCTGGTCGGTGATCTGGGCCTCGACCAGCGGCGTCTTCACGTAGCCGGGGCAGATGGCGTTGATGGTGATGCCGCTCGTGGCGACCTCGAGCGCCACCGCCTTGGTGAAGCCGGCGACGCCGTGCTTGGACGCCACGTAGGCGCTCTTGAACGGCGAGGCGACCAGGGCGTGGGCCGAGGCGATGCTGACGATCCGGCCCCGGCCGGCGGCCTTCATTACGGGCACGGCCGCCCGGGTGGCGTGGAACACGCTCGACAGGTTGATGGCGATGATCCGGTCCCAGGCGTCGAGGGGGAAGTCCTCGACCGGCGAGACATGCTGGATGCCGGCGTTGTTGACCAGAATGTCGAGCCGGCCGAATGCGGCGACGGTAGAGGCCACCAGGTCGGCGATCTGCGCCGGATCGGTCATGTCGGCGGGGTGATAGCGGACCTCGACCCCGTGGCGCACGGCCATGTCGGCCCGCGTCGATTCGATGGCCGCAGGGTCGCCCAAGCCGTTCAGCACCACCGTCGCGCCGGCGCCGGCGAGAGCCTCGGCGAGGCCCAGCCCGATGCCGCTGGTCGATCCGGTGACGATGGCGACCTGTCCCCGCAAATCGGAGGTCATGTGGCGATAGCTCCCGCCCTGTTCTTGTTGCGGTGCAGCATAGGGGCTCGCGGGCGGCGGGGCGAGTGGGAAATCAGCGCTGGAAGATCCATTCGCGGTCGGACGACCGGTCCTTCTGAAACGCATAGCCCTCAAGGTTGAAATCCTTCAGCCCTTCCACCCGGTCGATCCGCCCGTCGATGGCGTAGCGGGCCATCAGGCCGCGAGCCTTCTTGGCCATGAAGCTGATCTGCTTGGTCACTTCCCCGCGGTCCTCGAAGAACTTGCAGGTGACAACGGGAATGGTCAGGGCCGCCGGGTCGACGGCGCCGAAATATTCCAGGCTGGCCAGGTTCACCAGGGTCCGGTCCTTGTGACCCCCGGCGGCCTCGTTCAGCACCCGGGCGATGCGGTCGCCCCAGAACTGGTAGAGGGTCTTGCCGCGCGGTGTCTTCAGTCGCACGCCCATCTCCAGCCGGTAGGGCTGGATCGCGTCGGCCGGCCGCAGCAGGCCGTAGAGGCCCGACAGGATCCGCAGATGATCCTGCGCCCAGGCGAAGGCCTTCGCGTCCAGCGTCCGGGCCGAGAGGCCGGCATAGACGTCGCCATTGAAGGCGATGGCCGCCTGGAGCCCCTCCTCGACCGAAGGGTCGAAGGCCTGGAAGCGCTCGAAGTTCAGGTCGGCCAGCTTGTCGGAGATGTCCATCAGCCTGCGCAGATCTCGCGGCCGCAGCTTGCGGGTCATGGCGTCGAGCAGGGCGATGTCGTCCTTCATCGCCGGCGTGGTGAGCGGCAGGGGCCGTTCGGCGGCCACGAAATTCATGGCCTTGGCGGGCGAGATGACCATCAGCATGGGCGAGGGGATAGAGGGCGCGGATGGGGATGGCGAGTCGTTCCGTGGCCCAATTCACAGCCGTCATGGCCCGGCTTGTTCGGGCCACCCATGAACTCGGCGCCCGAAAGGCGGCGCAGGCGGGCTATCCCATGACGCCAGCGCGCTTGGGTGGCCCGGACAAGCCGGGCCATGACGGGATATTGGGTTGAGCGCTAGAACAGCACCCGCGGGTTCATGATCCGCTTCGGGTCCAGCACGCTTCGGATCGCCCGCAGCGCCTCGACCTCGACGGCCGACTTGTACCGCAGGGCGTCGGCGGTCTTCATCGCGCCCAGACCGTGCTCGGCGCTGATCGAGCCGTCCATGGAATCGACGATGTCGTGGACGATCAGCGAGCCGGCGTCGCGGCCCTGGTTGTGCGCCTCGTCCGAGCCCCCGGCGGGCCGCAGGACGTCGTAGTGGACGTTGCCGTCGCCGACGTGCCCGAAGGCCACCACGCGCACCGACGGGTCGTGTTTCAGCACCGCCGCCGTCGCCTGCTCGATGAAGTCGGCGATGCGCGAGACGGGCACGGAGACGTCGTGCTTCCAGGCCGCGCCCTCGGGCTTCTGGGCGCCGGACTGGTTCTCGCGCACGGCCCAGAAGGCCTTTGCCTGGGCCTGGGTCTGGGCGATGGCGGCGTCGGTGATCAGGCCGTCCTCAAGGGCGCGGCCCAGCAGCCGCTCCATGGCGCCTTCCGCGGCGCCGGGCTCGCCGCTGGCGGTTTCCACCAGCACGTACCAGGGATGGACGGCGTCCAGCGGCTCGCGGATGCCCGGGATGTGGTCGACGGCGAACTGCACACCCAGCCGGCCCATCAGCTCGAAGGCCTCGACCGCCCCGCCGGTCTCTTCCTTGGCGCGGGCCAGCAGGCGGATGGCGTCGGCGGGGGACGCCAGGCCGACGACGGCAGTGGCGCGGGAGTTCAGCACCGGGAACAGCTTGAGGCTGGCCGCCGTGATCACCCCCAGCGTGCCCTCGGCCCCGATCAGCAGCTGCTTGAGGTCGTAGCCGGTGTTGTCCTTGCGTAGGCGCTTGAGACCGTTCCAGATCTCGCCATTGGGCAGGACCGCTTCCAGCCCCAGCACCAGGTTGCGGGTCGTGCCGTAGCGCAGCACCTGGGTGCCGCCGGCGTTGGTCGAGATCACCCCGCCGACCGTCGCCGACCCTTCCGACGCCAGGCCCAACGGGAACCGCCGCGACAGCTTCGCCGCCGCTTGGTGCACCGCCGCCAGGGTCACGCCCGCCTCGGCGACGATCACGTCGTCGAAGCTGTCGATGTCGCGGATGCGGTTGAGCCGCTCGGTCGAGAGCAGGATCTCGCCCTGGGGAATCTGGCCGGACACCAGGCCCGTATTGCCGCCCTGGGGCGTGATCGCCGTGCCTGACTCCGCGCAGACGCCGATGACCGCCGCGACTTCGGTGGTCGTCTTCGGCAACACCAACAGCGGCGTCGTCCCCTCCCAGCGGCCGCGCCATTCCACCAGCTTGGGCGCAATGCGATCACGGTCCTGGCTCCAGCCGCCCTCGCCGAGGACGGCCTTGAGGCGTGAGATGACGTCTGCGGGCACGGAGATGGTCATGGCCGGAGCTTATGCTTTTCGTGAGGCCATGACGAGTATATACTCCGGTATATACTGTGAGGCAGCCATGGGCATCTTCATCAAGAACCCCGAAACCGAGCGTGTCGTTCGCGAACTGGCGGCCCTGCGGGGCGACACGATTACAGGAGTCATCGACAGCGTGACGCGTGAAGCGCTCATGAAGTCGCGTGAGGAAGAATTGCGTCGTGCCCGAGCGGCGATGTCGCCAGAAGAGCGGCTGGCGAAGATGCGGGCCTCGACCGAGCACTTCCGGCGGATTTCCGGGTTGGACAAGCTTCCCAATACGCCGATCACCAAGGCGGAATGGGATGCGCTGTGGCCAACAGGCATCCCTGAGATCGACAATTCATGAGGATCGTCGTCGACGCTTCTGCGCTGGTTGCGATCGCGAAAGGCGAGCCTGAAGCCGCCGCCATGGAAGCTGTGCTTTCAGTAAGCGAACCGTGGGCGTCTTCGGTGAACATCATGGAAGTTGGCCTGGCTTTGGTGCTCAGAGATGGGCGTTTCACTGCTGAGGAGTTCGGGGCTTGGCTGGCCGACTTTTTCATCGGCGAACTGGATGTGCGCTCAGCCGATGCACTTGCCGCCTATCTCGCCTACGGTAAAGGCGTTCATCGCGCCAGCCTGAACCTGGGCGACTGCTTCGCCTACGCGCTGGCCAAGCAGCTCGGCGCGCCCCTGCTCTACAAGGGCGATGACTTTCCACTCACCGACGTCCGCTCGGCGCTTCAGCCGACGTAGCCGGCCGCGCGCTTCAGACGGTCGTTGATCGCTTCGCCCAGGCCCTCGGCCGGGATCGGCGCCACGGCGATGGCCGACGGCTTCGTCCGGTCAGCCGCGCGCAGCAGGGCGAACAGTCTGGCCGCCGCCTCGACCAGGTCTTCGGTCGGGCTGAGGTTGAACGGGCTGTCGCTCGGCCCGAAGGCGAGGAAGACCTCGCCCGGTCGCGGCGCATCGGCGTTGATCCGCACCGGCGCGTCCGGGGCGTAGTGCAGGGCCAGCCGGCCGGGGGAACGCCTGGCGTCGGCCTCGGCTTCTGTCAGCGGGCCGATGACGGCCTCGATCTGGGCTCGGGTCACCGATCCGGGGCGCAGCAGCCGCGCCGGGGCATCGGGCAACAGGGCGACGACCGTGGACTCCAGGCCGACCCTGCAAGGGCCTCCGTCCAGCGCCTCCGCCGCGGCGGAGCCGGTTTCTTCCACGGCGTCGGCGAAGGTCGTCGGGCTGGGCCGTCCCGACCGGTTGGCCGACGGGGCCACCAGCGGCCCGCCGAACGCGGTCAGCAGGGCGCGCGACAGCGGGTGGCCCGGAACCCGCACCGCCACGGTGTCCAGGCCCGCCCGGGCCAGGTCGCAGACGGCGGCGGTATCCCGCACCGGCGCGACAATCGTCAGGGGACCGGGCCAGAAGGCCGCCGCCAGCGCCTCGGCCCGGTCATCGAGCACGGCCACCCGACGGGCGGCCTCCAGGTCGGCCACATGGGCGATCAGGGGATTGAAGCTGGGCCGGCCCTTGGCGGTATAGACCGCGGCCACGGCCCGCGGGTCGGCCGCGTCGGCGGCCAGGCCATAGACCGTCTCGGTGGGCAGGATAACGAGCCGCCCCGCGCGCAGGGCCTCGGCCGCGCGGTCTATCCCGCGCGCCTGGCCGTCAGGCTGATGGTGACCGTCACCGTTCCCGGCACGGCCTCGGTCGTCTTCCACTCGTCCTGTCCCACGCCAAAGGCCAGACGGTTCAGGGCCACGCTGGCGTTCATCTTCGCAACATCGCCGGTGATGACGAGGGTGAAGGGCAGGGTCAACGGCTTCGTGACGCCGCGGATCGTCAGGTCGCCGACCGCCTGGTAGCGATTGCCGCCCAGGGCCTTGAAAGACGCGGCCCGAAAGGTCGCCTTCGGGAAGCGCGCGGCCGCGAACCAGGGGTCCGTCGGCAGGGCCTCGTCGCGGCTGGCGTCGCCGGTGACGGCGGAGGCCATGTCGAAGGTCACCACCGCCGATGAGCCCGCCAGATTGGCCGGATCGAACCGGATTGCCGCGTCCCACCGGCGGAAGGCGCCGGTGAAGGCCCCGCCATCGAAGCTGGAGGCGAACGCCACCTTCGAGGCGCCCTTGTCCACCGTCCAGGCCGGCGCGGGGGCCGCCCAGGCCTGGGACGCCGTGGCAATCACGGCGACGGCGAACAGGGGCGCGAAGGGCCTCACGCGGCCGGGTCCTTTTTGGCCAGGAACGGGATCATCTTCGCCAGCTCGTTGTCCTTGTCGAGGAACTGGTGCTTGAGGGCGCCCAGGATGTGCAGCGGCACGAGGCCGTAGATGATCACCTTGGCCAGCAGCTTGTGGACATCCTCCAGCTGCTCGTTCCGGGTGTGCCGCAGTTCGGCGGGCAGCTCGTACAGCGGCGTGATCGCCGGCCAGTCGAACAGGCCGAACATGTCGATCGGGTACTGCTGGATCAGGGCGCTGGCCGAGACCATCGCCCAGCCGGTGAGCGGGACGGCGATCATAAAGATGTAGAACAGCCCGTAGACGGACTTTGCGAGAGTCTTCTCCCAGGGCTTGAGGTGGTCGCCCATAGGCGGGGCCGGTTTGACGAACCGCCAGACGATACGCAGCAACGTCAGCAGCATGATCGTGATGCCGATCGGCTTGTGCAGTTGCAGGACGGCGATCTTGGCGGCGCCCTTCAGGTCTTCGGCCTGCCAGGCCAGCAGGACGGTCCAGACCAGCAGGGCCGCGATGGTCCAGTGCAACAGGATGGCGACGGTCGAATAGCGGGTCTGGGTCATGCGGCGCTCCTGGAGTGGCCGGGCTACTTCTTCACGAACTCAAGCTCGAGGATCAACTCCACCTCGTCGCCGACCATAGCCAGCGGGGGATTGAGCAGGAAGGTGGAACCGAACGCCGACCGCTTTATCACCCCCCTGGCCGAGAAGCCCGAGCGCTGCCCGGCGATGCCGGAGGCATAGCCGTTGAAGGTCACGTCCAGGGTCACCGGTTTTGTTACGCCGCGCAGGGTCAGGTCGCCGGTCATTGTTCCCTTGCCGGGGCTGGTCTGCACGATCGAGGTCGAGACGAAGCGAATCGTCGGATTGGCCTTGGCGTCGAGGAATTTCTCGGCGAAATCGCTGTTGTATTTCGCCTCGCCCGTGTCGAGCGACGCGGCGGGGATGGTCGCCTCCACACGGGCGGTCTGAGGCGAGGCGGGGTCCCAGACGTAGCTGGCGTCGAATCCAGTGAACCGCACGGTGTAGGCGGCCAGGCCCATGTGCTGGACCCGCACGATCAGGCTGGCGTGCGTCTTGTCGACGACATAGGTCCCCGCCGGCATCGCGGCGGGATCGATCGTGGGCGCCGCCGCGGCCAACGGCGCGGTCAGCAACAGCAGGGCGAGGGCGACGGCGGAGGAACGGAACATGACGACCTCGTCTGTGACTGGGTTAGTTGCTGATCAACATAGAGCCGCCGCGTGGCGGCGTGAAGGCCAAGGCTTCACGAGTCGTCGCCCGCCAGCCTAAAACACCCGCGAAGCCCCGCCGTCGCGGGGCTCGCCAATATTATGTTGGAGCGCGATGGTCGCCGAAACCGGCGTCCACTTTCGGCTATCGCGCTCCGGCGACGAGGAGACGCTCCATGACCTATCGCCCGCCGCTTCGGGACATGACGGCCGCGCTGAAGGCCGCCGGTTTCGATCGGCTCGCCGAGGCCTTCCCTGAAGCCGACGCCGAGACCGCCTGGGCGGTGCTCGAAGCCGCCGGCGAATTCGCCGCCGGGGTCATCGCGCCGCTGAACCGCCAGGGCGACCTGACCGGCGCCCGCTACGAGAACGGCCGGGTCACCGCCGCCCCCGGCTTCGCCGACGCCTATCGCCAGTTCGCGCAGGGCGGCTGGAACAGCCTGTCGGCGGACTACGAGCACGGCGGCCAGGGCCTGCCCAAGACGCTGGAGATCGCGGTCTTCGAGATGATCCAGGCCGCCAGCCTGGCCTTCGGCCTCTGCCCGATGCTGACCCAGGGGGCCATCGAGGCGCTCGCCGCCCACGGCACGCAGCGCCAGAAGCGGCTGCTGCTCCCGAAACTGGTCAGCGGCGAATGGACCGGCACGATGAACCTGACCGAGCCGCAGGCCGGTTCGGACCTCGCCGCGCTGACCACCCGCGCCGAGCCGGACGGCGAGGGCGGCTGGCGCCTGACCGGCCAGAAGATCTTCATCACCTGGGGCGACCACGACGCGGCGGAAAACATCGTCCATCTGGTGCTGGCCCGCCTGCCGGGGGCGCCGGAGGGCAGTCGGGGCATCAGCCTGTTCGCCTGTCCCAAGCGGCTGGTCGATGACGACGGCGCGGCCGGCGGCCTCAACGACGTGCGGCCGGTGGGCATCGAGCACAAGCTGGGCATCCACGGCTCGCCGACATGCGTCATGGCCTTCGAGGGCGCGCGGGCGGAGCTGGTCGGGGTCGAACATCAGGGCCTGGCGGCCATGTTCACCATGATGAACGCCGCCCGGCTGCAGGTCGGCGCCCAGGGCGTCGGCATCGCCGAGCGGGCATACCAGGCAGCCCTGGCCTTCTCGCTGGAACGCAGGCAGGGCCGCTCTGCCTGGACCGGCGAGGCCAACGCCGTGATCCATGACCATCCGGACGTTCGCCGGATGTTGATGCTGATGCGGTCGAAGATCCTCGCGGCGCGGGCCATCTGCCTCTCGACCGCCGTGGCCGCCGACCTGTCCCGGCATGGGGCGACGGAGGAGGCCCGCGAGGCGGCCAAGCTGCGCGAGGAGCTGCTGACCCCGATCGCCAAGGCCTGGTCCACCGACCTGGGGGTCGAGGCCGCCAGCCTGGGGGTGCAGATCCACGGCGGCATGGGCTTCATCGAGGAGACCGGCGCGGCGCAGCACTATCGCGACGCCCGTATCCTGCCGATCTACGAGGGGACCAACGGCATCCAGGCCATCGATCTGGTTGGCCGCAAGCTGACCCTCGGCGGCGGGGAGGCCCTGGCCTCCCTGCTGGCCGAGATCCGCGACACGGCGATCAGCGAGCCGCGACTTATGGAGGGGGGCGCCGCGCTGGAGGAGGCGGCGGCCTGGCTGGCCGCACGACGCAATACCCCCGACGCCCTGGCCGGGGCGACCGGGTTCCTCAAGCTGGCGGGGGATGTGGTCGGTGGCTGGATGCTGGCGAAAATGGCCGCCGCCGACGAGGCCTATGAGAATACCTGGCGCTTCTACGCCGAGCAGGTGCTGGCGACGGTCCCCGGCCAGGTGGCGGGGGTGGTGCAGGGGGCAGGGGTGCTGGAGGTGGAGGGGTAGGAGCGCGGGGACTGCTTTTGGTGTCCCTTGGGACACCATTAGCTGTCCCCGCCAGCGCTGACGGGGACAGGAAATCGTGTCCCAAGGGGCACGAAATCCAGTCCCCTGTATCCCTACAGCTGCGCCAGCATGTAGTCGGCGGAGGAGACCTTGAATTCGCCGCCGGCCTCGACGTTCAGGGTGTCGACCACGCCGTCGCGGACGATCATCGAATAGCGCTGCGAGCGCAGGCCCATGCCGAACTTGCTGCCGTCCATCTCCAGGCCGATGGCCTTGGTGAAGTCGCCGTTGCCGTCGGCCAGCATGATCACGTCGTCGCCGACGCCCTGGTCGATGCCCCAGGCCTTCATCACGAACACGTCGTTGACCGAGATGCAGGCGATCGAGTCCACGCCCTTGGCGCGGAATTCGGCGGCATGCTCCTTGAAGCCCGGCAGGTGCTTGGCCGAGCAGGTCGGGGTAAAGGCGCCCGGCAGGGCCAGGACCGCCACGGTCTTGCCCTTGAACAGCTCGTCGCTGGTGATCGGGCGCGGACCCTCCGGACCCGAGGTCATGAAGGTGGCGTCGGGCAGTTTGTCGCCGGCTTTGATGGTCATGTGAACTCTCCCTTGTCGCCGAACGGCGCAAGAGCCTGTCCCGATCAGGTTGAGTCAACCTGATCGGGATAAACAGGCTCGTTTCTATTGTTCGAGCGCGATGTCTCCGCCGAACCGGCATCCACTTCGGCGGATCGCGCTCGCTGGTGCAAATAGAGGCGACGGGACGGTTCGCCAAGCACGCGACTTGAATCCGCCCTCATCCATGCCAATCATCAACGCATGACCGAGCCATCGGACGCCGAGTTTCTTTCCGGACGCCTGCTGATCGCCATGCCGGGCATCGGCGATCCCCGGTTCGAGCGAACCGTGGTCTACCTTTGCGCCCATGACGCCGAGCACGCCATCGGCCTGGCGGTGAACCGTCCGGTGGACGGCCTGACCCTCGATTCCCTGTTCCAGCGCATCGGCGTCGACCCGCCCCTGCGCCGCCTGGCCGACGAGCCGGTGCTGATGGGCGGGCCGGTGGAGCGCGAGCGCGGCTTCGTGCTGCATACCGACGACTACCTGCTGGACGATGTCAGCATGCCCCTGACGGCCGGCCTGGCCCTGACCACCACCCGCGATGTGCTGCAGGCGATGAGCGGCGAGGAAGCTCCGCGCAAGGCCTTGCTGGCCCTCGGCTACGCCGGCTGGGGGCCCGGCCAGCTGGACAGCGAGGTGCGCGAGAACGTCTGGCTGGTCTGCGACCCCGATGAGACGCTGATCTTCGGCGACGACTTCGACCACAAGTGGTCGCGGGCCCTGGAAAAGCTGGGCATCTCGCCGGCGATGCTGTCGGAGAGCGGGGGCCGGGCCTGACAGCGCCCTGCGAGCGGGGAGCGTTAGCCGGTATCAGGCGGCCATCCCGGCCGACTGCATCAGGCCCCGCACCTTGTCGACGGCTTCCGGCGACCTCGCCAGCTCCTCGCGCAGCTCCGGGTTCCGGACCAGCTTCATCGCCTCGCTCCTGGCCCGTTCGGCAGCCGGACCCATGGGGGCGGCCTCGCCGATGGCGATGCGCAGCAGCAGGTTCAGGCGGTGCACCACGGGCGCCGGGGCCTTGGCGATCACCGCGACGATCTTGCCGTCAGCCTCGATCATGCCGCCGATCTCGCCGATCTTGACCTGGATCGGCGAGGCGTCCTCGACGACCAGGCCGGCGCGCAGGACGCTTCTCTGCAGGGTCGCCAGACTGGCCATGCGGGTGGCCGGCGAGTCCGGGCCGTAGCGCATTTCCTTCTCGAACCGCAGGGCCGAGACATTGGCCGAGAGGTAGCGGGCGGCCTGGCGCTTGTTGGCCCCGCCGGTGACGTTCTCGGCCAGCCAGATCAGGCTCTCGACCTCCTCGCGGGCGGTCATCTCCTTGCCCAGCAGGGCTTCGACGAAGTCGCTGTTGACCAGCATTTTCGAGCGGGCGGAAAAGGCGCCGTGGATGTCGTCCAGGCTCAGGACCCGGTCGCCGGCGGCGGTCAGGGCCATGGCCAGGCCGCGCAGCAAATCGATCTCGGCGGCGGCCTCGCCGGGCTTGAGGCGGCGGGGTCCGACCAGCTCGCGCAGCACCCGCTGGGCGATGGCCACGCGGCAGGCCTCGAAGGCCGGTCCCGACAGCCAGGACGACAGCCGCGCGGCCGGTTCCGACAGCGGCGGCATGATCCGGGACACCTTGGTGTCGAAGCCGATCAGGGCCTCGACGGCGTCGGCGCCCGCCAGGCGGGTCATGGCGGCCAGCTGACCGCCCAGGTCCAGGTCGGCGCCCAGCAGGTCGGCGAGGCCGGAGCGGGAGCCGAGAATCTCCGTCAGGGGCTGTTCGATGACCTGCAGCGCGGCGGCGCGGGCCTGCGGCTCCTGCGGCGCGGCGTCGGCCAGATCGAGCAGACGGCCGACCTTTTCGCTCCAGGTCTTTGCCGGGGCGATCGAGGCGGCGACGCCGGCGCCGAGCAGATAGGCCCGGTCCGGCTCCGAAATCAGACGCTCGGCGGCGGCGGCGAAGCCTTCGCGGTCGAGGTCGGGCAGGACGCCCTTGCGGTGGTCCTTGAGCAGCCGCTCGATGGCCCGTTCGGCCAGCTGCTGGAAGGAGCGGATCAGTTCATGCACGCCGATGCCGCGGGCCTGGGCTTCGGGGATGGCGATCTTCTGGATGGCGTGCTGCAGGTCGATGCCGGAGGCTTCCAGCTTCTCGACCAGGTCGGGCCGGTGCAGCAGCTCGAAGGGCGTGGCTTTGTTGCGCAGCAGCCAGTTGTCCAGCAGCCGGCCGATCCGCTCCCGGGCGTGGCAACTGTAGAGGTCCGACGGGCTGACGCAGAGCGGTTCGGTGTCCTCGCGGACCTTCCTGACCTTGGTGCGCTCCGGGGCGCCCTTGCTGAGGATGGTCACCGAGCGGAACTCGCGGGTTTCCTCGTCGAGGGTTTCCTTGGTCACGCGCACGGCCGCCACGCGACCGTCGGCCAGCGCCTGTTCGGCCGTTTCCACCGCGCGCGCGCGGTCCTCGGTGGCGAGCTCCAGCGACCAGCCCGAGCCGGGCTGGCGGCGCACGAAGAGCTCGTAATGAACCTGACCCCGTTCCATACCGTCGTTATCGGCGACAATGCCCTAAGGTCGCGTTTACGATGCGAAACCGCCCCAATGGGGCCATGCTGACAGGTGATTTCCTTGCGCGAGGCTGGGACCACGCTAGGGTCCAGCCGCGCGACGCGTCAGAACGTAAGGACGGAAATGGCCAACATCACCCTGGTGGACGACGACGAGAACATCGTCGCCTCCGTTTCACTGGCGCTGGAAAGTCATGGTCACACGGTGACCGCCTGTCACGACGGCGTCGCCGGCCTGGAATCGCTGCAGAACAATCCGCCCGACCTGGCGATCCTCGATGTGAAGATGCCGCGCATGGACGGCATGGAACTGCTGCGCCGCCTGCGCCAGACGTCCGAGATCCCGGTGATCATGCTGACCAGCAAGGACGAGGAGATCGACGAGATCCTCGGCTTCAACCTGGGCGCCGACGACTACATCCACAAACCCTTCAGCCAGCGGCTGTTGCTGGAGCGGGTCAAGGCGGTGCTGCGCCGCGGCGGCGCCGACGAGGCGATCAAGGCCGGCGGTCCGGTCGATCCGGGCGCCCGGTCGATGAAGCGCGGCAAGCTGACCCTCGATCCCGAGCGGCACGACAGCCTGTGGGACGGCAAGCCCGTGCGGCTGACCGTCACCGAGTTCCTGCTGCTGCAATCCCTGGCCCAGCGCCCCGGCTTCGTGAAGAGCCGCGACAACCTGATGGACGCCGCCTACGACGATCAGGTCTATGTCGACGACAGGACCATCGACAGCCACATCAAGCGGATGCGCAAGAAGTTCCGCCAGGTGGATTCCAGCTTCGACGCGATCGAGACCCTTTATGGCGTCGGATACCGCTATCGCGAGTCCTGAACCGGAGGCGCCCTCGCGCCGCCGTCTCTGGCCTCAGGGCTCACGCCTCGGGCGGCTGATCATCGCCCTCAATTTCCTGGGTCTGGCGATCCTGGTCATCGGCGCCCTGACGCTCAATGAGTTGCGCCGGGGCCTGGTCAACGCCCGCATCGACAGCCTGATCACCCAGGGCGAATGGGTGGCCCGGCTGCTCAACGAGACCGCCACCGTCGGCGAGCCCGAGCCGGCCCTGCAGGCCGATCGGGCGGCCGTGGTGTTGCAGGTGCTGCATCTGCCCAGCAGCCAGCGGGTGCGGTTGTTCGACAAGGACGGTCGGCTGATCGCCGATTCCTATTTCGTCGCCGACCGGGTCGACTGGAAGCCGCTGCCGCCGGCCCGCAAGCCGGGACAGGCGCCGCCCAGGGCCGAGCGTAACCCCACTGCCGAGCGCGCCGCGCGGGAACTGGAGACCGAGCTGGACGCCGCTCGCCGCGGCGAACCGGTCAAGGGCCGACGCATGAGCGAGAGCGGCGAGCAGCTGGTCTCGGTGTCCCTGCCGATCCAGCGGGTGCGGGCGGTGGTCGGGATCCTGACCCTCGAGGCCGGCGACGTGGACGAGATCATCGCCGCCGAGCGGGCCGCGCTGATCCCGTTCATTCTCATCGCCGTGGGGGTGACCCTTTTGTCGTCCTTCCTGATCTACTTCCTGGTGGCCCGGCCGGTGCTGCGGCTGGCCCGCGCCGCCGACCGGGTGCAGCAGGCCCGGGCGCGGTCGATCTCCATGCCCGATCTGGCCCGGCGCCAGGACGAGATCGGCGACCTGACGCGCTCCCTGGAACAGATGACCGACAGCCTGTCGGAACGGATGGACGCCATCGAGCGGTTCGCCGCCGACGTGGCGCACGAGATCCGCAATCCCCTGACCTCGATCCGCTCGGCGGTGGAAACCCTCGACCTGGTCGGCGACGGCCCGGCCCGCGAGCGGCTGACCGGCATCCTCAAGCAGGACGTGGGCCGCCTCGACCGGCTGGTCACCGACATCGCCAACGCCTCGCGTCTGGACGCCGAGCTGTCGCGGGACGAGCCCCGGCGCATCGACCTGGGCCGGCTGATCGCCGATATCGTCGGCGCCTATGCGTCGTCGATCACTCCGGGCGAGGCCGGCGTCCGCCTGACGCAGGCCGACCCGGCCCAGCCGATCATCGTCGCCGGCCGCGAAAGCCCGCTGGGCCAGGTGTTCCGCAACCTGATCGACAACGCCCGCTCCTTCAGCGCGCCGGGCGGCGAGGTGCGTGTGGCCGTCGCCAGCGCCCGAGGCCAGGCCGAGGTCACCGTCGAGGATGATGGCCCCGGCATCCCGCCGGACAATCTCGAAACCGTGTTCGAGCGCTTCTATACCTCGCGACCCAAGGGCACCGCCTTCGGCGGCAACTCGGGCCTGGGCCTGTCGATCGCCCGCCAGATCGTCGAGGCGCACGGCGGCCAGGTGCATGCCGCCAACCGCCTCGGCCCGACCGGCGAGATCGTCGGGGCCTGTTTCACGGTCACCCTGCCGGAGCGCGGCGGATGATCCGCCACGCCGGGCTGGCGGCCCTGCGGCTGAACGGGTTCTGGCGGGGGGTGCTGATCGAAGGCCCCTCGGGCGCGGGCAAGAGCGACCTGGTCCTGCGCGCCCTGGGCGAGGGCTTCCGCCTGGTGGCTGACGACCGGGTGCTGGTCTGGACCTCCGGCGGCCGTCCCTGGGGCCGCGCCCCCGACCCCCTGGCCGGGCTGATGGAAAGCCGGGGCCTGGGCGTCCTGCCCCTGCCGGCCCTTCCCTGCGCCCCGATCGCACTGGCGATCCGCTGCGAGGATTCGGTCGAGGCGGTCGAACGTCACCCGGCGGACGAGACCCTCGACCTGGGCGGCCTGGCCGTTCCGCTGCGCGCGCTGTGGCCTTTTGATCCCGCTGCCCCCGCGAAACTACGTCGCGCCATGGAGCATCTTGGAGCCGCCCGTTAACAGGCGTATCTAGCGCCTTCGCGGCAGGGTCCGCGGATGTCGGGCAGGGGATTCCCGGTTGATCGATACAGGGCGCCAGACCCGTCAATGATAGGCCTCGTCATCGTTACGCATGGCCGGCTGGCGGAGGAGTTCGTCTTCGCCATGGAGCATGTGGTCGGGCCGCAGACGGCGGTCGCGCCCATCTGCATCGGCCCCGACGACGATATGGAAAAGCGCCGCAAGGACATCCTCAAGGCCTGCGCGGCCGTGGATTCCGGGGCCGGCGTGATCATCCTGACCGACATGTTCGGCGGCACCCCGTCCAACCTGGCCATCAGCGTCATGGAACAGACCCGGGCCGAGGTGATCGCCGGGCTGAACCTGCCGATGCTGATCAAGCTGGCGTCCCTGCGCACCCGCGAGAGCCTCGAAGCCTGCGTGCACCACGCCCAGGAAGCCGGCCGCAAATACATCTCCGTCGCCTCTTACGTGCTGGCCGGCGAGAAGTGAGCCTCAAACGGACCGTCGAGATCGTGAATGAGCGGGGCCTGCACGCCCGCGCCTCGGCCAAGTTCGTCAAGCTGGCCTCCAGCTTCGACGCCGACGTCACCGTCAGCCGCGACGGCTCCACCGTCGACGCCCGCTCGATCATGGGCCTGATGATGCTGGCGGCGGGGATCGGGTCGAGTATCGAGATCGGGGCTGAGGGAGCGGAGGCGGCGGCGGCCCTGGAGGCGCTGTGCGCGCTGGTGGAAAGCCGGTTCGACGAGGAGCGGTAGGGGGCTCACACCACGCCCTTCATCTCATGGCGAGATTATCGCCGGACGGGTCAGGTTGCTCAAGGGCGCTGCGCGTCGCGGAGCGATGGGCCGGAGGCCCACCCTTGACCAACCTGTCCCGTCCGGCACGCTGGCCTGCATGAGCTTAAGGGCGTTCCTCTCCCAGTAGGGGGAGGGGGACCATGCGGAGCATGGTGGAGAGGGAGGCGCGGTGGCGGACAGCTAAGCGCTGTCGATCGGGCGTCCCTGCTACCATCGGCGCATCCCACTCCACCACCCTTCGGGTGGTCCCCCTCTCCCAAGTGGGAGAGGTCAGGAAGGCGAGACTCCCGGGACATATAATCTCGAGACAAAGCGAGACATCGGCGAGACATCGGCGAGACATTCGCCCCAAATCGACAGGCGATCAGCGCCCGTTCGCCGACGCGGCCTTAAAATGGCTGGATGATCACGCCCGAACCCGGCTCAAACATCCCTTCTCCCCTTGCGGGAGAAGGCTTTGAACCGCCGGGGACATGCACTTCAGTGCGTGTCCCCTTGCCTGCCATCGAAAGGGGGACACGCACTGAAGTGCATGTCGCCACGCTGTCCGACCTGCTCCGCAGGCCACCTTCTCCCGCGAGGGGAGAAGGTTATTCAGGCCGAGACTTGCGAGACACCCATCGGCACCATCCCCAGGTCCTTCAGCAGCAAACTGTCCTCGTCCTGGCCCGGCAGGGGCGTGGTCAGCAGCTTGCCGCCGATGAAGATCGAGTTGGCGCCGGCGAGGAAGCAGAGGGCCTGGGTCTCGCGGCTCATGGCGTCGCGGCCGGCGGACAGGCGAACCATCGATTTGGGGCAGACCAGCCGGGCGACCGCGACCGTGCGGACGAACTCGATCGGATCGATCTCGCCGTCCCGCCTGACCTGATCCCCCAGCGGCGTGCCGGCGATCGGCACCAGGGCGTTGACCGGCAGGCTGTCTGGATGGACCGGCAGGGTGGCCAGCTGGTGCAGGAAGCTGGCCCGATCGACCCGGCTCTCGCCCATGCCGACGATGCCGCCGCAGCAGGTCGAGATGCCCGCGTCCCGCACATGCTGCAGGGTATCCAGCCGGTCGTCGTAGGTGCGGGTGGTGACGACCTTGTCGTAATACTCCGGCGAGGTGTCGAGGTTGTGGTTGTAGTAGTCGAGGCCGGCGCTTTGCAGGGTTTGCGCATGGCCGTCTTCCAGCATCCCCAGTGTCGCGCAGGTTTCCAGTCCGAGCGCCTTGACCGTGCGCACCAGCTCGGCCACCTTTTCAATGTCGCGGTCCTTGGGCGCGCGCCAGGCCGCACCCATGCAAAAGCGCGTGGCACCAGCGTCCTTGGCGCGTTGCGCCGCCAGCTTCACCTCATGCGGCTCCATCAGCTTGGTGGCCTCCACGCCGGTGTCAAAGCGCGCAGCCTGTGGGCAGTAGTTGCAGTCTTCCGGGCAGCCACCGGTCTTGACCGACAGCAGCGTGGCAAATTCGACGCGCGTTGGATCAAAGTTTTCACGATGCACGGTTTGCGCCTGGTGCATCAGCTCGGGAAAAGGCAGGTCGAACAATGCTTCGATGGCATCCACGCTCCAGCGGGCCTCGGGGCTGGCCGGGGCAGTCTGGCGCGGGCGGTGCAGGGTGACGGGTTGTTCAAAAACGCTGGACATGTCGTGGCTCCTGGAGGTGAGGATGCGGCCGGCTCAAAGGCCTTGTACCGCAATTGTGGAGCGCTCTTCGCGGATGCGGTTGGCGCTGTCGATAAACACCAGTTTAGGCTGGAAGCTGGCCACCTGGTCGGCCGGCAATTGGCCGAAGGCCGCAATGATGATCAGGTTGCCAACGGCTGCCTGGCGTGCCACCGAGCCGTTGACCGAGATGGTGCCGCTGCCGCGCTGCGCGCGTATCGCGTAGGTCACGAAACGCGCGCGATGTTGATGTTCCAGATGTGGATCTGCTCAAACTCGGCAATGCCCGAAGCCTCCAGCAAGTCGCCGTCGATGGCACAGGAACCCTCCTAATGGAGTTCGCACTGGGTGACAGTGGTGCGGTGGATTTTTCCAGCTAAAGGGGTACGTTGCATGGTTTCTCAATCCCTCAAGGCGTGGGTAAAAGTGAGGGTTTGGGAAACGTGGGCGCCGCGACGGGCGGGCTGGCCCGGCCGCGCCTGATGGCTTCCTGCAACTGTGCGATGGCGGTTTCCGGCGACGCGGCCGCCGTGATGGCACTGATCACGGCCACACCGGCGGCACCGGCCCGCGCGGCCTGTTCGGTCCGCGCCACGTCCATGCCGGCAATGCCGACGACCGGCAGTGGCAGCAACGCACACCAGTAGGCCAGGTTGTCATTGCCCTGGGGGATCCACGGCATGGCCTTGGCCTGGGTGGGATGGATGGGTCCGCAGGCAATGTAACTGGGCCGCAGCGCCCAGGCGCGGCAGACCTCCCAGTAGGCGTGGGTGCTGATGCCCAGCCGCAGGCCGGCCTGGGCGATGGCGGCGAGGTCGGCAATAGGCAGGTCTTCCTGCCCCAGGTGCACGCCGTACGCGCCTTCTTCGATGGCGAGCTGCCAGTGGTCGTTGATAAAAAGCTGGGCGCCGGCTGCGGTGGCCGCGTGGATGCTCTCGCGGACCTGCTGACGCACGAAGTCGCGGTGTTCCGGACCTTCTGCGTCCTTGATGCGCAACTGAACCGTGCGCACGCCGGCAGCGACGACGCGTGCCACCCAGGCGGCGCTGCCGACCACGGCGTACAGGCCCAGATCGACGTCGCCGAGCGCGGCAAAGCCGCTGACCGTCGTGGGCCGGGGCAGGCTGAAGTGCGGCAGGTTGGCGCTACGCTGCGCAAAGTCGGGACGTGGCTGCAGGGGTCCCGTCCCCGTGTGCCGGCTCAGTGCATCCTGTCGCGCCATGCAGGCCATGACGATGGCTTCCATCGCGACAAAACCGCGCGCCAGAGCTTGTGCTGCGGCGTCGGCGAAGACCGCGTCTGCATCCGGGTGGCTCTGGGTTTGTCCGGTCGTGGCAGGAGGGCTCAGCCAGCCGCTGGCCTGCGGTGTGTCGGCATGGTCGGCCTCGTCGCCGGTGATCACAACCGCTTCGCAAACGGCGGCGCGCAAATGGGTTGCGGCTTGTGCCACGGCTTCGAGGCTGTCCAGCGCGGCCGTGCCCAACAAGGTGGCTGCTTCGCGGCGGTTCAGGCAAAGCAGGGCGGCACGCGGCAGGTCCTGCGCGCTGCGGGCCAGCAGCCCTTGTATTTCCATCGCGTTGCCGGCAAAGGTCCAGACCGATGGGGTGTTGGCGGGCGCTGTCATAGGATGAAGGGTCGTCCGGTGACCGGGGTCGAGGCGACCGCCATGTCCTGCTGGGCCATGATGCCGGCCTCGTACGCCAGGCGCCCGGACTCGATGCCGAGTTTGAAGGCGCGCGCCATCTGCACCGGGTCGCGCGCATGCGCCACGGCCGAGTTGAGCAGCACGGCGTCGTAGCCGAGTTCCATGGCCTGCACCGCGTCGGCTGGCGAGCCGATGCCAGCATCCACGATCAGAGGCACGCCCGGCAGGCGCGCGCGCAAGGTGCGCAATGCGTAGGGGTTGATCAAACCCTGGCCCGAACCGATGGGTGCACCCCAGGGCATCAGGGTGCGGCAGCCGGCGTCGAGCAGGCGCTGGCAGCTGACCAGGTCGTCGGTGCAGTAGGGAAACACTTCAAAGCCATCGCGCACCAGCTCGGCTGCGGCCGTCACCAGTTCAAACGGGTCGGGCTGCAGCGTGTGTTCGTCGCCGACCACTTCGAGCTTGATCCAGTTGGTGCCGAACAGTTCGCGCGCCATCTGTGACAAGGTAATCGCTTCACGCGCGCTGCGGCAGCCGGCGGTGTTGGGCAGCAGGCGGGCGCCGCTGTCCCGGATCAGCTGAAAAAAGTCGTTCTGCGTGCCGCCACCGGCAGCCAGCTGGCGCTTGAGTCCGACAGTGACCACCTGCGCGCCCGAAGCAGCGATGGCCTGCTGCAGGATCTGCGGTGACGGATAACTGGCGGTGCCCAGGAAAAAGCGGCTTGTGAGCTCAACACCTGCGATGTGAAAGGTGTCCGTGCCCGCGAGGCCGCCCGAAGGGGTCTGGGCGCCCTCCCTGGGGGCAGCGAACGAAGAAAGCGTGGGGGTGGTCATTGGTCCTAGCCTCCTGTGATGGCCTGGAAGGTGAAAACGGCATCGCCTTCCGCGAGCAGGGTTTGCGCCCGCGCGTCGCGTGCCACAAACTCGCCGTTGACCGCACTGGCAAACGAGGCTGCCGGCTGCGCGCTGGCCTCCAGCAACTCGGCCAGGGTGCAGCCGCCCGGCACCTGCCGGGCCTCGCCGTTGAATGTGATGTTGATGGTTGTCATGTCAGATGTTGCAGCGTTTGCTCGACCAGAGCCGGCGCAATCAGCCAGCCGTGCCGGAACAGGCCGTTGATGCGAACCAGTCCGGGCTCGTGTTCAACGTGCGGCAAATTATCTGGCAGCGCGGGGCGAAGGTTGGTTTCTGTATGAACCACGCGCGCCTCGGCCAGTTCGGGAATGATGCTGTGCGCCGCGGCAAGCAGTTCGACCGTGCTGCGCAGCGAGATCGGCGAACGGTCTTCACTTTCAATCTCGCTGGCGCCAATGACGATATGCCCGCCTTCGCGCGGCACCAGGTAGACCCGGTGCCGGGGATGCAGCAGGCGTATCGGCCGCTGCAGCGCCACATGGGGCGCATGCAGCCAGATGACTTCACCGCGCACGCCCCGCACGTC
>JAUXTQ010000065.1 GCA_030678995.1 Caulobacter sp.
TTCAGGGCGTAGCCGCCGGTCGAGACGAACTCGACGACGGCCTCGAAGTCCTCCCAGGCCAGCTCGCGATAGGGTCCGGCCCCGCGCACCTCGTCGTACAGCGCCAGCAGGTCGAACGGCTCGGAACAGGCGCGGCCCATCACGTGCTGGGCCAGCACGTCGAGCGCGCCGGTGCGCGGCGGGTCGCCGTCCAGGGCGTTCTCGGCGATCGCCTCGATGGCCGCCTGGCATTCCAGCACCTCAAAGCGGTTGGCTGGCACGAACAGCGCCTTGGACGGCTCGTCCATGCGGTGGTTGGCCCGCCCGATGCGTTGAACCATCCGCGCGGCCCCTTTCGGCGCGGCCAGCTGGATGACCAGGTCCACATCGCCCCAGTCGATGCCCAGGTCGAGCGTCGAGGTGCAGACCACGGCCTTCAGCTCGCCCCGGGCCATGGCCGCCTCGACCCTGCGCCGCTGTTCGGCGGCCAGGCTGCCGTGGTGCAGGGCGATGGGCAGGCTGTCCTCGTTCAGCTTCCACAGCTCCTGGAAGGCGTATTCCGCCTGGAAGCGGGTGTTGACGAAGATCAGCGTCGTCCGGTGGCGCTTGATGATCTCGTAGACCTGTCCCATCGCGTGCTGCGCCGTGTGCCCGGCCCAGGGCACGCCGCCCTCGGCGATCAGCACGTCGACGACAGGGGATGGGCCGGGGGGGCCGCGGACGAGGTCAACTGATCCTCCCCCCTTAAGGGAGGGGGACCGCCCGCAGGGCGGTGGAGGGGGCTTGCCGCCGCGCCGGCCCCCACCGTCGTCGCTCGCATTCGCTCGCGCCGCCACCTCCCCCGCTGGGGGAGGATCACGGGAGAGCCACTCCAGGATAATCTGCGGGTCATCCACCGTCGCCGACAGCCCTACCCGGCGCAGGGTCGGGGCGATGGTCTGCAGCCGGGCCAGGCCCAGCGCCAGCAGGTCGCCGCGCTTGGACGGCCAGAGGGTGTGGATCTCGTCGATGACCACGCAGCGCAGGTCCTCGAACAGGGTCCGCGCGCCTTCCCAGGCCAGCAGCAGGGCCAGCTGTTCCGGGGTGGTCAGCAGCATGTCCGGCGGCTTGATCTTCTGCCGCTGTTTGCGCGAGACGCCGGTGTCGCCGGTGCGGGACTCGGCGACGATGTTCAGGCCCATGCCCTGGATGGGCGAGAGCAGGTTGCGTTCCACATCGACCGCCAGCGCCTTCAACGGCGAGAGGTAGAGGGTGTGGATGCCGCGCGGGCCGTTGGCCGGCGGCCGTTCGGCAAGCTCGATCAGGCTGGGCAGGAAGCCGGCCAGGGTCTTGCCCCCGCCGGTGGGGGCGATCAGCAGGGCGTCGCGGCCGGCCCGGGCCTTCTCGATCATCGCCAGCTGATGCGGCCGCGCCGCCCAGCCACGGCTCTCGAACCAGGCGGCGAAGCGTGGCGGCAGGATCGGGAGGGCGGCGGCGGTCATTGCCCGCAACCCAGCACCGCGACGCCCCGGCGTCAATGTTCCCCTTCTGTTTCGGCATCCGGAGTCTTGACGATTGACCGGCGCGGCGTTCCATTGCGGACGGGGACTGAGGGGTCGTCATGCGTATTCACTGGATTGTGCCGGCCGCCGCCGCCCTGGCGATGCTGAGCGTCTCGCCGGCGTTCGCCGGGGATAGCCGTCTGAACGACCGGACGGCGTCACGGAACGCGCCCCGCGACGAGGTGGCCGACCTGCAGAGGCTCGCCGGCCGGGGCGACGCCGACGCCATGTTCGACCTGGCGATGGTCTACCGCGACGGCGACGGCCTCCCCAAGGATCTCAAGAAGGCCTTCTACTGGTTCAGGAAATCCGCCGCCCGGGGCAAGGCCGAGGCGATGAACGAGATCGGCTGCGCCTATTCGAAGGGACAGGGCGTGACGCGGGACTACCGCCTGGCGCTGGACTGGTTCCGCAAGGCCGCGGCCCTGGGCGACATCATCGCCATGCTCAACGTCGGGGTCGCCTATGACTTGGGCCAGGGCGTGCCGATCGACGACGCCGAGGCGGTCAGTTGGTACCTGCGCTCGGCCGAAGGGGGCGATCCCACGGCCGCCCTCTACCTGGCCAACATGTACGAGCGGGCCGAGGGCGTGCGGATGGACTATGAGGAGGCCGCCCGCTGGTACCGCAGGGCGGCGCAGTCCGAGGACGCCGAGGAACGCGCTGAGGCCAGGGACGGCCTCGAACGGGTCGGCGAAGGTCAGCTGCCCCTCGCCCCGCCGAAGGAAGACACGTCGCTGATAGCCGCCTGAAGTGGTCGCCGTGAGACGCTGACTATTCCCTCACCGTAAACACCATGCTCAGCCTGGAACTGACGCGGACGGGGGGAACGGAGATCTTCACATCGACGGTTGGAGCGGATCGGCGCGCTGGCGCTGCGGCGGCGGCGGCCTCGGCGGCGAGCGGAACATCTTCATCCCCAAATCGATCATAACCTGCGGCCGATGGATCCTGCATTCGAATGACCGGCCCGAGCGTAACGCCCGACGCATTTGCGATCGTATCCGCCTGAGTCCTGCCATTCTGAACCGCATCGCGGGTCGCCGCTCCCTTTAGAGCGGCGTCGTCATCCACGCCGAAGCCCGACAGGTGGACCTCAAGGGCGCCGAGTTCGGCCGCAAGCGAAGCGGCGTTGCCGGCTTGAGATGCCGGGGCGAGGCGCACATTCACTTCCATCATCACCGCGTAACCCTTGATGGCGCAGGCGCCCTCTGACATCAGCGGGGTGGGTCTGTAGGCATTGGCGCCCTCGCATTCTTCGCCCCGGACAGCCGACACCTTCAGGTCGCCGGTCTGGATGCGAACGGACGTCGCCCCCTGGAGCGCAGCGAGCCTGGATTCGATCAGACCCTGTTGCTTGGTCAGGGCCTGCAGCGCCTCGACCGAGGTCTTGCCCGAACCGATGATCACGAAGGCGACATTGGCCCAGTCGGCCGGCCTCTCTGCGGCGCCAACACCCATCACGACAATTTCCGCCGGTGCGGCGATGGCGACGCCAGGCGTTGCGATGGCGAACGCGCAGGCCGCGGCGATGACGATGCGACGCATGATGTTTTCCCCCGTTTAGGACGCAGGTTGCACGCATGGGGTGTGTCAACGCAAGGGTATCCCCGTTCTGCTTTCGTTTCACTCCCCGTCGCGCTAGACCAGCCGGGTGAACGCCGCGACTCCCGCTCTTGAACTGGCTCCGGCCCTCGTCGTCCTGCCGGGCGCGCGGTCGGCTGTCGCTGATGGCGCGGGCGAGAAGGACCTGCGGCCGCCCTACGCCCGCGAGTTGCTCGAGCATGGACCGGTGCTGGTGGCCCATGCGGCCATGACCGCCCGGCGGCTGGGGCTGAACGCGCCGCCCCGGTCTCGCGGGATCTTCGACGCGCTGGAGCTGTTCGCCTTCGTGCGGCCGGCGCGGTTCACCGCCCCCTCGGCGGCGGGGCTGGCGCTGGCCGTGGGCCTGCCCGAGCCGAAGGGCGCGGCGGCCCAGGCGAGCGCGCTGCGCGAGGTCTGTGACCTGCTGCTCAAGGAGCTGGGCGCCCAGCCCTGGCCGTCCCGCGAGGAAGCCCTGGCCTTGGCCGAGACGCTGGAACGGGCCGGCTGGGCCTGGGGCGTCGCCTGCATCGCGGCCCTGCGCGCCGGCGGGCCGATCGCCCGGCCGCACCGGGGCTCGGGCCTGGAGGTCTGGAGCCGCATCCCGGAGTGGGAAGACCAGGCGCCCCTCGGCGAGCCGGGCACCCGGGCCATCGCGCCGGAGGACGCCGAGCAGCGCCTTGCCGACCTGCTTCAGCGGGCGGGGCTGGATGAAGCCCGGACCCTGCAGAAGGTCTATGCCGCCGAAACCACCTGGGCCTTCCAGCCCCGCGAGCGTGAGGGCGAACCCCGGATGATGCTGGCCGAGGCGGGCACCGGGGTCGGCAAGACCCTTGGCTACCTGGCCCCCGCCTCGGTCTGGGCTGAGGCCAACGGGCCATCGGTGTGGATCTCGACCTACACCCGCGCCCTGCAGCGGCAGATCGAGCGCGAGAGCGCCGCCATCTATCCCGACCCAGAGGTCCGCGCCCGCAAGGCGGTGGTGCGCAAGGGGCGGGAGAACTACCTCTGCCTGCTCAACTTCCATGAGGCGGTGCAGGCAGCGCAGCTGGGCAATGGCGACCTGGTCGGGCTGGGCCTGGCCGCCCGCTGGGTGCGCGCCACCCGCGATGGCGACATGACCGGCGGCGACTTTCCCGCCTGGCTGCCCAGCCTGTTCAGCATCGGTCCGGCCCACGCCGCCAGCGCCGCCAACCTGGTCGACCGGCGCGGCGAGTGCGTCCATGCCGGCTGCGTCCACTACCGCGCCTGTTTCATCGAGAAGGCGGTGCGCGGGTCGAAACGGGCCGACATCGTCATCGCCAACCACGCCCTGGTGATGACCCAGGCCGCCTTCGACGGCGCCCGCACGGCGCGGGGGCTGAAGGGCGACAACGAGACGACCCTGCTGCGCCGCATCGTCTTCGACGAGGGCCACCACCTGTTCGACGCCGCCGACAGCGCCTTTTCCAGCGCCCTCAGCGGCGCGGAGTCGGCCGAAATGCGCCGCTGGATCCGCGGGCCCGAAGGGCGCGGCCGTCGGGGCCGGGGGCTGGAGGCGCGGCTGATGGAGATCGTCGGCGAACGCGAGGACGCCCGCCACGCGCTGCAGGACGCCGTCCGCGCCGCCGGGGCCCTGCCGGGCGAAGGCTGGTCGGGCCGCATCGCCCCGCCGGACGGGCAGGTCAATCCGCAGGGGCCGGTCGAGGCCTTCCTGGTGGCGGTGATGGAACAGCTGCGCGCCCGGGCCAGCGCCTCGGACCAGGGCATGGAATGCGCCGCCCGCCCGGCCACCGACCTGGTCCGCGAGACCGCCGCCGAGGCCGCCCGCGCCATCGCCGCCGTCGAGGCGCCGCTGCTGGCCCTGGCCCGCCACCTGGAAGACGTGCTCGACCAGGAGACCGACGAGCTGCAGACCAGCGACCGGGCGCGGATCGAGGGCGCCCTGCGCGGTCTCGACCGGCGCGCCCGCATGACCCTGCCGGCCTGGCGCTCGATGCTCAAGGCCATCGAGGAGGACGCGGAGGACGACCCCGACTTCGTCGACTGGTTCGACGCCACCTTCCTCTATGGCCGGGTGGTCGACGCCGCCTGCCGCCGCCACTGGGTCGACCCGACCGAGCCCTTGATGGGCGCCGTCATCGCCCCGGCCCACGGGGTGCTGGTGACCAGCGCCACCCTGGCCGACAGCACCCTGGACGACCCCTTCGCCCTGGCCGAGATGCGCACCGGCGCCGCCCGCCTGCCGGAGCGGCCCCAGACCCTGCGGCTGGCCTCGCCGTTCGACTATGCCGCCAACAGCCGGGCCTTCGTGGTCACCGACGTGGGCCGCGAGGACCCCCGCCAGGTGGCCGCCGCCATGCGCGAGCTGTTCCTGGCGGCCGGGGGCGGGGGGCTTGGTCTGTTCACCGCCATCCGCCGGCTGCGGTCGGTGCACGAGCGCATCGCCGCCCCGCTGGCCGACAAGGGCCTGGCCCTCTACGCCCAGCACGTCGACCCGCTGGAGGCCGGCGCCCTGGTGGACATCTTCCGCGCCGAGGAGAACGCCTGCCTGCTGGGCACCGACGCGGTGCGCGACGGCATCGACGTGCCGGGCCGCTCCCTGCGCCTCCTGGTCTTCGACCGGGTGCCGTGGCCCAGGCCCGACATCCTGCACAAGGCCCGCCGCGTGCGCTTCGGCGGCAAGGGCTACGACGACGGCCTGGCCCGCGCCCGCATCGCCCAGGCCTTCGGCCGCCTGATCCGCCGAGCCGACGACAAGGGCGTCTTCGTCATGCTCGACCCCGCCGCCCCGACGAGACTGTTCAGCAGTTTGCCGGAAGGGGTGGAGATCCAGCGGGTAGGGCTGGTCGAGGCGATCGAGGCGGTGGCGGAGTTTTTGGGTCCCTCGTGACAGACACCCTTTGGTGTCTGTCCCTGATCGCGTCGCCCCCGAACGGACTCACCGCCGTCTTATTCCTGCAACGCCTCGCCGCTACAGGTGTTGTCGGGAGCGGGGCTGAAGCCAGTATCGGAGATAAGCGTGACGACCGACCTTCCCGGAGAGCCCCGGTCCTTCCTGCCCCGCCAGATCCCCGCCTCGACCCTGGCCCGCAAGGTGCGATGGCATGTCGGTCTGTCGCAGCACGCCTTCGCCCTGACCTTCCGCATCGATCCCGAGCGCCTCGGCTGGATCGAGCGGGGCGAGGTCGAGCCGGATCCGGCGCTGGAGGCCTATCTGCGGGTCATCGATCGCGACCCCGACCTGGTGCTGTCGGCGCTGTCGCAGCGGCGGAGCTGACAGGCAAGGACCCGCCTTCCAGGCGGAAGACGGGTCCCCAAGGTCGGGCCGTGGGCAGCATGCCGGCTTCATCAGCCCTTCACGCAGACCACCTGACGCAGCGTGTAAACGATCTCCACCAGGTCGGCCTGGGCCGCCATGACGGCGTCGATGTCCTTGTAGGCCATCGGCGTCTCGTCGATCACGCCCGCGTCCTTGCGGCATTCCACCCCGGCCGTGGCCGCGATGTGATCGTCCAGCGTGAACCGCCGCTTGGCTTCGGTCCGGCTCATGGCCCGGCCAGCGCCGTGCGAGCAGGTGCAGAACGAGTCCGCGTTGCCCTTGCCGCGCACGATGAACGACCGGGCGCCCATCGAGCCGGGGATGATCCCCAGGTCGCCGAGACCGGCCTTCACCGCGCCCTTCCGGGTCACGAACACGTCCTTGCCGAAGTGCTTCTCGCGACTGACGTAGTTGTGGTGGCAGTTCACCGCCATCTCGTCGGTCGCGAGGTCGGGGAAGGTCTCCCGCAGCACCCCGAGCACCTGGTCCATCATCACTTCCCGGTTGGCCAGGGCGTACTTTTGCGCCCAGCTCACCGCCCGGATGTAGTCGATGAAGCCTTCGCTCCCTTCCGGGAAGTAGGCCAGGTCCTGGTCCGGCAGGTTGATGAACCACCGCCGCATGTCGTGCTTGGCCCGCTCGATGAAGTGGGTCCCGAACCGGTTCCCCACCCCCCGCGAACCGGAATGCAGCATGACCCACACCGCGCCCGCCTCGTCGAGGCAGAGCTCGACGAAGTGGTTGCCGGTGCCCAGCGTGCCCAGGTGGCCAAAGCCGCGTGGGTGCGCGGCCTTGGGGTGCTTGTCGACGACGGCCTTGTAGCCGTCCTCAAGCGCCGCCCATTTGGCCGCCGCGATCGCCGGGGGCTCCTTCTGCCAGGCGCCCACGTCGTTGCGGCCGCCGTTGTCGGTCCGCCCGTGCGGCACGGCTGCCTCGATCGCGCTCCGCACGCCCGCCAGCGAGTCGGGCAGGTGCTCGGCCCGCACCGAGGTGCGCACCGCCATCATGCCGCAGCCGATGTCCACGCCGACCGCCGCCGGGATGATCGCGCCGATGGTCGGGATCACCGAGCCGACGGTCGCGCCCATGCCCCAGTGCACGTCGGGCATGACGGCCACGTGCTTGTGGATGAACGGCAGGCTGGCGACGTTGCGCAGCTGCTTCATCGCCGAGTCTTCGATCGGCACGCCCTGGGTCCAGGCCTTGATCGGGGCGCCGGGGCTTTCGATGTACTGGAACCCGCTCATCGGGGTTCTCCTTCCATTAAACCGTTTCTGCACAGCCCCTCCTGGCGTCACGGTCGAAAGCGTCCTCCTGAAACGAAAGAACCCCTCCGGCCGGGCCAGGAGGGGTTCTTTCGGACAATCCTTGAGGCTCGAACCTCAGATCACCCGTCCCTCCGACGCGCACGCGCGCAGACCCTCGACCTGGCGGTCGAGCAGTTTGCTGGCGGGCGAAATCATTGGCGACAGGTAGGTCACGGGTCTCTTCCTCAAGGGGCCGGGCGGATAGCACGGGTCCTTCAGCCGCGCCAAGGGTGTGCCGGACAATCCTCTCGCCTGTTGCGGGAATGACGCAGACGGTGATGGCGCGCGGGAGTCGCGCGGCTGTCGCAAACTCAGGCTAGTCCCGCCTTCCGACGCGCCGCCCGCGGCCCGACCGGGAGATCTGATGATGCGCCTGATCCTCTGCGCCGCCCTGGCCCTCGCCGCCGCCTCGACAGCCCTGGCGGCGACGTCCGGTGACCAGCCGTGGGTCTCGGTGACGCTCGATCCGGACGGCGAGTCGGCCCTGATCAACGCGACCATCGACATCCCGGCCCCGGCGCATAAGGTCTGGAGCGCCATGACCGACTGCGACGCCACCCGGGCGATGATCCGCAGCCTCGTCCAGTGCCGCGTGGTCAGGACCGGCGAAGGCTGGGACATCCGCGAGCATGTCACGCGCGGCGGCCCGCTGTGGCCCAGCTTCCGCTATGTGTTCCGCTCGGACTACGAGACGGGCCGGCGCATCGGCTTCCGCAAGCTCGACGGCAACCTGAAGACCTTCGAGGGCGAGTGGGACCTGACGCCCCTGAACGGCGGCCAGGCCACGCGCGTACGCTACCAGACCCGCATGGGCGCCCGGATCCTCGCCCCGCCGATGCTGGTTCGCGCCGGCCTGCGCAAGGACACGCCGCGCGTGCTGGAAGGCCTTCGCCGGGTCGCGACGGGGGGTTAGTTGTGAACCCTCAACGGGTCGCCCCTACGGCGGACTTTGCCCTGATGTCTTGACGGCCAGAGTTGCTCCGGCGGACGGCCTGCTCAAGGACCGCTTCGCGGCCGCGCAGCGGCGACCCCGAAGGGGTCGTCCTTGACTAGGACGACCGACCGGAGCTCCAATTCCATCAAGGCCTTAAGGGCTATTCGTCATCCAGGCAGAGCCGGACAAGGTGTTGAGAGCTCATAGTCAGTGCTTCCCGCGATCTCGGCCGAAGTTCGGTTCGGCGCTTTCCTGGCCCAGGGCGATGACGCCCCGGCGGATGGCGCGGGTCCTCGTGAACAGCTCGTGCAGCTTGTCGGCCTCGCCCCAGCGAATCGCCCGTGAGAGGGCCTGCAGGTCCTCGGTGAACCGGCCCAGCACCTCCAGCACCGCGTCCTTGTTGGCCACGAAGATGTCGCGCCACATGGTCGGGTCGCTGGCGGCGATGCGGGTAAAGTCGCGGAAGCCGCCGGCCGAGTACTTCATCACCTCGCCCTCGGTGACCCCCTCCAGATCGGCGGCGGTGCCGACGATGTTGTAGGCGATCAGGTGGGGCAGGTGGCTGGTGATGGCCAGCACCAGGTCGTGGTGCTGGGTGTCCATCACCTCGACCTGGGCGCCGATGCCGCGCCAGAAGGCCGACAGCCTGGCCACCGCCTCGGCATAGGCCGGGTCCTCGCTGGGCAGCGGCGTCAGGATGGTCCAGCGTCCGTCGAACAGCTCGGCGAAGCCGGCGTCGGGGCCGGAATACTCGGTGCCGGCGATGGGGTGGCCGGGGATCACGAAGACCCCCTCGGGCGCATGGTTGGACAGCGCCTGCGCGACGCTGCCCTTGACCGAGCCGACGTCGGTGATGATGGCGCCGGATTTGAGATGGCCGGCCGCGGCGGCCATGGCCTCGCCCATGGCCAGCACCGGCACGGCGAAGATCACCAGGTCGGCGCCGGTGACGCCGTCGCCGATGTCGCCGGTGACCCGGTCGGCCAGGCCCAGGGCCGTGACGCGCTCGCGAACATGGTCTGACAGGTCGGCCACGACGATCTCGGCGGCGATGCCCTTCTCGCGCACGATGCGGGCGATCGACGAGCCGATCAGGCCGCAGCCGACGATGGTCAGGCGCTGGAACAGGGGGCCGGTCATCGACGGGCCATGAACTCGGCCAGGCCTTCGACCACGGCGCGGTTGTGCTCTTCCAGGCCGATGGTGATGCGCAGGTGGTCGGGCAGGCCGTAGTTGCCCACCCCCCGGGTCAGCAGGCCCCTGCCGGCCAGGAAGGCCTCGGCTTCCGGCGCCGTCTTGCCCGGTGTCCTGGGGAAACCGACCAGCACGAAGTTGGCCGCCGAGGGCGCCACGTCCAGGCCCAGGCCGCTGATCTGCTGTGTCAGCCAGGGCCGCCAGGTCTCCACCAGGTCAATTGAGCGTTGCTGGAACTCGTCGTCCGAAAGAGCAGCGACAGCAGCCAGTTGCGCCGGGATATTGATGTTGAATGGCAGGCGGATGCGGTCGACCGCCTCGGCCATCTCGGCGGGCAGGTAGCCCCAGCCCACCCGCAGGGCGGCCAGGCCGTGGATCTTGGAGAAGGTGCGGGTGACCACCACGTTCAGCTCGTGCCGGGCCAGCTCGAAGTCCTCGCGCGTGGCGGCGCCGGTCTGGAACTCGGCATAGGCGCCGTCCAGCACCAGCACCACCGAGCGGGGCAGGGCGTCGTGCAGCCGGCGGATCTCGCTGAACGGGATCCAGGTGCCGGTCGGGTTGGCCGGATTGGCGATGAACACCAGCCGGGTGCGCGCATCGACCATCGCCAGGATGGCGTCGATGTCGACGTGCAGGTCCTTCTCCGGGGCGTAGCGGACCTCGCCGCCGCAGGCCCTGGCGCCGATGGCCCAGGCCGCGAAGCCGTGCTCGGGCTGGACGATGTTGTCGCCCGGCTCGAGGAAGGTCTGGTTGAGCAGCTGGAACACCTCGTCCGAGCCGCAGCCGAACAGCAGGCGCTCGGGTTCCAGGCCGTACTTCTCGGCGATGGCCGCGCGCAGGATGCTGGCCCGGCCTTCCGGGTAGAGGTTCAGCTTGCCCGCCGCCTCGGCGTAGGCGGCGCGGGCGGCGTCGGAACAGCCGAGGATGTTCTCGTTGGCCGACAGCTTGATCGGGTTCTCGACGCCATCGGCTTTCGCCTTGCCGGGCTTGTAGGCCTGGATGTCGAGGATGCCCGGCTTGGGCACGGGGCGGTCGGCGGTGAAACGGTCGGGCATCGCGGTCATCGAGGAGGTCCAGTTCAGGAACCGGCCTCATACAGGAGGACCGGCTAAAGGTCGAAGGGTTCGGGAGCCGCGCCGATGACGCCATGCAGCCGCCCCGGCGCGCGGGCCAGCCTGGCGTCGTGGTGCTGATAATAGCCCGCCAGCGCGTAGAGGGTCAGGCCGCCATGCTGGGCCAACGGCCCGCCGGCGACGCCGTCACGGCTGAGCGCCTCGATGGTCTTGCCGATGTCGGGGGCGTCGGTGACCCACAGGGTCTGGTCCGCGCCGGTCGGGGCGACCTCGACCTGGGCCACCGCCACGGCCATGGTCGGACCCCAGGCGGCGAGGCAGGGCAGGGTGGCGAACACCTTCAGCGTCGGCTCGGCCAGCAGCCGGCCCCACCAGCTGGAATCCGGGGCGAGCGCCAGCACGCCGACGCCGCCGGGCGTCTTGGCCGCGGCCAGGGCGTCTTCCGGCCTGGCGGCAGTGACCAGCTTGGGGGCCACGCCAAAGCGCAGGCGGGCCAGCTCGACGGCGCGGCTCTCCAGCTTGCCGCCCCAGACCGACAGGTGGAACGGGCCCTGCTGGCTCAGGCTGTCGCCGATGATCTCACGCCAGATGCGCACCACAAGGGCGGCGCTGGCCGCCGGATCGCGGTCCTTGAGCAGCCGGCGCATGATCTGGGCTTCGCGGGCCGGACGCAGGCCGAACCTGCCGCCGTCGCCCGCCGCCGTCTTGGCCTCGGCGACCGCGCGCGCCAGCGCCGCCCGCTCACCGATCAGCGCGAGCAGCTCGGCGTCAACGGCGTCGATGCGGGCGCGAACAGCGTCCAGCGAGAGCGGCGATGTGGGCGCGTCCTTGCCCATTTTTGTCCCCGAAGTGAGACGCGGGACCTATGGCATTGCGGCGAAAGGGGCAATACCGCTCTTGCGTTGGAAGAAATTTCCCTTCCTCCATGGTCATCCCGGATCGCCGCTTCCCGTCTTCCGGGATGACAGTGATTTAGTAGAGGCGAGGCGCCGGCCCCAAATCCAAAGGTCCCAGCGTCGCCCGGCCGTCGTCCAGCGTGACCAGTCCGCTGAATCCCAACCCGCCGCCATCGGCGTCCTTGAGCGTCGCGTTGATCCGGCCACGCAGCAGGCCGTCATCGCCGACGGTCAGGGGCCCGCCCTCGCCGGTCAGCAGGGCGTCGCCCCCGCGCAGCTCGGCGGCGCGCACGGTGATTGCCCCGCCGGCGCCCTGCCAGCGCCGCACGGCCGAGGGCCAGCTCTGGCCCTTGAAGGCGCTCATCCTCGACAGGGTCAGGTCCCACATCATCGACACGGGCCGGCCCTGGGCCACCCGCGCGGGCAGACCCTTGAGCCGCAGTCTCGCGCCGTCGACCCGGAACAGCACCCCGCCCTGGTCGTCCGGGCCCGGCCGCAGGTGCAGCTCCAGCCGCTCCGCGGACTCAATCAGGTAAGGCTTGGCGCCCGGCCCCGTGTCGAAGGCCAGCCCGACCCCCTCGACGGACAGCCGGGGCGGGTGGGAATCGAAGCCGGTCAGGCTGGCCCGCAGCGCCTCCGCCCGGACCAGCACCGCCCCGCCGTCCGGCCGGCTCAGGGTCACTCCGTCCGGCGCCACCAGCATCCAGTGGTCGAGGCGGTAGATCCAGGCCTCGGTCTTCAGGCGCGGCATGGCGATGGCCCAGCCCGAGGGCTCGGCGATGCGCGCGCCGGTCAGGGTCACGTCCAGCCGGAAGGGGAAGCCGCCGACCGTGCGGGTCTCCCAGGCCACTGGATAGCCCTGCGCGCGCAGCTGGGCGACGGCGGCGTCCATGCGGGTGATCGCCTCCTCCTTCAGCCGGAACCAGCCGATGCTCCAGCCGACCGCCAACAGAAGAAACGCAAGCCAGGGCAGAAAAAGTCCGGTCCGGTTGGGTTTACGGGCGGGCGATCGATCGGGCAGGCTCATCGGCGGGCGCCTTGCGAGGGTAACGGATGGACGGCGCGGCACAGGACCGCTGGGTATTCGGATACGGATCGCTGATGTGGCGGCCCGGGTTCCCGTTCATAGACCGCCGTCGTGCAACCCTCCACGGTCGCCGAAGGGCGTTCTGCATATATTCTGTGCATCATCGGGGGACGTACGCGCGGCCGGGGCTGGTGCTGGGCCTGGCGCCGGGCGGCTCGACCCGGGGTGTGGCCTACCGCGTCGCCGCCGCCGACTGGGACCAGGTCTACGCCTATCTGCGCGAGCGCGAGCAGCCGACCGAGACCTATTTCGAGGCCTGGCGCGACGTACGGATTGGGGACACGCACCGTTCATCGCAGATGAACGGTGCGTGTCCCCAATCGGCCCTGGTCTTCCTGTCCGACCCGCACCATCCGCAATGGGCCGGTAACCTTACGCTGGACCAGCAGGCCGCCCTGATCGACGGGGCGACGGGTCTATCCGGCCGCAATATCGACTACCTGCGCGACCTCGTCCTGCACCTGCGCGAGGAGGGCGTGAGCGACCACGGCATGGAGCGCCTGCTGGGGATGGTCGAGACGCTGGAGGCGGCGGCGTAAATCAGGGGACAGCTTACACATTTCCCGATGAAGGCGGCTTCCGGTCGGGTGGAAATGAGTAAGCTGTCCCCTGATTTACGGGCTTGGTCTTTGACAATGTCCGGCTATTTGCCGTACATATGAACGCGATCAGAGGCCCGCAATGACCACCACCCCCAACCGCACCGCCCGGCTCGAGGCGCGGATCGCGCCCGACGCCCTGGCGGTGGTCAGGCGCGCCGCCGAGATCGAGGGCCGCAGCGTCAGCGACTTTGTGGTCGCGGCCGCTCGCGAGGCTGCCCGGCGCACCCTTGAGGACGCCGGTCTGATCCGCCTGTCGCTGGACGATCAGCGGCGTTTCGTCGATCTGCTCCTCAATCCGCCCGACCTGACGCCGGCCATGCGCCGCGCCCGGGACGCGCATGGAAAGCTGCTCCGCGAGCCCGGATGACGCCGGCGTTTTCGGTTGAGCCCCTCGGGGCCGCGCACGACCGCAAGCGCTTCAACAGCGACGTCGCCGCGCTGGATCACTATTTCAGGGATCAGGCCGGCCAGGACATGCGCCGTCGCGTGGCGGCCTGCTATGTCGCCAGCGAGACCGAAGGCTCGGGCCGGGTCGCGGGCTTCTACACCCTGTCGGCGGCCGGCGTTCCCCTGGCCGAGATCCCGCCCGAGCTGGCCAGACGCCTGCCGCGATACGGGGCCGTGCCGGTCGCCCGTCTCGGCCGCCTCGCCGTGGACGAAGCCTACCGGGGCCGCGGCCTCGGCGGCGCCCTGCTGTGGGACGCGGTGCAGCGGGCCCTGCGCTCCGAGGTGATGGTGTTCGCCATGACCGTCGAGGCCAAGGACGATGGCGCCGAAGCCTTCTACCGCCACCACGGCTTCCTGCCGTTCGGCGACCGGCGCCTGATCCTGCCCCTGACCGGCGCCGGATTGCGGTGAGTCAGAGCCCCTCGGCGATCAGGGCGTTGGTCGCGGTTTCGATCCGCGACTCCAGCTCGCGCATGAACTCGCCGCGTTTCAGGCCGGCCGGGATGGGCGGCAGGATGTCGAAGACGATCATGCCCGGGTAGCGCATGAAGCCGTGTTTGGGCCAGTGGACGCCGGTGTTCAGGGCCATCGGCGTCACCGGCATCTCCAGGTCGCGGTAGAGGGCGGCGATGCCGGGTTTGTAGTCCGGCTCGGCGCCGGGCGCCTTGCGGGTGCCCTCGGCGAAGATGACCACCTGGCGGGCGTGTCTGAACCGGTCGCGGGCGTCGGCCAGCAGCTTGCGCAGGGCCGAGGCGTGGGCGTCGCGGTCGACCACGATCATGCCGCCCTTGCGCACGTACCAGCCGAGGAACGGAATCCACATCAGCTCCTTCTTGGTCACGAAGCAGCTGTCCGGCAGGAAGGCGAAGCTGCCGAAGATGTCGAACATGCACTGGTGCTTGGCGGCGATCAGCGCCGCGCCTTTGGGCAGGTTCTCGCGCCCGCGCACCTCGACCCTGATGCCGCAGATCACTCGCAGCAGCAGGGTGGTGCCCTTGCCGTACCAGGACAGCGCCCGGGTCACCCAGGATCGCGGCCCCAGCAGCAGCGGGAGCATCAGCAGGCCGTAGATCAGGGAGTAGAGGTAGAAGGCGAGAGCAAAGGTCAGCGACCGGACCAGGATCAAGGTTTCGTCCCCTTCGCGGCGGCCTTGGCCGGCGGCGCGTCATCTGATGTCGAACCGAGCGAACGGACACTCTCTCGCGCCAGCACCGCCAAGTATTTGCAGTACTCGATGGTCAGCCGCCGCGCATCCCCGCTCTTGCGCCACCAGCGGCGAACATCGACCGGCTCGGTGACCACCGGATAGGCGGTCAGGGTCGCCTCGGGCAGGGCCGCCCGGATCAGCAGCATGGCGCGGGGCATGTGGTAGTCCGACGTGACCACGATCAGGCTGTCATAGCCCTTGCCGTTGGCCCAGTCGGCGATCTCGCGGGCGTTGCCAAGCGTGTCGGCGGCGGTGAAGCCCAGGTCGACGCAGCAGTCATAGATCGGCTTGGCGGCCTTGGTGACCTCCAGGATGTCGGCCCGGCTGGCTTCCCTGTTGACCCCGGAGATCAGCAGCCGGCGGCCCTTGCCCCGCTCGAGCAGGCGCACGGCCGCCTCCAGCCGCAGGTCCGAGGCGCCGGTCAGGGCCACCACGGCGTCGGCTACCGGCGGCGCGTCGGCCGGCGTAAGCCGCTCGATGCGCTGGGCGAAGGCGACGAGCCCCACCGCCCAGATCAGGGCCAGGACAAGGATGGCGGTCAGGACGCGCTTCACGACAACTCTCCGATCAATCCGCGCGCGGCCAGGCGGGCCGCGACGGCCGCGACCAGCGCCGCCAGCAGGGGCGTGGGAACGACCGCCAGCATGTCGATCCAGGCCACCGGCAGGACGGGCGTCAGACCCTGACCGCCGCCGGCCAGTCTGGCCAGCGCCCCGATGATGGCCGCCCCGGAGGCGCCGAACAAGCCCGCCAGCGCCGCGGCCTTGGCAAATCGGGTCTGGAACAGACGCACGACGAAACTGGCCTGGGCGCCGGACAGGTGCAGAACCTCGATGGTCTCGCGGTGGGCGGCCATGGCCGCGCGGGTGGCGAAGGCGATCACCGCCCCGGCCGCCGAGGCGATCAGCAGGAACACCCCCAGGGCCGCCCAGCGGGCGATGCCGGCGGCGCGCTCGATGTCGCCGATCCACAGGCTGTGGTCATCGACGGTGGCGTCGACCCCGGCGGCCCGCAGGGCCTGGGTCAGGGCGGCGGCCGGGGCGGGGGCCTTGGGATCGAGGTCGACGGCCACCAGCCGGGGGATGGGCAGGTCGTCCAGCAGGGCCTCATGGCCCAGCCAGGGCTCCAGCAGGGCCTCGGCCTTTTCCTTCTCAAGGGCCCGGGCCTCGATGACGCCCTTGACGCCGGCCAGGGCCTCGGCGGCGCGGCCGGCGGCGGCGTCCGGGGTCTCGGCCCCCTGGGCGCGGACCACCACGGTGGCCGAGCCGGTCAGCTGGCTGGTCCAGCCCCGCGTGGCCCGGTCCGCCGCCAGGGCGCCGATGGCGGTCAGGCAGGCGAGGAAGCACAGCACCGCCACCACGAACACCAGCGCCCCGTCCCGCGGGTCGCGGCGCGGCAGCAGCGGCGAGGGCTTCCAGCGCTTGGGATCAAACAGCTCGCTCATTCCGGATGCTCCCCTTCGGGGGAGCTATCGGCGAAGCCCACTGAGGGGGCTGCGCCGGCGCCGGCCCCCTCCACCATGCTTCGCATGGTCCCCCTCCCCCGATGGGGGAGGATCTGGTGAAGCTCGCTCATTGGGGTTCGGTCCGCACGTTGCGACCAAAGGCGCGCAGGCGGCCCTTGTCCAGATGCAGCACCGGCTGGCCCGAGCGGGCGACCAGGTCCTCATCGTGGCTGGCGATCAGCACCGTGGTGCCCAGCCGGTTCAGCTCGACGAACAGCTTGAGGATGCGCAGGGCGTGGGCGTCGTCGACGTTCCCGGTCGGCTCGTCGGCCAGCAGGATGTCGGGCCGGTTCACGACGGCGCGGGCGATGGCCAGCCGCTGCTTCTCGCCGCCCGACAGGGTCGGGGGCAGGGCGTGCATGCGGGCCTTCAGCCCCACCCAGGTCAGCAGTTCGGCGACGTCGGCGCGGTAGTCGTCCGGCTTGCCGCCGGCGATGCGCAGCGGCAGGGCGACGTTGTCGAAGGCCGACAGGTGGTCGAGCAGGCGGAATTCCTGGAACACCACCCCGATGCGCCGCCGCAGGAACGGCCGGTCGGCGGCCGCCACCGCCTCGACATCGCGGCCGAACAGTTCGATGGATCCGCGCGAGGGACGTTCGGCCAGGTAGATCAGCTTGAGCAGGCTGCTCTTGCCAGCGCCCGATGCGCCCGTCAGGAAGTGGAACGAGCCGGGCGCCAGGGCGAAATTGACGTCCTTCAGCACCTCGGCCGCGCGGCCATAGCGCATGCCGACTCCATCAAAGCGGAGTATGGGGCCGGCGTGGGGTTCGCCGGTTGATGCGACGTCGCGGTTTCTGGACATGGGAGCCGAAATCGGCGACCTCAATGGAGGAGCGGGAGCGTCCGATTCGCCGGCATGATACTGACCTGTCCCGAGTGCGCTACCCGCTATTTCGTCCCCGACGAGAAGGTTGGTGCTGCCGGCCGCACGGTGAAGTGTTCGTCCTGCGGCGCCCGCTGGACCGCGCAGGCCGAACCCGACCTTGAACTGTTCGTCGGACCCGAGGAAGGCGCCACCGTGCGCGCGCCGGCCGAGCCCGTCGAAGAGCCCCGGCCGGTCAGCGCCCTGCCGGGCGAGGAACTGCCCAGGGTCTTCCGCGAGAAAGCCGACACCGACCGCCGCGTCCGCGAGGCGGCGACCACCGGCATCGTCTGGGCCGGCATGGCTGTGGCCCTGGTGGCCCTGGTGGCCACGGCGATCGTTTTCCGCGTCAATGTGGTCCAGCTCTGGCCGTCCAGCGCCTCCGCCTATGCCAGGGTCGGGCTGGCGGTGAACCGCCTGGGCCTGACCATCGAGGACGTCCGCGCCGAGGCGGTGAAGGAGAATGGCGAGGCCGCCCTGGCGGTCACCGGCGTGATCCGCAATGTCGAGGACCGCGCCGCCGCCGCGCCGCCGCTGCGGGTGGAGCTGATCAACAAGGTCGGCAAAGTGGTGGCGGTGAAGCTGGCCCTGCCCGCCGATCCGGAGATCCCGCCCGGAGGCGTGCGTCACTTCGTGGTCACCCTGGTCAATCCGCCCAACACCGCCGCGACGCTGGAGGTGTCCTTCGACCTCGAGTACAAGCCCGCTCCGCCGCAGGGCGAGGGCGCCGAGACCAGGACGCTGGATCTGCGAGGGACGGCCAAGCCGGCCGCCGTGCCGCCCGCCCCGGCGACGGAGGCCCATCCGCTGCCGGACTCCTCGCCCTACGCCCTGCCCAAGGACGCCCACTGATGAGTGACCAGCCCGCCGTCCTGATCTCCGAGGCCGAGATCGCGGAGCGGGTCGCCGCCTTGGCCGAGCGGATCGCGCCCCGCATCGACGACGAGACGGTGGTCATCTGCCTGCTGACCGGCGGCATCTGGTTCGCCGCCGACCTGACCCGCGCCCTGTCGCGGCTGGGCCGGCAGGTGAAGTTCGACGCCCTGTGGCTGTCCTCTTACCGCGACGAGCGTCAGAGCTACGGCCGCTGCGAGGTTCGCGGCGACCTGCAGCGCCCCGTGGTCGGCCGCAAGGCGCTGATCGTCGACGACGTGTTCGACACCGGCCTGTCGCTCAGCGAGGCCGCCCGCCTGGTCCGCGACGCCGGGGCCAGCGAAGTGCTCACCGCCGTTTTCGCCAGCAAGCCCTGGCCGACGGAGCGGGCGATAGAGCCGGACTTCGTGGCCTGGGAAGCGCCGGCGCGGTTCCTCGTCGGCTATGGGCTGGATGTGGCGGGCGCGATGCGCGGGCTGCCGTACATCGGGGCGATGGACTGACCGGGGTATCCTGTTTTCCGCTCATCCCGGCGAATGCCGGGACCCAGATGACAGAACGCGATTTCCACCGTTAGGCCGCACCGCCCTTTGATCTGGGTCCCGGCCTTCGCCGGGATGAGCGGTTGAGGGAAACGGACTACGTTTCCGTCCACCCAAACACATCCTCCACCCCCACCCCGAACACCCTCGAAATCCGGAAGGCCGCTTCCAGCGACGGCGAGTACTTGCCCTGTTCGATGGCGACGATGGTCTGGCGGGTCATGCCGATGGCGTCGGCGAGGGCCTGCTGGGTCATCTCGCCGTGGTCGAAGCGCAGGCGGCGGATGGCGTTGGTGATCGGCGGCGGGGCGGCGATGGTCAGACGCCCCGGCGATAGCCGAGCACCGCGCCGCCGGCATGGACGAACTCGGCCAGCACCAGGGTCAGCAGGACCCTGTTGGCGCAGGCCGCACGGATAACGACTGACGCCACGTCATACTTGGCGCCCGCGCCGTCCGCCGACAGGCTGTGCCTTGGCATCCGCCCGGGAGCATCGGCCATGGCCTTCGAGACCATCCTGACGACGCTGGAAGACGGCGTCCTGACCGTCACCCTCAACCGGCCCGACCGGCTCAACGCCTACACCGCGAAGATGGGCGAGGAGCTGGACGACGCCTTCGTCATGGCCGACGAGGACGACGCGGTGCGGGTGGTCATCGTCACGGGCGCCGGCCGCGGCTTCTGCGCCGGGGCGGACATGTCGGCCGGCTCCGACGCTTTCGGCGGGGAGGGCGCTACTCTGTTCGGCGAGCGGGGCGCAAGCGAGCGCAAGCGCCGCGGCTTCACCGACGCCATCTACAGCTGCCGCAAGCCGTCGATCGCGGCGATCAACGGCGGGGCGGTGGGGGTGGGCATCACCCTGACCCTGCCGATGGACATCCGCATCGCCTCGACCTCGGCCAAGATCGGCTTTGTCTTCGCCCGCCGCGGGCTGGTGCCGGAGGCGGGCTCGGCCTGGTTCCTGCCCCAGCTGGTCGGCCTGCCGCAGGCCCTGCGCTGGTGCTACTCGGGCAGGGTGTTCGGGGCCGACGAGGCCCTGGCCGGCGGGCTGGTCAGCGAGGTGACCGCGCCGGAGAACCTGCTGCCCCGGGCGCGGGAAATCGCCCGCGAGATCGCCGACGAGACCGCCCCGGTGTCCATCGCCCTGACCCGCGCCATGCTCTGGCGTTTCGCCGGCGATCCGGATCCGAGCGGCGCCCTGGCCGTCGACGGCCGCCTGGCCATGGCGCTCGGAAACACCGCCGACGTCCGCGAGGGCGTCTCGGCCTTCCTCGAAAAGCGCAAACCGGCCTTCACCGGGAAGGTGTCGACGGACATGCCCAAGCCGTGGCCGTGGTGGGAGTAGTCTGCCATTCCCTCCCCTTTATGGGGAGGGTGGACGGGCGAAGCCCGGACGGGTGGGGGAGTGGGACGCTATCCCGACGCATCCGGCACGGCGTCCTGCTGCCCCACCCGGTCCCTGCGGGACCACCCTCCCCATAAAAGGGGAGGGAGGAGGTTTACAGCCACTCCGCCATCGTTTCCGCGGCCAGCATCTCGTCGTAGGTTGGTCGCCGACGGATCACGGCGAAGCGGTCGCCGTCTACGAGCACTTCCGGCACGAGCGGGCGCGAATTGTACTCGCTGGCCATGGCCGCGCCGTAGGCGCCGGCGCTCATGAAGGCCACCAGGTCGCCGGGGCCCAGCGGCGGCAACATCCGCTCGCGGGTGAAGGTGTCGCCGGTCTCGCAGACTGGACCGACCACGTCGCAGGCCACCGGGGCGGCGTCGGTCTCGATCACCGGGCGGATGTCGTGGAAGGCGTCGTACATCGCCGGGCGAATCAGGTCGTTCATCGCCGCGTCGAGGACCAGGAACCGCCGCCCCCCCCCTTCGCCGTTTGGCCGCTCATGCAGATGCACCACGCTGGCCAGCAGCACCCCGGCGTTGGCGGCGATCACCCGGCCCGGCTCGAAGGCGAAACGGATAGCTTCCAGCCCGGCCATCACCCGGCCGATCATGGCGGCGTACTCGGCCGGACCCGGCGGGTCGGGCATGTCGAAATAGGGCACGCCCAGCCCGCCGCCGAGGTCGAGCCGCTCGACGGTCATGCCCTCGGCGCGCAGGGCCTCGACCAGGCCGCGCATGCGGGTGAAGGCGGCCTCGAAGGGGGCTAGATCGGTGATCTGGCTGCCGATATGGCAGGCCACGCCGAGCGGCTTGAGGTGCGGATGGTTGGAGGCGTTGGCGTAGAGCCGCGCGGCCTCATCGAACGAGACGCCGAACTTGTTCTCGGCCTTGCCGGTGGCGATCTTGGCGTGGCCACCGGCGGCCACGTCCGGATTGACCCGAAAGACGATCGGCGCGCGCAGGCCCAGGCCCCCGGCGACCTCGGCCACCAGCGTCAGCTCGGGCTCGGACTCGACGTTGATCTCCGACACCCCGGCCCGGAGCGCGAATTCGATCTCGCCGCGGGTCTTGCCGACGCCGGAGAAGACGATCCGCTCGCCGGGGATGCCGGCGGCCAGCGCCCGGCGGATCTCGCCCTCGGACACGGTGTCGGCCCCCGCGCCCAGGTCGCCCAGCACCCGTAGCACCGCCACGTTGCTGTTGGCCTTGACCGCGTAGGCGATCAGCGGGTCGCCAAGACCGGCCGCGACCAGCGAGTCGCGGAACACGGTGTAGTGCCGCTCCAGCGTGGCGCGGGAATAGACATAGACGGGGGTCCCGACGCTCTCCGCGATCCGGGACAGGGGCGTGTCTTCACAATGGAGCTCGCCGCCCCGGACCTCGAAATGGTTCACCGCGCGCCCGGTCTAGTGGGGATTGGAGCCGGGGATCGGCGCGTCGCGCGGCGTGCGCGTGTCGGTGGCCTGATCCATGACCGTGCCGGTGGTTCCGGTCGGCGAGGGCCGCGGACCCGGGCGCTCCAGCTCGCCCAGCCGGCCGCAGCCGGCCAGCGCCAGGGCCGCCAGGGCCATCGACAGGATCAGGGCCTTGGTTTTCATCGCAGGATATCCTTCCAGCGCTTGATCTGGGACCGGACCTGGTCCGGGGCGGTCCCGCCATAGCTTACGCGGCTTGCCGACGAGGCGGCAGGGGTCAGCACGGTGAAAACGTCCTCCCCGATGCCCTGGTTCAGCGCCCGCAGCTCGACCAGCGGCAGATCGGCCAGATCGACGCCCAGCTGCTCGGCCCGTTTCACGGCCGCGCCGGTGATGTGGTGGGCGTCGCGGAACGGCAGGTCGAGCTCGCGCACCAGCCAGTCGGCCAGATCGGTGGCGGTCGAGAAGCCCGCGCCGGCCGCCGCGGCCATACGTTCGGCATTGGGCTCGAGGTCGGCGATCATGCCGGTCATCGCCAGCAGGCTCAGCTCCAGCGCGTCGAACGCCTCGAACGTGGGAACCTTGTCCTCCTGCATGTCCTTCGAAAAGGCCAGCGGCAGGCCCT